>DBDJ01000032.1 GCA_002293525.1 Lachnospiraceae bacterium UBA935
CTTTCGGGTCGCGGGATGCCGGGATCGGGGCGGTACTGGGGAGTCCCGGCGTGCTTTCTGACGGGTTTCCGTATGCCGAGCTTCCTGTGCTGCCTCTCCGGTTTCCTCCGCCGGTGGCCGTGCTGTTGGTGCCGGATACCGAACGGGCTGCCGATTCCTTAGCTGTCTTAGCTGCTGTCGGCACTTCCTGCGGCAGTGCCGCCGTTTCTTTCTTCTTCTGGGACGGCGTGAAGTTCAGGTAGTCGTCCATCGCGCCTTTCGCTGCGTCTAAGAGTCCGAGCTTCCCGGTCTTTTTCACGTTATCGACGACATTGCCGATCATGTCCAAGCCGAGGTTGCCCAGCATCGATAGCCCGGCCTTCGGGTTGACGACCGATATGATGCTCTTCCCCAGTGCGGTGCCTGCCCCTTTGCCGATATCCTTGAGCGTCTTCCAGAAATCAACTTTCCCGCCGTTCTTCTTCTGCTCCTCGATAGACCGTAATCCGGTATATGCCCCGCCGAGAATAGTCTCTGCCACAACGCCTAACACTTTCCCCAAAAGTGCGCCCGTCGGGTCGGTATAATTGACCGGGTCGTCCTCACAGTACAGGTAGGGGTTCAGCCCCACTTCCAGCGGGTCGCGGGCCATCATCCGGCCCGTGGCCGGGTCGTAGAACCGGGCCTGAGCGAAGTACTTGCCGATGGCTTCGTCGTAGCCGTGGTTGGTGAACCGTTCTTCGATCCCGGCGGTATTTACGTCGGAGGGGAGCGGGACTGTCAGCCCGCCCCAGGCATCGCGCCCGGCGTAGCGCAGCACCTCGCCGTCTCCACCTGCGGCGAACAGGAGGCTGCCGCGGATGTCGTTCTGGAAATAGGCGTTCCCGGTCAGGTTTCCGGCGATGTCCGCACGGGGGGCCGTGGCTTCCGGCATGGTAATTACGTCCTGACTCAGGCGTCCGCCGCCTAGGCCGTAGGCGGTCCGGGTTATGCCGACGCCGTCCTCGTATGCCATCAGCTCGTTGTTTACGCCGCTGCTTAAGTAGTCGATGACGTAGCTGGTGTCCTTCGTCCGGTAGATCTCCGGCAGGATCCCTTCCTGCTGTAGGCTGGCCGGCAGCTGGCTTCCCGCGCCTTGGCTTCCGGTCTCCGTTCCTTCCGTCTCCGGCCCGTCCGCTGCTTCTCCCAGATAGCTCCGGTAGCCGCCGTCGAGCGGGGCCAGAGTCTGGATATTCCTGACCCGCATGCCGAGGCCGTTGTAGGTGTATTCCGTGCTTTCGCCGGTCTCCAGGTTGAGGCCCTTTGTCATCCGGTTCGTAGCGTCGTATTCGTAGGCACGGGACGGGAGGCCGTCGCGGCTCTCGCCGGTCTGGTTGCCGCGCCCGTCATAGGTGTAGCTGTAGGCCGAGCCGGCCTCAGTCCGCGCTATCATCTGGCCGCCCTCATTGTACTGGTAGGACGCGGCCAGTATCCCGTCAATCTCTTTCCGGGTCTGGTTGCCGAGGAGGTCGTAGGTGTAGGTTTCCGACTTCCGGCCGTCGTTCACGGAGACGAGGCGGCCGAGGGCGTCGTAGGCATAGGCTGTCTCGGCTCCGCGGGGATCCGCTGCGGTCAGGAGGAGGTCCCGGGCATCGTAGGTATATTCGGTGGCATGGCCGCCGGGAGCGGTCACCTTCAGGAGGTTCCCCGCCGGGGAATATTCGTATTCTATGACGTTTTCTCTTGCGTCCGTCAGAGACGTGACGTTCCCGAGAGCATCGTAGGTGTAGCCGGTGCTGTTGCCGAGGGCATCGGTAACGGCGGTCAGGCGGCCGAGGCTGTCATAAGCGTAGGCAGTCCGGGCGCCTTCCTGGTCGGTGATGGCGGCCAGCAGGCCGGTCGGGCCATATTCCATGGTATAGCTGCTGCCGTCTTCGCCGCGGGAAACCGTAGGGCGGCCGAGGGCATCATACTCATAGTCCCAGCGGTGGCCGGCGGCATCGGTATAGGAGGCCAGGCTGCCGGCGGCGTCATAGGACAGGGACTGGGTAAAGCCTTCCTCGTCGCGCATCGCGGTGAGGCGCGAAAGGGCATCGTAGGTATAGCTCCGCTCCCCGCCCAGAGCGTCAGTCTCGCTGACGAGGTTGCCGGCGGCATCATATTCCATAACAGCGGTATGGCCCCGCGGGTCGGTGACGGCGATGAGGCGGCCCAGAGCATCGTAGCCGTAGGCGGTGACGTGGCCGAGGGGATCCGTCTCCTGTGTGACCAAGCCGTTGGCGTCGTAGGTGAAGCGGTATTCGTTGCCGGCGGCATCGGTGACGGACGTGCAGTTGCCGGCGGCATCATATTCATAGCGGGTGGTATGGCCGGCGGCATCGGTTTCGCCGGTCAGGTGGCCGAGGCTGTCGTAGGTGTAGAGGGTCTGCCGGTTTTCCTTGTCGGTGACGCAGGTCAGGTTGCCGTCTTCGTCATAGCCGTAGGTCTCCCTCCGGCCGTCCTTGTCCCGGATGGACGTGACCCGGCCTAGGCTGTCGTAACTGAGGCTGAGGGTTCCGGCTTCGTCGGTGACGGCAGTCAGGTGGCCGGCTTCGTCATAGTCGTAGCTGGTCACGGCCCCGGCGGCATCGGTCTCGCTCTTGAGGTTGCCGGCCTCGTCATAGGTATAGGCGGTGCTGTGGCCGGCGGCATCGGTGACAGACGTGGTCCGGCCCATGCTGTCATAGGCGAACCGGGTCTGATGGCTCAGAGGATCGGTGACGGAGATGGTTCGGCCCATGCTGTCGTAAGCATAGGCGGTCAGGTTCCCGAGGGCATCCGTAATCGTGAGCAGCTGCCCGGCGGCATCGTAGCCGTATTCCGTGGTATTGCCGTTAGCGTCCGTCTCGGAGATCAGGTTCCCCAGGTCGTCATAGGCATAGCTGATTTCCCCGCCGGCGGCATCGGTCTCGGTAATCAGGGCTCCTCTGGCATCATAGGCATAGCGGTATTCGTTGCCCGCCAGGTCGGTCACGAGAGAAACGCGGCCGGCAGCGTCGTAGGCAAGGCGCTGCTCATAACCCAGCTTGTCGGTGATCAGAACCGGGCTGCCGTTTTCGTTATAAGCGTAACTGATGCTTCCGTCCAGGTCCGATACGGCGGTCAGGTCGCCGGCTGCCGAATACCGGTAGGACGTCGTGCTCCCTGACGGAGCCGAAAAGGCGGTGAGGCGGCCGGCGGCGTTATGCAGGTAGCGGTAGAGGTTCCCTTCCGCATCGGTATAGGCGAAGAGATGGCCGCTGCTGTCATAGCTGTAGTGGGAAACGGCACCTTTTTTATCGGTATGGGTCAGGAGGTTGTCATCGCTGTCGTAAGTAAAATATTCGGTATAGCCGCGCTCATCCGTCAGCGATGTCAGGTTGTTCCTGACATCATAGCCGTAACGGACCTCGGTGCCGTCCCGGTTGACGATCCTGACCGGGAGGTTTCTGGTATTATAGATGATCTCCTCCGTGGTTCCGTCGGGATAGGTGACGGCGGTGATCCGTCCTTCTTCATCATACACCAGCGAAGTGACATTGCCAAGGGCATCTGTCTGGGATATGAGCTGGCCGTCATCGTTGTAGCGGTTTTGGATGCTGCTCCCGGCGGTCTCCACGGCGGTGACCTGAAGAGCCTCATTATAGGTATAGCGGGTATCGACACCGAGTTCATCGGTAAAAGTGACGGATTGATCAGATTGCTCCGACTCATCCAAGTCCTCATAAGACACATAGGCTGTCCCGCGCCCGGCGGTATCCTGTCTGGTTACCCGCCCCTGAGAATCATAATAGTTGGTCACGCCGACATCGCCGGCAAAATCACTGACGGTCAGGAGGTGACCGGCCTGATCATAGGTAAAGGCCACGGAATGGCCGAGGGGGTCGGAAACGGAGACCAGGTCGGCGTCCCCGACATAGGTCAGGTATACGCGGCGGCCTAAGGTATCCGTCACGCTGGTGATACGGTCGCCGGTGTAGCCGAAATCAAGGATCCCGCCATGCCGGCCGGCGATGCTGACTATACGGCCCTCGCTGTCGGCCCGGAACTGGTAGGAGACTAGGCCGTTTTCGATGATATGCTCTAGGTATTCGCCGTTTTTAAAGACATATTCGGTGCCGTCCGGAGCAGTGACGGACAGAGAGGTGCCGTTTTTGCGGCTCAGGACGTAACCCATGTCGTACCCTTCCGCCGGCTGGAAGAGGTCATGTTCCAAGTCGATGTCAAACGGGGCCACTTCCCCGTAAGGGGTGGCAAAATAAGCCCGGTTTCCGTCCACAGTCAGCAGGTAGTCAAAGCAATGGCTCCATTTGCGGCCCAGCGGCCGGGGCAGAGAATCCCGCCGGGAATCATACATGGTTGTAAAGTGAAGGATATCCTGACCGTAATCTTCCAGGAAAGTATAGCTCCAGACGAACGCGCCGGTCAGGGGGTTCACCGGGTCAAGGCCCAGATGGGAAGCTGTCCCGTCCTGATAGGTCTTGCCTGCCCCGGCTTGTGAAAGCCCGGTCTGCTGGGACGGCTTGGTTCTGATGGTCTCCCTGGGGCTGTAGTCACTGAATCCGTATTGATTACCGGCCCGAACCTCGTATTCATAATCCGTGTCCGGTTCCAGGTTATAGAATGTCGTCGAAGTGCGCCCGCCGCTGGTAGACGTCACCGTTACCGCCTCAGAAGGGCGGCTTAGGGCGGATACATAAACATCTATTCCTGTGCCGTCAGCCGGGGTCTGCCCGGCCCACATAGCAGCGATACCTGTGCCGTCAGTCGTTGCCTGCCCGGCTTTCAGTCCGGTGCCAAGCATCGTGCCGCTCCGGAACAATGACGGATATGTCATATCGTCGCCCCCGGAAAGCAAGGCGGTGCCGCCGCCGATGAGGACGGCATCGTATTCGGTGGCCTGGCTGTCGTTCCGCCAGCTGATCGTAACGGTGTCAAAGGATGAGACCGCCCTTACGTCCTGTGGGACACCGGGAAGGTTTGACCCGGTCCGCACTGTCTTCCATGGGCTGTAGGCGCTGGACCCGTCTTTGTTGTTGACCCGGATCCGGTAAGTATAATCCGTATTGGCTGCTAGCCCTTCAAAGGTCTTGGAAGGAACCGTGACGCGGTACACTTGGTCACCGAATTCGATGTCATAGCTGAGGGCACCGGTGATCGGATCCCAGCTGACGGTAATGGAATCAGGGGTTCTCTCGGTCCGCGGGGCGGTCGGCGGAGCCGGTGCCGTCCTGACCTTCTTTACCGGGCTTGATGGGCTGACGCCTCTGTCATTCTTGGCCCGCACCGAGTAAGAATACTCGGTATCCGGCTGGAAGCCGGTAAAAACAGCGGAAGTATCTGTCGTCTCCGTGGTATTGCCGTTGCAGGTCACTTCATAGCTGCCGGCATCCGCGGCGGGACTCCAGCTGACCGTCACGGAATCATCGGTGGTGACGGCAGTGACATCGGCAGGGGCTTCCGGCAGGCCGGAAGCCAGCCTGACCGTCTGTTCCGGGCTTAACGTGCTCTGGCCGTCAGCATGATTCGTCCGCACCTGATAGGTATAGTCGGTATCGGGCGTCAGGCCGGTAAATGTTATGGAAGTATCTTCCGTCGTATGGGTCTCGCCGTCAAAGATAATGTCATAGGTTTCGGCACCTTCGACCGGACTCCAGCTGACCGTCACGGAATCCCGGTCGGCGGAAGCGCCGATATCGTCCGGAAGCGGCGGCAGCGGGCGGGTAGTAATGTTCTGTATGGCACTGTAGGAACTGGTCCCGCCGGCATTGACAGCCCGGACCCGGTAGCTGTAGCCGGTCTCGGGGTTAAGTCCGGTGATCGTCCGTGACGTGCCTGTCACGCTGTAGATGGTGCCGCCGAACAGGACTTCATAACTGGCAGCGCCGTCGGCGCGGCTCCAGCTGACCGTCACCGACTGGGCTTTGGCCGTGGCCGTCACACTGGTCGGAACCGACGGCGGATCGGGAATCGTCGTGACATAGTAGCCGGTGCTGTATATGCTGGCTCCGCCGGCATTTTTAGCCCGGACGGCATAGCTGTGACGGCTTCCCGGTGTCAATCCGGTAAAGGTCTTGGTGGTTCCGGTGACGCTGTATTCCGTATCATCAAACTTAACGTCATAGCCGGTGGCGCCGCTCACGGCATCCCAGCTGACGGTGATGGAGTTCTTGGTAGCCGTCGCCTTGACATTAGCCGGAACCGCAGGGCTCTGTGGCAGCGTCGTAACGGTCTTCGCCGCACTGTAAGCACTGGTACCGGCCGTATTTCTTGCCCGTACCTGATAGGTGTAGCCGGTCTGCGGGGACAGGCCGGCGAAGGAGCGGGAGGTGCCGTACACGGTAGAAGTCGATCCATTGAAAATCAGTTCATAAGATGTCGCGCCGGGCGAAGCGTCCCAACTGACGGTGGCACTGCTGGAGGTGGCGGTGGCAGTGACATTAGCCGGCACCGGCGGCGGAGCCTTAAGGGTGGTAATGCTCCGGCTGCTGCTGTAGGAGCTGGTTCCACCGGCATTGACGGCCCGGACCTGATAAGTATAACTGGTACTGGAAGTAAGCCCGGTGAAGGTTCGGGATGTGGCGGTGACACTGTAGGCGGTTCCGTCAAACAGAACCTCATAGCCCGTGGCACCGGTAACCGTGTTCCAGCTCACCGTGACCGAGTCGGCGGTGACGGTGGCTGCGATCCCGCCCGGCAGAGAGGGCGGACCGGGGAGGGTAGTAACAGTTTGAGATGTGCTGTAATCACTGGCGGTATCGGCGTTCTTGGCACGGACTGTGTAGGTATAAGCTTTATTCGCCGTTAAACCGGTAAAGGTCCGGCTGGTGGCGGTCACGTTATAGGAGCTGTCGCCCAACCGGACGTCATAGCTGGTGGCTCCGGTGACGGCAGTCCAGCTCACCGTGACGGAATTGGTAGCTGGGATCGCGGTGACATTGGCCGGCACGCTTAAGGGAGCAGCTGAGGTCGTGATGCTCTTCTGGCTGCTGTAAGAACTGGTTCCGCCGGCGTTCTTGGCGCGGACAGAATAACTGTAGGCGGTTTTCGGTGACAGGCCGGCAAATACCTTGGAGGTACCGGTGACATCATATTCAGTGCCGTTAAACTTGACGTCATAGCCGGCAGCACCGCTGACAGCGCTCCAGCTGACCGTGACACTGTTATGGGTGGCAGTGGCGGCTATGCCGGACGGTGTGGTCGGCGCAGTCGGGAGCGTGGAAATGGTCTTGGCGGTGCTGTAAGAGCTAGTCGTGTCGGCATTTTTAGCCCGGATCGAATACGTATAGTCTGTGCCGGGAGTCAGGCCGGTCATCGTCCGGCTGGTGCCGGTCACGCTGTAGGTAGTACTGCCGAAACGAAGATCATAGCCGGTAGCGCCGGATACGGCACTCCAACTGACTGTCGCGGAGCTTGACGTTGCTGTGGCGCTGACACCGCCCGGGGTACTCAGCGGAGTTGCTTGAGTTGTTATGGTTCTGGCGGCACTGTATGCGCCGGTCAACTTAGAGTTCTTGGCTCTGACCTGATAGGTGTAGGAAGTCTTGGGGGATAGGCCGGTAATATTCCAAGACGTACTGGAAGCACCGGATACACCGTAGACTTTACCATTAAAAAGGACGTCATAGCCGGTGGCCCGGCTCACCGTATCCCAGCTGATAGTCACGGAAGCGGCTGTTGCCGATGCCGCGACATCTTCCGGCACATCGAGGGGAACGTTATCGTAAAATCCCAGCGGAACCAACATGGTCTTCGTTGCGTAAGCCGGTGAATATCCGGTACTGTCATAGGCCGATACAGAAACATAATATGTCTGGTTATCGGTCAGGTTGGCAATGCTTGTATGGGTAGTTCCCGTCAGATTATCGTACCGATAATAAACGGTGCTCCGGCTATCGACTATTATCACGCCATATCTGACTGCTCCATCAACCGGCTCCCAAGTAGATGTGATAGAGCCGTTGCTGTTCAGGGTGAGCTGTATATCCATTGCATACGCCGCATGGCCGATATGTACGGAACTGTTGGCAACCATTACGAAGCATAGCAGGAAAGCTATCGTTGATTTTATTCTTCTCATGACTTTTTTCATATGTATATTCCACCTCGTTATATTATGGCAGATGTCGCTAATTATACATCTGCGTAGTATTTTGCAATTTATCTGTTAAGGATTGACAAATCATTAGCTATGAGTCGATTCCTCTGTTACTTCTGATTCTTCCGAGGGTTCAGGTTCCTCATGCTTTTGCTCTTCAAAGCTATTGCCTGTCAGATCCATTTCAGACAGATGAGCCAGTGTATACAGTTCAGCTGGCAGTTCCCCACTCAGGTTATTATTGGCCAGATACAGGTAGCGCAGGTTCTTAAGTTCACCGATCGCGGCAGGAATCTCACCGCTTATGTTACGATCCGCAAGACCGAGGGCATAAATCGTGGACAGATCATCACGTGAACGGAGTGTGTTGACAGATTGTCCTTTCAGATTCAAAAGATTCTCTATCTCATCAATGAACCATGTCTGGCCGTCACATTGATTAATAAACTCCCTGGCATAATCGGTCTGCGGGTTCAGGTCATATATTTTTTCAATGATCGGGCTGCTGGTCATCTTAAAACCGCCTGTCATTTCTGCCATAACCCGGATCACATAGGGTGTATCTTTTTCTATTCCGGTCAGCACACAGGTATTGGTGTCAGTCCGGAGCATCCTGCCGTTATAAGTGACCACATAACTGTCGGCACCGGTTGCTTTGTTCCATTCAAGCGTGATGGAACCGTTGCCTTTCTGGGTACTGTGGAGGCCATCCATCTTGAATACCAATTTTTCGGTCCGGATGCTTAACGGCTCGGACCACATCCCTTCTTTTCCATCTATTAGGATCCTGACCTTGAATTCGTAGGCAGTATCGGGTCTAAGACTGTCAACAAAAGCTTCTGATAAATTTACATACTCCGAAATGCTCGTTTCATCCGATGTCTCCGACATATCCACAGACATCTCCGCATAAGTCAACTCATATCCATCCGCCCCCGAGATATCCGTCCATTCGATCACCACGGAATCATAGGTAAGATCACGGAAAGTAAGCGCAAATGCTCTCCGCAGGTCAGGATTCACGATGTTTTTCAAGGTCGGGTAAGCATCATCATGGAATTCCCAGATATTTTCCCAGTCCCAGCCGACATAGGTATCCTGTGTCAACAGCTGTTCTGTCGTCTTGGACTGCCCCGCCGCTGTCTTACCGGACAGGTCACTGTCAAAGTAAGCGTTTGTAATTGTTGATGTCGCCGAAACATATACCCTTACCAAGCCTACACCGGCCGCGCTGACTGTTCCCGCTGCGTAGCCGTTTGTAACGGTTATATAGTTACTACAGCCGACAAGACCTGCCGTATATATATTGTTTGTTGTCGACAAAACATTGCCAATCGCGTAAATATCTTGGATATCAGCATAATCAGCCCTACCAGCCAAGCCTCCGACATATGTGGTTCCGGTCACATCCCCCGAAGCATAGCATTCAGTTAAATGGATCCGCTGAGAAACTGATCCCTGTATAAAGCCGATCAGGCCTCCTGTCTCTGTGCCGCCACTGACATCCGCTTCAGCAAAGCACTGTGTAACCGTTCCCGATGCAAGATGAGCAATCAAACCGCCGGCCCGTGCGCTGCTGATTGACGAAACGCTTCCATTGAACGAACATCCGCTCATACTCCCCCCGCTCATACCTCCGACTATGCCACCGGTATTCTGACCACCAGATACAGTTATGTTGGACAGGCTGATGTTCTCCGTGGTACAGCCGGACAGACCGCCAGCCAGGCCGCCGATGTTGGAATAAGAGGAACTTTGTTTTATATCTGCGTTTTCTATTATCATATTCTTTATTGTAGCCGCATTCGCATAACCAAAAAACCCGACGTAATAACTGGCGGCATTTATTTTGAAATCACTGATTACATGACCGCCGCCGTCAAAAATACCGGTGAAAGGAGCTGCTGCCGTACCGATCGGAACCCATGTTCCTCCGGCCAGATAAATGTCAGAAACCAGCTGATAAGCCGCTGATAGTTCATACCCTACATAAATAAACTGTTCTTTTGCCTCAATCAGGTAAGGATTTTCCACCGTTCCTGCTCCGGTGATTGGCGGCGCGAGGTCTCTTTCGCCCCAGTCTGGCACTCCTAAGCTTTGCAGATACGGATAGCTTTCTCCCTCCACCATGTCCCATATATTCCCAAAATCCCAGTCGGCAAAAAAGTCCTGTAGCATAAGTGCCGACGTCATCTTGCCGACATTGCCGCTGTCAGTTTTCATGATGCCCGTGGCCAGGATATCAAAATAGGCACCCGCCACCGTCGTGGAAGAGGATACAGTGACCAGACCGTTGCCGCCCGTACTAACCGAACCCGCTGCGTAGCCGTTTGTTATTGCCACATTAGTGGCAGAGCCGATCAGCCCGGCAGCAGAGGAATGATTTGATGTGGAAGTAACACTGCCTATTGCAAAACTATCACTGATATCAGTATAATTCGCTCCTCCGGTCAGGCCGCCGATGTAAGCAGTTCCTGTCACAGCCCCCGAGGCATAACATTCCTTTATATTGCTCCGTTTAGAAGCAGTTCCTTGTACATATCCGATCAGCCCGCCGGCCTCTGTGCTGCCGCTGACATCCGCTTCGGCAAAACACTGTGTGACAGCACCCGATGTAAGATGAGCAATCAGACCGCCGACCCGCGCTTTGCCTCCCGATGAAACTCTTCCCCGCACCGAACATCCGCTCATGCTTCCCTCTATCATGTAACCGGCTAAGCCGCCAGTATACATGCCACCAGATACCGTGATGCCGGACAAGCTGATGTTACTTGTGGTACACCCCTCCAGATAGCCGGCCAGACCGCCGATGTAGGAATAGGATGAACTCTGTTTTATTTCCGCATTATCAATCTCTAGATTTTTGAGCGTTGCCGTTTTTGCATAGCCAAATAAGCCGTTATATGAGCTGGCAGCATTTATCACAAAATCGCTGATTCGATGTCCGCCGCCATCAAAGGATCCGGTGAACGGAGCCGCCAACGTGCCGACCGGGATCCATGTTCCTCCCGCCAGATCAATGTCTGAAGCCAGCTTATATGCCGCAGATAATTCATATCCAATGTAAGAGAACTGCTCTAATTCTTCAATCAGATAAGGATTCTCGACTGTCCCTGCTCCAGTGATTAACGGGACGGAAGACCTTTCATTCCAGTCCGGCTCTCCCAGGCTTCGCAGATACGGATAGGTCTCTCCCTCTGATATATCCCATGTCTCCTCAAAATCCCAGCCGACGAAAAACTCTTGCATCATCAGTGGCGGTGTTAACTTACCGGCATTATAGCTGTCAGATTTGATAATTGTTGTGGTCAGGATATCAAAATAGGACGCTGACACCGTCGTGGCAGAATATACATAGACCAGACCGCTGCCGCCCGCAGTGACCGGACCCGCCGAGTAGCTGTTTGTTACAGCCACATTGGCAGTATAACCGATAAGGCCTGCCGTATAGGAATGATTCGATGTGGATGTAACACTGCCTATCGTAAAACTGTTGCTGATATCAGTATAATCTGCCCTCCCGGCCAGGCCTCCAACGTAGGAGGTTCCTGTCACAGCCCCCGAGACATAGCATTCAGTTAAATTGGCCCGCTTGGAAGAAGTCCCCTTTATGTAGCCGATCATCCCGCCGCTCTCTGTACCGCCGTTGATATCCGCTGCAGCAAAACACTGTATGGCAGTTCCCGATTCAAGATAACCGATCAGGCCGCCAGCCCGTGCTTTGCCTCCCGATGAAACGGTTCCGAGCACCGAACATCCGCTCATGCTACCCTCCTTCATGTACCCGGCCAGGCCGCCGGTATACTGACCGCCGGTCACTGTGACAGCGGATAGGCCGATGTTTTCCGTGGCGCATCCGTCCAGATAACCGGCCAGACCGCCAATATAGGAATAGGATAAACCGTGATTTACTTCAGCATTTTCGATCTGGATATTTTTCAACGTTGCCGCTTTCGCATAGCCGAATAAACCGGCATAATTGCTTGCCGTATTTATCTTATAATCACTGATTACATGACCGCCGCCGTCAAAAATACCAGTGAACGGAGCAGCTGACGTACCGATCGGAACCCATGCTCCTCCTTCCAGATTAATGTCTGATATCAGTTGATAAACCGCAGATAATTCATAACCAATATATTGCAACTGTTCTTTCTCTTCGATCAGGTAAGGATGCTCTTCTGTTCCAGCTCCGACGATTGACGGTTCAGATTCCCTTTCACCCCAGTCCGGCTCACTCAGGTTTTTCAGATACGGATAGGTCTCTCCCTCTGATATGTTCCAGATACTCTCAAAATTCCAGCCAGCAAAAAAATCCTGATACATAAGTGCCGGAGTCATCTTACCGACATTATTGCTGTCTGTTTTGTTGACTCCTGCAACAAAAACATCGAAATAGGAACCTGTTACCGTCGCCGAAGTTATATAGGCCAGACCGCTGCCGCCCGTACTAATCGGGCCCGCCGCGTAGCCGTTTGTTATAAGTACAGTTTTAGCATAGCCGACAAGACCTGCCGTATAAGAATGATTTGACGTGGATCTGACGCTACCTATCGCAAACGCATCACTGACAACAGTGCACTCCGCCTTTCCCACCAAGCCGCCGACACATGAGATCCCTGTCACATCCCCGGAAGCATAGCATTGAGTCAGGGATGGCCGTATAAGCAAGGTCCCCTGTACAAAGCCAATCAGCCCGCCGGTCTCCGTCCCTCCGCTGACATCCGCTTCAGCAAAGCACTGTAAAACATTTCCCAGATAAAGATAACCAATCAGCCCGCCAGACCGAGCACTGCCACCTGACGAAACGGTTCCGTTGACTGAGCATCCGCTTATGCTGCCCTCATTCATATACCCAGCCAGACCGCCGGCATACTGGCCGCCAGACACTGCGATGCCGGACAGGCTGACATTCTCTATGGTACATCTGTATAGGTATCCGGCCAGGCCGCCGATGTAAGAATAGGATGAGCCATGTTTTACCTCAGCATTTTCAATTACTATATCTTTTATCGTTGCCTCCCTCGCATAGCCAAATAAACCGGTGTAAGAGCTGGCAGCACTTATTTTGTAGTTACTGATTACATGTCCTCCGCCGTCAAGAGTTCCAGTGAACGAGGCAGATGACGTGCCGATCGGAGCCAGTGTTTCACCTTCAAAATCAATATCTGCCACCAGCTTGTAAGAAGCTGTCAGGTCATCACAGATATTGTCAAATTCCTCAGCAGTCGTAATGATAAAGGGGTTTTCAGCCGAACCGTCGCCCGGTTCTGTAACCGTAATAACCTCTTCCATTTCTTCTGTGCTGTCACTTTCATTGTTGTCACTGTGATTTTCCTGCTCCATCAATACATTGAGGTTCTCCGACTCTTCGTCTTCTCCGAAATCATCTTCTCCGGTATCGTCAGAAGCCTCAGCTTCGCCAATACCGACAGGAGTTTCATCCTCATCCGTATTGTCAGTCGTGCCTGACCTCGGTTCATCGGCACCGCCAGCCGGATTCCCTTCCCCGGCAATGTCATTTCCCGTCAATAGCTGTATGTCCTGCTGTCCGGCATACACGACATCCGGGAGACTGACTGATACCACACATAGAAATAGAATTAATGCAATTATCTTCAGTGATTTCATAGTTCATATCCTTTCCAGATCATGATTGTAGGTTACCTGCATGTAGTGTGAGAAAAATGTTATGATTAAAATTGCGGTAATTGTTTGTCTAACTAACAATTAACTTGCTATAATTTTCATAAAATAAAAACAAAAATCCACCTGAGAACTACACATCTCAAGCGGACTCTTCTGTCTGTTGATATCGTATAATCCCCCCTCTTACTTCCCACGTTAAACATTCTAACATATATCTCAGAAAATGCAATAGCAGATTGATAAAAATTACTTAATTCTAATTATATTCGGGTTTCCATAGCATCGCAAAGGCCATTCTGCTTTGCAAAACCTGCTATTCCGCAGGCGGGAATGCCGGAACCGTAGGTTGCGGCCTTAATCATACCTTCTGTTCTGATCCAAAAAAATATCCCATCATCGCTATTTCCTTGCACAACCCCGCTTTTTACGATATGATTAAAGCGAAGCTCCAAGATAAAGAGACTAATATTGAAGGAATAAACCAATGGGAAAACTGTTCAATAAGCAAACACCTTATATCACGGTACTCCTGATTGCTCTGAATATTCTTTATTTCCTGTATCTGGAATTTCTTGGTTCTACTGAACAGGTGTCACTCATGATCGAGCATGGCGCAATGTATACTCCGCTGATCTTGGAGCAAGGCGAGTATTATCGATTACTGACATCTGTTTTCATGCATTTTGGCATCAGTCATCTGGCTAATAATATGCTGATGCTGTTCGTCCTCGGCGAACGGCTGGAGCGGATGCTGGGGAAGGCAAAGTATCTGATTCTGTATTTATTCTGCGGTATCGGCGCCAATGTAATCTCTATGCTATGGTCGATGTCAGATCATGACCTTACCGTCGGTGCCGGGGCCTCTGGGGCAGTCTTCGGTGTAGTCGGCTCCTTGTTTGTGGTTATTGCCAAGCATCATGGCCGGCTGGAAGATCTGAGCATCAGTCGGATGGCAGTCATGATTATTATTTCTCTTTATTATGGTTTCAGCAGTTCCGGTGTCGATAATGTTGCTCATGTCGGTGGCCTTTTGCTGGGGGTGATTCTGACATTGCTGCTATACAGGCGGCTGAAAGCATTGCCCCGATGACTGCGAATTTTTTATCTCGCTGACTGCGTATTTTTTTATCTCGCTGACTGCGTATTGTTTGCCTCGCTGATTGGTTTTTTTTGCCTCGCTGACTGCATATTTTTTTCTATTGACAACTTAACTCTAATTATGTAGATTTAAGTAAGTATGATGTTATGAAAGGAGATTTTAATAATGTTTGATTTGACAGGTAAAGTTGTGGTTGTCTCTGGCGCTTCTTCCGGACTGGGGGCGCAGATGGCAAAGGGGTTTGCGGCTCAGGGAGCCAGCTTGGTGCTGATGGCTCGCAGGATTGAGAAACTGGAGGCGCTGGCCGCCGAATTGAAGGGGACGGGCTGCAAGTGCCTGGCCGTAAAATGTGACGTGACGGATTCTCAGATGGTCGATGAGGCCGCGGCAACGGTAGAAAAGGAAATGGGCAAGGTTGATGTATTAGTAAACTGCGCCGGCTCAGCCAAAAATGCCGGCGTTCTGAATATGACCAATGAGGAATGGGATTTCACCATGGACGCCGATCTCACCAGCGTGTTTTATGTGACCAGAGCTTTCGCCAATATTATGAAAAAGAAGAATTACGGCAGGATCATCAATATAGCTTCTATGTATGGGATGGTCGGCAATCCGGCCATTGATACGGTGGCTTATCATGCATCGAAGGGCGGTGTCGTCAATATGACAAGAGCCGTTGCGGCAGAACTGGCGAAGTTCGGAATTACCTGTAACTGCATCTGTCCGGGTTATTTTGAAACAGAACTGACTGCCGACGTGTTGAAAACCGATGAATTTTCTGCTTATATGAAGGCTACGGTGCCGCTTGGTCGTTATGGAAAAGAAGGCGAACTGAACGCCGGTGCTATTTTCCTTGCCAGTGACGAGTCGGCTTATGTGACGGGCGTGATTCTGCCGATCGACGGCGGGTATACGGCGATCTGATTTGCGGTTTGCTTTCCGGCACCCATCTGTAGGTAGCCTGTACATTGAATCCTGTACATTGAATCTTGTAGTATTCTGATTCTCTAAGCCACATCCTTTGGCGGCTTAGAGAATCTTTCATTTACGGCCTACTCCTTTCGCCCTAAGTATCCTCTTGGCATATTCCCGTATCTCAGGGTTGGTATCATAGCACCATTCCTGCAAAAGAGCATCTGTACTCATGCCTTTCTTGTGGATCAGACGAACAATATATTCCCGGCAGCAGCTGCAGTAAGTTTCCCGGTATAGGTACAGCAGCAAGCCGGTTTGGGGCTTCCCGCGCATGTTGCTCAGGGCCTTTTCTGCCGAACTAAAAGCACTGTGCCATTCGCCCTCTGCGAATTTGACCGGGACGGACAAAACAGCATCCGCTAACATCTGTTCGTGCTGTGGCAGCATGTTGGGGGAAAGCAGGGCGATTGCATTCACAATATCCTCGCCTTTTTCCATTAGCGACAGTGCATACGCTCTGGTTTCCGGAGACGGCTGCTTGCCCATGATGATACAGGCTGTTTCGCGAATATCTTTATTTTCACTTTGAAGCAAGGCGGCGATCATGTTTTCTGAGACCGGTGCGGATGCAAACCTGAGTCCCTGAAGCAGTTCAGACCGCCGTGTTAAATCCGGTTCTGCCATAGCGATCTGAAACAGTTTTTCTAAGTCTTCCGAAGCTGCATTGCGGCAAAAGCGCATGGACAGTCGTCGTGCGCTGCCAATACCGGCAACCACCTCATCCAGGGCAGGTACCGGATTGGGTTGAAATATTAGCTTGTCCCATTCCTGGGCCTTGTTGAAATACACTTGTACAGACGGGTTTTTCATCGATTGCTTGCGAAGAAAGCCGGTTACCCGCTTTTCACCGAATTCTGACTTGGAATCTTCATAAAACCACTCGGAAAAGAAAAAATCACCATCCTGTGGCAACAGCTTTTCACTGACATCCATAATGGCTGCTTTAAATGCATGCCAGCCATCAAGCGAAGTCAGCCATATGCAAAGCACTTCAAACATGTCGCGTTCTATGGTGTCCGTCCAGTTCTTGGAAGCGCCGATGCGAGAAAGTTTAGCAAGCAAGAAGTAATATTTATCATAGAGAGCCGAGCGGGCACTTTCACTTCCTCTTATCGAATAATGATATAGAATACCGGTAAGCTGGCCAAAAAACCAGGAATCAGAAAAAGAACCGGTATATCTTGCGATCATATCATGGAGAATACTGTCACCGCCGGCCAAATGCGCCCCTTGGTAAAGGTACCAGCTCCGGTCTCCTTCACATTGCATATCGTAAGTGGTATTATGCAGACAGCCGTAACGCACAATATCATAGTATTGCCGGGGATCGCTGCAAAGCTTCAGCTCCAGAATCGCGGAACCCAGTCCCCGCAAGAAGTCATGCCGGAACTGCTTTTTCGTCATCTTTTTCTTATTCCTGTACCCCATAGGCAAGACATTCTCCGTTTTTCTACGTAATCAAACCTGCTATTATTTTAATTCTATCTGTCAGTATTAAACCTCGCCAACTCCTCTAACGAAATGGCCCTTGGTAATCCAATTATCCCAATAGTTTCATGCTTTATTATTTGTTATACTTTGGCGACATTCAATCAATGAATAAGTTCTTAGTTCAATCATCCTCATTCTTCATTTAATCATATTTTAATCATTTCTGCAAGAATATGGCTTTGAAAGAAATATGAAAATCTGTCTCTCCAGTTCCGTTTTGGTTATAAAAAGTACCATGAAATGCAATATCAATGCAGTTCATGGTACCCACTACTTATTATTTAACAGGGTTAATAATTCTTATTTCTTCTTCACAGGAATCCAAATCTCGCAATAATAATTCTCATCCTGCGTTCCCTTCTCATACTTTGAAGGATCATCATAATATTCTACGCAGTATCCGGCAGCAAACTCATACTTCCTAAGAGCCGGCAGCCACTCCGTATAAATCTTGGTGTTTACATCCTGAAGGGCATCGGGCATCGCTCCCTTGCAAGGAAATACAGCCCAGTCAAATGCGGGAATAGTTCTGGTCACAAAACCCTCCGGGACATCTTTCTGCGGGTTATATGGATCAGCAATCAGGTACTCAAATGTCTGCTGCCCCATCTCAACATCAATATTGATGCCATAGCACCCCATAACAACCTGACCCTTCCCTGACTGAAAATGTTCCTGCCAAAACTGGGGAACCACTTCCTTCGCGCCTTCATAAGAAAATGTCTTGGCATTTCCGATAACCGTAAAAGCTTCTTTTTTTACTAACTTGTACTCCATAAGATAGCCTCCTTCTAATGATAATTTGAGTTTCAGCGGAGCAAAGGTTTTTAGTAGCACCGCATCCTTGCGCACGGATGAAGGCGAAACTCCATGGAACCTGGTAAATGCTTTGGTAAAACTATCCGGCGAGTCATACCCGTATTTCATGGCAATATCAATCACCTTCTCATCAGTAATAAGCAGATCATTCCCAGCAAGTGCCAGCTTTCTATTGCGGATATATTCAGCTACGCTGAATCCACAAAGCATTGCAAACCCCTTCTGAAAATAAAAAGATGACAGGCCTGCCGTTTTAGCTACTTCACCAGCTGTTATATCCTCGGTAATATGATCCTCAATATACTGAACAGAATCACCGATAATTGCCATCCATTCCATGAAACTAATACTCCCTTCGCTTGCTATGTGACTATCTTATCGCAAAAGCTTTATGCCTTCCCGACATTTCTTGCTTTTATTTGTCCAAATTGTTTGCTGTCTCCAGTTCAAAGTGCCGATTATAAATATATAATACTTCATTTTTATCTTGACAACAATTAAAACACTAATAATACTCCTGTGTCTGTATTATTTTTTGCTTGCTGCCTTGGACGATCAACTTCTATTTTCTTCATTGCATCAGAAACAAGCTGTACCCTGGAAGCGACAAGTGCTCGCTGTCATCACCGTCATCCGTCACTGTGGTACTTAAAAATCAACAGTAAAAATTACTTGATAATTCTCCTTTAAAGCATTTTCATAAAAAGAAAGAATGTCTTCACTCCAACCTAAAGTGTGGTCTAGTCCGTTATCGTCTTTATACGGGAAATCCTTATCGACAATACTCCAGAAATATTTCAGTATAATCTCGCGCAAATCATTTTGGCGCAGATATTCGACGATATTCTCCACATCACCGTGATTTTTTAAGGTGATGATTTCATCCTCAGTTTCAACTAAAAACTCTCCGGCAACTACAATGTTAGTCGGAATGCTGTTTTCTTCGCTCCACTTACCGCCGCCCAGGCAATATTGAATACCTGCCCAGGCTTTATCTAATTCACAAGCGCGTGGCGTGTCAAAGAGCTCCTCCTCGATTTCCTCCAACATGTACTCATATCGTTCCTCCGCGGGCATGGAACGCAGTTTGCCAACCTCCGCTTCCGTTAGTGCATACAGCATACCTAATCTTGACATTATGTTCTCCTCCTCCTAAATGAATCGTAGTGTATACAAAATTTCGTCTGTATCTTTTTTAAAAAACGTATTTTTCATCAGTTTAGAACTCATATGTACTGGTTCCCACTTCTCCTACAGTTATGCCGGCGTCATGAAAAGAAATCTCCAGCGTGGTATCCGTGTATTCACGCTTAAGTTCACCGATTTCCTTTGCATAATCCTGCGTTGGTGCCTGCTCCTTAGATTCTTCACTTATTTCTGCAAGCTGCTTTTCTTTCTGCTTCTCCTGCTGATCAGCCATCATTTCCGCACTGATTGCCATAGCATACATCTCCGGACTATATTCTGCCAGAAACTTTCTATCCGCTTCCGAAACTTTACCCCCGGACGCCATTTGGGACATTACGGAAACAGCTCTTGACATTCTTTCTGATTCATTTCCCAAAGCTTCGGCTTGCTGTTTTGCTACAATAGCGTTATGCTCCATTGCATATTGATATATCGCTCTTTCGTTGGCTTCAAATGCCTCTTGGGTTGTTTTTAGAATCTTCTCTTTCACTTCATCAGACAGTGGAATATCCTGCCCATTAACCGTGAAATATCCAAGTCTTACCACTCTATGAGCCAACGCCATATTTTCAAAGTGAATTACATAACTGTCGGGGTTTTTTCCCTGAGTAATCCCAAGCGGATACTTCCCGGTTGCCGCACTCATATTCTCCGATTTAGATTGCAATTCATAACCATCTTTTGAAATCTCAACGGTATCGGTGCTTCTTGAAGACGCATTTTTACTGTTTTCCTTGTAGGCATTTAACGCCTTTTCTGTACCCGAGGTCTTTGATGCGTAATTTTGCCCATAATTTGTGATTGCGTTTCCAATATTCATATGATCAGCCTCGTTTCATGTTATTATTCTTCATTATATATCGTCATATTGTGCTTACATATTAGCAAATCCCATCATTTCGTTCTCCCGATTATTGGCGCATCACTCGGATTCAGTAAGCCTTTGTTTTGTATCCTTTATTAAACTATTCTTATAAAGAAACATCTTGGAAAAAAGAAACATTCTGGAAAAAAGAACCATCCCGGAAAAATAAAAACCCGTGGAAATCCAACAGATTTTATGCTATACTGACTCCTGTGCTGTACTCATTGGAATTGAATCCGGCAGACAAAAAGGGATTATTGCAGTTCAAAAATATTCAGTTAGGGAGAATAATTCATGCGCATTATATTAACGCCTATACTTTTAATGGTGATTGTTATGGCAGCATGCAATACCGAAGGAATCACTGCTGACGAAAGTGATATAAATAAAAGTACTATGGATGGAACCGTCTCAAATCATGATGCTGACAGTACTCCCATAGAATTATCTTCATCAGAACAGAAGCCGACAGTGCCAGAGGCCGTTTCCCCCGTTAATCCTTATCCTGTTTTTGAATATCTTAATGGGGAAAAGGGTCTGACCTCAATGGATTTTGAATGTGCATTTCAACTGTGTCAGGATGCAATATCCGATTATTTTTCTAACCAAGTCGACGACAATTTCGAAAAATATGTGGAAAACAACAAATTGAAGGAGTATCTTTCCCTAAGTGCTGAATGGAGCAAACCCAAAAGAGAGGTCAGAAAAATTGGATTAGGGAAGGCAGAATTCCAAAATGATGAATCAACCGGCAGGAATTGGTTTTTCTTTTATCTAACTATTGAATTTTATGATGGTGGTGAGGTAGTTGAAATTATTGTTAAGGAATCGGCTGATGGTAGTTCCTTGGTAATTGCTGATTGGTATATTGCCGATAAACTGTATATGGATGACATGACACGCAGCCATGAAAAAAGCATAAACAATCCGGATATATGGGAAGATTCCGATTTTGCTGATGAAATGCTGAGAAAAGCGAATGAAATAATAAACGTGGAAACTATTTACGACTTCTAAACAATGCCCGATGTTGAAACCGACATAGCAGCACTGCTGTTCTTAGGAGTGGATGATGCCTACGCAAGTTGGGATACTGATTTTGATGGATTTGACGAGGGGAAAGCGTTAGTACAGGAGAAATATTTCTCACATCTGCCTAACCGGTGGCCTCAGGTGATGGACCATGTAGAGGTTACACCTTGGGAGTGTTATTTGTTATTGCCCAAGTACAAGGGCACTGTTCTTATCTCCTTCTAAATAACTACACATATCAAAAACGCCATACAAACAGCAAATACGTGCCAATCCACCTTATTTGCTCTAAAAATGGCGCGTGTTCTCACTTCGCTATAGCACCTTGACTCCATTGCATATACAATCTCATCGGCTCTGCGAAGTGTACGGCTCAATAGCGGCAAAACAATAAAGTTAATCCTCTCAATAGGATTTTTCCTTAACTGAATGCAACGTGATTTTTGGGCGCTCATCATTTCGGAGTAGTTGTCAAATATGACTGGTATCAGCACAAATGTAAGGTTTATCATGGTCGCAATCTGCACCTCCGGTATGAACGGAACGGGACGCAAATACCACTCTATAACATTTTTAAATGTCAGCAGAGATGTTGTTCCTGTCATGATGCTACAGGCCATAATGATAACAGTAAACCGTCCGGCAAATCGTAATCCTTCTATTACCCCTTGTATAGAAACACTGGTAATTGGAAACTTTGGTATTGGGTCGCCCGGTATGCCAAAAGCATTTACAGTGAACACAATAAGTATTAAGAACGCAAAAAATTTCATATCCTTTAGCAGTGAAGTGATGGGCAGTTTTGCTACAAACAGGGCGAGAAACATAAAACACAAGGCGGTCAAATAATGCCACCACTCGGAAGCAAAACCAGCTGACAGGCTCATTATCAGCATACATAAGAGTTTCAGCCGTCCGTCCATTCTATGCAATACGGTATCCTTATGAATGTAGTGAAAAAAGGTTATTTGAGATTTTCCGGTCCAAAAGCAACATCCTCCGCTACCGTTTGTCCCACAATCTGACTGTCAGAATCCTGAAAAATCAACCCGATTCTCTTTCGGGCTTCAGCGATATTTTTGCTGATCGGTTCTCCGTCTATCAGCACTTTGCCTTTCGTGGGGACAAGCAGGCCATTCAGATGTCGAATAAAAATCGTTTTTCCGGAGCCGTTCGCTCCCGCTATGATTACAAATTCGCCATCATTTACCTGCAAGTTGATATCCATAATAGCTGTCGTGCCATCAGGAAAGACGTGAGTCAGATTCTTTGCTTCTAAAACAGCCATTTATTCCTCTCCACTATCCGCTTGCTGTACAGAAGCAGATACCAATGTTTCTCTAAAGCGTGGCAGGAGAACTCTCCCTAAAGCAGAAGCTGCCACGATCTTGATAACGATGCCGATAATAAAAGGTGTAAGACCTGCAGCCAGTGCCGCCGCCCAGCTCAGATTCATTTGAACCTTCAGCCATGGAACGCCAACCAAGTACAGTAACACATTGCCTATTACTAAGGCAATCAGATTTGTAACGATGCCGGGCTTTCTTTTCGTTGTGATGAATCCGATGGAAGCAGTCACAAGCAAGTAACCGAACAAAAACCCGCCGGTTGGTCCGACAAGAACGGCAAGCCCTGCACCACCACCGGCAAAAACCGGAAGCCCTAATGCTCCTAAAGCAAGGTATAAGGTCGTACTGATCAGTCCATACTTATAGCCAAGGAAAAGGCCGGTTATCATGACGAAAAAGTCTGCCAGCACAATAGGGACGGGACCTACCGGAATTGGTATGCTTATGTACCCTCCGATAATAATGAGCGCCGTAAACAAGGCACAATAGATGGTCATGCGAAGATTTAGCTTAGATACAGTGTTTTTTGACAATTTAATTTCTCCTTTTCATTTTTTACAGAGAGCTTCCTCTGTTTCTTCCAGTTCCTCAAGTGTAGATAACTTATCATCAGTGTACTCATCTCTGATACGATTGATAAAAACAAGTATAACACAAAAAAAAACAAATGTCACCCATTTATTAATAATTAGTTTACATTCAAGAGGTGACATTCGGCTTGAGTCTTTCCCCAAGCTATGCTATTATGAAACATATATTCTTCCGAAAACTGGAATAGTCTTTAGAAAAATGGTGGAAAATATGAATACGAAAAATAAAATTCTCACACTATTAGAGAAAAACAGAGGCGAGAGCCTTTCGGGGGAAGAGATTGCAAAAATGTTTGATATATCTCGCAATGCTGTTTGGAAAGCTGTAAATTCACTTCGAAAAGAGGGATATAACATTAGCTCTGCCAATAATAGAGGCTATGCTCTACAGCATGACAACAACATCTTATCTGTCGCAGGAATACTGCCTTTTATTAAAAATCAAGATGCCGCTTCAAAAATTCACATATATAAGTCAGTAGAATCTACAAATAAAATAGCGAAAGAAATGGCGATTAACGGGAGCGAACATGGTATTATTATAATAGCCGATACGCAGACGTCAGGCAAGGGGAGGTATGGCAGACGTTTTTATTCACCTCCCGGCACCGGTCTTTATATGAGTTTGGTTTTCCGTACTGAAGTATTGCGTTTCCCAAATCCCTCACTAATAACTACTTCTATAGCCCTTGCTGTGTGCAGTGCTATTCAGGCTGTTTCAGGAAAGCAGGCGAAGATAAAGTGGATCAATGATATATATTTAGATGACCAAAAAATATGTGGTATTTTAACAGAAGCAGTAGCTGATCTTGAAAGCGGAAACATCGAATGGATTGTTGTTGGTATCGGCATCAATGTAAGCAGTCAAGCTGAAGATTTCCCTGAAGAATTGCGACAAATTGCAGGTTCTATATATCCTAATGGAACGGAAGGCGCAATACGAAACCAACTTGCAGCTGAGATTATTAACAGATGCCTGGATTTGAAAACTTGGCAGGATGATGAATCCATGTATAAAGAATATAGAGAACGCTCTACTTTGTTGGGGCGAAGAATAACGGTAACTGTTCCAAATGAAACATATGAAGCAACTGCTATTGATATTGATATAAATGGTCACCTCATTATAAGAAAGGATAGCGGAGAAGTAATCGGATTATCTTCCGGCAAGGTCTCGATAACCCCTCCTCCTTGGAAGTCAATATAGAAACTCCTCCGCCAATCGCTTAATAAGCAAGAAATAGTTACCCCGCCGTCCTTATTTCTTCTTCACGGGAATCCAAATCTCGCAATAATAATTCTCATCCTGTGTACCCTTCTCATACTTTGAAGGGTCATCAGATGTGGCATCGTGCTGACGCCCCGTAATAACTGCGGGCAATCTTCCATAACGAATCACCCTTTTGCACACGGTATTCTGTGCTCGGGATCTGAGACAGCATAATATAGTCTTGGACATCGGCTCCTTCCTCTCACAGATTATCCTCTTTTTCTTCGGAACCGGAAGTTGTCCTATCATATCTCTGTATTCCTTAAGCAATTCGTGCAATGCTTAATTTAACATATTTTAAAGGGAATTGCAATTGATTGTGCCATTTTTTAGTATGGTTTACTAAACCAACGGTATATGGAACCGCCCAAATACCTTCGGAAAACACTCGCAACGAAACGGTTCTTTACAAAAAAACAAGAATCCGTGTATACTGAATGTTGCCAAACAATGTTTTGGGATTGTTTTTAGGGGAGGTTTTAAAATATGTTGTTTTACGAAAAATTAAGGCAATGCCGTGACGAAAGCAGTCTGTCACAAGAGACTGTTGCGGAAAGATTGAATGTGACTCGCCAGGCTGTTTCCAAATGGGAACGAGGAATTAACGAACCCGACATTGAAACGATTGTGCGGCTTTCTGACATGTACAGCGTAACGATTGATCAGTTGCTCCGCAGTGATTTGTCAATCGTGAGAAAATTAGCCGTAAAGGAACGATCTTTCAAAAAACTTATTACTGCAGTGGCGGTGTTGAGCGGTGTTTTGATACTCCTGTTTTTATCGATTTCATTTCAAGTGATACGTGGGTAAAGGGAGAATAGTAAATGTTTATTAGCAAAGACATTGTATTGCAAAAACGAAATAATCTAACGGTGAAAATACTTCTCACGGTATTTTTATTACTGTATATTCTGGTGTTTGCCGTAAAACTACCGAAATTACTTTTCAGTGGCCAAGTGATTCTGCTGTTTCAAGCGGTGATGTACGTTATTCTGGCTGTAGCTGGGGTCTTTATTTTTCGTCAAGACATCGTAGCGGGGTTGAAAGTTTGGAAATCTTCTGCACTCAAAAGCATTTTGTGGTTGGTAGGCGGAATGATCGCAAACAACATGCTCACAAACATTGCTGCCTATCCTGCGTATACGGCGGGATATGATGATTACATGAGCAATAGTATAGGTGTGCTGCTGATGATGCAGACCATCGGGAAACCTCTCGCCATTTTAATAATTGGATTCGCCGCGCCTATTGTTGAAGAGAGTGTTTATCGTGCTTACCTAATTGGAAAAGCAAAAACGAAAATTTCGTTGTGTCTTTGCGTGATTATATCAAGTGTTTTGTTTGCACTTATACATTTGCAGGGCGTATCCGTTGGGGATTTTTTGTGTGTATTTCCGGGACTTGCTACTGGATTAATTTACGGAGTTGTTTATGCCGTGACGGGAAACATCACATTACCTATACTCATGCATATAATGAATAATGTGACAGGCATATTGCTTTTGGGCTGACAGTGACTGTCATGAAAGTCACGTTTCCTTCGGATAATAAATTCAGTTCATAAGACTTCGATATCTTGCCATAAAGTTATCCTCTGGATTAGCATTAGTTTTATCACTAATCCAAGAGGATTTCTTAATAGTCTATATAATAATTAATAGCTTTCTATTCTTTCTTTACAATATTTACATTCATATATATATAAATCTTTCTTTGAATCATATGATACGTAAACATATGAGTGATCATACCCTCCTGTATAGTATTCATATATAAAAACTCCACAATTTTTGCACTCAGTCACGGTCCAATATCCGGTTTCACAGGCTCGATAATTACATCTTCTTTGTACACCAACATGTGCATACCCTGATGGGGTTCTGCTTCCAAAGATTTCAGCTACTAGTTCAACACCACACTTGCTGCACTCAATTGCCTTCCAATTGCTAACCAAACAACCATCCCTGCTACTTCTTGATACAGTTATTGGAGTATGGTGGCATGTAGAAGCAACAACATTATGAGGGGATGCAAAACTAATAATCAATCCCAACAAAATAATTAGACTTATTAATTTTTTCATATTATTTCCTCCTTTTACATATTTTTATAATACCATTAGTTAAGTTATTTGTAAACACAATTATTATCTAAATATTCGTATTTTTATCCTTACAGTTCGGTTGATATGATACATCAAATAGTACCTCGCCAAATATATCATCTCCCACGCCTTATTGCAATACAACAAGGCGTGAACATATTGATTGTATTTTCCGAACGAATAGTGATACAATGCAAGAGCCAGAAGCAACATAACCAAGTCCGGCGGGTTAGGCTCGTGCCTTCGGCAATCTTACCTATGATGTCATAGGTTGCCAGACCTCCGTGCGCCCGATCGAGTTTCTTAGTTTCGGTGCGTTCCACATTAAAGTCAGTACCCTCCTGCGCCCCCTTGGTGAGAGTGTAGGAGAGGCGGGCTACCTTTAATTCCGCATCGATGGCGGCAATTGATTTCTTTGCCAGTTCGTCGCCATTAAATTCTACGGTATAGGCATATCGCTTATTAATCCGATCCCACAAGTCCTTGAATGCCGTCCAATTCTCGTTCAGCGGATTATCCTTGACCTTTGTTTCATGGCCGTTGCCTGTCATTTCCTTAAGGATTGATGGGTCGAAGATAGCCTGTACCAGTTTGTGTACGCTCTCTGCAAGCGGGGCAATTTCCGGTTTCAGCGGTGCGAAACTGCCTGTTTCAGCGGCAATTCTGTAGGCATCTGTCACACCGCCTTCATCATCCACATAATCGTTGCGGACAAGGTAATTATAAACCGCCGTGGCTTCCGCAATAGTAAAAGTATGCGCTTCCTCGTCGGTGAGATAAACCGTCCTGCCGTAAAAATAGTCTACGCTTGCCTTTGTCGGGCGTTCATAGAGGTCAGATTTTAATTCCCTTTGTAGGTCGGCGACAAAACCGGCATAGCTTTCACTCGCCACGACCGTCAGCATATTAACGCTTTGTACAAGCGTCTCACCGCAGACATCCAAGTTCTGACGCTCACCGCGGCTGTTCACACAAAGGCGCAGACCCCGCCCGACTTCCTGACGCTTCGCTGTGGCATTGTCAGAGTGCTTTAATGTACAAATTTGGAACACGTTCGGATTATCCCAACCCTCACGCAAAGCAGAGTGGGAGAAGATAAAACGAGTAGGCTCTTCAAAAGAAAGCAGGAGTTCCTTCCGCTTGAGAATGAGATCATACGCGGAAATATCGTCGGACTCGTCAGAGCCTCGCTTAACCGTACTGTTAATGGCGCGGCCTTTTTTATCTATAGAGAAATAACCCCTGTGCGTGTCGGCAGTGTCAATACCCCGCAAGTAGCCTTGATATGCCGTAGGGAACAGCGTCAGCCTTTCATTCAGGGCGGCGGTATATTCCTCTTCAAAAATACGTCCGTACTCACCGAAGATTTCTTCGCCTTCGTCGCCATACTGGCGGTACTTAGCCACCTCGTCAATAAAGAACAGCGACAGGCATTTGATACCCTGTTCAAATAGTTTTTCCTCTTTGTCAAAGTGTGAACTTATCGTTTCCCGGATTTGAATTCGGCGGATATCTTCCTCGTTGACATTACCGCTTGCCTCGCCGTCTTCTTTGATGTTGTCCATAAAACCGAAAATGTTCTGCTGTTTTTCTGCCATCGTCAAGAACTCTTCCGGCGTGTAATACACGTCCTTCATATTGGAAGAGTCCAGCTTGAGGACGCGGAAGCCGATGTCAAGATTGACCGTAGTTAACGGGCTGTCAGCTTTGATTTTTACGCCCGCTCGACGGATGCGTTCTTTTCCGATTTCGCAGATATTCTTATATCCCGCCTTCGCAGCTTCGCTTTTCTCTTCGCACACTTCGGGCAACTGCACCATGATAAATTTGCGCTTACCGCCGTCTCTGCCCAAATAATCACGAACAGTAATTATATGCTTCAATAAAGCGGCTCATGCTTTTCTCCCTTTGATAAGTCATCAAACGAGTTATGGAATACCGTATGGTTGATATCAAAGCGTTTGTAGTGGACCGGATGAGGAGCCGCATCAGATGCCGGATAGCCTAACGGCAGCAAAGCAACCGGCATCAGATAATCGGGTATATTGAATAACTCTCTTATTTTATCGTGGTCGAAAGCGGCGACCCAAGTGTTTCCGATTCCCAAGCTTGCAGCTTCTAACATCATATGTGTCGTAACGATACTCGCATCAACATCCCCGCTGGCTTTTCCACTATGCTGATGTTTCCAGCAGGTTTCGTAATCATAACAAACCAACAAAACTAAAGGCGCGTTAAAATGATACGGGGTGCAGGTTTTTAGCTTCGTCAAGCCTTCCTCGCTGTCAATCACAAGAATCCGCTGGGGCTGGAAATTGGCGGCAGTTGGGGCGACCCGGCCAGCCTCCAGGATCAAGTCCAGTTTCTCTTTATCAATTCTGTCTGTCTTAAACTTCCTGACTGAATAGCGTTGTTCTGTTGCCAGTTGTAAAAAGTCCATGCAATATGCCCTCCTATATATTTTCTGATTGCTATTTCTTACGGCTCATTATATAATTGGAGAAACATATTTACAAGTACGCACAATTTTGTTCCTTTAAAAATATGGGGTGATATATGGAAAAAACGACCAGTACAGAAGAATGCAATACAAACTGCGCGAAGATATGCCCAATCGTATACGCTATAAACATTATCGGTCAAAAATGGAAAATACCTATTCTCTGGAATATTGCGGAATATGACACATTGCATTACAATGAGCTAAAACGTTTGGTTTCTCCCATTACTAATACAGCTCTGACAAGATGCCTGAGAGAACTTGAAGAATATGGTCTGGTCAATCGGCTTAATCATAATACCATTCCACCTTCTGTAGAATATAGTTTAACTGAACAAGGAAGAGCGTTGCAGCCTGCCCTAAATGAATTGCATCGTTGGGGAGAATCTCAACTAAAATAACCTTGCCTTAAAAGCAATCCATTTGATTTTTACTACCAAATATATACCAGAATTTCCATTACATCACTTACATGATAGTTAATAATAATGTTCACCCCATCAATATGCTCAGCGGAAAAACTCTCCTCGGTCTTAAATATATCCTCCGCAAATCCGGCTTCGATACAGGCATCAACATACTTATTAAACTCTGTGACCGGCGTGTTGGCAATTAAAACACTAATAGAATCTTCATCTTCTGAATTGATAATACCCTTCGTTGCTTCCGGTTCCGGCAACAGCGCGAATAATCCTCGTTCCGGCCATGTCAATTCATAAAACTCTTTAAATGTAGTAATGGATATCTGCATTTCATTCAAGTGCGGAAAAAACCTTAATTCTAATTCAGCGCCGCTTTCGTCATAGGCTTTAAAAGTTCTATACTCATATTCGGATCTTTCAATTCTTAACGAAAACCCGCTTTCCATGCATTCCTCGACATAGGTATTATAGTCATCATCCTTAACCTTTCCAATATTAATAATGAATTGATCGGCTATATCTGTCTCAATCCCCCCATATTCAGACTTAGGCTTAGGCAGCATAGCCGTCAAATTATTTTGCGGCCAGACATATTTATCATAACTTCTATGCAGCACGCCGATAAACATAACAAAGGGGATAATTAAAAGTATTGCCACCATTGAGGCCAGTGTATGCAAATGAATCCTTGCCCCCTTAATCAAGCTCATTCTCATAAGCCAGGATATTAAAAATAACAGCGTCTGAAATCCCATTATGCCGGCTGATATCCAATAATCTAACAAAAAACTGTCGACAGCCACAAAGAGTGAACCTATCGTTAATAAGGCAACTATTACGGTCAAAGGGCTTCTGCGTATTTTCCCTAACTTCTGCTCCATCTCCTCCTGAGTTTGTAACTTAAGTCTGGTCATTTCCACTTCTCGATCGGCTTGTATCTTTTCACTGGCAACGTCCTTTAATGTTTTGTTTATGATGCGTTCTCTAACGACTTCGTCATTCTCGACAAGCAACTTAGAATTACCACAAAACGGACACTTGGCAATATCATTATCATAGTCAATCTCCATATGCCCGCCGCAAAGGGCGCATTCTAGTTTGATCGTGCCTGAATAATTTTTACGTACTGTGTCACTCATCTTTAATCCTCTGCCTTTTGGGGTATGTATACAGTAATTTCCATCACATCGTTACTATCATGATCTATTTCAATTACTACTCCTTCGCTATTTTCCGAATAGAATTGATTTTCAGATAATAACATGTGCTCCGCGAATCCTGCTTCAATACAAGCATTAACATACTGATTATAATCGGAAATCGAAGTTTTCGCCACGGTTATTCTAAACAAGTACTCCGATTCCGTGTTTATTATCCCAACATCAGAAACAGGTTCCGGCAACAGCGTGGATAAACCTCGATCAGGCCATAGATACTCATTTAGTACTTCCTTTGCTGTTAATGTTATCTCCATTTCACTTAAGTAAGCTGTAAAAACTACCTTTAACGATTCACCGCTCTGGTTATCGGCGTTAAACGTCCATTCACTTCGATAAATTTTTAAGCGAAATCCTTTTTCTATACAGGCCTCCACATAAGTGTTAAAATCACTTTCCTTGACCCTGCCAACCAACATAACAAACTCATCCGCAGTATCTCTTTTGATTTCTCCATATTCGGATTTAGGCTTGGGCAACATCGTGGTTAAGTTATTTTGCTGCCAGACATAACTGTCATAGTTTTTATGTTCTACACCGATAAACATGAAAAAGGGAATCGTCATCAGGACTGCCAGCAACGAGAGCAATGAATGCAAATATATACCGCTGCCTTTGACAAACCTCATCCTCATAAGCCAGACCACGAAGAACAGCAATGCCTGGCATCCTATAAAAATGGCCGATACTTTATAATTGAGCCGATATGTCACTATCGTCCCCAAAAATGCGGCGATGGTCAGGAACGCAATAATAAACGTTAGTGGGCTTTTACGGATTTTGGCAAGTTTTTGGGCAAACTTTTCTTGAGCAAGTAACTGGAGCTTAGTCAGTTCCAGTTCTTTTTCAGATTGGATTTTTTCACTGGCTATGTCCTTATAAGTTTTACTTCTGATGCGTTCAATAACAATTTCATCGCTTTCAACCAGTAATTCCGACATCCCGCAATAAGGACAATGTGCGGTCTCATTTTCTTTCATTACCTCCAGATGACCGCCACAATTATTACATTTTAAAATGATTGTATCAGTATATTGCTTATCTAATGTCTCGTTCATTTTCTCTGACCTTCTCGATTTAACTATTTGCCATGATGGTCCGCTTGCGTTGAGGTCATAACCATTTCATTCTTATATCCCCAAATTGCTTCCTCAATTAAATCCACTAATCCTTCTGCTGCTCCTCTTCAACCAATGTTAATTTATTTATGGCTGTCTGTTCATCTGGGACAAAGAAAATGGAATTGCCTTGATTGCACTCATAAATGAAGTCCCTCAACGGCTTGCTTGTATATGTTGAGAAATCACCAATGATTGCGATTTTTTTAGAGTAGGTAACAAACTTTTGCAATATCTCACCTGCTATGCCCGAACTCAATTTAAAAAAATCCCCAATGATAGCGTCCTTGTTTATCGCTATCCTTTGGCAATCATCATGATAATCAATCGTTGCTATCAGGTCTAACGCAGATTGAGTATCAATAATAATTTGTTCGCCGCTTTGAATAACAGCAACGTCAATTCCGTTGTTCCGAATAATCCGTTTCTCCATAAACCAAAACCACCCGATAAATTGCTTTTTCTAAATTATACCACAAACACAACCAAAAAACATAAAAAACTGAAATCACTGACTCGCATCACCCTGTTCGGGCTGTTGACAAAGTACAGACAATCACTGCAATAGATGATAAAATATAAAGGAAGCAGTGAGGTGTAAAATAACTTGTAAAGCTTAAGCAGAACGGGCGATGCGGAGATCGGATTCATTCGCTTATTTCACCTTTGTTGCATCATACTATCTTATATAATATAATAGTTTAAACTTGATTATAATAGTTTAAACTTGGATATTGGAGTAGTGAACTATGAAACCGAAAACGATCACCATAAAATCTGAATTCCCTGCTTCTGCTGATGCCATATGGGACATACTTAAGCATCTGGAAACCTTGCAGTATATCGCTGCTCCATATGCCCTATTTACGCCGATAAATACGAAAGAAATAATCTGGAAACCCGGGCATACCTTTCAGTTTGATCTTAGAATATTTCGTTTCATTCGTATGGGTATCCATACGATAAATGTCTTACAGTTTGATAAAGAAATGTTTACCGTATACACAGAAGAAAGCAACAAAAGTGTTCCCGTCTGGAATCATACTATACTTCTGAAACGGAACGGCGACGATAAGACCTATTACACCGATGTGGTCGAAGTTTCAGCCGGCTGGAAAACACCTTTTGTATGTATTTGGAGTTCTTTATTCTATCGGCACAGACAAAAAAAGTGGAGAAAATTACTGTGGAAATCCAATGGTTCGAGTGGATAAGCATTCTAGTTCCGGTGCAGCCGGACGTCACATCTGCAAACGCCTGCCGAAGGAAGTCCCTCCTCATCTAACAATACCATTTTATTCTTTTATTATAACGTTATTATTAGGGTCATTACAAACATAAACTTTCTATGAAGAGCTGCACTATCACTAACCGCCGCAACATAAGTCAATACTCGTCGGCCGAGTTTTTGATATCTATCCGATTTTCTGTAAACCCT
>DBDJ01000005.1 GCA_002293525.1 Lachnospiraceae bacterium UBA935
TATCCCGTGTAGCCGGTAGCACCGGTCGGCCCAGTGTATCCCGTGTAGCCGGTAGCACCGGTCGGCCCGGTATACCCAGTATAGCCGGTATCTCCGGTCGGCCCGGTGTAGCCAGTATAGCCCGTGGCACCCGTCGGCCCGGTATATCCCGTGTAGCCGGTAGCACCAGTGGATCCGGTGTATCCCGTGTAACCAGTATCTCCGGTCGGCCCGGTGTAGCCAGTATAGCCCGTAGCACCCGTCGGTCCGATATCTCCAGTTGCTCCGATCGGTCCGGTATAACCGGTATAGCCGGTCGGCCCGGTTTCGCCGGCAGCCCCTTGGATGCCTTGGATCCCTTGAATGCCTTGGACGCCTTGCGGTCCGGTATCGCCAACGACACCCTGGATACCTTGCGGTCCGGTATAACCAGTGTTGCCGGTCGGTCCTTGGATCCCCTGAATCCCTTGCGGCCCAGTATCTCCCGTAGTACCGGTTGGCCCGGTATCTCCCGTAGCACCGGTCGGCCCGGTATCACCGGTTGCTCCCTGGACGCCTTGATCCCCGGTCGGCCCGGTATAGCCGGTCGGTCCTTGGATGCCCTGAATGCCCTGAATACCTTGAATGCCCTGAGGTCCGGTTTCACCTATGATGCCCTGAATTCCTTGAATCCCTTGCGCCCCGGTGGGTCCGGTGTCGCCGGTAGCACCCGTCGGTCCGGTATCACCGGTGAGGCCTTGCGGCCCGGTGGGTCCGGTGTCGCCAGTAGATCCGGTAGCACCGGTATCGCCGGTGTCTCCCGTTTGTCCTTGGATCCCCTGAATCCCTTGTGGCCCGGTTGTTCCGATAGGTCCTTGGACGCCCTGGATACCCTGAGCGCCGGTCGGCCCGGTTGGCCCGATGTCTCCGGCCGGTCCGGTATCGCCGGTGTCGCCGGTAATGCCTTGCGGTCCGGTGGGACCGGTATCTCCAGTGGGTCCGGTATCACCGGCCGGTCCGGTATCACCAGGTACACCCTGAGGGCCGGCGATGGAACCGACACTGATCCAGCTTTGGCTGGTTTCGTCCCATACATAAAGGTCGGGTTCTACATAATAAAACTCCCCGGGACTGCCGGTTGGATGCGCGGCCTGTAAGTCGGCAAGGGTAGGGTAGGAGCCGAGGATGGTGCCGACAGTACCTGCTACACCCTGAATGCCTTGAGAGCCCTTATTATATGCACAACAACTGATCGGCAAAGGTGAAATGAATCGTGATCTGGCCGTGTTTATGGACATCGATCATATCAATCAGTTCAACGACAATCCGGCGTTCCAGCACCGAGATGTTCTGATGATTCATGAAAGCGGTCAGATATGTGTCGCCAGAGTCCGGGATTTTTACCGTTGCTTGATATTCCTCCTTGATCACTTCCATACTGTCTCTTACCCAACGGCATTTTAGATCAAACCGGTCTTTCATTCTAAGGTAGTCCGCTTTCGAAATGATGCCGTCTTTCCAATCCAGGTACAGGCTGTCGCTGGCGGCAAGGAATCTTTGCAGTTCTTCTTCACGGCTTTTTAACATGCTGTCCAGGCTGGCCGCCCCGGTTTTGCTTTCCGGCTTTTGTCTCATTGCATCCGTAAGATCGGTTAAAGGACCTGCCAGGCTTATCTGTATCCGGATCGCCTCTAAAACGGCTTGCATCAGCTTATCTTCCCGTAGCGTGTGTTTGCTGCATAAGCCTTTATCGGTTTGGGTGCGGCAGGAGTAGTAGGTCAGATTCTTGGATGTTTTCCGCCGCATAGTTTTCCGGCAGTCCGCGCAGCGCAAGAACCCAGAGAATAAGTAGAGCTCCCTTTTAGCTGGGGCAGTGCGGGTGTCGCGGCGATGCAGGGCTTGGGCCTTGTCGAAAGTACCCCGGTCGATTATCGCTTCATGAGTATCTGGCACGATATACCAGTCAGCCTCCGGAACCCTGATCTGCGTATGGACTTTGTAACTGATGATCCGGCTCCGGCCCTGTACCATATTGCCGGTATAAACCTCATTTGTCAGGATGTTCAAGATCATGGAACCACACCAGAATCCGTCGCTTCTTAAGGCATAAGGATTGCGGTATTTTAATCGCTGGATCCGGGTTTTATATGTCGAAGGATTGGGGACACCCATCTCATTCAGCTTTTTGGCAATAGCTGTCTTGCTCATGCCTTGGCTGACAAACCACAGGAAAATCTTTTTGATGATCGGTGCTGCTTCGGTATCGACAAGTAGGTGGTTACGGTCTTCCGGATCTTTCCGGTATCCATAAGGAGCAAAGGCCCCGATAAACTCCCCGCGCCGCCGTTTGGCGTCAAATGTCCTTCTGATATCGGCGGAAGTCTTGGCGGCATAGCGGTCGTTCATCAGGCCGTTTATGGGAATCTCCATGCCATTCTGAATGGCATCAGGATCTTTGAAACTGTCTACAAACGGGTTGCTGATGGCGATAAACCGGATTCCTTTGCGCGGAAATATCTGCTCAAGATAACGGCCTTGATCGGCATAATTCCTGAAAGCCCGGGAAAGTGTCTTGACGATGATGCAATTTATTTTTCCGGCTTCCACATCTTCCATCATCCGCTGAAAATTGTCCCGCGTATCGTCCGTCCCGGTCAGGCCGTCATCGATATAGGCATCCACGACGGCGTAATCCGCTTGAAAATGGGATTCCACATATTCTTCAAGCATTTTTTTCTGTTCCATGATACTCCGGCTTACGTCCGCTTTATCATCGCCCTTCCCGTCTTCGCGGGACAGGCGGATGTAAAGGGCGATTCTCCAGATCATGGATAAAGCCTCCTGAGCTGCTTTCCGGATCCTTGCCATAAGCCTCCTTTCCTTAGTTCATCGCGACTGATCTGTAATCAGTTTATGTTTAGCCGCTTGTACGTTATGTAATAAGTTGCTCCTGACTTGTAGTTATCAGGCGGGGTTTATGATATAATTGCTTAAGCTTTGCAGGAAGCGATTGACAAATACCTTGAAGCATAAACGTTTGATGGCAAGATGCCTTGAAGCACGAACGTTTGATTGTAAGATACCTTGAAGCACGACAATTGATGGCTGCGATAGATTTGATTATCTCTTAAGATTGTGCATATCGGTAAGGCTCTTGCGGTCCGGTCGGCCCGGTATCACCGGTACCGGTCATGCCGGTGGGCCCGGTGTCGCCGGTATCACCAGTGACTCCGGCTGCGCCTTGCGGTCCGGTGGGTCCGGTGTCACCCTGAATGCCGGGACTGCCTTGCAGGCCGGCGGGTCCGGTGGGTCCGAGCAATCCTTGCACCCCTTGCACTCCTTGGATGCCTTGTGGTCCGGTATCACCGATTGGTCCGGTGTCACCGGTCGATCCGGTATCACCCATAAGTCCGGCCGGTCCGGTGTCGCCAGTGTTACCTTGCGGTCCGGCCGTGCCGGTGGTTCCGGTATCGCCCGCAAGCCCGGGAGCGCCTTGCGGTCCGGTGGCTCCGGTCGGCCCGATCGGGCCTTGGATACCTTGGATTCCTTGTAGTCCCTGCGGTCCGGTGGCTCCGGAAGGTCCGACAGGACCGGCCACACCCTGGTCTCCTTGAATACCTTGAAGCCCGGTCGGCCCGATCGGTCCAGTAGGCCCGCTAAAGCCTTGCGGCCCAGTAACCCCTTGCGGTCCGGTGGCTCCGGTAGCCCCGGTTGCTCCGGTGGTTCCGGCTGCTCCTTGCAGGCCCTGTGGTCCCTGCGCCCCGGTCGGTCCGATTATCCCCTGTAACCCCTGAACACCTTGCGGCCCGATCGGTCCCGTGGCTCCGGTGGGTCCTGCGATTCCTTGAGTCCCCTGCGGTCCGGTGTACCCGGTGGCTCCGGTGCCCCCGGTCGGCCCGGTAACTCCTTGAGTCCCCTGCGGTCCGGTGTAACCAGTGTATCCAGTGGCTCCGGTAGCTCCGGTCGGTCCGGTAACTCCTTGAAGTCCCTGCGGTCCGGTGGGTCCGGTGTATCCGGTAGACCCGGTCGGTCCGGTAACTCCTTGAAGCCCCTGCGGCCCGGTGGCACCAGTGTAACCTGTAGCACCAGTGTAACCTGTGGCTCCCGTGTATCCGGTCGGTCCGGTGTAACCATATATATAAGGAAAATTGCAAAAACTCTATAGTGAGGATAACGTGAGCTGTTTTTATCTTGAGGAACAAGACATATGCTCAAACATATGATATTACTTTTTATAGCGCATATTATAACAGCGGGTAAGATATATAATCTTCTGGAAGGAGAGCAGCATGCGAAAACAATATCTTGACATATTACGGCTTTTAGGTGTATTGTGTCTGGTTCCGTTTCACACCATGATGATGTACAATACTTGGGGGGAGGGCCAGTATGTTCCCGGCGTGCCGCTGCCGGCAGCAGGCTGGTTCGTCCGGCTTACATATCCGTGGTTTATGCCGCTGCTGTTTGTGATTGCCGGGATATCTGCTCGCTATTCGCTACAAAAGCGCCGTCCCGCTCAATATGCCGCTGAGCGGCTGCTGCGCATCGGCCTTCCGCTGTTGACGGGCATAGTATTGCTTAACCCATTCTTGTCCTATATCGCGGACGTGACCAACAATGGTTACAGCGGTGGTTATCTTGCCCACTATGGCATCTTTTTTACCAGATGGACAGATTTAAGCGGTTATGACGGCGGGTTCGGTTTTTCACATCTTTGGTTTCTGATCTACCTTGTTGTCATTGCGCTGGCAGCCTTGCCTATATATTTATTGGGTAAACGGTTTCCAGGCTTTATGGAGTGGAGCAGATGGCCTCTTGCGCTGATTATCGTGTTGGGCGTAGTACAGGCACAGGCGGAATCTTTACTCAATATTAGCGGTAAAAGCCTTTCCCAGTACTTTGTATTGTTTTTAATTGGTCTCTTTGCCCTGTCCCATGAGGAAGTACAGGCTAAGCTTGAAAAGTTTCGGTTCGGGTTTCTGTTTCTTTCTTTGATTGCCGGCGCGGGCTATGTCGTTGCGATTGCACAGGAATGGAGCGGACTTGCCTCTAACCTGCCGTATTTCCTCTACGGATATGCTGCCGTGCTTGTGCTGCTTGGGTTCGGCAGACGGCATCTCAATACGAAAAAAAAGGCACTGGTTCACGCGGCGGCCAATTCTCAGCTTTATTACATCATCCATTATCCGGTTTTAACCGCGGCAGCTTACCTTCTGATGCCGCGCCTTTCATCTGTCATGCTGCAGATCATCGTTATCATGGCTGTCTCTTTCGTGCTGACCGTGCTGTTGTCGGAAGCGGTCACTTATATCCCGGTGATTAGGGTATTGCTTGGAGTGAAGCCTCAGGATACTAAAGCAAGAAAATAGTAAAGCAAGAAACCTCCTTTTGACTACGATGGATTTGCGCCACAAAGTGCCGGTATTACATAAACAAGTTAAATCGCGCTCTAGCGTGCTGTCTGTCAGATTTAATGAGCAAAATGATATTTACCAGATATTTCCTTTTATTAATGAATTTTATTGACATAAAAAAATGCCAATGATATTCTAAGATCAACTCAGTATTCAATTCATCGAGATTGAATATTTTTATCATCTATTGAATAAATATACAAAGGATAAGGGGGGGTAACCTGTGAACAGGAAAATGACTATAAAACGTTTTTGGGGAATGCTGATCGCATTATCAGTTATCGTACTGACAGCTTCATGTGGTGCAGATGGCGGTTCTGCGCCTATGGCCTATGACATGGAAGTGATTTCCGGTGAAGATACCGATACTTCCAAGCCAGAGCCAGAAAGCACAGAAACTGAGGAATCAACACCAGAAGAAACAGAAGCATTAAATGAAGCAACAGAACCGGAAGCATCAGAAAAAGCAGAAGAAACGGAAACAGCGGAAGAAGATATTGACGGAGCCGAGGGCGGCTCTGAGCCGGCGGGCCAGGAGTCAATAGAATTCAACGGCATTTCTTATCGAATTATCCAGGTCGACGGCGGAGATTTATCAGGAGAACGGGAGCCGAACGTAGCCGTAGACATCGGGTACGGCGACAGAATATACTGGGCCTTTACCAATGAATACGGACAGCTGGTACATGTCGTGGCAGATCAAGTGACTTTACAATTCGATGCGGAACTAACTGAAGGAAATAGCCGCTATTACCCTGATGAAGCCAAGGTCCCGGGAACAGAGCAGCCAGACTTGGATGAAGGTCATATCATTGCCGATTCATTAGGCGGCGTGGCTAATGCCTACAATATAACGCCGCAGAACAGTATGTTAAACCGGCACGGCGATCAGGCATACATGGAAAAGGTAATCAGGGATGCCGGCGGCTGTGAAGATTTAGTCGCCACCATTACCTATCCCGACACGACCACCCAGATACCCTCCCGTTACAAGTATGAATATACATTGTTAGGGCACAAGGTGACAGATGAATTTGACAATGTCAACCCTGACGAGGTGAATGCCGTGATCAATGCCCAGCCTGACATAGCCGGAGCCGATGCAGGCGGTACAGAGGAAGCGGCACCGCCAGTTACTGAGTCCGATGCCGCCATTGCGGCTGAACCTGCCCCCGCTGCGGCTGAACCTGCCCCCGCTGCTGAACCGGAGAATATCGCCAATATCGATACGAACGGTAATGGACAGGTTACGATTGCGGAAGCCAAAGCAGCCGGTTTTACGATGCCGATTCACTCGGATCATTGGTTATACAAATATATGCACGACGGCGACGGCGATGGAATGGTCGGGGAGTAAGATCCGATATGGCAGATCAAGTGGTGACATAATGAAAAGAATACGGATTCAGCCAGCCCCCCATATACGCAGCTGACCCTTGATGAAGTGCGGGAACTGGCCGCCAAGGGGAAAGAACTGCAATATACGGATCTTCTGTTGCTCCGTCTGAGTCCGCTGAGTTCGACAGCGGGAGGCTACAATCCGACACTTTATAGCGTTGAGGGCGGCTACCGCCTGTTAATAAACTTCCATGACACTATGAAGCCGGAAAGCGGCATCAGCAGTACTTCGCTTGAAAGTATAGAAAAATACGGCGGAAGCGGCATAGATATTCGCTACAGTGATGTGGAAGAGTTTATCTTTGCTGATCCATCCGGGCAATAAATAATAGGCCGCCCGTGGCGATAGCATCCCTACAGCACATACGGTGTCTGCTGATACACATAGTAATTGATCCAGTTACAATACAGGTCATTGCTGTGCGACCGCCACTGTAGCCGCGGCTTCTTTGACGGGTCATCGCCGGGATAATAATTTTTCGGCACCTGTATCGGCAGCCCTTTATCCTTATCCCTGATATATTCGTTATGCAAGGTAAAGCGGTCATACTCCGGATGGCCGGTGATAAAGATCTGCTTCCCGTCCTCGGCAATGCACACATAGATTCCGGCCTCAACGGAACGTGCCAGTACAGTAAGCGCTTCACAGTTCCAGACTGCCGCCTCGTCAATAGCCGTATGCCGGCTATGCGGTATCATGAAATTATCGTCAAAACCTCTTACCAGAGGCACCTTGCGCTTCAGCACTTCATGCTCATAAACCCCGAACAGTTTCTCTGGAAGCAGTATCTTTCTGATCCCGTAATGATAATACAGTCCCGCCTGTGCTCCCCAGCAAATGTGAAAGGTAGAGGTCACATTGCTTTTTGACCACTCCATGATCTCGCACAGTTCCGGCCAGTAGTCAACTTCCTCAAACGCGATCTGTTCCACAGGGGCACCGGTTATAATCATGCCGTCGAATTTGCGGCCTTTCAGTTCATCAAAGGCGATATAGAATTTATTTAGGTGGGTAATGGATGTATTTAAAGACACATGGCTCCTAAGTCTCATAAAAGTCACATCAATCTGCAGCGGCGTATTGGAAAGTTCCCGCAAAAGCTGCAATTCCGTATCCTGCTTTACCGGCATAAGGTTCAAAATACAAATTTGCAGGGGACGGATATCCTGATGCAGGGCCCGGCACTCGTCCATGACAAAAATATTTTCATTTTCTAATATTTCCTTAGCAGGCAGATCGCTTTGTGTTTTGATCGGCATTTCGTTTCCTCTCTGGTCAGTTCATCATGTTTAATCGGATGATTTATAGAATAAGATCCGGTTTCGGATTCCGACGTTCTGACAATAAGTATACTACATCCTTGCGCTGACCGCAACACGGTATGGCATTATACCAAATGTTCTGATGAATAGCAATAACTGCTATCTTGCAGAGGTAGCGGAACTGGCAGGTTGCATGGCAGATGGTAAAACCCTGAAAGAAGTCGCTGCATTTTCTGACATGTTTAAGGGCTGCCAAATATATTGGCAGCCTTCTTTTTTTTGTCCGTTGACTGATAATAGTACTATATAGTATAATTCCATATAATACTACATAAAGAACAGGAGGAGACTAGTTTTGGTTTATAAAACAAACGGCGGATTCCTTATCAGCAAAATCAAGCAGGTGCAAGGACGTGTCTTTGAAAAACTGCTGATTCAGTCTGGGGTGAGTCAGTTTAACAGCGCACAGGGGCGGATCCTGTTTGTCTTGTGGGAAAATGATAATGCTCCGATCAGCGAACTTGCCGAAAGAACCGGCCTGGCGAAAACTACGCTGACAAGCATGTTGGACAGGCTGGAAGCATCAGGGCACATCAAGCGTGTGCGCGATCAGAAGAACCGCCGGATAGTCAGGATTGTCCTGACAGAATCTGCCAAAGGTCTAAAAGCGCAGTACGATGAGGTGTCATTGCGGATGAATCATATTTTTTATGAAGGTTTTACTGATGAGGAAATCGTTGCCTTTGAGGATGTGTTGGAACGAATCTTAAATAATCTTACAAGAAGGAGAGTATGAATGAGCAAGAATAGTAAAGCAGAAATCAGGAAATTACGCAAATCCGGCAGATTTGCCTATGTAGGTTCAGTCGATGAAAAGGGCTTTCCGCAGATTAAGTGTATGTTTGCTATCAAGGATGAGGACGTGCAGGTTCATTATTTTTCTACCAACACAAGCTCAAGACGGGTAAAACAGTTCCGGGAAAATCCAAAGGCATCAGTGTATTACTGCAATAAGATGTTTGTTAAGGGGGCGCTTTTTACCGGCACCATGGAAATAATGGAAGATAATAAAACAAAAGCACTTTTTTGGAATAAAAATGATAAAAAATATTATCCCTTAGGAGTTACTGACCCGGATTATTGCATTTTGAAATTTACTGCCGAATCAGTCAGATATTTTCATGGTGGACTTAATACGACATTTTCCGTAGATGAACTATAAAAAGGGTAAAAAGAGACATAATAACTAGAAAAATAACAATTGTAATTATTGCTACTATTCTCCGTACAAACATGCTATAATAGTAAAAAAGTTATAAGAGAAACAGCAAGCTAAAAGCGGAAAGGAAAGTAGCGCAGCTATGTATTGTTATTATTGTAATAATCCATTACCTGATGAATCACGGTACTGTAATGTGTGCGGTAGTATTGTTGCAGTTTTTAACGCCCCGGAGGGATTTGTGCTTGATCTGGCGAGTCGGCTTTATTATCAGTCTGTCAATGTAACCGATCCGGCGACCGGGACGACCGTTCTTTGGGTTACATGGTTTGATCCGTATACCGGGGAATACCAGCAGTTTTCTTATCCTGCCAGCCAGAATCAGGAACAGTTATCGACCGTGCTATCGGAAGCTGCTGTGCTGCCGGAAGCGGCTATGTTGCCGGAGACGGATCAGTCATCGGAATCGACCGTGCTACCGGAAGCAGCCACGCTGCCGGAAGAAGAGCAGTTGCCGAAAGAAGAGCCGGAAGAAGAGCAGTTACCTGAAGTGGCTGCAAAGCCGGAACCGGAGCAGAATCATGAAGCATCTGCGTCGCTGATACTGGTTCCTGATGGCTTTATCTTCGATCCAAGCAGCGGACTGTACTATATGGCTACTCCCGGCAACGATCTGTCTTCCGGCACGCCAGGTCATTGGTACACATATTTTTATCCGTCAACAGGAGACTATCAACAGATATTTTATGCGTCGCAGGATGCGGAAAGCAGCGGCTGTTATCAGACCGGAGCTAGCAATAGCTTTCAGGAGCTGCCGACGGAACATCATGGCCAGATTGAGAGCCATCTTGAAAAGAAAAAAACCCAAAAGAGCAAAACCCCAAAAAGTATTTCAACGGTGTTTGTCCTGATTGTTACCGCATTGCTTGCGGTTAGCGTCTTTGTCCTCTGGCGTTCGGATGTCCTTTCCTTTCTTGGCCCGGACGATTCTGCCGATGTCGCAGAAGTAGTTATGGCTGACGCACAGACGGACGGGAATGGCGGCATGGATTACTACGGCCCGCAGGCAGAATCTCAGGCGGAGACAAGGGAAGAAAATCCTGACAATCCGGAGAGCTACGAAGAGCCAAACGGCTACGAAAATCCAAACAGCGACAAAGATCAGGACAGCGACGAAGATCAGGACAGCGACGAAGAACAGGACAGCGACGAAGGAAAATACATCTATGAAGAGCCAATCAGTGGTGAAGAACCGGACAATGAACAGGATCTGGAAGTGACTGGCAGCGGGGAAGGGGTAACAGTTACTCTTGATCAGTATTATTATGGAATGGGTGAGAGCATGGAAGTGACGGTGGAAGGGGTCACGGATGAAATGTATTATGCGGCAGCTTTTGCAGCCATCTATGAAGCGGGTGCTGACCACGTTTACTATCAGGAATACCATTACCCGAATACCGGTAAAGATACCCTATATTTTACAGCGCCGTATCCCGGCTATTATGAGATGCGTTTTTATAAAGAGGATTATAATTACAGCGACGAAGCTTTAGTATTGAGTATTCCTTTTACAGTGGATTTTGAAAACTTCTATGACACCGAGGCCGGTGATGCAGCAGCCGCAGAGGAAATGGCAGCCGCAGAGGAAATGGCAGCCGCAGAGGAAATGGCCGCCGCCGCGGAGATGGAAAGGACAGGAAACTGAAAAATTAATTTACAAAAGAAAAGCAAGGAGGAACAGACATGGCTAATACGCTACCCGGTTGTGGTGTAGAATTGTCCGAGGGTGAAATCGTAGTACGGTGCTATCACATCACGGAAATGTATTCAAGATTCTTAAAGAAACAGGAGGCTCGCGGCGACATAACCGTTACGAACAAGCGGCTCATTTATCAGGGAAAAGGAAAAACCAGCCTGATAGTTAATGAAATACCGATTGAATCGGTATCTGCCGTCAATACCTTTATGGGAAGCGGATTTAATATCGGGAATCTTTTGCTAGGCATCGGCTTCCTGATTGCAGCAATTGCTTTGATTTTTACTGTGATCTTCTTTATTATCGGCTTGGTCCTGGCTTTTATTTTCTTGTCAGGCTGTTTCAACAGTGGTTACGGGCTGACGATTAAGACATCGGATATAAAAGGAGTCGGAGTCAGCTTAGGACAGTCTGATGTGACAAGAGGAGGTTCCGGAGGGATTTTATCGAAACTATTTGCCTCGCTTTTTTCTACTAGCGGTCAAGGTGCCGTACTGGCACGCAGGGCTTCACCTACTCAGGAAGCCCTGGTTTTGATGAACGAGCTGGGGGCACTGGTGCTGGATCTGAAGATTATGGGCGACCGGGCCATTCCCAAATGGCAGAACCGTCAGGCCGCACCAGTGGATACTTCCATATATAATTCTAAATTATCCGACGTAATAAATCTTCAAGGATTTAAGAAAAGCTTACCTTTTGGCACAGGGCAGCAAGTCCCTTCACAAGGGATGCCAGGCATGCCCGTCACGCCGCCCCCAGGAGTACCCCATAGTGCGCCGCCCGTCCCAGGCATGAGCCCGCCGCCGGGAGCTTCCTATCATGCGCCGCCCGCCCCAGGCATGAGCCCCCCGCCGGGAGTTTCCTATAATGCGCCGCCCGCAGGCATGAGCCCGCCGCCGGGAGTTTCCCATAATGCACCGCCCGCCCCAGGCATGAGCCCGCCCCCGGGAACTTCCCGTAGTGCACCTCCGCCGCCGCCGGGAGTTCCTCGCAATGTGCCGCCTCCGAACGGAACCGGTTCTGATAACGGAGGATTTTTCGGATGATGTATCAAGAGGTTCTGGAGGGACAGAGATTATATGACTTGCCACCGGGAACTGTGGTGGGCAAAGGGAAAGCTCCTCGCGGAGTGCGTGGAAACAATAATACCGGTATCGTGATAGATCCGGCCATGCTGGGAAAACATATTCTGGCACTGGGTGCCATCGGCAGCGGCAAGTCCAATCTGATCTACCAGCTGATCAAAGGTGTGGTCATTGACAGTCTCACTGCTGACGACGTGGTGATATTTTTTGATGCCAAGGGAGATTACCTGCAGGAATTTTACCGCCCCGGCGACTATGTCATTGGCAATAAAAAGCGGATTGACCCAGCCAAAAATGTGGTGTTATGGAATGTTTTCGAAGACATCCTGACAACTCCGGCGGATGAACGGATTGAAACAGTGCGTGAAGTAGGGACTTCCATATTTAAGAAATATATTGACCAGTCCCAGAATCCCGGTTTTATCATGGGAGCCAGAGATATTTTCTGCTCCCTTATCATTGCTTTTCTAAGGGATCAGGAACGTACCGGCCGTAAAATGGACAACCATGTTTTTAAGAGCCTTCTGAATAATGCGAATGCAGGAATTATCCGCAAGAAGCTTCAGCAGTATCCGGATTTAGGCTGGGCCACCAGCTATATCATGAGCGAAAACTCTGCTACTACCCAGAGCTATCTTTCCCCGCTTTTTATGGTTGCACAGGAGATTTTCGTGTCTTCCTTTGCCGACCGCGGCGACTTTTCCATGCGCCGTGCCGTTCAGGAAAAAGGCGGACGGAGCATCTTCCTGGAATATGACATAGCCTCCGGCAATACCTTGGAGGCTATTTATACGGTTCTCATCGACCTGGCCATGAAAGAAGCCTTAGGACAAGGCAAACCGAAAGGAAACGTGTATTTTATCCTTGATGAATTCCCCTTAATTCCCAAGTTGAATTATATGGATAATGCGCTTAACTTTGGCCGGAGCTTGGGAGTCAAAGTCATTGCCGGGATTCAGAATGTGGGACAGGTGGAAAATACCTATTCACCAGCGTTGGCCCAGAGTCTTCTGGCAGGCTTCGGTACCATGTTTGCTTTCCGGCTGTTTGATGAGAAGAGCCGGAGGATGATAGCTGACCGGCACGGCCGGAACCGGAAACAGCTCAGCGTAGTAGCGACTACTTCCTTTAAAGGAATGAGCGATCAGCTGATTGAAGGCCGGGCGATAGAGGACTGGGATGTGACCAAGCTTGGGGTGGGGGAATGCATTGTGTCAATATCTAACGAAGAACCATTCCGGTTTTATCCGGTGCTGTACCAATAACGGTATTGCATTATTATGATAACTGGGTACATCATGAATATTCAAGAATAGAGGAGCAGAGATGGCAGTTCAAGATTTAGACCAGCAGGGTGAATCAGAAATCAATGTGGAAGAAAACGGCCATTCGGGCGTTCATACAGATGACGGCGGAAGTAGCAGCGGCGACAGCGACAACAGCAGCGACAGCGACAACAGCAGCGACAGCGGCGACAGCGACGGCAGCAGCGACAGCGACGGCAGCGGCGACAGCGACAGCAGCAACGATACCAGCGGTGACGGCGACAATAATAGCGACAGCAGCTGGGACGGTGACGGTAGCAGTGATAGCGATGGCGATCAAGACAGTGATGGGGACTGGGATTTCGGCGGTTTGGAGAGTAATGACAGCGCAGAGATGAATTCGGCAACTTTTGATGCAGGCGTCTTTAATAGTGAGGGGGGATGGAATTTCGGCATCATGGATGAAAATGGCAATACAAACGTAGGACCTTTTGACGATGATGGGAATATGAATATGGGGCCTTTTGACGATGACGGCAACTGGGATTTAGTGGAACCCAACAGTAAAGATGAAGGTGTCTGGAGTGCATGGAGCGGTAATTCCGATGCAAAAGCTGCAGCTGAAGGAGAAGGCAGCAGCGGCGGAAGCGGAAGCAGCAGTGTCGACAGCAGCAGTGGCAGTAATTGGAACAGTGATGAAGATAGCTGAAAAACTAAATCAAATATCTCTCCAGGCATAAACAAAAGGAAGAAGGTAGTAATCGATGACGTGTCCCCATTGCAATAGCCAGATACCGGACGGACTGATAGTATGTTTCCGGTGCGGAAAGCTCCTGATCCCATCAGAAGTGCCCCAGCATTCTGCACCGCCTTTACAGTCCATTCAATCAGTACAGCCGCAGCCGGTACAGCATGAACAGCCAGCACCGTCTCCATCGGATCAAACTCCGTCGGATCAATCCCAGTCGAACCAGTCCCAGAAAGAACAGGAGACTGCCCGCTCTTCGGCTACCGGAACGGTGACGGGAACAAGGAGCGGCATCAGAGCAGTTTTCGCGATAGCGGTAATATTGATCCTACTGTCCGGCGGTGCTGCCGGAGGACACATGATAGGACTATATACCCTGCCTTTTCTGCCCGAGAGACCATCGGCGGGAACAGCCGCAGATAGTCCGACCGTTGTCACAGATGACGAGTCCGGACAGGAGGGTATTATAATCGAAAACAGCGGCACCGTAACTGATAACATTGACTCCGGGACAGCCTTTTTTGAAACACAGTTTCCAGGCGGTTACTCAGTATCGATACACCGGACAGGTGAACGGTCCGGCACCTTTACGTTGACTGACCCGGAGATTCAGACTTCTTATCCGGCCACTTCTGATGAAATGTCAGAATCGGCCATGCTGTATTTATGGAGGATATCCTTTCTGGCTTACGATCTGCATCTTGATCTGGTACATTTTAACTTTCAGTTTGGAGAAAGCGATTATATCACCCCAGAAAAAATGCAGTCCAGTGTTTTTAAAGGCGGCAGGATGGTCATCAATCCGGTTCCGGTCACCGTGTCGGGGCAGACCATAACTTGGGATCTGGAGATTCCTGAGGATATCGATTTCGCCTGGTCGGGTATTACGGAATACAGAGTAGAAATAGCCAGAGCAGAAGAAGGATTCTGGTTTTCTGAAACCTTTGAAGCAGACGTTTCATCATATAAAGCAGAGCAAAATGAAGGTACGGATCAAAACCTTGAAGATCAGCCGGTACAGATGAAACCGCGGTATGTCATGCCGGGACTGACCGTTTCTGTCGATGAGCAGAATCCGTCTCACGGAACCGTGACCTTATCTGGCTATCCGGTTCCGGACTGGATCTTTCCGGAACAGGATCCGGCAGAGGAAGGAAGTAACGGACATTTATGGGCTGTTTATCTATCGACTGACGGGGAAAACCTGTACAGTATCTACAGCAGTCACTGGCAGGGTCGGAGCACGGGGGATTATGTCGGGACGGACTATGGAATCCCGGCTGATCTGACACATTTCAACGAGGATTACAGCAGCCATGTCAGCACGCCCGCAACATGCTATGTCACCCATGTAACAGAAGATTCCGTCACATGGGAGCTTACCCTGACCGGTGAGGAATCCCTGGATCTGAACAATCTTAATTACATCGGTTATGAAATAAGCTCTAATGACGGGTTTATCGATACCTGGTATTCTTATATATTACTGGACGGGGCATGGATGGATATGAAAGACATGCCACTGCCGGAATATTTGAATAATATCTATGCTCCCCAGGTCTGGTTTGAAGGGATCATGAACGGAGACGGCGGCGAAGAAATGTTACGTATCGAAAGCACTGAAGTAACCAGGCTAGATAATGGTGACCTGCAATGCCATGTGGTCTTCGCCAATATAATGGACTGGGCTGTCCATGTAGACATTCTAATGGATATCAGTTACGGCAACTATGATTCCGCCTCTGTAAACGATATTTTGGCTGTGGAAGATGCCATTCTGACAAGGAATTCCTCCCTTGAACATACTTTCACGATAGATGGCGATGATGCCGGGGGGATATGCCAAGTCTGGTTTTATTACTACCACTATTAAAACCTTGAATACAATCAAAGGGCTTCTCTAAACATCTATTTGTCAAGCTATTCAAGAGAAAGAAATCGGAATTGAATAAGGATAGGATAGTATAGGAATAGGAATAGAGAGAACACAACTATAAATCGCTAAAAACGTGCGATTTGGCGCTGGCAATTCTCGGGATTTTGCGCAAAAGTATTCCCTACTTTTTGAACAGCGCAAAACACCTCGCGGTGGTCTGAACTGTAACCCCGAGCCCCCCCCCCCGGTTCTTGCGGTACTTGAAACTCAAACTTGACAAAAATTTCCTCGCCATGATATACTTTGAAAGTCAAAATATTTTATTATAAAATATTATTAACTAGCCCGGCCGCACAGGCCGCCTTATAGCAGGAGGTAAGATGGTCGGAAAAATAATCGGAACCGGTTCCTATATACCGGAAAAATATTTGGACAATAACGACTTGGCCCAAATAATTGAAACAAGCGACAAGTGGATCAGGGAAAGAACCGGTATCATCAGGCGCCATGTGGTGGAAACGGAAACGACCGTATCCATGGCGGCTGCGGCAGCCGACAATGCCCTCCAAAACAGCGGTATCCATGCTGACGAAGTCGAACTGATCCTGTTATGCACGGTTTCTTCCGACGTGATCCTGCCGTCGGCGGCCTGTGAAGTCCAGCAGCGGATCGGGGCTGTGAATGCCACGGCATTTGACCTGAATGCTGCCTGTGCCGGCTTTGTTTTTGCTTATGTCATGGCGCAGGGATATATAGCCGCCAAGATTTACAGAACCATCCTGATCATCGGCAGCGAGTCTTTATCCAAACTGGTGGACTGGAAGGACCGCGGTACCTGTATCCTGTTCGGGGACGGTGCCGGAGCGGCGGTAATCCGTGCCGCTGCCGGTCAGCGTTACCTGCCGGTCACCGGCTCAGACGGCGAGAGCGGTCTGTCATTGACGCTTAAGAGCCGGTTTTGGCAAGAAGATGCAGCAGCCCGCAGCTATATCGGCATGGACGGCCAGGCTATCTTTAAGTTTGCCGTCAAAAAGGTTCCCCAAGCAATCAGGGGAGTGCTGAAAAAAAACCGGATTAACCCGCGGACGATCGACTGGTTTATCCTGCATCAGGCTAATCAGCGGATCATCGATGCCGTCATCAAGCGTCTCGGCATCAGTGAGGACAAATTTCCGTCCAATGTAGCGGAATACGGTAACACTTCCTCGGCAAGCATCCCCATTTTACTGGATGAAATGGTACAGAAAGGATTGCTGGAAAAAGGACAGAAAATTGTACTGGCCGGTTTTGGGGCCGGCTTGTCATGGGGGGCTGTGGTCTTGAAGTGGTGAGACCCGTAAGGTATTATCTTAGGAACAAGGAAACACTGATGCATCAGTATTTCCTTATTGCTCCGCAGGATGTGCACGGATTTACAGCGGAAACTGGCACTTCGTACCGCAAATCCGGTGCGGGAAACGCTGCATCAGCGTTTCCCTAATATAGATATTCTGATTTGTAGGAGGAGAGTGACAATGAAAACAAGAGTAACCCAGTTGCTGGGCACGGAGTATCCGATTATTCAGGGAGGAATGGCCTGGGTAGCAGAAGCAGGCCTGGCAGCGGCAGTATCGGCAGCGGGCGGCCTTGGCATGATCGGGGCAGCCAATGCACCGGGAGAATGGGTCAGAGAACAGATCCGGGAAGTCCGGAGCCGTACCAGTCAGCCTTTCGGTGTCAATATTATGCTAATGAGCCCTTATGCTGACGAAGTGGCGCAGATTGTCACTGCTGAAAAAGTACCGGTGATTACCACCGGTGCCGGGAATCCGGAAAAATATATCACCATGTGGAAGGATGCCGGCTGTAAAGTGATCCCGGTGGTTGCGTCGGTAGCACTGGCAAAACGGATGGAGCGGAGCGGTGCCGATGCGGTCGTAGCAGAGGGCTGTGAAGCCGGCGGCCATATCGGAGAGCTGACGACGATGGTGCTGATCCCGCAGATTGCGGACGCGGTCACGATTCCGGTCATCGCCGCCGGCGGCATTGCCGACGGGCGCGGGATGGCGGCAGCATTTATGCTGGGTGCCGAAGGCATGCAGCTGGGTACGCTCTTTGTCGTCACTAAGGAGTCCCGGGTGCATGATCAATACAAGCAGGCCATCATCAAAGCAAAAGATATTGATACCCGGGTGACTGGCCGTTCTACCGGGCATCCGGTCCGTGCCCTGCGCAATCAGATGACCAAACAGTATCTGGCCATGGAAGCCGCCGGCGCCGGCTTAGAGGAACTGGAATACCTGACACTGGGCAGCTTACGCAAAGCCGTAGTCGAAGGCGACGTCGTAAACGGCACTGTTATGGCCGGACAGAGCGCCGGCCTGGTCAAAGCAGAACTGAGCTGCCGTGAACTGATCGAAAAGCTGACCGCGGAAACGGATCAGTTGATGAAAGGGGCTGGCATCTATGAACAAGACAGGTAAAATAGCTTTTCTTTATCCCGGCCAGGGAGCACAGAAAGCCGGCATGGGAAAAGACTTTTATGAGCGGGATGAAGATGCCCGAAGGCTTTATGACAGCGCCTCGGAACTGCTTAATCTGGACATGGCGGAACTGTGCTTTACGGAGAACAGCCGTCTCGACCTCACGGAATATACCCAGGCCGCGCTGGTGACGACGTCGCTTGCCATGACGGCGGCGGTTGTCAAGCGAGGGCTGAAAGCGGATGTGGCCGCAGGCTTAAGCCTGGGTGAGTATAGTGCGGTTGCGGCTGCCGGAGGGCTGAGCGCCATTCAGGCCATCGGCACCGTGAGAAAACGGGGCATCCTCATGCAGGAAGCGGTTCCGCCCGAAATAGGCACCATGGCAGCAATAACCGGCCTGGATGCCGAAACCGTCACGGCGGTGACAGACCAGATGGAAGCTGTCTCGATAGCCAACTATAACTGTCCCGGCCAAGTGGTTATTACCGGACTAAAGGAAGCTGTGGCGGAAGCCGGCCGCCGTCTGTCGCAGGCGGGTGCCCGGCGGGTGGTGATGCTGAATGTCAGCGGGCCGTTTCATTCACCGTTTTTGGCCGAGGCCGGAACCCGGCTGGAGGACGTTCTTGCTTCCGTAGCGGTAGCCCCCTTGCACATTCCCTATGTCAGCAATGTGACCGGAGCCTATGTAACCGACAGCAGCCTGACGAAAGCATTGCTGGCAGCCCAGGTGTCGGCGCCGGTGCGGTGGCAGCAGGGCGTGGAGGCGATGATCCGGAACGGAGTGGATACTATGGTGGAAATCGGGCCCGGAAAAACCCTGACCGGATTCCTGAAGAGAATCGATAAAGCTGTGACGGCTTACAATATCGCAACCTGGGAAGACATGGAGCGGGTGGTACAGGAACTGGAAGCAAAAGGACTGGAAGCATAGGGAACTGGAAGCATAGAACCGGCTTTCCATTAATTGATTATGAGTCCGCAAAAGATTACGGTCTGAACAGGAACCGCAAAGCGGACATGAGGTTTAGGAGATGAAATTACAAGGGAAAGTAGCATTGATAACCGGTGCCTCGCGGGGCATCGGCCGGGCTGTGGCCCTGGAACTGGCAGCACAGGGAGCTATTGTAGCAGTTAATTACCACGGTTCCGAAGAAAAGGCTCTGGCAGTCCGGGATACCATCCTGGCCGGCGGCGGGCAGGCGGATGTTTTTCGGTGTGACATCGCAGACTTCCGGGCTTGTGAAGAAATGGTGGCGGCAGTCATCAGGCAGTATGGCCGGATTGATATCTTAGTCAATAATGCCGGCATTACCAAAGACGGCTTACTGATGAAAATGTCGGAGGCGGATTTTGACGCAGTCATCAACACCAATTTAAAGGGAGCGTTTCATTGTCTGCGCTTTGTTTCCCGCCAGATGTTAAAACAGCGCGGCGGAAGGATCATTAATATCGCCTCGGTAGTCGGTCTGCGGGGCAATGCCGGCCAGGCCAATTACGCTGCTTCCAAAGCCGGCATCATCGGCCTGACGAAGTCGGCAGCAAGAGAGCTGGGTTCCCGGGGCATTACGGTCAATGCGGTGGCACCGGGATATATTGAGTCAGATATGACCGCCGGCCTTGCAGATGCCGTTAACGAAGCGGCAATCGGGCAGATTCCGCTGGGACGCTTCGGACGTCCGGAAGAGGTTGCCGTAACAGCAGCTTTTTTGTCCTCGGACGATGCGGCCTATATTACCGGTCAAGTTATCTGCGTTGACGGCGGTATGGCAATGTAGCAATCGCTATTATCGATTATCGTGCAACCTATGGAGCAGCAGGATTAACTGTATCTTATGGTTCTCTGAAACGGAAATGGGGCATAAGGTTGGAAGAAAAGCATTATCAACTATTGATTTTGAATGCGGCAGAGCCGCAGATGGGGTATAAATATGAAAAGAAGAGTAGTGATAACCGGTCTGGGAGCAGTCACGCCGATCGGCAATGATGTGGACAGCTTTTGGGCAGGCGTAAAGGATGGTCGGGTGGGGATCGGCCCCATTACCCAGTTTGACACTTCGTCCTTTAAGGTAAAACTGGCGGCAGAAGTAGTAGGTTTTGACGGAAAAGACAGACTGGATCCCAAAGCCGCAAAAAGGATGGAGCTGTTCTCTCAATATGCGGTAGCTGCAGCAAAGGAAGCCTATGACGATGCCGGGCTTACTATGGACCAGGAAGATCCCTACCGGATCGGTGTAATTGTCGGCAGCGGAATCGGCAGTTTACAGACAGTGGAGAAAGAATATACCACGATCGTGACCAAGGGTTCTTCCCGGGTAAATCCCCTGATGGTGCCCCGGATGATTACCAACATGGCGGCCGGCAATATCTCCATTCAGCTGGGCTGTAAGGGAAAATGTACCAACGTGGTAACGGCCTGTGCGACCGGTACCCACTGTATCGGGGACGGGTTGCGGGCGATCCAGTATGGCGATGCCGATATCATCCTTGCCGGCGGCGCGGAAAGCTGTATCTGTCCCACCGGGCTGGCCGGGTTTACGGCCCTGACAGCCTTAAGCGATGCCACAGACCCGTACCGGGCCTCGATTCCTTTTGACAAAGACCGAAAAGGCTTTGTCATGGGTGAGGGAGCCGGTGTGGTCGTCTTGGAAGAACTTGAGCATGCCAGACAGCGCGGCGCCCGTATTTATGCGGAATTGGTCGGATACGGCGCGACTGCGGACGCCTATCACATCACTTCGCCGTCGGAAGACGGCGCCGGTGCCGCCAAAGCGATGACATTGGCGATGGACGAAGCCGGCATCCTGCCGGAGCAGGTGGAATATATCAATGCCCACGGCACCGGCACCCCGTACAATGATCTTTTTGAAACCAGAGCTGTCAAAGCCGCCTTCGGCGAAGCGGCATATAATGTCGTGATGAATTCCACCAAGTCGATGATCGGCCATCTGCTCGGCGCTGCCGGGGGAGTGGAGTTTATCGTTGCCGTCAAGGCCATGGAAGAAGGATTTATCCATCAGACCATGGGCAGCCGCGAGACCGGACCGGAATGTGACCTTCATTATGCGATCAAGGCACCGGTCATTAAGAAAGTTAATTACGCAATGAGCAATTCTTTAGGTTTTGGCGGCCATAATGCCACGCTTTTGATCAAAAAATATGAAGGGTAGGATAGCAAATTGGAATTTGAGAATTTATTAAAACTCATCCGGACTGTTTCCGGATCTTCCCTGACCGAACTCAAATACGAAGGAGACGGCGTGAAACTGACCCTTCGGGCAGACCGGAGCGAAGGCGCTGTAGTCATGAATCCTGCCGTTATCCAGCCGGCCGCTGCCGAGCTGCCGGAAACGGATGCTGCCGCTGCCGCGGAAACTGGCCAAGGTTTAGTCACCTCGCCGCTGGTCGGGATCTTTTATACAGCACCGTCAGAAGATGCGGCGGATTTCGTTAAGATCGGCGATACTGTCCAGAAAGGGCAGATCCTGGCCATTATTGAGGCGATGAAACTGATGAATGAGATTGAAAGCGAGACCGACGGGACAGTAACCGCCATCCTGGCGGCAAACGGCGAGGCGGTGGAATATGGCCAGCCCTTGTTCCGGATTGAGTAAAGTAAGGGGTTTATGGTGAATAATGACATTATGATCAAAAAGGTATTGATTGCCAACCGTGGGGAGATTGCCGTGCGGATCATCAGAGCCTGCCGGGAGATGGGCATCGAAACTGTGGCTGTTTATTCCCAGGCAGATGCCGAAGCGCTTCATACCCAGCTGGCGGATGAAGCCATCTGTATCGGGCCGGCGGCAGCTTCCGAAAGCTATCTGAAGATGGATGCCATCATCAGTGCCACGATCGTGTCCGGAGCCGATGCAATCCATCCGGGTTTCGGATTTTTGGCAGAGAACAGCAAATTCGCCAGCTTATGTGAGCAGTGCCGGATCACGTTTATCGGCCCCCCCGCTTCCGTCATGGCCGCCATGGGTAATAAGACCCAGGCCCGCAAGACCATGGCCGCTGCCGGGATACCGGTGATACCCGGCAGTGACGACGCGGTATTCGACGTGTCGCAAGGGCAGGAGATCGCTGCCGGAATCGGCTATCCGGTCATCATCAAAGCGGCACTCGGCGGCGGCGGGAAAGGGATGCGGGTGGCCGTGACGGCGGCGGAATTTGCCTCGGCATTTCTTACCGCGCAGAAAGAAGCCCAGCAGGCATTTGGCGACAATGCCATGTATATCGAGCACTTCATCGAACATCCCCGTCATATTGAGTTCCAGATCCTGGCCGATCAGGAGGGCCAGGTCATCCATCTGGGCGAGCGGGACTGTTCGGTGCAGCGGAATCATCAGAAACTGCTTGAGGAGTCGCCGTCACCGGCCCTTTCTGACGAACTGCGCCGGCAGATGGGAGAAGCCGCCATTCAGGCGGCCAGAGCCGCCGGCTACGTGAATGCCGGCACCATCGAATATCTGCTGGAACCGGGCGGGCGCTTTTATTTCATGGAAATGAACACCCGGATCCAGGTAGAACATCCGGTCACAGAATGGATAACCGGCATTGACCTGATCAAGGAACAGATCCGTATCGCCAGCGGAGGGAGGCTCCAGCTGACCCAGGACCAGGTTACCTTCCAGGGTCATGCGATTGAATGCCGCATCAATGCGGAAGACCCCGAACACCGTTTCCTCCCGTCTTGCGGCCTGATCCAGGATCTCTATCTGCCTGGCGGCAAGGGCGTGCGGGTCGATACGGCGGTTTACAGCGGCTATGTGATCCCCCCCTATTATGACTCGATGATTGCCAAACTGATCGTCCATGCCGAAAACCGTGACGAGGCCATTGCCAAGATGCGGGCGGCTTTAGGGGAAATCATTATCGGCGGGATCGTTACCAATGTGGATTATCAGTACGACATCTTAAGCCATCCGGACTACCGGTCCGGAGAATATGACATTGGCTTTATTGACAAATTGTCGGCCGCTAAATAAGGGGCCATGGAGGAAATGACTTTTGAAGCTCCAGAGCATGTTTAAGAAAACAAACTATATTGCCGTATCCGAACCGCGTAAAGAAGAAAGCCCCGGGCCATACCGCCGCCCGGAAGTCCATCCCGAAGTGCCGGCCGGACTCTTAAAAAAATGCAATCACTGCAAAGCGGCTATCATAGCCGAAGAAGCCAGAGCGGCCTATTATGTCTGCCCGAAATGCCATGGGTATTTTCGGATGGAAGCCAGAATAAGGATTGAGATGATCGCTGACGCCGGTACCTTCACGGAATGGGACAGCGGCCTTTTGTCCCCCAATCCGTTAGGCTTCGGGGGCTATGAAGAGAAACTGAGACAGACAAGAGAAAAGACCGGGCTGGAGGAAGCCATTATCACCGGCAAAGTCCGGATCGCCGGTTATGAAGCGGTGATCGGTGTCTGTGACGGACGCTTTCTGATGGCCAGCATGGGCCAGGCAGTGGGTGAAAAAATCGCCCGGGCGGTCGAACGGGCGACGGAGGATCATCTGCCGGTTATTTTGTTCACCTGTTCCGGCGGCGCCAGGATGCAGGAAGGCATCATTTCCCTGATGCAGATGGCCAAGACCGCTGCTGCCTTAAAGCGGCACAGCGATGCCGGCCAGCTGGCGGTCACAGTGCTGACCGATCCCACTACCGGCGGGGTGACGGCCAGTTTTGCCATGCTAGGTGATGTTATTCTGGCCGAACCCAATGCCTTGATCGGGTTTGCCGGTCCACGGGTGATTGAACAGACGATCCGCCAGAAACTGCCGAAAGGGTTCCAGCGGGCCGAATTCTTACTGGAACACGGGTTTATCGACAAGATCATCACCCGCCAGGAAATGAAAACAACGCTGGCCTGGATCCTGATGCTGCACACCCAGAAGCAGCTGCCGGTCACGGCCCAAGCAGCCGACCGGGAAGTAGCGGTTAAAAGCCCGTCCATCAGGCCCTGGGAGCGGGTCAGGCTGTCCCGGATGAACGACCGTCCTGTCGGGAGCGATTATATCTCGGCTCTGTTCGAGGACTTTATCGAGTTCCACGGTGACCGCTATTTTAAAGACGATCCGGCAGTGATCGGCGGGATCGCCTTGTTTGAAGGCTGCCCGGTAACCGTTATTGCGCAGGCTAAGGGTAAGGACACGAAAGAAAACATAAGCCGTAATTTTGCCATGCCGGCCCCGGAGGGTTATCGGAAAGCGTTGCGGCTGATGAAGCAGGCGGAGAAATTCGGCCGGCCGGTAATCTGCCTTGTGGATACGCCGGGGGCATTCTGCGGGATCGAGGCCGAAGAACGCGGCCAGGGCGAAGCGATTGCCCGCAACCTATTTGAGATGTCGGGCCTGCGGGTGCCGGTTCTGTCCATCGTGATCGGAGAAGGCGGCAGCGGCGGGGCCTTGGCGATGGCCGTGGCCGATGAAGTATGGATGCTGGAAAATTCCATCTATTCGGTTCTGTCGCCGGAAGGCTTTGCCTCGATTCTCTGGAAAGACAGCAGCAGGGCTGAGGAAGCCGCCGATATCATGAAATTAACAGCCCTTGATTTAAAAGAAATGGGAATCGTCGAAAAAATATTTGCCGAACCATCTCATTATACCGTACAAAATTATGTCGGCGTATGCCGCCGCCTGAGAGGGAGTATCCGGAACTTTCTGCACCGCTTCGGAGCTATGGACACCCAGGAACGGATTGAAAAACGGTATCAGCGGTTTAGGAATAGGTAAGCACATTCATCGGGTATTTAGGAGGAAGGTCTGTGAGTTCAGATAGGGAAATCAACGATATCTTGGTACATTTAATCAATGAAATCTGGAGGCTGGAGGAAAAAGCCGTCATTACGGGTGAGTTTACGGACATCACCAATAACGACATGCACATCATTGAAGCCATCGGAACCGGAGCGGGCAATAACATGTCAGCGATTGCCAAAAAGCTTAAGATCACCGTCGGATCGCTGACTACTTCGATGAGCAGCCTGGTCTTTAAGAAGTATGTCGTCAGGGAACGCAGCGAAAAAGACCGCCGGCTGGTCTGTATCCGCCTTACGGAAAAAGGCGAGAAAGCATATCTGTGGCACCAGTATTTTCACGAGCAGATGGTGACGGCGGCGCTTAAGGGGCTAAATGAACAGGAACAGGAAGTGCTGCGGCAGGTGCTGGAGCAGCTGGTTGTCTTTTTCAGGGGCTACCAGGGACCGATCTTATAGAATGTAAGGAAAGTATATTTTGAAGAGATATGTTTTGAAGAGATAATGATAAGAAATAATAATGAAGCTATATCAAAATAAGTTAAAAAATAAAGTGGAAAAATAAAGTAAAAAAATGTATAATCAAAAAAAGAGTAAGCAAAGGTGAGTAAATATGACCAAGATAATAGGCTCGTCAATCCCCAACATGCCTTGGCAGGAACGGACTGCAAAAGACATCGGCCCGGTGTGGCGTTATCAATCTAACCCGGTAATCAGCCGTCATGAGATGGCGGCGGCCAACAGCATTTTTAACAGTGCGGTGGTGCCGTTTGGAAAGCGTTTTGCCGGCGTGTTCCGGTGTGACAGCAGGGCTGTCACTATGGACATTTTTGCCGGTTTCAGTGAAGACGGTATCCACTGGGAGATTTCTTCTCAGCCGATTGTTTTTCAGGGTGAAGCGGAAGTGACAGCCAAAGAATACCGTTATGACCCTCGCGTACTGTTCATCGAGGATCGTTACTATATTACTTGGTGCAACGGCTATCACGGGCCGACTATCGGGATCGGCTATACCTTTGACTTTCAGACGTTTACTCAGCTTGAGAATGCCTTCTTGCCTTATAACCGGAACGGCGTGCTGTTCCCACAGAAGATTGACGGCCGCTACGCGATGCTGAGCCGTCCCAGCGATACCGGGCATACGGCTTTCGGAGACATTTTTTACAGTACCAGTCCGGATCTGACCTTCTGGGGCCGCCATCGCTTTGTCATGGGGGCAGTTCCCGGCAACGCTTCCCCTTGGCAGTCCACGAAGGTCGGCCCCGGTCCGGTTCCGGTTGCTACCGACGAAGGCTGGCTGCTGATCTACCATGGCGTTCTCCAAACCTGTAACGGCTTTGTGTACCGCATGGGCTGCGCATTGCTGGACTGGGAAGAGCCGTGGAAGGTGAAACTTCGGTCACAGAATTATATTTTGGGGCCGGAAGAGTATTATGAATGTGTGGGCGATGTCCCCAACGTAACATTTCCCTGCGCGGTGCTGGCTGATGCAGACAGCGGCCGGATGTGCATTTATTACGGCTGCGCCGATACGGTTACGGGGATTGCCTTTACTACGGTGGATGAGCTCATCGAGCATATGCGGAATAACTCACTGTAACAGTAAAACCCCTTCTTTGAATCATGTCAGTTCGTTTCTATCAGTATGTCGTCAGCAGCATGTCGCCAGCAAAGCTCTTCGCTCAAGTCCACACAAGAAAAACCATCCGTTACTCCGTTCATGGTTCACCGCCCCCCTATATATAGCTGTCTTTAAACCAGTTGATGATTTCTCTACTGCGACCCTGTCTTGTAGTGAGATTGTCCTATGGGGAAAAGTTCCATAGTTCTTGCCAATAACATAAAACGTCAAAACAATAAAAAGAAAAACAACAATTCATAAATTACGAACATCGAAATAATTATTACGATAATAACTATTAATATAATATTATTAATACTGTGATTTTATAAATATATATTCCGAATGAGAGAATGGCAGCATAATACACAGAAAAATAATACAAATAATTAAAATGTAGAAAAATAAAATATTAAGATAGTAAAGTATTGATTTTTGAATAAACATTTGATATAATAGCAAAAAAAGTAAAATAATACATGGAATACATTTAAATTAATAAATTTAATTGTATAATTGAACAAAAATTATTTGATAAATGATTGAGCAAAAAATCTTGTTATTTAAAAAGTTATCTCAATTAATATGACCCAATATTAGGAAATCACTTCGATTTTCAGTTTGAGGGTAAAAACTATCAGAAAGGAGGGAAGACAATGAACTTAAATATCGAAGAGGTTTTCGAAGGTATTGAAATAGTTGAACTTGATGAGACTATGACTTTATCTGAGACAGCTGCATCATCTGGGGTAAGCTCATGTGACAGTTGTTCGTGTTGTATATCAACATCCTGTTGTAGTGTTACCTAAATTACCATAGGTATCAGGACTGGTTTTCGGACTGGTCCTGTTACTTATAATAGCCTTTGAGAGGAGTATGATTTGAAAGTAGAACATTTAGAAATGAAATATAATGATACAGTCGCCTTAAGTGATATTTGTTTTGAAGTTAAAGCACCATCAAAATTGGCAATCATCGGGCATAATGGCAGTGGAAAAACTACACTTTTAGAAATCCTGATGGGAATCAAAAAACCTACTAAAGGACATGTGGAGCGAGATGGAAAAGAAAGAGATGAATTCAAGGAAAAACTTGGTGTTATCCTTCAGGATAATGCTTTTTACGAGAATATAAAAGTTATAGAATTATTAAGGCTATTCTCCAGTTATTATAAAGATACTTATGAAATTGATCAACTTATTGATTTGCTTGGGATATCAGCATTTAAAAACAAATATTATTCCAAACTATCAGGCGGTATGAGACAAAAAGTGAATTTGGCGTTAGCTTTTATCAATAAACCGGAATATGTTTTATTAGACGAACCCACCACCGGTTTAGATCCTATCGCCAGAAAGGAATTTTGGGAGATGTTGGAAAAGTTTTGTTCCAATACTTTGCTTATGCTTTCGTCGCATTACATGGAAGAAATACAGCAGAATTGCTCTCAGGTTTTATACTTATCGAATGGAAGACTGATATTCTTTGGTGATATTAAAGAGTTACTTGAAAGAGAAAAGGAAACATCTTTAGTAGATGTTTATTTGAAAATTTCTGGAGGGATTGATAATGTTATTTGAGCAATTGAAGGTGGAGTTTAAGATTTTTCTAAGACAGCCGCTTTATTTAATATTCAGTATCTTTTTTCCGCTGATCAGTCTTTTTCTGTTCGGAAGTATTTACAGTGGACAGGAATTTAACGGCATTGATTTTTTTTCAAATTATATTCCTGGCTTGTGTGTGATTATTTTATTTGCATCATCGGTTTTCAATATCGGAAATCAAGTTGTGATGGACCGGGAGAGAGGTATTTATAAACGTCTTTCCGTTACGCCGGTAAAGCTTTGGCATGTTATGTTTATTGTAATACTGAAAGCGTTTGTCTTGGCATTTGTCAGTTTTTTGTTATTACTGGCATCATCATGGTTATTTTTTCATGCTGCTTTTAAGTCTTTTCTTGTCTTTGTACTCATTTTCGCGCTGATGATCGTATATTCTTTGATCATTGGTTTTAGCATTGGATTAATAATCAAAAAAATAAAGATATACACAGCAGTCATGATGGCCTTTTTTTTCCCGATGTTCATGTTAAGTGATGCTACCTTTCCTTTAAGCATGATGCCGGAATGGCTTCAGAAAGGAGCTCTTTTTAATCCACTGTATCATATGAATATCATTTTGCGGATTGCCTGGGACACCTCAAATTATGTAAGGTTTCGTGACGATTTTTGGCTGGCACTATCAGTATTGATTGGTTTAATAGTAGTACTGTTAATACTTACATCATTAAGCTGGAGGAAGAATAAATAATGGGAATATTAACGATTCATCCCTTAACCATTAAAAGAGTCAAGCAGAAAGCCGGTTCTCTGTTCGAACATGCTAATAAGGAAGCATTATGTAAAGAAATTGAATTCATGGAAGATGAATTACAGGGTATTGCAAATCATTTAGCGGACGAAGTGGCTGCGAAGCTGACCTATCGCTCAAGTCAGAAGAAAAAGTTAATCAGGAATCTGAGAAAAGCCGATTTAGATTATCCTTATTACGAATTTGACTCGGATAATGAAGAAATCATGAGGAAGCTGATTGAATTAACTGATTATGCAAAGGAAATAAAAGAAAAGAAGACACAGTTAAAAAGCCGTATTTTGAGTGATTATTCATTAAACCGAGCTAATTTAAAAAAGATCTACATAGATAATAAAGCCTTATATAATTCTGTTTATATGATAAACCCCGAAATTTACCCACGCTTGGAAAAATATCTTAGCGAAATTGGTGAAGATAACGTTGATTTGAGGAAGTTAGAGCTTGTGCTCATTAGAATAGCAACCCGAGCGGTGACTAAAACAAGCCCAATATCAAAATTAAATTCGATCGCCATTTTAGGTAATAACAAAAAAATACCTTATCGGATTCATAAAAAGCAAATAACGGTAAATAATGTATTTTTATTTTACATTTATGAAAAATACATGCTTGATAATGAAATTATTAAACGAACCGGATTTATAATTAATAAAAATTATTATCTTGAAGATAATTACCTTAATATAATTAGCCAAGAACAGAGTAATAGTAAGGTTTTTAAGACGAAAGACAGGTTCTTAAGGATCCCGATTAATATTTATATTCAAAATATTTTGGATTGTGAGGAGGATAGCATCAGTTTTACCTATTTACAATCGCAGTTCAAACTAGCCGATTCGGACATAATCCAATTGCTTAAAAAATTATATGGCATCGGTTTGATTACCATTAACGATTTTTTTTCTGATACTTTGGATGCGATTAATAATTTGATTTGTGAGATGGAAAAATATCATCTTCCAACTGACAGCCAATGGATTGATGTGATTCAGGGTTTCAAACAAGCCAATGAATTGCTTGAAAGAATTAATAATGAATTTACACATGAAATACAGGAAAAAATAGTTTCTGTTTTTAATCGCATTTCTGAAATGTGCGGTATCGAATTAGATAATAAGAAATACCTATATGAGGACAACTTAACTGTTGAAGATGAGATTTTACAACTTAAAAATAAGCAGTTGAGGGACATCAAGAATTTATTAGAGATATATGCATTATTTGATATTAATACAAGAATTCAACTTGATTTTATTGATAAGATGGAAAAGCAATATAATGGGGATTCGGTTCCAATAAGTGATATGAAAATATTTCGGCTTATATCGGATGTTAATGTCAATCATCAGTCTTACTGGCGTGCACCGTGGGATCCATTAGAAAGTGAAAGTGAAACAAGTAAACTTTTAGAGCGGTTAAAACAAAGATTTAAAAAATATCTGGAATCATATGGTAATCAGGATATTATCCATATTTCAAACGATTTTGTATCTAGTTTAAAAGAAGAAATTCCACAGGGATTAAAAGATAATCAAGTTTCCTATAGTTTTTTTTATCAGAAGCATAAGAATAATCTTGTCATTAATAGAGTGTATATCGGATATATGAGTTTTTACAGCCGCTTTTTAAGATATACCGATATTACGAATAATAACAGAAATATTATTGAAAAAGCTTATTTTAATAATAATTACGAAGTGGCCGAAGTTTATGAAACGTTTGGTTTCAATGCCAATGTTCATGAATCAATATTCAAAACCCGCATTATATCGGATTATACAAGAGATACTTCCTTAAATAAACACTACGAAAAATGCCACAAAATGGAGGACATGAGCTTAACAGTAAAGGACGGGAATGTTTTATTGCAGAGCGGGGAAGGGGAATTGTTTAAGCCAGTCATTACAAGCAGTATGATCAGAATACTATTTCCAAGCTACATAGTTTTTTATTCGTCTTTATTTACTAATGTAAGCCATTATAATGAGTTATCATGCATTTTTTTCTCATCTTTGGACGAGAAAATAGTTAATAAAAGTCCCCGAATTTATTTTGGCAGCCTTGTTTTGGAAAGAAAGCGTTTTTTAATTTATACGGAGATGTTAAAAGAAGCAATGAATCTTGATATTTGTGAATCCTATATTTGGATCAGGCGTTTTTTGAATCATCATGCTATTCCTTTAACATTCTTTTTTCAAACCCGTATTTTAAGTTATAGGGAAAAGATAATTAAATCTACTTCACAGGAATTTGAAAAGCCGCAGTATTTTGATTTGGAAAATATATTATTACTGAAAGTATTAATAAATGCTATTCGGACATCAGAGGTATTAATGATCAGTGAGGTTTTACCGGAGAGTTTAGATGCATGTGAATATATGACAGAATTTATGTTGAACTAGGGTAGGGGGATAAATGATATATACTATTAAATTTCACATCAATATTAAATCAGAAAAGAAAAATGAATTCATTATCGATGAACTTATTCCATTTTGTCGAAGTTATCTTAAGGAATCATACTATTTTTCAAGAAACATTGAAGTGGGTCCAGTTATTAATTTATATATAGAAACGAATAAAGAAAAAATAGTATATTATTATAATATTATTTTAAAACGATTCAATGAGTTTCTGATGTTGCTTTCAGATTCCGACATAGAAAGCAATGAGGTATATTATCAACAAGAAGCCAGTATTAGAAGAGTGAACGGACTGAGGAAGCAAGCGCAAAAAGAGAATTTGACGGTTGAGTTCCATGAGCTGGAAACGATTGCTCGTAATGGTGAGTATACATATCAGGAAGAAAAAAGCCTATTTACCAAGTACTTTATGAAAGTACAATCTACAATGGAAGATTCATTCTTATACATGCAGGATAAAGGCAGTATACATGAAATGATTATGCTCGTCTGTATGTTTCAGGTAGTGTCACAACAATTAGATAAAACAGGAATTGGACGAGGATATCTGTCTTTTAAGTCTCACTTGATAGGATTCCTGAGCAATAAACGCAAGGGAGTAGATGAATATGGTAAATTATTTGAATTACATTATCAAAAACTAAATGATCCGATCAGACTATTACGAGAAATTACAAATCATGCAATTAATACAGAGATTGAAATTCATAATGACAAATGTATTGAATTAATGATCAGATGGAATCACTATTTTGCTCAGCTTTATGAGGAGCTAATAAGAATTCAACAGCTAAAAGAGCCAAGATCGTTTTATATGAATATGAGAAAATTTATCAATTACTATAATTTCAGAAAAATAAGTGCTTTTCATAAAGAGGTTTTCGCCAAAAATAACATGGATTTTTTTAACTCATATGAGTTTCGAGCTTATCGGATGTTGGTAAATTTTACATATCTTTTGCTGCCGAACATGGGACTGAATTCAAGAAAAAGAGTAGAAGCAAGCTATATGCTGGTTAAAAGTATTGAAGAGGATGAATAATGGTTGAACAAAAATTCTTGATCTATCGATTCAATAGTTTCATAAAAAAAACAGAAGATGGTTTTAGGCTACGGGTGAATGCAAAAGAATACAAGGTGAAAAACGGAAAATATACATATAATAGCGTTATAAGTATTATTTCCAGACTTCAAACCCCGCAAAAAATACAAACGCTGGAGGAATATACTTTCGATGAAAGAGCAGCAATATCTTTTCTGATCAAAACAGAAAGTGTCTTGATTTCCGAGATTGCATATTATGGGACAAACACATTCAAGCATTTAGTAAAAAATTATGAGGATTTTAATAATATACAACTAAAATTAGCTGATCTATATATTACAATGAATCAGTATCCTAATGATAGCGGAGAAATACTGAAAAATATCTTTGAAGAAAAAAAGACATTCTATCTGGATTATAATAACTCATTCCGTGACCAAATTACTATCCTGATTATTCATAGTACAGACGATGCTGTTCGATTTTCAGACAAGATAGAAGGATTCACAAACCATTTGCATATTGTAATGACGACTTTCCTGACGAAAAATTATATAGCCGCTGTATGGAACAGCAAAGAATTAACTTTGATTTTACATAAAATAATTTATGAACCGAATGGACGTGTTGTTTTTGATGAGAAAGCGATCCGGTTCTACATGAATTATGCTTTTCTTTTAATCATTGATTCTCATTCTGAAAAACCTAATTTAAAGAATATATTTACAATTGAGAATTTTCAGGCAAAAAATTTCCAGATGCGAGGAATGGAGATCAATGCCGATCAATTTGCATTGTCAGTTGACGATGTAAAATCCGTGCTGCCCCAAAAGGATAAGCTGTATTGCTTAAATGAATTTATTAAAATAACAAAGCAGTTATTTGATATCAGTTTTACATATAATTTCGATAAAAAAAGTGAAAAAAATGTTGTTTCCACTCAAATTATTTTCCATGACCTGCAAATAGAGTCGACAGGAGAAAATGATTCTTTGATGATAGCTGCAGAAGACAGTATAAAAAGGGGAATCATTCAACTATTTTCCCGGAAAGGGATTATGGTTCATCCCATCATCGGACAAGAAGAGATGGCGCAATACCTCAGCGAACATCTTTCGGATAGTATCAAGATATTTGAGGATTATGGCGCTTTTCGAGAAGCTGGATTAATCGTAGTGGGAGTGTAAGTTTATGCATAGACATTATTATACGGATCGTACTTTTATTGTACTCGGTGAAAATGAGAAGGCGGCTGCTTTACTTGAAAAAAGAATACTTGAAAATAAGAAAATTGCTTTGCAGAAACCCCAATTCAGCGATGCGGTATCGGATTTGCTTGAAAATGATTTTCTTGCCTGGATAAAAGACGCCCCCGTAAACTATACTTTTTTTGAGATCCGGCATTATGGTCATCAGATTAGCGGGTTTTACTTAAATCTTCTTGAAGATGCAACTTATAAAATATATTATTATGAGGATGAACCGCAGCAACAGTTTGATAAAAGTACCTTTCGGATCAATAATATACCAGACTTATCCAGATTCAAACGAGAGTACTATGATGAGCGTTATGGATTAATTACGAATATTTATAAATATCTGGATTCTTTTAATATTGCTTTGGTAGGTTGTGAATTTTCTTATCAAAATGAAGTTAATTTTGCATTTGGTCGTGCAGAAGACTTTAGCTTGGCTGAGACAGGGGCACTTTTAGAGTTGCTGGAGCGCCGGTCCATGTGCGATGTTCCCGGTGAGCAATGCTATCTGTGTTATGAGAACAATAAGAATTGTTTAACTGACCCCAGGCCGTTCTTATATTACGATTATCAGCATGCCGATATCCCGCAATTTGATGAAAAGACCAGGTATTATTGGCTAAAAGTTCTGAATTATAAGAAGCAGATTTATGAGTATCTTCCCCTACAGTTTTTTGATATTTATTCTGAAGATCAACATAAATTTGTGTTGGAGACTTCAAATGGCGTTGCTTTGGGGGGCTCAGTTTACGAAGCAAGATTATTTGCATTGTTAGAACTAATTGAGAGGGACTCTTTCCTGCTTTTTTGGTATGGCAAAGTAAAAGTTTATGAAATCGATCGTTATTCCATACCCGATAAAGAACGAGAGACGATTGAACGGTATGAAAAAAAAGATCGGAAAGTCTATTTGTTTGATTTGACTTTTGATACACAGGTACCTGTAATTTTATGTTTAGTAGTATCGACATCTGATAAGATGAGCACCTATATCAGCACTGCTGCCCACATCAATCCGCTGATCGCATTAAGAAATGCCATAAATGAATGCCTTGTAGGACATAAAGTTTATTCCCGGAATAATAACATGGGAGAAAAAAATTACAAAGATTCTTTTGATGTTGTTGAAATGGGTGATCATATTGATTTCTCGTCAAGACGTGAATTCATAAAATCATATAGTTTTATCATTAATGATAACGAAAAAAAAACCTTTGGTGAACTTTATCGGAATAACGAGTTTACTCGTTTTGAGAATGCAAAAGAGCTCCTGCATTATATTGTAAACGAAAGACTGTCGGATCAAAAAGATATTTATTTTGCGGATCTGACATCAGAGCTTAGTTACCGCTATAATTTGTATATCTCGAAGGTAATAGCTCCACAAATGCTTACAATGACCTTTGGACATAAATATCGAAGAATTAATGGTCAGCGCATTGACAACGGAATCGGAAATTCACAATATCATAACAGACGTCTCATGAAGAGAGGAGAAATCAATGAATGTGCCCATCCCTTCCCTTAATGAACAAATGATCAATCGATTTACTTTTAATCGGTATCGATTGATTTCCTCTGAGGTCATGCCACGCACTAGCACGATAAGATATACCAAAACAGACAATAGCATGTATGTGCTTAACCATAAAAACAAAAATTTCGCAATAATTATGAAACAAATCATGCAATATGTACGTTTTGAGCTGGAGAATCCATATTATCTTCATACGGTTTGTCCCTCAGCGCGAGGGTTTAACAGCAATAAATTCTTTATTTATGCGGTTGATGAGACAAAAATCAATATTTTTGTCTATGATTTAGAAGAAAATCGATTTTATCTGGTATGCGATGAGGAAAACTCCTCTTGTTATCCATGTGCCACTGAACTGCTGATCGTTTATGACCGTGGCAAAATCGGTAAAAAATATGGGGATTTCGGTTTTATTCTTTCTTTACTGGATTGCGGACATGTTGTACATCAATATAAGCTAATATGTAAATCTATGAATATTCATAGTCAAATCATGTATGGTGGTATTGATGGGTTATATATTCCATGGGAATTGGATAAAGGGACGATCCTTGCCCGTATTGATCTAAAAGCATTTGCACTGCAAGGGGAAGGGTTGGTCACACAGGCTTTTGCGGAAAAAAAGGTAGACACTGCAGAGATTTGGTTTGAAGCTCATCATGGCGAAGTGCTTCTTGACAGCTTTATCAAGAAACTGAATCAAGCGGAGTTATTAACGGATTATGCCATATTGGACATATATACCGAGATGACCGGGTTAACAGAAATTTCGTTATGCCGTAGCAGTTCTCAGTCTGGTGTTGGGCTTTCTTTTATTAAGTATGAACTTAAGGAAGATGATCTTAGAATGCTGTTATTTCAGGCGCAGGAGTTGTTAGGATTATCACATATCGGCGAAAAATTGCGCATAAATATAATAAGTCCCCAAAAGCATTATCGGGTATTGGCTGATTCTATGACAGCAGAAGATAAGGTGATGGATTTTAATGAGATAATTCATGATTCCAAAGAGTACATAGATGTGACCAACGCCACCCTTGTGATATTTACAGAGATTCATGAAAAAATACAAGATGATTCGGAATGTACATACATGCATAGCGTGATACAGTCGGCAGAATTCATTCATAGTCTTTCTTTACGACTGACACAATATGGTCTATGTGCTCGGCCAATGAAAAATATCGATGAAATATATATTCGCAACAGGGCTGGACATAATGAGTGGATCGTATCTTATTTACTGATAGCGGGCAAATCTACTTGTTATTCGCTGTTTAACACTTTTTGAGGAGAATCGGATGTGGCATGCAATTTATATCTATATTCATGATGTTTGGACACAGGAGAAGTTGATGCTTGCGTTAAAGAATCTCTTAAATGCTTCCGGGGAACCATGGTTTTTCATTAAGTATTGGCATGGTGGTCCCCACCTCCGAGTAAGATTTAAAGATGCGGGCGCAAGCATTAAAATAGAAGAAATAATTAATCATTTCTTAGCGGCTAATAAAATGGAATCATTAAACCGTGATGCCTATTATCAAGCAATCCATTTTGATGGCGAAGATATTGATCAAGATACTTTGCCATGGTATGAGCCAGGAACCTATTTTTACACCCCATATGAGCCAGAAACGGAACGTTACGGGACTGGAAGGTTGCTGTCACTCAATGAAGATGTTTTTCATGCGTCATCTCAGTTAGCAGTGAAAGCATTTGAAACAATTCCAAAATTCAATACAAGAATTGTTTTTGCTGTTTATCTAATGAAACGAATCATGGCTGCCACCATTGGATTTGACACGGAGTATTTATATCGCTATGAAAGTTATTGGAAAACCATGGCGGGTAATATCAAAGAAAATAAACATGTCATGCATGAAATAATAAAATTAGTTTTTGAGTCAGAAAGTCTTTTTATATTTCTTGAAGAAGAAATCAGAGAACTGATCAGAAGGATACAGATTATTAGAAAAGAATCAGATCAATTTACTTATATGTTGTCTTCACAAATGCATATGAACAACAACCGTATTTCCATAACGCCGGCATATGAATACATAATATCCAAAAGCATAGGAGAATATTTACATGGCAAAATGGCAGACACGAAACAGCAAGTATAAAGATATTGATGTAGTAAGACAATTTCATCGTCACACCATGCACCTAAAAGCCAATTTCTCAGAAAATAGAATTTCGGAGATCAGTTATGATGATTATAAAAGAACCGCCGGTAATGTCAAAATGGGTTTAGAGACAGCCGATGATGTTTCTTTTGATAATAATCTGCTTGAAGTTATTCAAAGACGCCGAACAAGCTGGAATTTTGAGAAAAATATGGATCGTAAACAATTGGCATTTTTACTGGAAAAATCTTTAGGTGTTACAACTGTTAAAGATTATCAAGGACGGCAGGTTTATTTACGAGCCTACCCCTCGGCAGGAGCATTATATTCCGTCATTCCAATGGTTTATATTAATAAGGTCGAAGCAGATCTGAACGGACTGTTGTTTGAATATGTACCCGAATCAAATGAATTGTACGTGGTAAGAGAAGCATCTTTGGAAGTATTGGATGATCTGACCTCAACAACCAAATTTACTGAAAAAAAGTTTTCCAATGCCAGTATTGTTATGTTTTTCCTGTTCAATTTCAAACCGATTTTCAAAAAGTACTCAGCGTTATCATATCGGCTAGGTCTGCTGGAAGCGGGACATATGAGTTCTTCCTGTCAAATGATTGCCACTGCAATGGGTTACAGCGCTGTTCCTGTCGGCGGATTTTATGATGTAAATGTTAACAGGTTTTTAAAGGCTGGGAAAAATGAATTCTGTTTATATATTTTACCGGTAGGATAGGAGCGGACATGTATATACGAATGAAACACAAGTACAGCTTAATTGTTAGAAATAATAATATTGCCATCTATGATGCCGATAAGGATAATATATGTTACAGAATGAAATTATCAGATATAAGAGTAATTGAGCTGCTAGAACGGTTACGAATGCCACTTTATCTTAATGATGAAACGGAGCAGGATACGACACTAATAAAAGGATTATTGAGTAAGTATTTATCAGATTATTTTGAAGAGGTTGACCGGGATTCCTATTTAAATGAATGTATCAGAAACAATAAGATAAACAGATTTCATGATTTATACAAAAATGGATATGATTTAAATGGTCAGGCACTCATGGCGTTAGTTAGAAAGGTATTATATATGAATCGGTTTGTTTTTATTGGTTTTGAGCAGTTACCGGAATACTATGGAGTTTATCATTATAAGATCCAAACGGACGAAGAAGTAATTGAATTCAATAGCAATGACATTTACATTATTAATATCGCTAAGGTATCTTGGACATGGATGAAAAAATTTGAAAAGTTGTCGCTTAGAAGCGGTGCAATCCGATTATATGTAAGGGAGAATAACCGTTACCTTCAAATCGGGCCGACGTTAAATGATCATGATTTTGGCTGTCTTTTCTGTGATAGAAGGTTAGAAAATCTATATGTAGAGACCGAGCTGTTTGACGAATTATCTCCAATCGGTTCAGCCTTACTTGAGATGGAATTAATCAAAATATGCCGATGCATGATTGAAGCTACAATAGAAGATATAACCATTAGCAATGGTAAGTTTTTTGTTTTAGATAAATATACAATGGAAGCCAAACAAGAAGATAAAATAATTGATGTCAATTGTAAATTATGCGGAGGGATAGATGATGAGTTATGAAACAAGGTGGAAAGAAATAAGCCCAGAAGAGACCATTCATAAAATAAAGAATTTTTTAAGGGCAAATGATATATATGTATTGGAAATCAATAAGATAAATTCGGGAACCTGTTATGCCGTGACGCTTTTGCTTAAAGACACCAATTTATTTGTAAACGGAAAGGGTTCCACGGAATTATTTGCCTTGGCAAGTGCCTATGGTGAACTTATGGAACGTCTATCCACTCTCACGATATTCAGATATCATTATCGATCATGTTACCGAGATTTTATTCTTTTACCTAACGAAACCCTTTGTCATAAAAATGGATATACTGAATATATAGCAAATTATAAAGACGCTTTAAGAATACAGGAATATTTTACGGATTATCAAGAAGCACTTATCATGGAAAAATACTTAAAAATAAGTGATAATACATATGAAATGCTGCCGCTTGCTATTATTGATATTTTGTACGGAACAAACGGAATGTCATATGGTAATACACTTAACGAAGCAAAAATACAAGCAATATCAGAAATATTTGAACGATTTGCAAACCGGGAAATTGTATTAAGAAAACTGGCACCTTGTCGGATTGAGAATATTGAGAAGATAGTAAATACAAAACTTTATAAAATAATAAATGAGTTTAAAACTGACGAGTATGACTTTGAAATACTTGATGCTGGACTGGGAATGGAATTGCCCGTGGTTTGCCTGCTGTTCAGCCATAAAAAATCAGGAAAGTATTATGTAAAATTTGGTTCTCATTTTGATATTAATATCGCCGTAGAGAGATGTTTTACTGAATTATTCCAAGGTAGAAGTATTGATCGTACTGATTTTCTAAAAGAGAAGTTTTACTTTGAAGATAAAGAATGGATTAATAAGAATCTCATATCAATCTTACATAGTGGAGAAGGGTATTATCCACTAGAATTTTTTCATACAGACGAACCCTCCTATTCACCAGTACGATGGAAGATTTTTGATTCGAATGATCATGCACTTGTTTATTTCGAGTATTTACTAAAGAGGATTTCAGATAAAGTCTATTATGCAGACTATAGTCATCACGGTCATTATATTGTAAAATATTTAGCCAAAGGTGTCAGCGAAATATGTGCTTTTCCTGATATAAGAATTAAATCTCAAATGTATCTCATCAAAAATGCAGAAAGGCTTAAGAGTTTGATTGACTGTAATGTAGAGGAAGCAGAAGGTTTATTAAATTTTGTCAATACAAAGAATGATGCAGAATCACTCATCCCCTATTTAAGGCATCCGGTTAAGCGAACAGGCAAATACAGATTTTTTAATTTGGCGTTTTTAAAGTTAATTACAGCAATAAAGCAAGAAAATAAGGAAGAGATAATTAGATGTCTTAGTTTGTATGAAGACTGCGTTGACTTCGGTCATATTATTGAAAAAATAAAAACAGAATTGAAAGCAATAAATGAAACTGGCTTGAAAGACTTCTGTGCAAGATTATTGAAATTATTATTATTTGATTTGTTTGATTTCGATTTATTCTTGACAAATCGGTTTTGCGAAGCGGGGGAATGTTATTGTAATGAAATTCAAGAAAATTACAGCAAAATGAGGGAAATAATGAATGTCAGATTTGATAATTAGTTTATTTGAAGTGGACGGAGTTCTTTTTTCATATGATAAAGAGAATACGATTATAGATATTAATCCGAATATAGTAAGCTTAGATGACATAGAAAAATTTATGCGTTGTTTTTCTTTTAAAATGTTGATTTGTAATATTTACTCATGTCATTCGTTCTCTGAATTAAGAAGTATTAGATTATTTGAAAGTCTATTTTCATGTGCTAAATTAAAACTTCTATATCATCTTGTTGAAGATGAAAATGAAAAAATGACCTATCAGGAAAAAGCAGTTGAGTACCGGAAAAATTCCATAAAGAGTTATCTTACACAAAATTATCCTATTGATGACATAACGATATGTAAACATCTGAAAATAAAAAACGGCGTTGAGGAAAAGCAAATCAAATTATGTAAATATTTACCTCTGAATAGTGTTTATATCTATGACAGCAAAAGCAAGGATCATAAAAACAGTATATATAATATCATGTATGACACTGAAGACTGTTTGGAATACGGTGACATTATAATAGCAAAAGGTATATATAGTCCCTTTGAAATGGATTCTAAAAATTTAATAGAAATCATGGCTAAGTTAGAAAAAGGCGAAAAGCTTAACAGCTACTTTGCTGATTTTACTTATATTGAAGGAATGAAACAAAAAATCGGGGTGGCTTCTATGCATTGTCTTGAGTTAATAAATGACGAAATCTATACTAAGCAGTATGATTCCATCCTCTATCTGGGTAAGAACGATGAACATCGTGATCGGTTGGTTCTGAGGTTAACAAATCATAGTCGGATCGAACGTTTACGAAAATGTAAGTTAATGGAACAAATATTTATGTTTGTATCAAGATTGGCAATTAGTACGCCATACTGCGCAGCTAATATTCTTTTTTCTAAGGAATATAATACGGTTTTATCGAATTACCTATGGCCCTTTATTTTACTCACTACCAACCAATATCAATTTATTATTAACATTGAGGATCATAAAATAAAGAAGCAAAAAAAGTCGGAAATAAAGCTGTGTGACATTTATACCGAGGATTTTGCCGCTTCCTTAGTGAAAAAAGAAGAATTTACCATGCTGTCTGAGCAGGTAAAAGAAGAATGGAGGTTAAATGATCGCACTTATTGGAGGATTGAGTAAATTAGGGGTTGCGTTTATCAAAAATGGCGATGGCCAGTATTTCATTATAGACAGCCCGTCGGCAATTGCGTTACATAGAAAGTGGCTTGAAGAAAATAATCACATTTATTTTGCCTTGGATTTCAGATTTATTGATCAACGTGTTTTGGAGGAGATGGCCTTTTTTCTAGACAAATTGAATAATAGGATAGACCATATTATAATTATGAGCGGGTTGAATGAATATAAAGCGTTTCAGTCAGTGTTATTGGCAGAGTGGGAAAATGTCTTTCAGGTCTGTCTGGAGGGACCGGTATTTACAGTCAAGCAATTACTTCCTTATTTAAAAGACAAGGGTAATATTATTGCCATATCTTCCATGAATTCCATCATGACTCATCCCAATAGAATTGCTTATGCATCAGCTAAAGCAGCGTTAAATCAATGGATACGTAATCTGTCCCAAGAGTTAAAGGAGCAAAATATATGTGTAAACGCAATTTTGCCTGGGTATATTTATGAAGATAACTATTGGAAACAGGAGTTAATACAAACAAAAGAAAACGGTAAGAATATCAAGGATTACTTAATAAAATATAAGAATGTAGTTGATTTAACCAATTTTCTGCTGATTGAAAATGATGGTGCAATAAACGGACAATTAATCGTTGTAGATAAAGGATTCAGTGTTTAGGCATATTTTCCGGCTCTCCTGGTCAAATGATTCATCTTGACACTAAAACATCATATATTTCAGGAAATATTCAGAAAAAACCGGATTAGATGTAAGCGGAATGACCTCAGCACTTTCGGCTATCCATGCGGTTTTTTTCATTAAATTGCTATCTTGCAGGAGCATCGCCGCACCTTTGTGGGCGGCATTGCCGATAATGCGTGTCACCGGTAAAAGCTCTGACGGGATCAGCCCGATCTTAGCGGCGTGCCTCAGATCCAGGTAATTGCCGAAACCGCCGGCCATGTAAAAATCCTCGATCTGTGTTTTTTTGATCCCGGCTATTTCTGCCAATGTTTCGATTCCCGCCCGGAGCGCACTTTTAGCAAGCTGGATTTTCCTGACGTCTTCACAGCTGATTCCGATCCCTTCGTGCAGTTCCACTGACTGGCCAAGATATCCCGTTTCATCCATTAGCCCCAAGTCCAGCATGACTGCCAAAGCATCCACGATCCCGCTGCCACAGATCCCGATAGCTGGAGCATGACCGATGGTAGTAAAATTCATCTTCCCGTTTTCCGCCCAGACCTTGTCGATCGCCCCTGTTATCCCATAAGAACCGCAAGACAGTCCATAGCCTTCAAACGCCGGCCCGGCAGCAGTCGAAGTGCAGTACAGCCGTCCGCCGTGCATCAGCGCAAGTTCGCCGTTGGTTCCGACATCCGCCAGCAAAGCAGTTTTACCGCTATCGGCCATACCGCTGGCCAGAATCGCGGTTACGATATCGGCGCCGGCAAATGCCGCTATACATCGCGGGATATAGATGGCAGCGGAAGCATTCAGGCCGAGTCCCGTCGAACGGGAAGTGATGGTTTCACCGAATACGCAGTCAGCTTCAAAGGGAGCCTTGCCCAGTGCTGCCGGGTTTTTACCCGTCAGCAGATAAAGCATCGTCGTATTGCCGGTAATAACAGCGCCGTCGATCTCGTCGGGAGTGATCTGTCTTGCTCCGGCCAGCCCGAGGATCATTTCCCGCAGAGCTGCCCGCACACTGCCGGTAAGTTCCGGCAGGCCGCCGTGCATGGCGCTTTCAATCCGGCTGATAATGTCCGCCCCCCATGCAGTCTGCGGATTCATACCGATTGATGATGAAGTCTTGCCGCCGCCTGTCAGTGACATATGAAGCGTGGTGGTCCCGATATCAATGGCTAGCCCCCACTGTGAATAAAAACACTGTGAGTAAAATGAAGAAACGGCTTCCGGTACGGGGCAAGCATCCGAATAACTGGGAATGACCAGCGGATTCCGGTTAAGGCATACGGTAATATCGCAATGAATCCTTGTCTGGCAGGCAAGGCAAGGCGCTCCGGAAATCGAAACCGTACATTTTTTACAAAGTCCTTTTCCGCCGCAAGTCCTTGCAATTTCGATGCCATTGTCAGATAAAAGATCCGCAAGCAGAATTCCTTCCGGGGCCGAAAGCGTCGTGACAGACGATTCATTTTCCATAACTTTAACTATATGGTCGGCAGCGGCTTGATAATTTGTTTTTAAGTCCTCTATAACCATAGTTACACGTCACCTCATGTCCGCTTTGGCGGAACAAAATCAATAGTTGATACACTTCGGCCAGGCCATGAGCAGTAACGAAGCACCAAAACGTCATGCCCAGCCAAGACAGCTTTAGCGCACGCAGTTGCCGCTTACCCTATCATAAAATATAACACACAGCCCCTTCCAAAACAACCCGCACCAGATTTTTATGCCAGAATTTAAAAAAATTGACTTTTTATGGATGTAACTTGAAAAATGGGGAAGAATCCTATAAAGAAGCTTTATAAGATGCGATTGCAAACCATAAAAACAGCTAGAATAAATGAAAGCGATGGGGAAAATGAAAATAAAAGTATCGACAGAAACAAATTCAGCAATCAGTAAAAAGACAGGCAGTGGACTTCTGCAAAAGAAAAAATCAAAAAGCCAAACTGCCGCCGGACCGGTTACGGTTCCGCAAATCATACCGGAAACCAAGCCGGAAATAAAACCCCGGCCCAAGACCGAGCCAAGTCGTCCTAAGACCGTTCCTGAACCTATTCCGTCACCGGAAGTATGGCCGCTGGCGGAACCGGAGATTACACCGGAAACACCGCAGACAGAGCCGTCGATTGAACCGTTGAAATTATTTGATACCGATCCCGAAGCAGACAGTCTTGACTCCTTATGCGGAGAGGATTCCGTGCGGGCTTATTTGCGGGAAATCAGCTCGATCCCCCTTCTGGAAAAGGATGAGGAAATCAAGCTGGCCAAACGGATCGCTCTGGGCGATGAGTCAGCAAAAGAACTGCTGACCAATGCCAACCTGCGTCTGGTAGTGAGCGTTGCCAAACGATATGTGTCGGCCGGCAACATGAACCTGCTTGACCTGATCCAGGAGGGCAATATCGGCTTAATGAAAGCAGTAGAAAAGTTTGACTACCATAAAGGCTTTAAATTCAGCACCTATGCCATCTGGTGGATCAGACAGGCCATTACCAGGGCCATCGCTGACCAGTCCCGCATCATCAGGATCCCGGTGCATATGAAGGACCTGATGAACCGCGTTTCCAAGGTTTCTCGGGAATTTACCGCCGACACCGGCAGGGAACCCAGCATATCCGAGTTGGCCGGCCTGATGCGGATGTCGGAAGAAAAGATGGAAGAAATCGTCAAACTCTATCAGGACACCGTCTCGCTTGACGGCCCCATCGGGAAAGAAGAAAACACGTTTCTGATTGACTTTGTGGCCGATGAAAGCATGAAAGATATCTTTGCTGAGGTCGATTATATGATGCTGGGAGATGAAATAGACAGCATCCTGGAAGGCCTGAGTGAAAGAGAGCAGCGGATCATCCGGTTGCGCTTCGGCTTTGTTGACGGGCGTGTCTGGACGCTGGAAGAAGTAGGACGCGAATACCAGGTCACCAGAGAAAGAATCCGTCAGATCGAAGTGAAAGCCCTGAACCGGCTGCGGATGAAAAGCGAAACCAAAAAACTTCTGGCTTATCTGATGTGATAAAGCATGTTACTGTTCGCTCCCACATGGCCTGCACAGTAACGTGATTTGCGCTTGAGCACGGATCGGGCAAGCAATGGGCAAGTAATGGACAAGACAAAATCGCTGTCTTGTGCTAGAATAAGATTATTAAAAAGTACGGCAAGATAAACACCACCGCCGCATGGAGGGAACATGAAAAAATTACTAGCAGAAACAGAACGCTTACGGTTGCGACTGATGGAAGAAGACGACGCCGAAGCGGTATTTGCGTGGATGGGCGATGAGCGGGTTGCCGAATATATGCGCTATACCAGGTTTCAGTCCGTCCTTCAGGTGAAGGAATGGCTGAACAGCATTAAACCGCAAGAAAACTCCTTTTTAATCGGTTTTGAAAGAAAATCCGACAATACTCTCATCGGCAGCGGTGCCGTAGGCTATGTCGAAAAAGAAAAAGCCTGGGGCCTAGGCTACAATATCCGACACGACTGCTGGAATCAGGGCTATACTACAGAAGCAGTAAAAGCAATGATGAGATTTGTAATAGATCATTTTGATGCGCAGTGTTTCTATACCGAGCATGCCTTGGCAAACCCGGCTTCCGGTCGGGTACTAGAAAAATGCGGATTATCTTTCAGTCATTATGGCGTATATGCCAAAGAAGATCAGAGCCGCAGCTTCCGGGCCGGGTTTTACCGCGGGCATGTGGGCACCGATATATAAAGAAACACTGATGCCTCAGCATTTTCTAATAAAGATCATCAAATATAGACCATAACAACGCAAATTGACGCAAAAACATACAAAACGAAAGAATACGACATTTAATGAACTTTTTTTACTTTTCCCGCATAGAGTATAGTAAAGAAAACCACGCGGAGAAAAGTAAATGGATATTTTTTCAAAGCATATAACAGATCGCGAGAAAAAACACTGCGGCTGTGGGGAACGTGGGAGCCACGGAGCATATACCGGCAACGGATATGAGGACTATAGAGGTTATGGTGATCGCACTGGATATGGCAGTCAAGCCGAATGCAGCAGCTGTGCTATTTTTAACGGTCTGAATGAAGGCAGAAGTTCCTGCGGTTGTGGAAGCAGCAATAACTACAATGACAGCAGAATCTTTGAAGCGAACCGGGGCTGTGGCAGCTGTTCCTGTGATTCCAATCGTGGCGGCGGCAGCTGTTCCTGTGATTCCAATCGCGGCGGCGGCAGCTGTTCCTGCGACACCAGCCCAAGCTACAGCAGCTGTTCCTGCGACACCAGCCCAAGCTACAATAGCTGTTCCTGTGACACCAGCCCAAGCTACGGAAGCTGTTCCTGTGACACCTATGAAGAAAGCGGATGTTGTGATACCTACAAAGAAAGCAGAGGCTGCGGAAGCTGCAGTACCTATGGCAATGATAACTATGGCAGCTGTAATCCTTGCGCTGAGCGTAAATCCTGTGACAGCGGCGGCAGTGACAGTTGTGGCTGTGTGAATCCGAGCTGCGGTATTTACGTACACTGTGACAGTTGCGGCTACTATGAACCGAAAGGCTGTGATAATCATGGCAGGAGCGAATGCAGCTGTAAAGATCCGCAGAGCTCAAACGGCAATGACTGCGGCTGCGGCTGCCAGAACGAGCCCAGGTCTTGTGGCTGTGCCAGTTATGACAGTTACAGCGAAAGCTGCTGCAATGTCTGCCATGCGCCGCGAGCCAGTTGCGAATGCGGCAGTTACAGAGCAAGCAGCCAGAGCAGCTCATGCTCCTGTAAAGGTCGTGATGGCGGCCGTAAGGGCAGTTCCGAAGAATTCAGTCTCGGTTTCAACAGTTTTGCGGGATTCAGCTCTCAGCTCGGTGTCAAATGCTATGAAAAGCTGCAAGGAAAACCCAAGAAATGCCGGAAGCGCGGAAAATTACGCTGCCGCTGCAAGACCGATATGATTCAAAGAGGAATCTGCGACATTAAAAAAGGTCTTGAACTAAGCCAGAAGGGTTACAAAGAAATCTGCTGTAACAGTTTCTATGAAGGTGAGCAGTCTCTCTGCGCAGCGATCGAGGTAATTCGTAAAGGTTTAATCGACTTCAACAAAGGACTGCCGGATGTTCAGCCTTGCGTTACCTGTGACGGATGGAGGATACTTTACATGGGTGTCTGCCATATCGACGCCGGCTTAAAGGAACTCTGCAAAGGCAATAAAGAACTGAGTAAACACTGCTATGATAAGTGCTCTACCGAGGAAATTAAGAAAGGGATCTGCAGTCTTGAGGAAGGTCTGAAAAAATTCACCAAAGCATTGATTGATATCTTATATTGATCTGTCTGTGCGCCCAATTTCCCTATAATAATTAGTAAATTTTATATTATAAAAAGTTTTTTGTCGAAAGGTTTATTTATATCTGCAATGCAGATTCTGCACCGTGCAGATTCTGCGACACGCAGAAAACGATATCCCGCACGCCGGCAGAATGGCGTGCGGGATATCTTGCCGATCTTTCTGATAGCACATGGGCATAAAAGCAGCATGCAGATGTTATTTAGATTCTAGTATGCTCAGGCTGCATTGTGTCACCGCTCCGTCTTTAACAGTATGTATCTCCTCTATCTTCAAGTATTCTGCAAAATTCCAATCCATGGTCACGGTTTCCAGGAAACCATTGATGGCATCGGTGAACCATTTGTTAACCCTGTTCTTTAGTAGTGCATACAGCAGTGCCAGCGGGATCAAATATATTTTAATATTCAAGTCGGTTGCCTTGCTGGTGATCTTCACTTGCTGAAAGTCTTTGATCTCTTTGTCCTGAGTGATGTGAAAGGTTGGCTTGGCCGTAACAGTAAGAGAGAAGTCGCAGTGTGGCATGACTTTCCCACAAAGTATCAGTATGGCATCAAACTGAAGTTTTATGCCTTCCGGTGTCAGATTCGCTTGGCCCTTAGTGAACCGCAAGCTGACGGGAATACCCAATAATTTGTCTATTTCCTTGCATTCCAGCGGTTTGGCCAGTAATAAGCTTTGCTGAACCAAAGTCAGGTATTCCTTCTTGAATATCGTATCCCGATCCAGCAGATCCATGATCGGACCAAAGAGCAGATTAGCACTGATTTCCAGTTGTTCATTGGACGCTTGCTGTACATTGGACGCTTGCTGCTGCTCCTCCGTCATTACCGCCTCCGGTTCCGAGGTGGCAATCAGTTGGATTTTTTTCATGTCGTTACTGGCAGCCAGACAGAAGGTGAGCGGCAGAAATTTTTCGTCAATATCGAAGTCAAATGTGGCGAGCTTCCAGTTATGGTAGCGATCTGTCTCGTTCAAGCAATAGGTGAGCAGGCGGCCTAAATCGACATAATGAGGTAAGGTATGTTCTATTGTCGTAACAGCATGGATCCAATTCCCGAAAGATAGCAGCACAATGGCATATTTTCCTGGGCTGCCATCATCGTTTTTCTGAATCTGTAGCTTGAAATTATGCCAATGAGGTTCTATTAACAGTGCTTCATTATCCAGGTCATAAAACATATCATTAT
>DBDJ01000067.1 GCA_002293525.1 Lachnospiraceae bacterium UBA935
GGCATGCCCGTCATACTAAAAAAGAGGATATCACCTGATATCCTCTTTGTCGTAGACTCGTATTTTTATTGTTATTATCCAAGTAAGGACAATACCCCTTGATTTGCCTGATTTGCCTGAGCCAACATCGCCTGGCCGGCCTGAGCCAAAATATTGTTATTGGAATATCTTACCATCTCAGTAGCCATGTCAGTATCACGAATCGCTGATTCAGCTGCCGTAGTATTCTCAACGACGTTCTTCAGGTTGTTGATCGTGTGCTCCAGACGATTCTGGATGGCACCAAGGTCAGAACGTTGTTTGGAGACTGATTTAAGAGCAAACTTGATGGTCGATACGGTTGCCTTGATGCTGGCTCCCGAATCATCAGCGGTAACATTCAATGTTGAGGTCGTATTATATGCAGTCGCTCCGGCAGTAATCTCATCCCAGTTCATCGTAGCAATGGTAATAGCGATCTGGTTGGCGGAACCCACTTCCGAACCTACCTGGACTTTTTTACCGGGTGAAAAACTTCCGTCAAGCAGCTTCTGCTCGTTAAAGGTGGTCGTTTCTGCAACTCTGTCGATTTCAGTTCTTAAGGCGGTCATCTCGGACTGAATGTATTCGCGGTCGGTTGACTGTAAGGTCTCGTTTCCGGCTTTGATAGCGAGTTCATTCATACGTTGCAACATATCATGAACTTCATTCAGTGCGCCTTCTGCTGTCTGTACGCAGGAGATACCATCTTGAGCATTGGCTGTTGCCTGGGTAAGACCCCTGATCTGACGCCGCATTTTTTCGGATATTGCCAGACCTGCCGCATCGTCAGCGGCACGGTTGATCTTGTAGCCGGATGATAATTTTTCGGTCGATTTTGCCTGAGATGATGTCGTAACGCCTAACATTCTGTTTGAGTTCATTGCTGTAAGATTATGTTGTACTACCATAGTGATTCCTCCTTGAAGTGAATATCGCTTTCCCTGCGATGTTATTTTAGTTTCTGAGTTTTGTTACTGAGATTACGTTCTGTTTCCTGTTTCCACTTTTACATTTCTTTTATGTTTGTTACTTTGTTTCTTATTTTGTTTTGTGTTTCTTATTTTGTGTTTCATCTTTTGTGTTTCTTTTGCTTTTCTTACTTATGTTTCAACCGGTTTATTAAGCACTTGCTTTACTTGTATATTATATCGGCGGCTTTAAAAAATACTTTATAGCTTTTTTAAAAATTTTTCTGGACACGAAAAAGAGGCCGATTTCATCAGCCTCTTAATACTTGGTAATACTTGGGTAATGCTTGGGTGTAACAACCTATTCAGAATATTTGGCAACGGAGTATTTTCAATGGGATGGAACCCAACTGACTTTAGCCCGTTATTATTGTAGTAATGACAAGACGCCCTGGTTCGATTGATTGGCCTGTGCCAGCATTGCCTGGCCTGCCTGAGCCAAAATATTATTGTTTGAGTACCGAACCATCTCTGTCGCCATGTCGGTATCACGGATCGCCGATTCTGCTGCCGTGGTATTTTCAACGACGTTCTTTAAGTTGTTTACCGTGTGCTCCAGACGGTTCTGGATGGCACCGAGGTCGGAACGCTGTTTGGAAACTGACTTAAGCGCGTACTTGATGGTGGATACGGTCGCCTTGATACTGTCCCCGTTTGCGGTAACATCCAATGTTCTGGAGGCATTGTAATCGCCTACGCCTTCGGTTATGGATTCCCAGTTCATCTCGTCGATCGTTATCGCGATCTGGTTGTCGGACTGTACCTCGGAACCCACCTGGATCTTCTTGCCGTCTGAAAAACTGCCGTCGAGCAATTTCTGTTCATTAAAGGTCGTTGTTTCTGCTACCCGGTCGATTTCCGTCTGTAGCGCACTAAGCTCGGACTGGATATATTCCCTGTCAGTAGACTGTAAAGTCTCGTTGCCGGCTTTGATGGCCAGCTCGTTCATGCGCTGTAACATGTCGTGTACTTCGTTCAATGCCCCTTCTGCTGTCTGCACGGCTGAAATACCGTCCTGTGCATTAGCTGTGGCCTGAGTAAGGCCTCTGATCTGGCGTCTCATTTTCTCTGAGATGGCCAGACCGGCTGCATCGTCAGCCGCACGGTTAATCTTGTAACCGGATGATAATTTCTCGGTTGACTTTGCCTGAGATGCTGTGGTAGTTCCCAGCATTCGGTTGGAATTCATTGCTGTAAGATTGTGTTGTACTACCATACTTTTTCCTCCTTGAGTTTTGGTGTCGCCTCCTTGCGATGGCATGATTGCTGCTTATTTATATAAGAAGATTTATTTCTAAACCTTGCTATACCAAACCAAAACGATGTATCAAAAAACGGCATACTGCAATTCAATTCTGAATGCTGCATGCCGATACTGATCGGAGTTATCGTTAGACTATAATAGATGAATCCGGGGACTCACTACAAGTATGATTTCTTATGTCTTCTTCCCTGTCGTATTCGGATTTGTTCTGTTTCCCTATTATAAGCTTAACATATCATGTTAACTATTAAATGATGTTAATCATTGGGGTCAGATCTGATCCGAAATACTTCTATTATAATATATAATTGTGCCGCATCCTTGCGATTATTAATATTTGAGTAAGATAATCCTTTACCTTACTTTTTATTATACTTCCGGGGCCGACTGATGTCAACCCCGGTTTGCGTATAATAGGTTGCCTTATTTTACTAGTTTTACAGTAAGGACAAGACGCCCTGGTTGGATTGATTAGCCTGCGCCAACATCGCCTGACCAGCCTGAGCCAAGATATTATTGTTCGAATACCTGACCATCTCTGTCGCCATATCAGTATCACGGATCGCTGATTCTGCTGCTGTGGTATTCTCAACAACGTTCTTCAGGTTGTTAACCGTGTGCTCTAACCGGTTCTGGATCGCACCAAGATCGGAGCGCTGGGTGGAAACGGCTTTAAGAGCAAACTTGATAGTGGAAACGGTTGCTTTGATGCTGGCACCTTCGTCATCGGCGGTAACGTCTAATACTCCCTTTCCGCCGGAAACACCGTATTCGTCCACGCCAGTGGTTATGGACGTCCAGTTCATCTGCGCGATGGTGACTGCGATCTGATTGGCGGACTGTACTTCGGAACCCACCTGGATCTTCTTACCAGTGGAGAAGCTTCCGTCAAGCAGCTTCTGCTCATTGAAAGTGGTGGTTTCCGCAACCCTGTTGATTTCCGTCTGAAGTGCAGACAATTCCGACTGGATATATTCTCTGTCAACCGACTGCAGGGTTTCGTTGCCGGCTTTGATGGCAAGTTCATTCATACGTTGTAACATGTCGTGAACTTCGTTCAAAGCACCTTCTGCTGTCTGTACGCAGGAGATTCCGTCCTGGGCATTGGCTGTCGCTTGGGTAAGGCCTCTGATCTGACGTCTCATTTTCTCAGATATTGCAAGGCCGGCGGCATCGTCCGCTGCGCGGTTGATCTTGTAACCGGATGATAACTTCTCAGTTGACTTTGCCTGTGATGCCGTGGTGGTTCCCAGCATCCTGTTTGAATTCATTGCTGTAAGATTGTGTTGTACTACCATATTCATTTCCTCCTTGAAATTTGTTCTCGCATGTCCTGCGAGCCGCGTCCTTGCGGTTTTATAGGTCGTTACAATACATATATCGGATGATTATTGATAAACTTTATAGGTGATTTTGTATATTTTTCATTTAATTTAGCTTGTTTAATCTAAAATACGATCTTCCATCACTTTGATTTGGAAAAACGCTGATTGGATCAGGGTACTTTGTAATGCGCTCCTTTCTGCAGTGTATCATATAGTATAATGTCATTATAATATCATATAGTAAAATGCAAGAGGGAACCGGCAAAACCGGCTCCTTCTTGTATGTTTGTTACTGATGGTTTTACAGCAAGGATAAAACGCCTTGGTTGGATTGATTAGCCTGCGCCAACATCGCCTGACCAGCCTGAGCCAAGATATTGTTGTTCGAATATCTGACCATCTCAGTTGCCATGTCGGTATCACGGATTGCTGATTCTGCTGCTGTGGTATTCTCAACAACGTTCTTCAGGTTGTTAACCGTGTGCTCTAAACGGTTCTGGATCGCACCGAGATCAGAACGCTGGGTGGAAATGGACTTGAGCGCAAACTTGATGGTAGAAACAGTTGCTTTGATGCTGTCACTATCAGTGGTAACGTCTAATTTCGGTTCGTCTACATTGTATGCAGTCGCACCCGACGTTATGGACGTCCAGTCCATCTTGTCAATCGTAACCGCGATCTGGTTGGCAGACTGTACTTCTGATCCCACCTGAATCTTCTTTCCGGTGGAGAAGCTTCCGTCAAGCAGCTTCTGCTCATTGAAAGTGGTAGTCTCCGCAACCCTGTCGATTTCCGTCTGAAGCGCATCCAACTCGGACTGGATATATTCTCTGTCAACCGACTGCAGGGTCTCGTTGCCGGCTTTGATAGCCAGCTCGTTCATACGCTGTAACATGTCGTGAACTTCGTTCAAAGCACCTTCTGCTGTCTGTACGCAAGAGATTCCGTCTTGGGCATTGGCTGTCGCTTGGGTAAGGCCTCTGATCTGACGTCTCATTTTCTCAGATATTGCCAGGCCGGCGGCATCGTCCGCTGCGCGGTTAATCTTGTAACCGGATGATAACTTCTCAGTTGACTTTGCCTGTGATGCTGTGGTGGTTCCCAGCATCCTGTTTGAATTCATTGCTGTAAGATTGTGTTGTACTACCATATTAATTTCCTCCTTGAAATTATATTCCGCTTTACTTGCGGGACCGCTTCCATGCGGTTATTTTAGGTTGTTACAATACATATATCGGCGGCTATCAAAAATACTTTATAGCCAAAATCATAAATTTGAACTTTTATGTTTTTATTATTTTTTATTATTAGCAATTTGTTTTATATAATTTTTTACTAAACAATTCCAAACATGGAACTGCTATTGCTTTTTATCCATAAACCGCGGCGAAACGACACCGCTGCTCATTCGTTTATAATAGTCATAAACTTGTTTGGAATGGATACGGTCTTCTTGAATCCCGCTGCGGCTTTCGGCAAAAAGTTTATCGGCCAGCATCTTGTTTCTGGCTTCCTGAGCCTGGATGGTCACGCTGGCATCCGTGATATCCGATATCAGTTGCTTAAATGTGTCAATCTGCTTCTGATACTTTTCTCTGCTTCCCAGAAGCTCTTCCCTGACTCTTTCATACAGCCGGTCAAATCCTTGATCGAGGCGCTCCAGCTCCTCAATCAGAACCGTTTTCCGGTCTACGGTTTCTTCAAACTGTTCCAGAGAAACCTTTTTTTCCTTTAAGATGCTTTCCTGATTTTTGCTCTCGGCAATAATCTGCCTTAAAACATCCTTTTTCTTAAGCAGGCTTTCTTCCAGTATCTGAAGATAGTTCTCAATCATGAAATACCCCTCTCCCTGTTTGATTTCATAACTTCTTTCCATGTGTCACGCATCATCCGCAGATGCGTATTGACCTCTTCCAGGATCGTCTTGTCTTTTTTGATATTGGCTTCGACAATACGCTCCTGCAGATAAACATAAACTCGGTCAAAATCCTGAGCGACCGGATATTTCATATCCAGCGTTGCCCGGAAATTGTCAACGATTCTCTGTACCTTGATAATATTGGCATGCGCCTTGGGAATATCCTTCTGTTCAATTGCCAGTATCGCTATATTGGCAAATTTAATCGCTCCTTCATAAAGCATCAATGTCAGTTCGGCGGGAGATGCCGTCAGTATTTTACTCGTATTGTATTGTGCATATGCATTCATCATTGCCATAGCGATACCTCATCCTTGAATAATTGATTTGTCTTAGGGAAACGCTGATGCAGCGTTTCCCGCGCCGGATTTATGGCACAAAGTGCCAGTTTCCCCTGTAAATCCGTGCGCATCCTGCGGAGCTTAGGTTCCAGCTCAACCGCCCAGCAAGCCGCTAAGAGCACTTTGGCTGGACTGCATCTTGGCCAGGGCCACTTCCATTGCGGAAAACTGCTTGTAATATTTCTCTTCCAGAGCATAGGCCTTGGCTTCCTGCTCGGCAATCCGCTTCGTGTAACTGTCATAATCCGTCTTCATCTTCTTGTCGTTATAAAACGTGTTGATGCTCTTAAAATCTGCATTGCTATCCATGAGGATGTCATTCATCTTATCATATAGATTCTTGGACAAGCCGGTAAAAAACTTGGTTACGGTATCCGGATCATTGGCAATCATGCCTTTCAATACATCATCTTCACTAGAAGTATAGGGATCATCTTCATTGCCATGGATATGGTAAGCATTTTTCTCATTATCCGCCGACAGGAAATAGCTGATTGCCTCGATCCCAAAATTATTGAGATAATAATTTTTCTCGCCGATCTCTACCCCTGCTGCCATTGTCTCTTTCATTAACGATGATATGGACGAGAGGGAACTGTCCCGGCGAAGAATCGAACCTTTGATCTTCTCCTCCCATTTCTCGATTTCCGACTCCGACATCGCCTCTTTCTCTTCGTCGGTCAGCGGCTGGTAATCCTTGGCAGACTCGGCATTGTACAGCTTATCCATTTCGTTGATCAGGGCATTGTACTCATTGATAAAATCCTTTATCATGTCATAGAGCCCCTCGGTATCATCCTGTGTTGTAACAGTAATGACCTCATCTCCGGTTTCCTGTTTGGCCGTAAAGGTCAGCCCGTTGATCTCGATGGTATTGCTCTTGGAGGTAAATTCCGCTCCGTTAAGCACGATAGTGGCATCACGTCCTGCGATTCGGTGAGCATCGGAAAATTGATAGGCGGACGGATCAGCGACGGCCTTTTCTGCCAATTCTAGCTTTGCGGATACCGATTTTTTAATACTTTCATTATCATTGGCAAGATCAGACTCATAATCCGCTATTTGGTTTTCAAGCCCCCGAGCATTTGCGTGTTCTTTCAGGTAACTCTCTAGCGGAGCTATTTCTTTTTTTACTTCAGCAAGGCGTTTAAGCTTTTCTTCATTCTTTGGATCCGCCTTTAACCACATCTCCAATTCCTCGCGCTCGTCAAAAAGCTTGCTTTTAGCATTTTCAATTGCAGCGAAATCTTCATAGCCTTGCTTTTGTAACTGGGAAAAAAGTTTTGCCTTAATCCCGTCGGGATCATTGATCCTCTCCAGATTCTCTTGGGCTGTCTTAAGATCACTCTGAATAACCTGGGCCCGTCTTGCTGTTTCATTCTCAATCCATGCCTGTTTTTCTTCAGGGGACATATTGGCCAAATCTTCATAGGCATCACTCGTATTGATACCTAATGCCGACAAGGCATCAAATCCTTTTTTACCATTGGCCATTATGGTAAAATCGGCATCTTTTCCTGTAGATGACGCGCTTAAGAACATCCGGTGATTGGCAGCATCGAAATTGGCATTGATACCAGCCTTTTTTAATTTGCTGACAACATCCGATACCTTTTCGCTGCCATTCAGACTGATATCGGTCGTCTTGCCGTTTGTTGTGACCGAAAAACTAAAGCTATCATTTTTCGCGATTCCCGTCAGTTCACTCATTGTAGTAGAAGCTGTGATGGAATCATCCACTTTGGCCCCAGTCAGATAGCCTGTTTCAGCCAATTCCTTGATCTGCAGCTTCTGTACTCCGTTAATAGCCGTTCCGCCGGTCAGCACGCTGACAGCATCGGAATTGGAGACTGACGTTGTTTTCTTGCTGTAAGCATCGGTAAAACGCATCTTCGACAAAGTACCATTAAACAGCTTCAGAGCCTTGGTATTCAGTTCTTTCCAGGCCGCCTGCTTCCATTCCAGCGAAGTCTGCTGTTTCTTATAGGTATCCACCTTGGTCCGCTGCGCACTTACCAATTCGGATATAATCGCATCCGTATCTAATCCGGAATTCATCCCCGTAATTCTTATTGCCATCTTTTCTCCTCCTCTTCCCTCGGCATTTCGTAACTTATCCACCCCTATGCTGCCTATATAAAATGCCTATGGCCGATCCGCCGGCCTATATTTCGCTTTCAATTTCAAACCGAACGTATTCGCTTTGCAAGCTATGCCCCTCAATGTTATCGCGACTATCCAGAAGAACGCTCTGCGTTCTTCCAAGCGAACTTGTTCGCTTTTTTATCGTTTTTCATCTACCAGAAGGCCAGCCAGTTCCCAGGCTTTGGCGATCATATCCAAAGTCTTTTCCGGCGGAAGCTCTTTAATCAGTTCTTTCGTGTCCCTGTCAACAATCTTGATCGTAATACGGTTGGTTTTTTCGTGAATGCCGAATACGGCTTCGGAATGAGACATATTTTTATTAAGCCTCTCAACCGCCTTCTTGATCTGCTCGGCAGTGGCTTGTGAATTTTCCTGTTCCTGTGAACTTCCCTGTTCGTCTTTGTTTTCGGTCTTGGCAACAGATACCGTTGTGGCATCTACATTTGCTGCCTGCTCCGGCGTAGGAATCTCGTTATTCTCTACTGTCGCCGGCTGTTGCGGCGCAGCCTGCTTCTGAACGGGCTGTGCCTGGAATATCATAGCACTTCCTAATGGTTCTATAGCCATTGTGTCACCTCCATGTGAATCATGTAATAACCAGTCCATATGAATCATGTAATACCAGTTACTTCGAGCCTTAACGTCGTCTAGTGTTTATATCGGCTTAAACTACAAAAAACTTAGAGGAATAAGAGGAAAAATTTTCGGTAAAAATCAATTTCCGGAAAACTGCTTTCCCGGAAATTTGATAACGCAATATTCATGGGCCTCAGCCCAACAGGTTTTTCAGTGCCTCCATACCTTCGGCACTGGTGGCCTCCTGATTGGCCCTTTGGATATCAAGATATACCTCTTTGCGGTATACCGGTACTTCTTTCGGTGCGCTGATGCCAAGCTTTACCTGCTCGCCTTTAATTTCCAGTACGGTAATCTCGATATTGTTATTGATCATAATCGCTTCGTTTTTCTTTCTGGATAAAGCTAACATTTACTCACCTTCTTTCTCTTTATTTAAGATGTCATAAATTGGAAACTTTATCTCGTACTGATTATCTTCCAAAATAACCTGACATGCTTTCTTGGTCGTAGCGTTAATGATAACAGGTCCCTTTAAATTAACGGACATATTTTTGATGTCTTTGGGAACGGTAAGCGTTACCAGGATCAGCATTTCATTTTCCACTAGGTTGCCGATCGGAGCAAAAACTTCATCATCAATGACCGGATTGTAGTCAGGGCACACGATCAACGGATCCATTACCGGCATGGCAAAAGCCGGCTCCTGAACAGACTGCAGCCAGTGTACGTTGCCGCTGCCTTTTTCGTCGTCATGAACCAACGCAAAATCAGTCAGATCCGGGAACCCGATAATACCTGACGGAAATTGAATGATCTTTTCATCATCAATTTCGATTGTGTCAAAATTCTTAGTTACTATTACCATAACTTAACCTCCGCTTTCACTTTCTATATTAAATCTTAATACTATATCTTAATTTATAAAATTATTTTATCAGATATAATTCATCAATGACGTCTGCATGATCTTTCCGGTAGCCATCAATGCGGCATTGTACGAAAGTTCCGTGCTGGTCAGCTTAATCGCCACTTCAGAAATATCCACATCTTCATTTTCCGACTTGAGAACCTCAAAGGTGGTCTTCTGAGACGTGAGCCGGTTGCTGATCAGGTCCAGCCGGGCGCTCCTTGTCCCATTGTCGGTAACTGCCACATTGATATCATCCAGAGCTTTCTGCATCACCGTGATGGAATGTTCAAACATATTGTGGACTTTTTCGCGGATGCTGTCATAGCCCTTCTGGGCTGCATCCAGCTGTTTCTGAACCAGGTCATAGTCGGCAGTTCCTTCGTCAAGTCCATCCTTTATCGTTTTCAGTTCGTCCACGGTCTTTTCGATGGCTACCAAGTCCGCTACGGCCCGGTCCAGATCATCGACATTGCGGTCCATGGTATGGGTAAAGATTTCATCAGCTGTCGTATTGATCGCAATCCTTTGATTATATCCTACATCATATTCTATCTTTTGTCTATCAGGATCGTCGGTCAGGTAGTCGGCATTATACGTAATGGGCGGGATAGCAATGCCGTCGGCCCCGACTTCGTTCGCCGTACAGGCAAAATAGTGTTCGGGACGCAGGTCGCCTTCTTCCCATTGATCCTTTTCATAGGTTACCCTGATTTCCGTTTCAGTGTCTACTGCGGCTTTGATTTCCTCATAGGCAGCATCCGTAAGAAGAATTTCACCGGTTTCCGGTATATAGATAGCCTGGGAAGCCGCGCTGCCCGCAATGGCCGACTGATAGGGGTCAGGCGTGTCTGACAGCGACACCTCGGTAACAGCAAAGGTAAAGTTCTGCAGTGTTCCCGTATTATCTACATATTGAAATGACGGCAGGACACCAGCTGTGGTATCGTCATAGGCCAGACGCAGCCTGTGGATATCTGCGTTGGTAACCTGCTGTTCTTCGATGCCCGCTCTGGCCGCATCCTGATAATTGCCTTTACTTAATCCTTCTACATCGCCTAAGTCGGTATAATTAACCGAATCAAAGGATTCCAGTTTAACCTGCTCGGTGATCGAATAGCTGAGGTCTTTTTCTTCCACTTCATCAGTAAAACTTAACGTTGTATCGGTTCGATAGCCGGTAAAGACATATCTGCCGGCATAGTCTGCATTCGCCGTGGCATAGACTTCATCGCGCAGGGATTTGACTTGTTCCATGATAGTCGTCAGATCATCGCTGCCCAGATCCTTGTTGGCCGCTTTGGTCATCTGCCTGATGACATCGGTGATGACTTCCGTGGCCGTACTAAGGGCATCGCCGGTAACCGTCAGCCAAGCATCCGCATCTTTGGCATTTTTATCATGAAACTGGGTCAGCTCGGAGACACTCGTGCGTAGCCGCAAGGCCCGAATCGCCACAATCGGATCGTCGGAAGGCCGCGTCAGCTTTTTCTGCGTCGCCATCTGGGTGCTCAGTTTATCCTGAAGAATCTTATTATTATTGATATTATATAGAGAATTATTCTGCATGATCTTATTCGTCATTCTCATGTTTTAATTCCACCTTCTTCTTATTTTTAAATAGGGTGCCGCTACATTTATTAGAATTTCAACGTTGATTAGACTCCGGTCTCCAGGATCAGGCGGTCGTAAATCTCCGTCAGGGTCTGAATCATTTTTGATGCTAATGTATAGGAGTTCTGGTATTTTACCAGATTAACCGCTTCTTCATCCTCATCCACACCCGATACCGAGTTCCGTTGATTATCTATGGAAGTGGACAAGCCCTTATAGGTCTGATAAAAGGTATTGGCATTGCTGGCATTCAGAGCCACATCGCCGAGCAGCATTTCCAAGAAATCTTTGGCGGTGCCGTTTCGGAAGCTGAATTTCTCTTTGCTGTTAAGCAGATCAATCATTTCTTTAACTTGTTCACATTCTTCCACACCTGCTGATGCATCACTCCGGCTTCCCAGCCGATCGGCGTTGGCGAAGAGTTCGTCTAATATAGCTATATTTCCCGCTGTCAGCTCATAATATCCGTTGCCGCTACTCGCATCGAGATCCGCCGCAGTATATTGGCCGCCGGTAAGACTCTCGCCACTGAACATAATACAGCCCGCATTGTTATTTGTATCATAACCGCTGGTAAAAATATCGTTCACTTTTTCCGCAAATCCCCTAATCCAGGCATTCATCTGGCTCATATAATAGGGAATCCCCTGGAATTCTGTCGAAGCTCCGACGGAAGCTTCTCTCCCCACCTTGGTCGCAGTGATGATTTCGTCACATTTGTCGTTATCCAGAATGAAGGTATATTGTTCCCGTGTCTCGTCATATGTCCATGATGAATAGTAATAAATCTGTCCGCCGATCGTCATCTTGCCACCTGTATCAGAGAGTCCGCACAGCTTCATGTCCTTGAGATTCTGATCTGCTACGTCGATGGTCACTGTAGAGGTCCGCACGCCGTTTGCTATCGTCGTTCCGACCCCTCTTACCGTACCGTTAAAATAAAAGCCGTTATTGCCGTCGCGCATCTGCACGAGTCCCTTCAGTTTGCCCTCGATGGCGGAACTGTTCAGGCCGAAACTGTTTCCGTTGTCCCATTTTATATCATAAAGTCCGTCGATGTCAGTCTGATTGACTTTTTCATAATCTTTTCTGGCGGTACAGATCAGCTGCTTGTAATCGCTGCCGCTGGTCAGAAGCTGGCCGCCGGCGATCTTAACGATGTAATTGGAACCGCCGGTCAGCCGGGTCGGGTCATTTACATCATAGATCGGAATTTCATCCACTTCCACGTCGATCAACGAAGAAAGCTCATCGACCAGTTTTTCCCTCTGGTCGCGCAGTTCATTGGCTTTGGAACCGGATAATTCGATAACATTGATCTGTTTATTTAAAGTGGCCAGTTTTTCTCCGATGGAGTTGATCTGGTCTACGGTCTGCTTGATTTCCTGGTTGACATCATTTTGCAGCTCCTGAAGATTGCCGTGCATATTATTGAAGTAATCCGTCATGGCTTTTACCGAAGAAATAAAATCGGTCTTAGAATTCGTGCTGCTGGAATCGGTTGTCACCGACTGTAAGGCTGCACTCATATTATTAAACAAGGTACTGAAACCGGACTTACCATCGTCTTCAAAATAGTCTTCCAAAGTCTGCATATAATATTGCTGCACTTCATAATGGCCGAGGCTGGAACCATTATTCCAATATTTCACGTCATAAAAATGATCCCTGACCCGCTCGATCGCCAAAGTATCCACACCGGCACCGGCGCAGCCGTAAGTCGTAAACGTCCGCAAGGCATCACTGGCCTGCTGCGTAACCTGCTGGCGGCTGTACCCTTCGGTCTGGGCATTGGCGATATTGTTACCGGTAGTATTCAAAGCGGCATTGGAAGCCCGAAGACCGCTGCCGGCGATATATAGTCCAAAAAATTGTGATGGCATCCCTCTGCACTCCTTTCGAATTATCTTCCTAATGTTGTCAGTATGTGCTCTAGCATTTCACTAATCACGTTAATGTAGCGGCTGGAAGCGTTATAGGCATTCTGGAACATGACCATGTTGCTCATCTCTTCATCAGAGGAAACGCCGACGATCTGTTCTCTGGCACTGTAGACCTGATCCACGGTCAGTTCCTGGTTGATGCAGTTCTCCCGGGCTACCGACGCGGAGTTGGCCACCTGTGAAACCATGCTGTTATAATAACCCGACAGGTTTACCTTGGTTTCCACATTGGGGTTCAAGGTATGGGTTTTCTCATCAAAGAGCTGCTTTAATTTCTCCGCCGTATCAAAATCCGCCTTGCCGTCTTCCTTGCGGAACCCCAATAAGGTCGGGGCCTGACGGAGTTCATTGTTGATGGTAATGTTCTGCACCGACCAGTCACCGTCTTCGGTCATCAGATTAAATATCTGCATCGGATTGCCGCTACTGTCACGCAGATAATCGGAATCCGGATAAGGACCGGCAGCTTCGGCGGCCTCTTTCAGGATGTTGTTGATTCCGGTCGTGACCAGATTGATCATCTGGTCAAATTCCGCCTGCACATTCATCAGGACGGACTGGGAGATATCCCGGTCATATGCCACCGGATCTTGCAGATCCTGATAGGTGGCGCGGTGATCGCCTCTGGCATGAAGCTTGGACTTAAGGCTCCCGATATCGGTATTGATACCGGAAGATATGGTGCGCTCCAGATCGAATACGGTAGCACTTTCGATATTCACCTGTTTATCACCGTTGGCATCAATATAAGAAGTCGCCAGGCTTTTCCAGTAAGGTGTATGAAAACCGGTTTCGGGGTCGGTATATAGGGAGATTTCATTAACCGAATCGGTCTTAACGAAATCATTGCCTTCTATTTTAACGTTGACATTGCCGAATACATCGTCATAGTAAGTAATGTTGACCATAGCGCTCAGTTCATCCAGCAGAAGATTCCGCTGATCGCGAAGATCGTTAGCGTGCTCCATCTTGCCGGATTCAATCCGCAGGATGTTTTCATTTAAGCTCCTGATCTGCTGGCCGATCTCATTGATTCTTTCCACATCGGTCTTAACCGTAGCATTGATATTATCCTGATAGTCGGAAAGGCCTTGATACACGGCATCTGCCCTGGTGATAAATTCGTAGCAGCGTTGCACAAAAATACTCTGGTTGGCTGCCTGATCGGGAACATTGGCCAGATCCTGCACCGAGGACCAGAGATTATTCAGCGTCGCGGCAAAATCTTCCCCTTCCAGTTCCTGAAAGAGATTTTCGATTTCTTCAAAGGTCTGGGCCGATACTTCATAAAAAGCACTTCTCCCGGACTCCCGACGATAAGATTTATCCAAAAAATAGTCTCTTGCTGTTTTTGCTTCGGCGTAGTCTACGCCAAGACCGACCTGCTGTTTAGCAACGGCAGATCCGCTTATAGATATGGTATTATATTGTCTGACACCCTGCATGACCATCTGTCTGGTATAGCCAGGAGAGTCCACATTAGACATATTATGCGCCGTGGTATTCAGCGCATTCTGACTGGTCTGTAAGCCGGACGTTCCGACGTATAAGCTTCCCATTAACGACATAATATCACCTCAACAAGGGTTATTGCCTGGCATCAAATCCCTTGGTATGAATACCGATGGAATCCCCGGCGTTATGTGCTCCGCGATTGTAGTTGGCCGTTTCCGGTGCCGCCTTCATCGCCTGCAAGATATTCATGTCAAATTCTACCATCTCCAGTGCGCTTTTAATCAGCTCACTGTTCTGCTCATTGACCCTTGCCACCTTGTGCACTACCGCCTGCAGTTGGTCATAAACCACTGCCAGTTTCTGCTGCTCTGACGGCCTCGACTGCAAAAAGTTAATCAAAACCGTCAATTTCAGTTCTTTAACATCCTTGTTGATTACGTTGGCAATATCTTTCATGGCTGTCCTCATGTCATGGTCTAGCCGATTGATCCTGCTTACAACGCTCTGCTCTTCATCCGTGATCTGAGCCAATTGACTTAAATCGCCGGCAACAATGACCGGCGTTTTTTTCATGGATAATCCAAGCAAGTTCTCATATTCTGAATTGATATCAGTTAGTACATCAATCAAGTTATCAATCAAACTTGCCACTGGATTACCTCATTTCCGCATATTTTTCGATTAATTTGTCGGCAAAAGCCTCCGGACTGACATCATAAGTCCCGTTTTTGATACGTTCTTTGAGAGACGCTACGAGATCTTCCCTGACATCACTGGCACCGGTCACGGCCTGTTTGGCTGTGGAAATATCTTTGCCGATGCTGGAGATCTGCACTTTGTCCGTCTTGGATACGTTGGCTTTGCTTTCCGTTTTCCCGGTATACGTAGTTTTATATGCCTGCTGCACTTGATTGTAAGCTTCTATACGCATATGTGACTCCTCTCTCTATGGACACTGTCCATGAACTACACTTTACTATATTTAATATCGGTTTTTTTACCAAAGACTTTAGCGGTTTTGCAAAAGTTTATAAAATTTTACGGTAAATTCTTTGTTACCCGCTAATTCCCATTCAATTCTTCTCACTGCTACTTAGGGAATCGCTTCATCTGTTTAGTTATTATATCGGCTTAAAAGCGGAAATAATAAGAGTATGAACAGTGAAATGACGGAAATCGTGACTAAAGTAATAAGACATTGTATCTTTTGACACTTTTGACTGATACCATGTTTTGCTAAGATAATACCTAGAAACGGGCAAAGCGAATGCTGCTAAACGCTCGGGCACAAGGAGGCTGCGATGAGTGAAACTATTGTAAAAATCAAAGAACTCACTAAAAAATATGAAAACAGGGCTGTTGTTGATCATATTTCCCTGGAGATCAAGGAAGGTGAAATCTTCGGGCTTCTGGGTCCGAACGGAGCCGGCAAAAGCACCACTATGAACATCATCTGCTCCCTGATCAAACCCACCGCCGGAACTGTCGAACTGTTTGGGAACAACGGTAACATAACTATGAGAGCTGCCGGCAAGAACACCGCGGATGCGCAAGCCATTAAGAAGAGATTGGGCTATATTCCACAAGAACTGGCGCTTCACGGCAACCTGAAAGCATGGGAAAATGTCGAACTCTTCACATCCCTTTACGGTATCCGGGGCGGAGCATTAAAAACTGCGGTCAATGAGGCTCTTGCCTTTGTAGGCTTGTCGGACAAGCGTAACGGTTATACCAAAAATTTTTCCGGCGGCATGAAGCGCCGGCTGAATATTGCCTGTGCCATCGGCCACGATCCGGAACTGCTGATATTTGATGAACCTACTGTCGGGATTGATCCACAGTCCCGTAATTTTATCCTGGAAAAAATCAAATATGCCAATAAGCAAGGAAAAACAGTAATCTACACCAGTCATTATATGGAAGAAATCGAGGCGATCTGCTCCCAGATCGCGATCATGGACGACGGCAAGATCATTGCCATGGGCACCAAGGAAGAACTGGTACGGCTGGTGACCGACCGTACCGATAACGACTTATCACTGGAAGAGGTCTTTCTTACCTTGACCGGTAAAAAACTACGGGATTACGGAGAGGGGTGAATATAATGACTTGGGGACTGATTAAAAACAACTTAAAACTGATGCTGCGTTCCAAATGGATATTGGTCTTTATGATCTTTGCGCCGGTGCTGGTCATTTCGATGCTAACAAATGTCTTTGATGCCATGATGGCGATTGACTATAGCATCAAGCCTTTTGTTACCGGATACCGAATGGCCGAAAACAGTAAATACGAAAACATTATCGGTACACTTTCTACTATTGCTAAGAAAAATAACATAACCTTATCAGAATATCCGGAAGGCGACATAGAAACCCTGATTAGTAGCGGCAATGTGACGGTTTTTGTGGATATCAGCGATGACAAGCTGACTATTTACCGGCACGATAATGCCGAAGCGGAAAGCGCCCTTGTGGAAGCGATGTTCACTACCGTTTCCGATAAGATAAATGAGACTGAAATAATCCTGACCTGGCAGGCCGAGCAGGGTCTGACTGCTGCCGATTCGGCTGACGCTCAGAAACTTCCTCCATCTGCTGCCGAAAAACTTCAGGTCGTAACTATTGCAACCGATCCAGTTCCGCCGGCCAAGGATTATTACGGCATCATTGAAATCGTTTATTTCATGTGGTGCGGCTGTATTTCTCTGGCTGCAGTGATCCCCAGCGAACGGAAGAATAAAATCGGCGTTCGTCTGCGGCTGACTTCCGCCTCCAGCCTGCAATTATATCTGGGGAAATTTATTCCCTGCTGGCTGGCAACCGTTATAGAACTGACAGTGGTACTGTTGATCAGTATCTTCATACTGGATGTCCATTGGGGTAACTGGCCTGGATCGATCCTGATCCTGTTTTTACTTTCCTTGGCGGCAACCGCCTTTGGCATGATTCTTTTTACGGTATTTTCTCATGTTGCAATCAGTATGGCTGCGGGATGGACCATCTTCTTTGCCATCGGGTTTATGGGCGGCAGCTTTATGACCTACATGTACTCTTTCCTGCCTGATGCTTATATACGGTTATCACCGCAATATTATATCAACCGAACGCTGGTGGAATTTTCCACACAGGGACACAGTGATACCATGGTTCCTTGCATTATTATGTTGCTGACGATTTTTCTGGTGTGTACTATTATCGGTATTCCGATTGCCAGTCGAAAGGAGGTTTCGCGAACATGAATGGATTTCTTACTATGTTACAGTTAAACATGAGGCTGCTATTAAGAAACAAAGGATTCTTGTGCTTTCTAATTATATTACCATTGTTTTCCGTGTTAATGCTGAATATTCAGCTTGGTACAGAGATGGAAACCGGTAATTTTGATCCGCACTATGTGCAAGAATCAGATATCGGAAAGCGTCTGCCGATGAGCATGGATCACTATCAATTAAGTATTATGGTAATTGATACCGATCAATCCTGGCTGGCTGATTTTATCCTGCAGCAGCTGGCAGACACCGGAACCTATCGTATATACCGCTCTCGTTCAGATATCGTCAGCATGGAAGACGCTGCCGCCGAAGCAACTGCTTATGTGAACCGCAATACCGTCGGTGCCGCCATGTATATCCCGCCGGGTCTGGAAGAGAATATCCGTGGCAGCAAATCCGCTGATGCCGTCTATTTATTTAAAACCTCCGAAGACGGGAGGCTTGCCCTCTTGCAGGAAAGCCTGCAGACGGCTATAAACAGCCTGACGGCCCTCGATGCCGCCACGGCCGGGAAACCCGAAGCTTTTCGGGAACTGGCAGAAGACATGACGGCCATGCGGCCGGAAAAGGAATTCCGCACTTTCTTAAGTGACAGTGAAAGTAATGTTTTAACGGATGAACAGGCAAATAATAAAAGTAATATCGGATACACACTGGCCATCGTCAGCATTGCCTTTTTATTCACCGGTATTTTTATCGGCTCCATAGCGGTCGAAGAAAGGCAGAATCTGGTCTTTACCCGCATCTTGCTGACGGGTACCCGCATTGCCGGTTATGTCGGTATTAAACTGATTCTGTCGGTGATGGCGACGTTGTTGCAGGTTGTTATTATGGGCATCGGTATCTTATTGTTTGTTAAGGTTGATTTGGGCCTGCCGATCTGGCATTTTATGTACTTTATATTCGGTTTCGGCCTCATTTTGAATCTGTTCAGTGTCGTAATCAGTGCCGTTCTGAACAATCTGTTGAGTGCCAGTTATTCTTGCTTTTTTCTCTTTACTGTATCCAGCCTTTTATCCGGACTGTATTTTCCACTGGAGTCAGTGGGGGAACTGTGGAAACGCGCCGCACTGTTAATGCCGGCACATTGGGTAGTCAGATGCTGTGAGATGGTGATGCTGGAACAAAGTGGGGCATCGTCTACTTTCCTGTTGATTGTATTGGGTTTTGTTGTTATTATTTTATCAGGTGGATACCTAGGGCTTAAGGTGAGGCAGACGTAAGCATATCATGAAAGAATATTATTTCCCAGTCGTAAAATTCATATCATTGTTATTCCTGATTGCGTATTTTATGGCGGCAAGCTGGGAATGGGCAGGGGAAACTGGCATGGAGCTGTTTTTGCTCGCATGCCTGCTTGCCGTTTCAATGTATTACGAAGTTGCCCGGGAAAAACGGCTGTTTATTTTTCTTACGGAGGCGTTTTTGTTGCTGGTATTGCTTTTCCTGTATGGGGAATACTGTTTTTTTCTATTGCCCATAGTACTTCTGGACGGGCTGACTTTTTTTTCCGCACCTTTGGTTTCGTACTTTCTTCCCCTTTTAGGTGCTGCCTACGATCTTGACTATGCTTACCCTTATATTTCTTTTTGCCTGTTTGTCATCATCCTGTACATCCAGCACCATGTCATCATTAAGGAATACCGATCCTATCTGGTCGATTTCGAGAAACAGGAGAGCCAACTGAAACGTTCCCTGAATCATAAGGATGTCTTTCTGAAAAATAAACTGGAACAGAACCGTCTGCATTTTGAAAACCGGATCCTAGCGGAAAAAGCCCGTTTGTCACAATCCTTACATGATAAGCTGGGACACAGCATAAACGGCAGTATTTACCAATTGGAGGCTTGCAAGGTATTGGTTGAACGGGAACCGGTGAAAACACAGCACCGGATGGATCAGGTGATTCTTTCGCTACGGGAAAGCATGGATGAAATCCGGTCTATCCTGCGGGAGGAAACGCCTGATAAAAAACAGATGGCTTTATTACAGCTGACGGATCTCTGTGAAAGCTGCCGTCAAAAATACGGGATACATGCCGAAGTCATCCTAGAGGACAGCATCACCTACGATCCGGCCCAGATTAAGGCATCGATCTGGGAAGTTATTCTTGATAATACCTTTGAAGCAGTATCCAATGCCTTAAAATATGCCCAATGTCAAAACATCCGCATCCGCATCATGATCCTGAATCAGTTCATCCGCTGCCACATCAGTGACGACGGTGTGGGCTGCGGGGAGATTGTGGAAGGAATGGGGCTGCAGGGAATGAAACAGCGGACCCGGGAACTCGGCGGGACACTTTCGGTTAAATCGGTTAACGGATTTGAGATAAATATGATCTTGCCGTTTGATGTGTAAATGGCAGATTGATATTAGAAGCGGGGAGGGATAAGCAAAAGATGGAGAAAATAAAAGTTATTATTGCTGACGACAGTGATTTCGTCAGAGATGGCATGCGGATTATCTTAGATGTGGACGATGAATTTGAAGTGACCGGCTGCGCGGCTAACGGAAAAGAGGCATTAATACTGGCGGCGGCCCGGACGGCCGATGTAATCCTGATGGACATCCAGATGCCGGTTATGGATGGCATCGAGGCTACGGGAGAAATCGTCCGTCAGAATCTGGGGAAAGTACTGATCCTCACCACGTTTGATGATTATGATCTGGTGAATAAAGCTTTGCAGAACGGCGCAAAAGGTTATCTGATCAAAAATCATGCTCCCGAAACTCTAAAGCAGATGATTAAATCCATCCATCAGGGTGTCAATGTCCTGGATGAAAAGGTTTTTGCCCAGCTTACCGACCATGTCCTTCAAACCCATGCCGTTTTTGACACGTCGCTTCTTACGGCACGGGAACTGGACATTGTTAAGGAGATAGCCGACGGCCTGACCAACCGGGAAATTGCCGAGAAGCTTTTTATCAGTGAAGGAACGATTAAGAATCATATCAGCACTATCCTGGACAAATGTGAATGTTCCCATCGCACACAACTGGCGGTATATTATCTGACCGGAAAGCGGTAGCGCTTTAAGAAACGCCGAATAAATCCGTGTTTCTTAGATTTTCAGATGCCCGTCCACAATATGCACGATCCGGCGCGCTGCTTTTGCCACGTTCATATCGTGGGTAATCATCACGATCGTATTCCCCATTTCATTTAACTGTCTGAATAATTTCAGCACATCGCTCCCGCTGCTGCTGTCCAAGGCACCGGTAGGTTCATCCGCCAGCAGCAAGGCCGGCTCTCCTACCAAGGCTCTGGCAATGGAAACCCGCTGCTTCTGGCCGCCGGACAGTTCGGCCGGCCGATGCCGTAAGCGATTATCAATACCCAGCATCCGAATAACCGGCATACAGTGTTCTTCCGCTTCCCTGATCGTCATTCCCCGCACCAAAAGCGGCATGATGATATTCTGTAGTATATCGTAAGTCGGTATCAGCTGATAGTTCTGAAAAATAAAGCCGATTTTTCGGTTGCGGATATTTCCCATTTCTTCTTCCGGCATCTGATGAATGGCCTGATCCTCCAGATAATAATCACCGGAGTCGGCAATGTCCATACAGCCTAACAGATTCATCAGCGTCGTCTTTCCTGAGCCGGACGGCCCCAGAATGGCGACAAACTCTCCCTTGGCCACTTGAAAATCCACATCATGCAACACTGGGATCTTATCCGTTCCCAACAGATAGCCCTTATTAATCCCTGTCATGTTGATAATCAGATCCTGTTCCGGCTGACTCTCTTTTGTCCGGCTGACTGTCTGGTCTGACTCTGGCTGATTTGACTCTGGCTGGTCTGACTCTGGCTGGTCTGACTCTGGCTGGATTTGTCCTGAACCATCTTTCTTAGATTGATTTTTTTCTGCTGGAATATGTTTTAACTTTTTTTGTCCTGGCTGCTTTAGGTTCATTCCTGCCTCCATTAATAATTTCGTTTATTCTTTTCTGATTATTCCCATATTTATTCCCGAACTTACCCTCGTGCCGATCCCCGACTTATCCTCGTGCTTACCCCTGGCTTATCCTCATACTTATCCTCGTGTTTACTCACGGTTCAACGCTTCCACCGGGATCAGCCGGGAAGCCTTGAAAGCCGGATAGAATCCGAACAGGCTGCCGGTCAGTACTCCGAACACCAAGGACAAAAGACCTCCCCACAGCGACAGTTCCATCCTCACGGAAAAGCTTTCTATAATCGGCGTAATACCAAGTGAAACGAGAACGCCCAGAACTGCCCCCACCAGGCTGATGCAGCTGGCTTCCAGCAAGAATTCCAGAAGAATATCTTTCCGGTCGCAGCCGATTGCTTTTAAGATACCGATTTCATTGGTTCTTTCCTTAACGGATACAAAGAGAACGTTCATAATCCCGATCCCGCCTACGATAAAGACGATCACTGACATGGCAATCAGCAGCAGCGTCATAGTCTGGTTGGACTGTTCTGCCGCTTCCATCTTGCTCCCGGCATCTGAAATAGTAAATACCGCATTGCTTCCATAGTTATCGGCAAGGACAGCGGTAATGTCCGTCATCATATCGGCTACCTGGCCAATCTCTTCGGCCACTACGGTAATCGTGGGGCTGACATCTTTGCCGGTCAGGTATTTGATGCCGGTGGCATAGGGAATAAAGATGGTCTCGTCCGGACTGATTCCCGACGATACGGTTCCCATTTCTGCAAGCACGCCGGCCACCACATAGACGCGGTTATCAATATAGACCGATGCGTTGTAGGCATCCAGCATGCTGTCAAACATTTCTCTGGCAACGCCATAGCCCAAGACACAGGTTTTGTCTTTGTATTCATCGTTTTCCTCCGTCAGGAAATCGCCGATTGCCAGTTCCAGATTGCTGATTACGTCATAGTTCTCCTTCACGCCGGCGACAGTATAGCTAACGCTTTCTTCCAGGTTACCGCCTTCGGTATCCGCTTTGACTGTATAGGAAATCGTACTGTTGGCAATCCCGGGCACGTATTCTTCCAATTCCGCGATGTCGGAGGTGGAGAGGATAATATTTTCCGTATTGGTACGGTTGCCGAAGTCGCCGAACATCCCCATGTTCGGCATGCCGGCATCATAATTACCGCCGCCAAAATTACCGCCGCCAGGAATGGCATTCCCGCCGCCAAAGCCGGCATTGCCGCCGGGCATACCGCCGCCCATTCCCGGAAAGCCGCCGCCGAATCGGCCGCCGCTGTCGTTATATTCATAATAGATATCGATGGCACCGGCATTCAGGTTTTTAAATTGCTCTGCCACCTCCATCCGGCCGCCGGTACCGATGGCGATAACCAGCATAATAGTCGCAGTGCCGACTACGATGCCTGTCGATGTCAGAAATACTTTGAACTTGTTCTGAAAAAGGTTCAGTAACACTAATCTGAAAATTTCCGACCATCTCATCTATTTGTAACCTGCCTTTCCCACACTATCGTTTCGCCTTCAGAAAGCCCTTGGATAATTTCCGTATTGATTCCATCGGTAAAGCCGACAGCTATTTCTTTGGTTATGATCCTGCCGTTTTCTTCCTGTACCTTTATATAGTATTTTTCCCCGTCCTGTTCAATCGCTTTATTGGGAACATAAAGCACCTCGGCACTTTCTTCGGTGATAAAAGTCACTTCTGCCGTCATGTCCTGATAAAGGGTATTGGTCGTTCCTTCTAACGTTACGGTAACATCGGTAAGGGTTTTATTGGTATTACTGTCTATCGTGGCAGCTCCGATCTCCGTAACCGTGCCCCGGAAGACCTGATTGGGAAAAGCCGCAACGGTTATATTGGCCTGACTGCCAAGGCCTGCCGCTGCCATATCCTCTTCTTCTATTGACAGGGTAATGGTAATGGCATCATAGTCATTCAGTTCGATCAATTCGGTGTCCTGATTCAGGACGTCATCTACCGCTACGATAGTTTCCATAATCAGACCGCGATAAGCGGAATAAATAACGCCTTCAACAATGACGGTGTCAAAGTCTGCCAGTTTTTTCTCAGCCTCCTCTAGGTCAATCCGGGCTTTTTCCTCGTCAAAATTTCTTTGGGCAACGGCTATGTCATAGATTTCCTGGCTGTTTTCCGACTGATAGTTTCTTTTCTTCAACTGGGTATCCGCTTGGACCGTTACGGTTTCTAACTGTTTATTGGCCAGCTCCAGCTCCGTTTCCGCGTCACTTACTGTTTGTTCGTCTGTGACGATCTGTTCCGACAGCACTTCGATTTCCTCAGTCAGTTCAGTAACCATTGCTTCCGCGTCGGCCTGGGTCTGGACAGCGATGATCCACCAGTATAGGTTAGTTTCGCGGTCGGTTTCTTGGACCATGTAGACCGCGTTGGCAAGCACCTGCTGTTCGGCGGTGAGCCGTGTCTGCTTCTCAGCCAGATCCGTCTGGGTCTCCGTCAGGGCTTCCTGTGCTGTTGTCAGCGCTTCTTCCTTGGCCGTCACATCGGTCTGTGCGGCAATGACGGACTGGCTGTATTCCGACTGGGCATAGGTACCGTACAGCCTATTCAGTTCGAGCTCGCCTTCCGCTTCCTGCCTTGACTGTTTTCCGCCGGTCTGCATCTGATCGTAGACATTTTGGGCTGCCGTCACGTCCTCGCTAAGCTGGGTCCGGATGCTGTTAACGCTTTTGTCTGTCAGTTTCAGCAAAGGTTCTCCCTGTTCAATCTCCTGACCGTCCTTCACATACACTTCTTCCACCAGCAATTGCCGGTCGCTGCCGGCAGAGTCGTTGCCGCTGTTGCCGGCTTCCGCACCCGGCATGGCAAAATTCATGCCGCCGCCCATGCCGCCGCCCATACTCCAGGTATAAGTACTTTCGCCGCTGAATTCACTGATGTCAAGGTCAAAGCTTTGCACGGTGGTGCCTACGTCAAGGCTTCCGCTTTCTGTAATTCCCACTGATAGCCGGCCTGATATAACGGTCGTCTCCTGATAGGTTATTTCTTCGTTATTATTTAGAACAACTACGACTGCTACAACTATGGTCATTATTGCTGCTGTGATTATGACTGCTGCCTTTTTCATCCTTACCCCCATGTCCGTAAAATGTCAGTAAGCATAAGCGAATATACGGACGATAAATCATTTATAGTTTACGCAAAATAGTATCATAAAAGTCGAATTCAACCACCGGGAAAGCCGCCGCCTTGAAAGCCGCCTTCAGGAAAGCCGCCGCCTTGAAAGCCGCCTTCGGAAAAGCCGTCTTCGGGAAAGCCACCTTCGGGAAAGCCACCTTCCGGAAAGCCACCTTCCGGATAATCTTCTCCAAGCTCGTTCCCCTCCGAATCATTACCTTCTGAAGCATTATCTTCCAAAGCATTCTCCTCAGAAAAAGTGCCTGTTGCGGTACCATCGGTTCCTTCCGTAACATTCATCACGCTTTCTATATAAATCGTATCACCTTCAGCCAGGCCCGAGATAATTTCTACATTGATGCCATCGGAAAAGCCGGTTTCAACTGCTGCCTTTTCTCTGTTTCCCCTATTATCCTTGCGGTATACGTAAGAGATATCATTTTCCGTAAACACTGCTTTCCGGGAAACATAAAGGACGTTCTCTACTGAGTCAGTCACAAAGGTTACATCGGCAGTCATCCCTCCATACAGCCTGGCGGTATCCCCTTCCACATGAATGGTAACCGGATAACTGATGGTGGCATATTCAGAAGATGCCGCGGCAGTAATGCTGGCAACCGTACCCTGATAGACGCTATCCGGTTCGGCTGTAAAGGCCAGTTCTACAGTGCTTCCGACCTTTACTGCTACAATATCTTCCTCCGATATATGGATGGTAACGGTATAATCGTCGGCCTGGGTGTAGGTCAGCATGGCACCTGTATTGACCAGCTGATCCTCCGCACTGTAGGCAATATCCAGAACCAGGCCGTCTGCTTCGGCATAAATCACATTATCGGTACCGACGAAGGCTTCAAAGGCATCATATTTTTCCTGCAGCTCATCGACATCATTCTGGGCTCCGTCCACAGTGTCGGACAGTCCTGCTGTCGAATATTCATATATCTCGCTGGCTAGCTCACCAGTCAGGCTGGCATTTTTATAATCAGCGGCAGCCTCGGCATCACTGACTATTTTTTGATTGCTTGCCAAGGTGATTTCCGATTGTATCTGAATGATTTCTTCCTGATTGTCTGTGATGACATCCCGATATCCCTGAAGCTGTTCCTCCAGCTGCTCGAGACTTGCGCTGGCTGTCTCATAAGCCTCCAGATTGCTGACATAGGCGGTAGCATTATGAAAATCAGTTTCCTCATACTTATTCTTGGCCTGGGTATAAGCAGCCTTGGCTTCTTCATAGGAATCCAACAGATCTTCATCTTCCAGCATCAGCTGGGCCTGACTGATTTCCTGTTCCAGCACTTTAATCTCGGACTCAAGCAAGGCCACGCTGGCACTGTTTCTGGTCAAAGCCGCCTCATAATCCGCCGATGCCCGGCTGCCGGTCACAGTATTGGCATCAAGGGTCTGTTGGGCACTGACCAGCGAGGTCTGATAATCGGTCTTGGCTTCCGATAAGGCAATCTCCGCTTCTGCCAAGGCAGCACCCAGCTTTCGCCTGACTCCTTCTACACTTTCGTCGGTCAGCCGGAACAGAGCATCCCCCTGTTTGATTCTTTGCCCTTCTACGGCTAAGACTTCCGCCACTTTCAGGTAGCGTGGGTTTTCTTCCTCATCTTCGCTGCTTTCTTCCTCTTCGTCGTCCGACACATTGAGATTTAAGTCATACCGAACCGAACTTTCTCCCATTAATAGATTGCCGCGTTCCATAATGCCCAACACTAGGTTACCGCGCTTGACCGTCTCTTCTTTATAGACATAATTCTCTTGATTTAACATTGGCTCGATAAACACCGTATAACCGGCGGCCATAATCAGCACCAGTACTAAGATTCCGGCTATAATCAGGTTTCGTCTCAGTTTCTTATCTTTTCTTATCATCATGTCATCATAATCCTCATCATATATCTTATACCCACTGAATTATTAACAGCTTCTCCATCGAAATCTTAACAAATCAATACGCAGCTATTGCTGGCCGGCATTGTCTCCGCTTGGCATCTGCGGCTGGCCGGCATTGTCTTCGCTTGGCATCTGCTGTATTCCCTGCCATTGCTCCGATGTCATCCCAAAGTGCACATAAGCTGTCAAATTGGATTCCAGCCCGGCAAAATCTCCCTCCAGATTCACCATCACCTGATAAGTTATGGAAGAATTGCTTTGGCTCTGCGATACCGGATTAATAGAGCGCACATGGCCTTCATAACTGCCATAACCTTCCACCGTCACATAAACTCTGTCGTCTACGGTAATATCTGCGATATCTTCCTGACCGACATTGGCCGTTACGGTTACTGTCTCCGGGTCACTGTAGGCCAGCAGCAGACTTTCACCAGACAGATAACTGCCTTTCCGAACCCCTACCATCACAATATTGCCGGCATTTTCCGTATAGAAATAACCATCAGCGATTATCTGATCAAAAAGAGTCAGGTTCTCCTCTGCCTCATCCTTGTCATCCGCAAGGGTAGCATAGGTTTCCTCCAGTTTCTGCGAGGTGGTATCGTATACTTGCTGAGCATTTTCATTTTCCGCCATGGTGATATCAAAATCAGCCTGATTCGTCAGCGTTGCCTGCTGATATTCGGTTCTGGCCTGCACTAACTGAGCCTCAAGATCCAGAAGCTCACTGTTTGCCCGATCCAGACCGGCCGCCGCCACAGCAGAGGCTTCTTGATATTGTTCTAAGGCCTCTTGATAAGCCGCTCCGTTTTCCTGCACCAGTTCGTCCAACAGATTGTATACCGTCATTCTCTCGGCATCTTGATTGACCTTGACAGAAGCTCCGGCACTTCCCATTCCCCTGATGGTGCTGCCCGTTCCCCCAGCGGTGTTTCCTGTTCCTCCGCCGTCATTGCCTGCCCCGGCGTTACCTGCTCCGCCGGCGACATTGTCCGCCCCTGCGACTTCATTTTCTCCTCCGGCGTTGCCTTTTCCTATGGCAGCATTACCGGCCATATCACCGCCTGTTCCCCCGGCAGTATTGCCTGTACTTCCTGATTGGACAACATTACCAGAGGCTGAGGAACTGTCTGTACCGACTGTATCTTCCAGCTCTTCAATATTCCATTCTTCATAAAGCTTCATCTGATAGGTAAAATTATCATAATAGGTATCCTGAAGTTCTTTTACCTTATAGTAAGTATAGTAGTAATTCTCTTGAACAGAAGCGGTATACTCCTCCACCAGCTCCCGGGCATCTTCTACCTGCTGTTCCAGCTCCGTCACTTTCGCGGCAGCTTCCGCCATCGCTTTGTCATACTCCGACTGGGCATATTTTTGATTGATTCCGGACAATAGCTGTGCCTCAGAAGCATCCAGCAATCCGATCTCATAATCAATCTTTCCCTGTCGGTAGGCCAGGCCGGTCTCGGTTACTGCATCGTTTAATTCCCTGGAAGCTTCCTTTAGTGTATCTTCCGATACTTTGAAGACCTTGGTGTCTTCTGCGACCTGATCCCCTGTCGAAAGATAGCTTTCTTCCACGTACAAGGCGGTTTCTAAAAAATCCAGCTCATACATTTCATCCTGCATCGCCACGCTGGTCAGTCCGCTGGCAGTGATGACACCTTCCAGGTTCATTCCGCCAAAAGCACGCTCCGGAAAAGCTTGCTCCGTTTCCTGTTTAAAAATCCCCATCTGCCACAATACTGTTCCTGCGATTGCCAGTAACGCCACCAGTATTACGGCCGCGACAATGACTTTTACTCGTTTATTTCTTGTGTTTTTTGTTTCTGGAAGTGAGTTAGTCGATTCCATTTGACCTCCTGCCGCCTCATAGCTCTTTACTATTATCTTCAAAATCCGCGATATTAACATAATTGAATATAAGCTGTGAAGCTTAAAAAAACCTTGAAACTATCATTTTTAAATGTGAAAAAAGTGTGTAAAGAAATTCTAAAGCCGTTCATTGAACGGATTGTTTGTGCCGCATAGCGGCATGTTTGGAAGTGTGAAGCAGTGAAAAGATGAATCAATATTTCAAGATTACTTAAAGGTTTTTAAGATAGGGTTATATTATAATGCTATAATTGTTATAATTCATATAGTAATATGCCTATACGTCATGATGTTCTTATGGAGGAAACGGTATGAAAATATTGATTGTTGAGGACGAAAGACAGCTTTCCGATGTGCTGACGGTACTCTTAAAGCAGAATCTTCATGTCACCGATGCTGTCTATAACGGCATAGATGCGGAGGATTACGCCATGACCGGCGTATATGACGCGATTATTCTTGATGTCATGCTTCCAGGCAAGAACGGAATCGAGGTGCTGCGCTCCCTGCGCCAGCAAGGAAATAATACACCGGTATTGCTACTGACTGCCAAGGCTGACATCGAAGACCGCATCCTGGGACTGGATACCGGTGCGGATGATTATCTCACCAAGCCCTTTTCAACCGGCGAGCTATTGGCCAGGCTGCGGTCGATCACCCGGCGCGGCAATGAATATCTGGGCGATGCCCTGCAGGCAGGCAATACCGTTCTGGATAAGAATACCCATCAACTCGGCACTGGCAAGGAAACTGTGACTCTTTCCGTCAAGGAATATCAGATTATGGAAATGCTACTGGTAAACAGCCGCCAGATCATCCCGAAGGAGCGGTTTGTGGAAAAAATATGGGGGTTTGACAGCGAAGCGGAGTATAATAATATCGAAGTTTATATTTCCTTTGTCCGCAAGAAACTCCTTGCTATCGGTTCCGACCTGCAGATCAAGGCTGTCCGCAATGTCGGTTATTCCTTGGAGGTGGGCGTATGATCAAACAGCTTACCGTCAAGATCGTCGCGGTTGTTCTGGGAAGTTTATTCCTGGTTTTTGCCGCTATGCTTTTAGTTTTAAATCTTTCGGTCCACTCAGCTTCGGTCAAAAGAGCAGAAGAAATCATGCTGTCGATCGTAGACAATGACGGCTTTTTGCTGCCACCGCAAGGCCGGCCGACAGATTGGCCGGAAGATTTGCCGGCAGACCGGCCGGAAGATTTGCCGGCAGACCGGCTGGAAGACTTCCCGCCGGCCAGTGTCTTTGGGGAACCCGACATGATGCGGGCCGGACATTTATTTTATGCCAAATTAGGCCAAAACGGCGAGCTGTTGGAACTGAATCTGGATATGATGTTCGACTTTACCGCTGCTGATGCGCAGGATTTCCTGACCCAGGCTCTGGATTCCGGCAAAGCAAAGGGCGATATCGGCAGCTTTCATTTTATGGCGGCAGACAAGCCGTATGGACAGATCGCAGTATTTACCGAGCGCAGCATTGAAATGCGGCTGCTGGATCATTTGACACGGACCTCGCTCTGGGCCGCAGGGATTACCGCCATTATCCTGGCGTTTGTGGCTACATTGCTGGCACAATGGATGGCCGCACCGATAAAATCTGCGTTTGACAGGCAGCGGCGTTTTATTTCGGATGCCAGCCATGAATTAAAAACCCCGCTGACCGTCATCAGTGCCAACGTGGACGTGCTGCAGCATGAAAGCGGGGACAACATCCGGCTTTTTCATATCAAATCACAGGTGGAGCGAATGAGCGGGCTGGTTCAGAGCCTGCTGACCCTGGCCAGAACTGACGAAAGGCCGACGGCTATCATCTTTGACGAATTTAACTTGAGTACTGCTATATTGAACGCAGTCCTCGAATTTGAAAGCCGCGCTTTTGAAGAGGGAAAACAGTATTCCTATGACGTTACCGAGAATTTGGTGTATTGCGGCGATGAGAAAAAGATAAAACAGCTAGTCGGCATCCTGATTGACAACGCCATCCGCTATTCTGGCATCAGCGGACTGATCAAAGTATCGCTCCTTCCGGAAAGCGGCCGCATGTCCCGGACTAAGCGATTGCGGTTCCGGCGTGGATCTCGGAACACTAACAGCCGCCTGTATCTCTCCGTCTATAACACAGGAACCGGTGTCGCTGATGAGGAACAGGATAAGATATTTGAACGCTTTTACCGCAGTGACGAATCCCGTTCCCGCGAAACCGGCGGTTACGGGATCGGGCTTTCCATTGCCAAAGCCATTGTTGCCGCTCATAAAGGAAAAATAACGATTGCCGGCGAATATGGTCAATGGGTGCGGTTCGATGTTTTATTGTGATTGCGCCAACGCAAAGAGCTTACCGGCAAAGTAAAGCGGGATATTGGTAATCGACCCGTTACGTACATACTCATTGGTACTAAAACGGACCGCGGTTGCCGGACGGTGTTTCTCAATATAGCTTTTGAAACTGACAACGACAATCAGATATTTCTTATAATGTTCCAACATCCGTCCGTGAAATGCCGACATTTTCCGCCTTTTCTGATTTTCTTTTTTTTCGTCCAGATGGCTTGTCATTATTATGGAAAGACAGCATCAATTCTATGTGTTCCGTGAGTCTGTTGTTATCTTCACTTAACCGAAATTCAGAAATCAGCTTTGTCATTGGCAGAGTACTAATGATTTCATATGTTTCCTTGTCAATTGCCACCTTGCTCTTGACTGTCCGGTTTTCCTCACGGTTCAATAGGTAATCAACCGTTACATTAAAATAAGTTGCTATTTTAATTAATTTTTCGTGCTTCGGTCGGCATTTTCCGCTTTTCCAGACTGAAAAAGTGGAAGGATGGATTCCGGTAGCTTTGGAAACAGCGGCGGCTCTTACACCTTTTTTCTTTAACAATTCTTCAAATATTTCGTACATGATTACCCTCCTCCTTCATTATCATGGGTTCAATAAGTGCTTTACAATAATATAATTAAACAATAGTATTAATTAGTGGATTTTATTTTACCGAAGTTTTATTAAGTATAACGCAAAATAATTAATATGTCAAATGTTGTAATAATCTCTGTATTCCGACCGTGTCGATAAAGAGCTTAAAATACATTATGACGGTGGTGATTCTGAAACTTACGCAAAAACTTATGTAAGTGGAAATAGGGTAATTAAATTAGGATATATCCGATGATGTAATAATCAATTGAATATATCCTACATTGACAGGTCACATATATATTATCGAGAATATATCAGAACTTATGGTTTACCATTAGATTTTGCCTATTCTGTCATTTATTAAAGTCCACGATCGATTCAATATAGTCAGAAAGCCTTCTGTTATCTCTTCCGGCCTTATATTCCGTAATCAGCCTCTGAAGCGGTTTCATGTTGATAATATCATTCGTCTCCCGATCAATAACAACCATGCCGTCTTCAACGTGATTTTCTTCCCGGTTTAGCAAATAATCGACTGTAACCTCAAAATAAGCGGCTATCTTAACCAGTTTTGCCTGTTTCGGCCGACTTTTACCGCTTTTCCAGTCGGAGAATGTAGACGGATGTATACCGGTAGCTTTCGAAACATCGGCTGGCCTGACACCTTTTTTCATTAGCAGTTCCAAAAAAATTTCATACATAATTATACCTACATCCTTCTCTCGTTCTTTACGAGAAAATCAGCCGATATTTCTGTCACAAAGCCAGTTACGGCAGTTGTAGACAGAAAAATCCCTATCATTAGTTGTAATTTAAAAAAGTTAATATTGTATAAATATTAACAAATATCATGTATAATGTCTATAGTTTTCCAAAAACAGACATTTTATGACCAAAAATTGCAGATTTTTGTTATCTGAGTGCCATCTGCATCTATTTTTTTCACTTTTTTCCAAGGGATTTTCAGATTTTGTTCTTAATTGTCTTCAGTATTAACTGTTATCATAAGAAAATATGAACGATGGCGGCTGGCAAGCTTCACTTCAATGAAATCGTCGGATCCACCATCGCATATAAGATGTCCGTAATCAGATTCCCGATCAGTACGACCACCGCCGACAGCAAGCACACGCCCATAATTACCGGATAGTCCCTGCTGGTAATCGCACTCATCGTCATTAATCCCAGCCCCGGCCAGGAAAAAACCTGTTCGATTATAACAGCGCCGCCGAACAGAACCGGAATCTCCATCCCGATTACCGTAACAATCGGTACCAGCGCATTACGCAGGGCATGCTTGTTGATTACAAGGAACCGCCCGATTCCCTTGGCTCTGGCGGTACGAAGATAGTCCTGCTGCAGGATTTCCAGCACCGCGCTTCTGATATAGCGGATGTTTTTTCCGGCCATCGAAAAGGACAGCACCAGGACTGGCATGACCATGTGGGCCGCCACATCGGCAAAGCCGCCTCCGGACCCTAAAGTCTCCATCCCGCTTGAGGGCAGCCAGCCCAGTTTAATGGTAAACAGGTAGATCAGCAGCAGGGAAAGGAAAAAGCTGGGGATGCTGCTTCCTAAAAAAGATGCCGTCACTACCGCATAATCGCCTTTGGAATATTGATTAATGGCACTATATATTCCCGCCGGAACGGCAATAAGCAGACTGACCAGCAAAGATACGCCCATCAAAAGCAGCGTAGGGCCGATATGGGTGCTGATCATCCGGCTTACCGACTGATAGTTATGTACGGAGTAACCCATATTCCCTCTCAACAGTTCGCCGAGCCAGACAAAATACTGTACAAAAAACGGCTGATCAAGACCTAAGGCGATTCGCCTTGCTTCTACAGCTGCTTCCGATATCCTCGGCCCTTGAAGCATTTCTAAGGGACTGCCTGCTAAGCACATTATGGCATAATCAATAATGGTTATTCCGATCAATACCGGAATGGCTATTAAAATACGTTTGATAATATACTTTGCCATTACTCGCTCCTTTAATATATGTAATCACGCAAACATACACCATCTACACAAACATATCTCAGCATTCTCCCACTGCCACGATCGGGCAGGCGACCAGATGGCGGTTGCCTGCTGTCAGGGCACTGATTCCTGGCTCCCTTTCTCGGCATATCTCGGTAGCATGAGGACATCTGGGATGAAACCGGCACCCCGAAGGCGGGTTAAGCCCTGAAGCGATTTCACCTTCAAGCAGACAGCTTTCCCTTCCCGGCATATCGGGATCGGCAATCGGCGCGGCATTGCACAAGGCTTTGGTATAGGGATGCACCGGATTACGGAACAGTTCCCCGGCGTCGGCTATTTCCACTATTTTACCAAGGTACATCACCGCAATCCGGTCACTGACATAGTTTACCGCACCCAGTCCATGGCCGATGAAAAGGCAGGTTAGCTGCAGCTCCTTTTGTAGCTGCCGGAGTAAATTTAGTATCTGAGCCTGAATGGACACGTCCAGCGCGCTTACCGGCTCATCACATACGATAAATTCCGGATTTAAGGACAAAGCTTTGGCAATGCAGATGCGCTGTATCTGACCTCCTGAAAACTCGTGAGGATACCTCCCCAAGGCACCCTTGGGCAAGCCTACCATGTCCAGCAGCTGTTCCAGCCGGGACCTTAAGTTGTCTTTTGTAGCAATCCTGTGATACAGCATGGGCTGGGACAAGATTTCATAGATATGCTTACGGGGATTCAACGAAGAATAGGAGTCCTGAAATACCATCTGTAAGCGTGTCCATGCTTTCTTGCCGGTATTTTTTCGGACTGTATCCAGATCCTGTCCGTTATATTTGATAGTCCCCTCAGTAGGTTTTTCCAAGCCGACGATCATCCTGCCGACCGTCGATTTCCCGCAGCCTGATTCCCCTACCAATCCAAGAGTTTCTCCTTCCCGGATGCATAGGCTGGCACCGTCCACCGCTTTCACGAAACCGGTGGTATGGGTGACAATACCCTCTTTTAAGGGAAAATATTTTTTCAGGTCGGTTATTTCAATCAAAGGCACATTCTCAATCCTCATATCTCGATACAACATCCCTTCTTTCACACCTTACGAAATGGGCTTTTTCGTACTCCAAATATCTTTGCCGCCGGTTGCATTCCTCTTGGAAATAGATGCAGCGTCCTGCAAAACGGCATCCTGTTATATCATCGTAATTTTCCGGCACCATACCGGGAATCGATGCCAGTATCCGACTGCGGTCATCAAGAATACCGGGTACAGTCTTGAGCAAGGCTTTCGTATAGGGATGCATCGGCTGATTAAAGATCTCCTTTACCGTAGCTTCCTCCACGATCTGGCCGGCATACATGACCAGAACCCGGTCCGCCATCTGCGCCACCAGGCCAATGTCGTGAGTGATCAGGATCATCGACATGCCCAGCTCTTTTTGCAGTTCTTTCAGCAACTGCATGATCTGGGCCTGGATGGTCACATCTAATGCCGTGGTCGGCTCATCAGCAATCAGCAGTTTGGGATTGCACGAAAGGGCCATGGCAATCATCGCCCGTTGACGCATGCCGCCGGAAAGGGTATGGGGATATTTTTTCATTGATATCTCAGGATCCGGCATCCCGACTTTTTTCAATAAGGCAACCGCTCTTTTTTCGGCTTCCTTTTTACCCATGCCCATGTGGATGCGAATACTCTCGGTAATTTGATTGCCAATGGTAAACACCGGGTTTAACGAAGTCAGGGGATCCTGAAAGATCATCGTAATCTGATTGCCTCTCAAAAGATCCAGTTCTTTTTCGCTCATCGTCAGCAGATTCTTTCCATCAAACAGGACAGAGCCGTCTGTAACGGCTCCGCCCCTGCCTAGTAATCTCATAATGGAAAGTGAAGTGACGCTTTTGCCGCAGCCTGATTCCCCTACGATACAGACCACCTCGCCTTTGTCCACATGGAAACTGATATTATCTACACTGACTTTCTTTCCGTAGTCACCGCTAAAAGCCGTAGACATATTTATTATCTCTAAAATAGGTGGCATGGATTTCTACTTAATCTCCCATTTTTCAACCTGGTTAAAGAAACCATATACCGTGGGGAGGGCATTACTCAGCCGGTTATTTACCGCCCCTTGGGCGCTGACGACGTAAGCAGAAAACACCGGCACGTCTTCCTGAACCTTTTTGTCCACGATGGAATACAGTTGGGTGATTTCATCGATATCGCTGGTCGTCTGGGTATTTTCCAGCGCTGCATTGATCTCATCGTTGCCATAGCCGGTCCAGCTATCTTCTCCGCCTAGCAGCCAGGCTACATCCGGATAAGGATCTACCGGAGCATAGGTGTACTGGACGGCGAGCACGTCATAATCAGTAGTTTCTGATGTCGCCATCAGAGTGGCAAAATCCACCGTCTTGATCTCTGCCTGGATCCCCACTTCCGCCCATTGTGCGACTATGACGGAGGCAGCATTCACGAAGGTACTGTCACCGGAATTGACATAAAAGCGCAGTACCTGGGAACCATCCCATCCGGCTTCCGCAAGCAAGGCCCGGGCTTTTTCCGGATCATAGGGAAGCGGTTCAATGGCCGGGTCAAAGAAGGGACTGGCCGATGATACAAAGCCTTCCACTATTTCACCCTTGCCGTTAAGCAGATCGCTCAGTATTTTCTCACGGTCAATGGCATATACCATAGCCTGGCGCACTCTGGCATCGGAAACGTTTTGAGTCTGAATAAAAACGGACTGGTGAGTGACCGGAGCCCCGTACACTACCTGAACATTATCCAGCTCTTCCACGCTGGCATAATCCTCTTGCGGGATCAGGCTCATGGTATGCTGAGTGATGTCGATTTCACCGGACTGAAGGCCGGCGTAAAGCTGGCTGCCTTCCACGATCCGGATATTTAAATTCTTGATCTTGGGGGTGCCTTTCCAATAGTTTTCATTGGCTTCATAGGATATATAGTGGTCAAAATCATATTCCGTAACGATGTAAGGGCCGCTGACAACATCCGGCTGGTTAAACCATTCTGCTGTAGTAAGCTCAGCCTCGCTGAACGCCTCAATCTTGTGCTTCGGCAGGGTCAGCAAATATCTGGCGTATGTATTCTGGAAGGTAGTCAATGCCATCTGATACTTGGTCGTAAACTGTATCGTCTTTTCATCAATTACCTGGATCCCTTCAATCTTGTCCGCCCCTTCCTCGACAAAACCGTCCTCGCCGACACCGACGAAGGCTCTATACATCGACATCGCGGTATTATTGATCACCGGGCTGGTAAGACGCAGCGCCGTATACTCCACATCTTCTGCCGTAACCGGCTCGCCGTCCGACCAGACCGCATTATCATCTATATGTACGACAAAATTCAAGTTGTCTTCCGTAGTGATGCTGTCCGCCAGCTGCGCTTCAAAGCTCAGATCCGGCCCCAGATCCATCAACGGCAGGAACATCAGGCCAGTAGCATACTTATTGATTTCACCGCCGTTCAACAGCAGCGGATTTAAAGAACCCAGCGTATCCGTCACGCCAACATTGACCGTACCCGAAGCTGCTTCATTCCCTGCGCATCCGGCTAATGATGACATCATTAGTATCGATGCCAACAACATACCAAGTAATTTTTTCATAATCTTCCTTCCTTTCAAACCCCGGACATTTCCTACTAGACATGTAGGAACGGTATGGATAGTATACTGCTTTCTGATAGCTTTGTCAATAGCCTATTGCGCTATTACGCCCTATTCAGGTTACTGTTCACGGGTAGTATTCCGCGAGGTGTTTTGCGCTGTTTTTGCGCAAAAACCCGCGTTGTGCCAGCGCCAAAATGCAGTTTTATCGCATTTTGTGTGCATAAATGTTACTGTGGAGCAGGGGTTTGATGCACGTCGGCTAGGGTCTGAACAGTAACCTATTCAGAAAAAGGGGGGGCTCGGGAACCGGAGGGCCCCCCCGCTGCATTATCTTGATGTCATTGCTCCATCTGCCTGCCCAGAAAGCCCGCCGCAGACTGGATCAGCTTCTGTTCTACCTCGCCCATCTTGGCCTTTGCATCACTTTCCAGTAATATTACGGCTCCGATTACATCACCTTCACAGATAATCGGGGTAATCGCTTCATGTTCATAATCACTGATATTATCATCGGACACCATGACAAAATTCTTATCTCCTTTTGATGCGATAATAACTTCCCGGTTGTTAATTTTATCCTCCAGGTCTTTACTGAGTGATTTTCCGATGACGCCTTTGAATCCGCCCGAAACGGCAATAAACTGATCCCGGTCGGTAATTAATGCCGCATGCCCCGACACTTGCGCAAGGCTTTCAGCATATTGCTTGGCAAAGGTACTCATTTCGCCGATGGGAGAGTATTTTTTTAAGATAATTTCCCCTTCTCTATCAGTAAATATTTCTAACGGATCACTTTCCCTGATCCGCAGCGTCCTTCTGATTTCTTTAGGTATAACAATACGACCTAAGTCGTCTATTCTTCTGACAATTCCCGTTGCTTTCATCGTATTTCCTCCAATAACTAATAGTAATTTTTTTCTGTGGTACTATTATTTGTAAATTACTACAATTTATGTGTGGAATTACGAAATTTTTTGGTGTGCTAATAATCAAACAAGCTAAGCTGACCATCACTATAATTCTGTTTATAGGCGTGGATAATGTCTTTCATATTATATAAGATCTTAAGCCGTTCGCATTCATTCCTAAAAACATCATATAGCCGCTGACTTTCGGGCGCCCGGCATTCATAGCTGCTGCCATATCTTTTCCGGTACTGTTCAGCCAGATTCTCCTTCGGAAACAATTGCTTAAGCTTCTCATAAAAATAAATCCTTTGGTTCATCCTGAGCGTAACTCCGAAAGCCGGATAAATAAATTTTACGCCGCAGTCTGCTGCGCTATGGATGATATTCATGATATTGTCTTCGCTATCTTCTAAAAAGGGCAGTAGCGGCATCAGCAAAATCCCTGCCATAATACTTTCCTTACTAAGCCGTCCCAGCAGGGCAAAACGGTCCGATGAGGACGGCGCTCCGGGTTCTATTTTCGCCGCCAAAGCATCATCTGCCGTAGTGACGGTTACTTTAACAAGTACCGGCGAATGTTCTCTGATTGATTGCAATATTTCAATATCCCTTGCCAAAAGCGTGCTTTTCGTGTCAATTGATATGCCAAACTCATAGGCATCTATCAGTTCCAAAGCATGCCTGGTAAGGCACAGTTCCTTCTCAAACGGATTATACGGATCGCTCATGGCACCTGTGCCGATCACACCTTTTTTTACCTTGCGGCGCAGATCATTACGGATGATCTCAAGAGCATTTTCTTTCGCCCGTACCCGGTCGAAGTCCTCTACTCCATAACAGTCCGAGCGGCTGTCACAATAAATGCAGCCGTGACAGCAGCCTTTATAAATATTCATGTTATAGTCATTACCGAACCAGCCCGAGGACTTGTTTCTGGTTACGATTGTTTTAGCGGGGATGTATTCCATATCTGCTCTGTCCTTTTTCGTTTACACTATGTCTGTTTCCTTTGGGTGACGGATTACAAAGCGCCACAGCCGGTTGCGGTCCGCTTCGGCAGCATAATCAATACCGATCCTTTTGCTCTTGTCATAATCTGGCCGGCAACCGTTATCTTCCACCCACAGCACATCTGAAACAGTCAAGTCCACGCCGTTCAGGCTGCGGTCAATTCCCATGGCCTTGGTCAGCCGGCCCGGCCCGGTATGGCCTTCCACACCGCGAATCAGTACTGCCTGAGGAAAGCCTTCTGCTCCGGTCACGATATTGAACAGATTATGGATTCCATAGCATAAGTACACATAAGCAGTTCCGCCTTTGCCGTACAATATCTTTGTTCGTTCAGTCTTCCCTTTACTGGCATGGCAAGCAGTATCTGCTTCCCCGTAGTAGCATTCAGTTTCGGTGATACGGTGCCGAAATATCCCGCTTGGAGTCTTATGGCATAAAATCTTTCCTAAAAGATCCGGGGCCAGCTCGGTTGCCTGACCAGTAAAATATTCATATTCCAGACGCATTTCCTACCTGCTTTCATGCTTTTCTTCATTATAACCTAAAAAAGTAGATTATGCTATCTACTAAGGAAACACTAAGGAAACGCTGACTTAATTCGTTACAGTTCAGACCACCGCGAGGTGTTTTGCGCTGTTCCAAAAGTATGAAATACTTTTGCGCAAAATCTCGGGAATTGCAAGCGCCAAATCGCACGTTTTTAGCGATTTGTGTGCATTAAACCACTGCTCCTCAGTAACTGATTTAATCCTGATTAAATCGGTATCCTTTCCCAAATTCACTTACGCTGCTTCGTTGATATACTCTCGATAATCCTCCTCGCAGGCGAACAGCATATAGCTATCACCAATCCATCCCATATATCCGTCACTAACTGCATATCCTTTCATAATATCCTCCTGACATCCCTGATTTCTTGCTACAATATCATTCTATCATTCAATGTGTCCAATAAAACGGACTTGCTAAAAAGTAGATTGCCTGTTATCGGCATTAGCGGTATAATACTATGTGTAATAGCCATCCATCAAGTTAGCAATTAATGAACAAAAGAAAGTTATTGAGTCTGCAAAGGAGATAAGCGATGGGGAAAGTTTTGGAAGTTATTTTTGATTATGCGTGTCCTTTTTGTTACCGGATTCATGATTACTTAGAAGAACAGCACCGGATTTATCCCGATTTGCAGTTCAAAGCGGTTCCCTGCGAAGCTCACCCGCGCCCGGAACTGTATGGAAAGTACAGTGATTTATGCGTGATGGGAATGTATTTTTGTGAGGAGCACGGCATTGATTTGCTAACATATCATCAAGCCATTTATAAAGCAATCTACATCTATCAGATTAATTATGAAAATGCCAAAGAACTGGTGGGAGGAATAAAATCAATCTTGAAGGGGGATGAGGCGCTGGCTCAGGAATTTGTAGAGGCGCTGACAGAAGGACGCTATAAAGAGCAGGTCCTTAGCAATAACCGCTATGCCTGGGTAGATTTAGATCTTCCGGCGGTTCCTTCCCTGCTCATGGAAGGAAAATTACTTAAAGCCGTGCCGGGATACGGTATTACCAGAAAGCAGATCAAGTCCTTTTTAGACAGCGTCTCCTGATATCCCTGTCAAAATAATCTTAATCTGGGTTCCCCGCCCAGCTTCGCTGTCCAGCTCTATTTTCGCTTCATGCTTTGTCAGAATATGCTTGACGATAGCCAAACCAAGCCCGGTGCCTCCGGTTGATTTGGAACGCCCCTTGTCAACCCGGTAAAACCGTTCAAAGATCCTGTCTTGGTGTTCCTTAGGGATGCCGATCCCGTTATCCTTCACTGTCAAGATCACCTTGCCGGAGCGGTTCCACACCGACACCTCGACCCTGCCATCCTCTTTATTATAGCGGATCGCATTGTCACAGAGGTTATATACCAGCTCTTCCATCATCTGTCTGGTCGAATACACATAGGCTGCTTCCCCTTGCATGCTGATCTTGACATGAAGCCTTTCAGCATTAATCTGCAGCATGCCGACACAGGCCTCGACAATGTCATATAGATTGATTCTTTCCAAAACCTCTTCCTTTTCCTCGGCATCCAGCTCCGATAGTCGGATTATGTCATTGATTAATGTCAGCAGACGGTTGGAACTTTTATGGATCTCCGTTACAAAATGGGAAATATCCTCGGTTTTTTCCACCATGCCGCTTTCGATCAGTTCCGCGTACCCGATAATAGAAGTAAGCGGCGTCTTTAATTCATGTGAGACATTGGCCGTAAAGTCCTGCCTGATCTTTACGCTTGCCAGCAAGCTTTCATTCTGCTTTCGGATTGTATCAACCAAAGGCTGCAGTTCCTCGTAAGTAATTACTTCCTCTTGCTTTTCCAGCCGCGCTGCCGCTTCTCGAACCGGCTTCATCAAGCCGGCAGTAAGCATGTGGGCAAACAGGACACAGATTCCGAAAACAATCAACACAAAAATAACAATCACCGGTAAGCCTTCGGTAAAAATCCGAATTATGCTGTCTGCTTCCCTTGCCACGCGTAGAATAAGCCCTTCTTCCGTCTTCACGGCATAATAAAAAGTATTTTTCGCCATAGTTGCAGATTGTCGGATATCCCATCCTTCTCCTTGCAAAAGCGCTTCCTTCACCTCCGGCCGACTGCTATGGTCTTCCATCTGTTCGGCATTTCCTTCGGTATCATACAGAACAACACCATCTATTGTAATAACGGTTATGCGAAGTCCGTCCTGTTCTGCATTTACACCGGCTGCTGCCAGTTTTTCAGGTAAATATTCCCTGTATGTCATTTGCCGGATTACCTGAGACTGGATCCGCAGACTGTCGATGATCTGTCCGGTAAACAGCCGGTAGCCGACTGCCGCCATCAGCAACATGGTTGACACAATCGCCAAAGCCGCTATCCGTATTAACTGACCATTAATTCTTTTTTTCATGTGTTAAATATATACCCCACATTTCTTACAGTTTTGATCATTGTTCCGGCTTCCTGTAATTTCTGGCGCAGAGTTTTAATATGCATATCCAAAGTCCGTGATTCACCCGCAAAATCTGTCCCCCATACTTTTTCCAGGATTTCTTCCCTGCCGGTCACGACTCCTTCATTGATCATCAGTAATTTAAGCAGTTCATATTCTTTATAAGTAAGTTCACATATTGCACTACCTACCGTTACGCGGTGCTTCTCCTCATCCAGACATACGCTGCCGATTGTAATGGTTCTTTCCGGCCCGGCCTTATAGCTCCTTCTTAATAACGCCTTCACTCGGGATATCAGCTCCATCACGCCAAAAGGTTTGGTAATATAATCATCAGCACCGATATCCAGCCCTCTTACCTTATCCATTTCCGCACCTTTCGCGGTCACCATGATGACCGGAATATTGCGGGTCTGCTTATCACTGCGGAGCTTTTCCAGAACCTCCAGCCCGTCAGCATCCGGAAGCATGATATCCAACAAAATCAACTCAGGCAGTTGATCCGTCATTGACCGGTGAAATTCCTCTGCTCTTTCAAATTCCCTGACCGCAAAGCCCATATTCTTTAGGGCAAAACTTTCAATTTCCCGAATATTCAGATCATCCTCGACTATATAAATAAGCGCCATCCTGATTTTCTCCACTCATTGCACCATAATATACCCATCGATATTATGTTTACAAGACTCTCAAAATGATTTTACACCAATTCCTGTGTCCTTAGCAAGCTTGAGATCTGCTCATAACAGACGGGCATCCTTCATATTGCCGGTTTCCTGAAAGATTTCCCAGTGTCCGATATTTTCCGCATGATCGCCGATTTTTTCCAGATATTTAGCCAGCATCAGGATGTCAATGCATTCATCCTCATCCTTGCCTTCATTTTTTAGAAATGTAAGCAGATCTTGTTTTACCTTGTTAAACAGTTCATCCACGACATCATCGGCCGCTACGACTATCGCTGCCGCTTTAATGTCTCTGCCAAAAAATGCTTCCACTGCGTCATGCAGCATAGACTTAGCGGCATCAATCATGGTCGGAAGATGACCGGAATAGGAAGCCAGATCTGCCATATTCAGCCGTAGCACCAATTCCGCCATATCGACGACATGATCACCGATCCGTTCAATATCCGTTACTACTTTAAGCGTAGCGGTCACCACCCGCAGATCACTGGCAATTGGCTGTTGCTTAGTAATCAGGAAAAGACATTGTGATTCAATAGCCCGCTGCATATCACCGAACATCTTTTCACTTGCAGCGATTTCATTGACTTCCTCTTCATTCTTATCCGTTAGTGACGCAAAAAGCCTTTCATAAGTCTCCTCCACGCTTCCGGCCATCTCTTTCAGGTTTTTGGATAATTCTTTCATCTCTTTTATAAAAATGGTTCTTGGCGACATAATAATTTCCTTTCTTATTTATGAGTGCAGGGGTTCAGAATATCTTATTTCACCCGAATCTGCCGGTTATATAATCCTCGGTCCTTTTGTCCGCCGGACGTGAAAAAACATTATCGGTAGAATTAAACTCCACGACTTCACCGACCAAAAAAAATGCCGTAAAGTCGGATACCCGTGCTGCCTGCTGCATATTATGAGTAACCACCGCCACCGTATAGTTACTTTTCAATTCTGTCATCAGTTCCTCGATCTTAAGCGTGGAAATAGGGTCCAAAGCTGATGTCGGCTCATCCATCAGCAGAACATCAGGTTCTACCGCCAAGGCCCTGGCAATGCATAATCTTTGCTGCTGGCCGCCGGACAGACCTAAAGCCGATTTTTTCATCCGGTCTTTAGTCTCTTCGAAAATCGCGGCTCCGCGCAGAGATTTTTCAACGATTTCATCCAGTCTTGCTTTGCTCTTAATGCCATGGATGCGGGGACCGTAAGCTACATTGTCATAAATACTCATGGGAAACGGATTCGGCTGCTGAAATACCATGCCGATTTTTTTTCTCAATAATGTCGTATCCACACCCGGCGCATAAATATTTTCCCGATCCAGCATTACCTTGCCTTCTATCCTGACCGAGTCAATCAGGTCGTTCATGCGGTTCAAAGTTTTTAAGAAAGTAGATTTTCCACAGCCCGACGGACCGATAAATGCTGTAATATGCTTCTCCGGAATATCCATTGATACATCCTTCAACGCATGATTATCACCATAATAAAGATTTAAGTTTTCAATTATTATTTTACTGTTATTCATGATGTCGGATCCTTCCGTTTGCGAATTGAGTTACCGTATTTTATATAGGGAAACCTAGATTTAATCAATGTTTCCCTATATCCTGCTTACGTCAAATTGCCTGACCAGGCATTTAGTAATAAAGTTAATGAAAAGCACAATCGCCAGCAGCACCACGGCAATTCCAAAAGCCACTTCATAATCGGCCTTAGACATGCTCAGATAAAGCTGGATCGTCAAGGTACCGCCGGAGTCCAATATTTTGGTCAGATACCCCAAGGCGGACTTGGGTAGATAATAACCGCTTCCCGCTGTAAACAAAAGCGCTGCCGACTCGCCGACGATCCGGCCGATGGCCAGAATAATACCGGTAATAATGCCGGGCATTGCCGACGGCAGCAATATGGTTCTTATCATATACCATTTTGTGGCTCCGATTCCCAAGGCACCGCTCCGGTAGCTGTCAGGAACTGTTTTCAATGCCTCCTGTGTATTTCTGGTTATCAGCGGCAATACCATTATGGTCAGGGTCAAAGCCCCTGTTAAGATGGAAAAACTCAGCCCGCATACCGTTCCAAAGAAAATCATCCCGAACAGACCGTACAAGATAGAAGGAATACCGGCCAGCGTTTCTGTCGTAAATTCAATTACCCTTACCAGTCGGCCCGGCTTGGCATATTCATTGAGGTAAATAGCCGTCCCCACTCCGACCGGAGTCACAATAACCAAAGTTATGATAATGATATACACGGTATTGAGGATGTTTCCCAATATCCCCGCCGTTCCCTTTAAGGTACTGGTTTCCGTGGTAAGAAATGACCATGTCACGCTGCTGATCCCTTTGGCAAATACATAAAATATTATCCCTGCCAGCAACAATACGGAGACTGAGGCAGAAAAATAGATTACTATTTTAAGCAGGATATCACTGATTCTGGACTTTTTATTCATGATACTGGCTGTCATATTATTTGCTGTCATATTATTCGCTGTCATATTATTCGCTGCCTTAGTCATTCTCTTTCCCGCCTTTCTTAAGTATTTTAGTCAGGCTGAGGTTGATAATCATAATAAAGGCAAAAAGAATCAGTCCGATGGTGAATAACACTTGGCGGTGCAGGTCACTGGCATAGCCCATTTCACTGACAATGGCCGTTGTCAGAAAACGCACGGAATGAAATGGCAGCGGCATATTGACCGAACTTCCCGATACCAGTGTAATTGCCATAGCTTCCCCGATCGCCCTGCCCACTCCCAGAACGATTGCCGTAATGATACCCGATCTGGCTGCCGGAATGATGATCTTAAAGATCGTTTGGATATGAGAAGCACCCAACGATAAGGATGCCGCTTTTAAATGGTGAGGAACCGCACGCAGGGAAGATTCACTGATATTGATGACCGTCGGCAAGATCATGACTGCCAGCACCAGCATGGCCGACAGCAGATTGGCACCGCCAGTAAACTGATGGGTCTCCGAACCCTTGAATATGGCCAGTTCTACTTTGTACATCAGCGGGTTCAGGATCATGATTCCCAGCAGGCCATAGATAACCGACGGGATTCCTGCCAGCAGTTCCACTGCCGGTTTTACAACCGCTACCAGTCGCTGAGGTGCCACCTCTGCCAGAAACACCGCCGTCAGCAGACCGACCGGCACCCCGATCAGTACCGCCAGCGAAGTGCCGATGACCGAAGTCAGGATAACATACAGTATGCCATACTGCGGTTCTGCTGCTGTCGGTTTCCACACCGTTCCAAACAGAATCTCGCTAGGACCCACTTCAAAAAACGCCGGTGTCCCATTGATAAACATATAGATCGTGATCGAGGCCACTGCCACTATCGTAATAAAAGCACAGACCGTAAATATGACCTGTGCTGTTTTCTCTATTATGGATTTGTTTCTACTGTTTCCCTGTATTGAAATGGTTTCCATCCTGGTCTCCGCTTCTTTTTTATGCAAACTCTGCTTTTACCATAGTTTTACTGTTTTGCTGTTTCAACTTTTCTCCGTTTCACAGTTCCACTAATCTACTGTAATGAGTCCGACAGTCCTGATGACTTCCTTGCCTTCTTCCGAAATAAGGTAAGCGAAGAGAGCCTGAACATTCTCACTCTGTTCGGAGACCTCGCCGACAGTGGCCATTACGAAGGGCCTGCTAAGAAAGTATGTCCCGGCCTTGATATTATCCACCGTGGCTTCCACGCCTTCCAAGGCCATCGTCTTGATCGTATCGTCAACAGCATCCAGTGAAACATAGCCGATTGCTCCCGGAGTCGATGCTATTCTGGCCACTACCGCACCGGTGCTGTCCAGCTCGCTGGCATAGTTGCAGGCATCTTCGATTTCCAAAAGTTCTTCAAACGCGCCTCTGGTGCCTGAACCCGCTTCACGTCCGACCACTACAACGGGGGCATCAGCTCCGCCCAGCTCGCTCCAGTTAGAAATACTTCCGGTAAAAAGTCCGATCAGGTCGTCTTTCGTCAGATCAGAAACGGCATTGGCCGGGTCAACCGCTACCGCGATTCCGTCGATTGCTACGATATTTTCAACCGCTCCGGCAGACTTTTCCTCATCAGTCAGGGCCCTTGAGGAATTGCCGATATCGACGCTCCCCGCTAAAACCGATTCAATTCCGGCGGATGAACCGGTAAATTCTGCATTCACGGTAACTCCCGGATATTTGGCCATAAAGGTTTCGGCTACGGCATTGGCCATATTTTCCATCGAGGTACTGCCCGACATGGTAATGCTTCCCGTAAGCTCGGTTGCTTCTTCTTGCGGTTCTTCTGCGGCAACAAGCTCTTCTTCCGCAGCTACCTGTGAACATCCGGCAAGTCCGGTCAATATCACCATCATTGTAATGATCAGTACCACTATTTTTTTCTTTTTCATTTTCTCTCCTTCTCCGCTCCTGCGGACTGAGGATGAAAAGTGGAAAGTGATTTCCTTCCTCTTTTCGCCTCTTTCATTGATTTTTATTCTTAATTTCAGGTAAATTTTATCAAATTAAAAAAGGGCATACTATCATGCCCAAGTAAGATTTATGTAAATTTCATGTAAAACAACTACGATCTGATTCTTTTCATCTTACTTAATTCTATTCTAAAATAACTTTCATCGTCACATATGGCAATTTTAAACATAGGCTTAACCTCATATTCATCTGTTTTGACCTCAAACTTCTCCTCTATCAAAAGATAAACTAAGCAATATTTCTCCCATCGCTTCCAGCAATTCTTCCGTCAGGGCCAGCAATATCGCCACATCCTTTTCCACGACCCCGCACTTTTTATATCGGAACAGAAAGAACGGCGTCCCTTTATGGTTAAATGACAGTTTTTCATAACGTCTAAGCAGCTCCGGAATCCTCTCTGCCCTGATCCGGGCATCCGTCCGCAGCGTAAACTGGATTCTTTCATTTTTCCCTTTTACTTCCGACATGTAAAGTCCATGGGCCCGCACCCGAATCAGGGCAACACGGAACAGATTTTCTACCGAAACGGGAATCTCCCCAAAGCGGTCAATCAGTTCTTCCCGCATATCGTCACATTCCCCCTGGCTTTCAATCCCGGCAATCCGCTTATAGATATCCAGTTTCTGAACCTCATTGATGATATAAGCAGGGGGGATAAAGGCATCCACATCAAGATCCACCAGCGTATTAAAGTCTTCCTCCGTAACGCTCCCCTTAAGATTCCTGACTTCCTCATTGAGCATCTTACAGTAAAGGTCATAGCCTACCGCTTCCATATGTCCGTGCTGTTTCTTGCCCAGGAGATTACCGGCGCCGCGAATCTCCAGATCCCGCATGGCGATTTTGAAACCGCTGCCGAGTTCGGTGAATTCCTTTATGGCGGCCAGACGCTTTTCGGCCACTTCTTTTAACATCTTATCCCGCTTATACATCAAAAAAGCATAGGCTGTCCGATTGGAACGCCCGACCCGGCCCCGTAGCTGATATAGCTGGGAAAGCCCCATATTATCCGAATCATGGATGATCATCGTGTTGACATTGGAAATATCCAAGCCGGTCTCTATGATGGTAGTGGACACTAGTACGTCTATCTCCTGGTTGATGAAATCATACATAATCCGTTCCAGCTCCCGCTCCTGCATCTGGCCGTGGGCAAAGGCTACCGTCGCTTCCGGCACCAGCCGGCTGATGGCCGCCGCCACGTCGGCGATATTGACCACCCGGTTATATACATAATAGATCTGGCCGTTCCTGGCCAGTTCCCGGACAATCGCTTCTCTCACGATTTCCTCGTTATACTCGCTGACAAAGGTCTGGATCGGCATGCGGTCATTGGGCGCTTCTTCCAGAACACTCATGTCACGGATACCGATCAGGCTCATATGAAGGGTACGGGGGATCGGTGTGGCCGTCAGGGTGAGGACATCCACACTTTCCTTCATATGCTTGATCTTTTCTTTATGGGTCACGCCAAAGCGCTGTTCCTCGTCGATAATCAGCAGGCCCAGGTCTTTATAAGTCACATCCTTGGATAATACCCGGTGTGTGCCGATGACGATGTCAACCTGGCCTTTCCGTAGCTCATCCACTGTTTTTTTCTGCTCCGCCGGGGTCCTGAAGCGGGACAGCAGGGCAATCCGTACCGGAAAATCCTTCATTCGCTGGATAAAAGTATTGTAATGCTGCTGAGCCAAAATCGTCGTCGGTACTAGGTAAACCACCTGCTTGCCTTCCTGCACCGCTTTAAAGGCTGCCCTGATGGCGATTTCCGTTTTGCCGTAACCGACATCGCCGCAGATCAGCCGGTCCATGATGCCGGTACTCTCCATATCCTGCTTCGTTTCCGCGATGGCCGTCAGCTGATCCTCGGTTTCCTCAAAGGGAAACATTTCTTCAAACTCCCGCTGCCAGACAGTGTCTTTGTCGTAACAGTAGCCGTTTTTCTCCTGGCGTGCTGCATACAGCTCCACCAGTTCTTTGGCCACTTCCCCCACCGCTTCGCGGACCTTGCTTTTCGTCCTGGTCCATTCCACCGAACCGAGTTTGTTGAGCTTCGGCTTCCTGGCATCGGCAGAAGCATACTTTTGGATCACATTCAGGCCGGTGGCCAGGATATATAGATTGCCGCCGTCACGGTATTCTATTTTCATATAGTCTTTGATGACTTTTTCCACTTCAACCTTTTCAATCCCGCGGTAAATACCCAGGCCATGGTTTTCATGAACGACATAATCTCCTACCTTAAGATCATTAAAATCGTTGATCTTATGTCCTTCATATTGTTTCTTACGTTTCTTTTTCTTCTCCGCCCCGAAAATATCGCTTTCCGAGATCACGGCAAACTTAAGCATCGGATATTCAAAGCCATGTAAGACTCGGCCATAATACGTCATGATCTCGCCGGGTTGGATCTCCCTTTCGCTGTCTTCTGTATATATGGCCGTCAGCTCATGGTCACGCAGATCCTCCGCGAGTCTGGCCGCTCTGGTGCGGGAACCGGAAAGCAGCAGGATTCGGTAACCGTTCTTTTTAAGCCTCGTCAGATCCTTGACCAGGGCTTCAAAACTATTATTATAGGAGGAAATCCCTTTTACCGTCAGATCCACTTTTTTATCCGCTTTGATAATCGGATTCTTCATATCCAGGGATGCCAGCGATATCGTCCGCTTCCCTGACAGTCTGGCGGCAATCTCTTCTGTTCCGAACAGCAGATCAGTCTGGCCGGGCAGCAGATAACCTTTTTCCAGCCGGTGGATCATGCTTTCCCGGAACTCCAGTTCCACCGCTGCCGCATGCTCCTTGACCCGGGAAGGTTCATCAATATAGACCAGACAATCCTCCTTAGCAAATAAATCAATAAAAGAAACGGTATTCTCATAAAAATAACGGATATAGCTTTCCAGGCTGACCATAGTTTCCAATTCAATCAGCTGTTCCTTCAGTTCTTTTATCTGCGTCCTGATCCGGTGTGCTTCCTCGGTGCGAAAATCGTCCCGCAGTTTCCCGGAATAGGTCTCGCATTCCTTGTCGATTTTTTCCATCCCCTGCCGCAGCTGCTCTTTGGATAAAATGAGTTCCGTAGCCGGATAAACAAAAATCTCCGGCAGTTTTTCGATGGAACGCTGGCTCAACACATCAAAACTGCGGATCGACTCCACCTCATCGCCCCACAGCTCGACACGGTAAGGATTCTCCTCCGTCAAGTCAAACACATCAATGATGCCGCCCCGGATGCTGAACTGCCCCGGTGCTTCCACCTGATAGGTTTTCTCATAACCCAGTTTCACCAGGCGTACCGCCAAGGCCTGCTCTTCCACGACCGCACCTTCCGAAAGCTGAACCACATTTTCCTGCAGATAAGCAAGCGGCAGTACCGGCGACAGCAAGCTGCTGAAGGTCGTCACGATGGTAAGCGGCTCTCCCTCCATCATCTTCCTAAGACAGCTGATGCGTTCCTTGGTCAGCAGGTTCCCATGGATGTCCGCCTGATAAAAGATCAGGTCCTTAGCCGGAAACATCGTCACATTCCGGTCATAAAAACGATATTCTTCGTATATCTCCTTTAGCCTGATATCACTGAAAGTAACGATGATTTTATAGTTAAAACCACCGCTGAGCCCATATATCATATGCAGTTTCTGTGATTCCACGCAGCCTGTCAGTGCCAGGTTTTTCCCCGGCCTTTTCAGCAGCTCCTTCATCTCATCGTATTCACCCAGTTCCTGTATGGGGGAAAGTAATGCCTTCATCCTTCTTTACTGCTCCTTCAAAGAGGCTTTCTTATTATATTGGTTCATCGCCTTGTCAATACCGTCTTCCAGCATACACTCGATGGCAGCCACGGCATTGGCAACGCTTTCCTCCATGATCTTCCGCTCCCCGCCTTCAAAATGACCCAGTACATAACCCGCCAGATCATAGCCCGGCGGTTTGTCACCGACACCGATTTTCATCCGGATAAATTCATCATGTCCAAAATGCCCGATGATATTCTTAAGACCGTTGTGTCCGCCGTCACTGCCCTTCACCCGCATCCTGATCTGCCCCGGCTCCAGGCTGACGTCATCTGCGATCACCGCCAGCTCGGCTTTTTCATTCAGCTTATAATAGTCTATGACTCTTTTCACGCACTCACCACTTAAATTCATAAAGGTCAGCGGTTTCACCAGAAAGACCTTATGGCCGTAAACGGAGCCTTTGCCTATTATCCCCTTATGCTTTACTTCTTTGACTTTGATCCCATGTTTTTTGGCCAAAACGTCAATTACTTCATAGCCTATGTTATGCCGGGTTCCTTCATATTGCCGTCCGGGATTGCCCAGTCCTACTATTACAAACATACTTCCTCCACTGTGCTGACGCGTATCCTGTTACTTCATCTGCATCATATTGTACCAGTATTTTTATTGAATTAGCAAGTCTTTTTAACTAATCTTTCTTTGCCGTCAATTGACTGGTTAAGCGGTCATCGTCAGATTGCCCCCACGGGGTTGACCCTCTGTATAAATAGAAAAAGCCACCTTATCGACTGGTCAAAGTTTCAAGGGTGGCTTTTTCTATGCCCAATATTGGGCATGCCTCTTTATTGGGCTTTAGATAAAGCTACTTGCGATTATCGAAGATAAAGGTAAGCGATTTTGATTTCCCAATTAACTTCTTTTCGTCACAGCAGTCTACGCAACTCTTCCATCCGTCTCCTGTCCAGCTCCGCCTCTTCCGCCGTCTTCGCCGGCCTCTCGTTTTCTTCGTTCTGCGCATGGAAATCGCCGGCGCAAAGTCCGTCTGCGATTATGTAAACACTTCCGGTCTGGTTTTCAAAGGAGAAATTATAAACCATATCGTTATATTCTTCTTCCTGCACCGATTCTACCACGGCCGGCCGGCCATTCTCGGTCAGGACTTTGTCACCCTGCTTCAGCTTTTTCACCGGAATACCTTTGCCGTTTTCATCCAGAAGGCGATGGGCGCCGGACAATAAGGTTTCATAGCCGCCGCTCAGCTTCAGACGGCAGATCGTTGCATCCCGCCCGGTGATAACATCCGCAACGGTTACTGTCGCGCCTCCATATGACAGAAGCTGATCGCCGATTTTAACTTCTGCGGCCGTCTTCTCAAACCCGCTTCCGATTTTAATACGGACATCCTTGCCGAAGCACCCCCAGTAAATATAGATCGGCGGAATATAGACCGTATTGCTCCCCTTTACAAATTGATAATATTCGCGATTTATCTGTTTCAGATTTTCTTTCGTAATACCGACAATATTTATCGGGATATCATCAAATACATCATCGGGATCACCTTTTTTATGGAGACGGTATTTAAATCCGGCCGTTAACAGTACTTGTCTTTTCCTATCATCGGCGGCGCCGCTGATATCATCGTGCCAGTCCAGTTTGCTGGTATTATCTTTTCTGTCAAGCTGAAAGTCAAAATCCACTTTCGGGTGGGTGATTCCCGAATGCTTTGTGAAGTTGATCTCATTATTGATCTTTTCATATAAACTGTTATTATCCAAATCATTTTGATATGTGATATCTGAACTGTTTGACTCTTGCGATGTAGTAGCTTTGTTATCATAATTAATATACGGACGGGTAAACTTAAAAACCGGATCGGGCGGCGTAAGCCCGACCAGTTCATAATCGTCAGCAAACGTAACGGTTCCGGAAACCGGCATCAGTGTGGCTATTGTATTTTTTTTAATGGTATTATTCAGATAATCGCCATCGATATAATCAGGATTGGCATACTCCGGCAGCTGATTCGTCCGCCCGTATAGCATCACGATGTAACTGTCATGTTTCTTATTCCAGTGGGGGTTGTCTACCACGATATCTTCCACCGTATACGTGATCGCGCTGTCCAGCTTCTCTTTTTGCGAGTATTCGGCATAGAAAAACTCATCGTCCACCGTATATCCCTTGATCTTCATCGATGTCGCCAATGTTCCTCCAAATATATTCTCCGGATGCGGGTTGGAAATAAAATTCTCCGTCCTGCCGTTAGTATCCTCATCTTCATAGCTGATGCTCCCCAGATTATGAGCTATTTCTCCAGTTATATTATCGATACTGCCGGTAACCGATATGCTTTTCCATTTTAATGCCGGACTGATGTCACTGATTTCCGTTATATTGTCATATAGATTAAATTGAAAGGTTTTTTCCATGGTAAAATATTCGGTACCATCGGTACTGTTATATTGATTGCTGCCTTTCGCCGTGTTGAACTTTTTAAAGCGGTTTTCTACAAAATGAATCGATATCGGCGACTTCTTATCATTATTTTCAGGAGATTTTGTTACAGAATCCGCCACTGACGTGCTTGCTTTACCTATCGCATCAAGCAGCAGCGGCTTATCCTTCAAAGCTTCCATGCCGCCGAGCTGCTTGATACAGTAAGATCTTTCTTCCTCATCAGATAAATCAAAGATATAAAGCCCGTTCATATCTTTCAGCCTTTTTTCCAGCGGCAGCCTGGCGACGCTCACCTTGCCTTTTCGGCCATTTTCGCCCGCGATGCCGCCGACCGCCTTGGCTCCGTCTTTACCGGGCTTGCCGTCAAGTGACGGTTTTATGCCTTTACCGCCGTCGCCGCCCTTGCCGCCGTCGGCTTCCTTGCCGCCGTCGCCGCCCTTACCGCCGGGAAGTTCTTTTTCATATCTGATCCGGTTTTTTATTCTGTCACCGTTTATATAGATTGCTGCTTTTTTTTCAATTGTTTCATAACTTACCGTGACGGTTGGTGCCGAACCGCCCTTGCCACCGTTTGTTGCCACGCTAGCGTCACCGCCGCTGCCGCCGTCGCCGCCTTGATAGCCATCGCCGCCCTTGCCGCCGTCCTTTCCTTTGACACTGTCATAGCCTTTCCCGCCACTGCTGCCGTAAGCACTTATGCGGATATCGTTATTGACTTTGCCCAACACCAGTTCCACTGTCCCGGCATCCTGCGCATCACCGGCGTCTTCGTTTTTTTGGGCATCCTTCCCCTCTTTGCCTGTGATCAGGAATTCATATCCATGGCGCGCTTCCTTGCTCTTAAAGTTATTCACTTCCGCTACTTTCAGCTGGCATTCCCCCACAAGAATCAGCACCCCCTCGTCTCTGAATGTCAGTCTTTGGAATTCAAGCGGTCCGCTTGCTTCAATGTAAACAGGGGCAATGAATTCTTGGGATCCGGCAGTATTGGTAACATCTAATTGGGAGATATTATTGATGTTTTTCATATATAACGTAGTATCCATTCTGGTTCCTTCCTTTCTACAGGCTAGCTAAGCCCGTTGTCCATAGATCTCTTCTTGTGTCCCTATGCAATTTATCATTAGTCATGATACTTCCACATATGTTTATCCGGAAAAATGCCAATTATCTTTTCTCCGTCACCGCCGAGCCAAGCCCGCCGGCCTTCGGCCACCATCGGGAAAAACCGATTTTCCACGGTTTTTTGCTCATATTTAATGAGTTCATTTTCGGTAACAAGGCATAGATAATTATCCGTTTCCAGCATCGTTACCGTGCGACTGGTATTTGCTACCTGCTTCTTCATGATATGTTTCTGGGATTTGTCATTGCAATCGTATAAGTAAACGTATTTATCACCTCCCCCCGCTGTTTCCTGACATAGCATTGCCGTGTAGAATTGGCTTACATAAAACCCAAGCGTGCCGGAAATCAGTCTCATGCCACTGGGCGCATTAAAGAAAAACTGCCCGCCGCCCCATCCCAGTCCATTTTCATACCGGTTCATATAAAGACACGCACCGCTGCGGCGATAAAAATATGTCTCCTGAAGTGACGCAGCAAAACCGCAGCACATCGGCTCGGTGTCACTGTACTTGGGCAGATTCACACTGCCCTCGACATTCTCCCAGGTGCCAGACTGAAGCTGATAACGGCAAAATGAGTAATAAGCTGAACCTTTACTATTTCCTGCCACTTCAAGTTTTCCGCCGGAGTAATACGCGGCAAAGCAGGAATAATCGGCATTCTGATAAAGAGTATTGGTGGCCGCGGTGCGCCATTCTCCGTTCGCGTCTCTTTTATAAAGTGTGGGATGAAGATAAGCATAGTAATTTCCGTTATCTGCAAAAATGCGCAGATTATAGTTGCGGTTCCCATAAATATCTTCTTTGAAAATGCCCTTTTCTTGACCTGCTTTTTCCCAGTTTGTCTTTTCGATCTGCAGCGAACGGATATGAGAAAATCGGTAGCTATTCGTTACGGTAAGCTCATAGGCAGCATCGTCAACCACTTTTCCGTTGCTGTAAGATCCGTTGATTAAGAAAGTTCCGCCAATCTTGACCGCATTTTTTCTTAGCATGACCTCATCCGTAAAGTCGGCAGCCCCCGTCCATTTTAAAGTAAACGGACTTCCCTGGCTGACGGTGTAAATATGATTCTCTAAATCACTTTTTACGATGCCCGACGTGGTTTTCATATCCGGCTCAAGCGAAATAATATAGGCCGGAACGGCAAACCGGGCGACATAGCTTCCCTGAGCTCCGCTGCCGCAGCCGGGAATATCATACGCTTCAACCGGGTATTCCACTCGCTTTTCCCGTTCCGGCGTGACCAGCGTATAAAAATTAAACCATTCAAACCGGTACTGTTTTGTTCCGTCCGCAAAAGGTTCCCCGTCCGTATATGTAAAAGCCAGGTCCTTTCCGTTTTTCCACGCATAGCTCCAGTTCTCGTCTGACGGCGGGCAAAACTCGGCATTCCGGAAATCGCCTTCCGATACTACGGAAGTAAAATTACGTAAAATTACGCTTGGAACTTCACCCGGACCGTTCTCCACGGCGGCTGCCAAGTTGGCTTCGGTTGTTATTCCGATCGTAACGGAAATATTCTGCAGAATCTTGATCCTCTCCTCGCCAACCGCTGGAGAGAGCCATAGCGGCTGTTCTCTCTCGTTTATTTCTACATATATTTTATTTCCCATGATTTGATCCGCTCCTTTTTACCAGATAGCCATCCACGACGGCGGTTTCCGCCAGCACATCCGATAGCGGAAGCACATCTTCCTCCACGTCGCCGCTTATGTTACCGTCAATCTCCCGTTTATACCGCCATCTGAACTCACTTGCCGCCGTAGGGAGACGTACCTTTTCGATATTCACGATCACCGGATTGATTTCCGCCGTCGGTACGACTTTATCCGTCAGTGCCGTATGCGCGGCATCAAGTCGTAATTTTATGGCCGGAAGAAGACCTGATTCAATGACCATGTCACTGTTCGGCGCTAAAAGTGCCGTAAAATACCGGTTGCCATCGTTGGCGCACACGGTCGGGCTATGTGTCGTGACATAATTGGGATACCGGCTTTCCGGTACTCCCCAAAGGGCATGAAAACAAGAATAGTCGCCATCTTCGAAAACACCGGCAGTACCGTCCGTCACTCTCAGAAGATTGCCGAATTTCAACGGGATTTTCAGAGCCTTTGCCCCCTTGTCATCATAAGTCGCGAAGTCCTGCCATGTTTTCGAATATTCCGCTTCTCCGAAAAATTCCAGCCGCAGCCGCAGCCGGGCTAATACCAGCGGTACCCCCCAGATAAAGGCGCTCTCACAGACACGCACGGTCTTATCAAGGGTGTCCTGCAGCAAGTCAATCATCTCGGGAAGCGCATGGGGATTTTCCCGGATGCCGTCTATGAAACCGTTCAAAACCGGATTCGGCTCCGGCGCGTCCGCCGCTTTTATAAACAAAGTTTTCCTTTCCCCCGCCCGATATACCGTCTTGAGCATGCCGGCGTATAAACCGTTTTCATCGTATAGAACCAGCCGCCTGTTAAGCAGTTCCGGCAATATTACCGCACAGACAGGCGAACTCTCAGGATCGCAGGTGGAAACCGACACGCCGTCCTTCTGGCAGACAAATTCTGCCGTTATCCGTGCCGGCGAGGAAAACGCCAGCGGAAACATCCCCTTTGTCCGGTCGGCTGAAGTCGGCATATAATATGGGAAAAATGCCTTGGCCCGGTTATATATGCTGTTTTTGGCAAGGTTCTGCTTCTGTCCGAATGTTCCGGTCAGGTTCAGCCGGGAGAGCGCGATAAATCCGCCGCGCATCGGATACAGAGCCGAACCGCTGACCGAAAGCCGTTCATCCGTCACATGCTCGGCCACCTGGGCGGAGATCGCCTTGGTATCGTAGGTCACCGGAAGCTGGAAAGCTTGCCGCAGTCCGGTAAGCTCACCGGTGAAACCGCTTAATTCCTGAGAAATAAACGGCAGGTTGCGTACCTTGTCATAAACACCAGGGAATTCCTTCGTATTGCCGTCAAGCTGTGCCGTCAGGTTATAAAGCGCGTGCGGAGTCAGCGGAACCCGCCCGCTTACCGAGGCCAGCCGGCCATCCTGAAGTCCTTTAAATGAGTACCCGGTTTCCCCGTGGTCAAATGTCCAGCCAGCCAGAGTCGCCGTATCCGCTGTATAATAGTAGTCGATCTGCCAGTCCATAAAAAGCTGAGCCAGTTCCAGCGGTGAAGTATTGATGGCAATCGGTGAGATCTTTCCTTCCACATGATATGGATGCCTGTCATGAGGATCAGACAAACCCATCAGCTGCGGGCTGTTCAGTACCGCCTGATAAAAAAGCGGCAAATAATCCGCCAGAAAATCCCCGGACGGCAAACCTTCACACTGTGCGGCGACGGCTGTCCAAGGCAGTTCAGCGGATTTCTGCGGTGACATCTGACAATAAAGCATGCCGTCTTTGGTATCTTCACCGAACAGACAGGATCGGAAAATCCCGTCTCCGCTCAGCATCAGCACCGGTTCTTTGGGTACGGCAAAGGATTCGGCCGTCTTCGTTATCATCTGGTAGCCGGCCGGCAGGCCGGCAGTTACTTCCGCTCGTTTCTGAACTACTTCGTTATTTTTTATATTGGCCTGGGCCAACGGCCCATCCGGCGAAGCCATCAGGCCAAGCAGTCTTTCCGTCTCTGCCAGAGCGGTTTTGGCGCCGGGATCATGCGCTTCGTTACGGTTAATATACGTCTCCCATGCACGATACAGCTTTTCCCGCATGAAATGAAGCTCCCGGTTAAGCCGGCCCGCTTCCCGCTGCAAACAGCGCAACTGGCGATATCCGGCAAAATCGCCTGCCGCATCAGCCTGCTGATTTGTCAGCTGCAGTTCATCATACTCTTCCAGCGGCGCAAAACTGCGGAAGGTGCGGCTGAATATCTCATCATCGACCTTAAAGTTGCCGTCCGGCTGTTTTTCCTGATCAAGCAGATCGTACTGTAGCTGGATAAGCTGATATTCCAGATCGGCCGTATTACCCGCATTTTCCAGATAATGCTGCCCCAGTACCGCTGCCATTGCTTCTGCCGACGTTCTGCCAAAGGACACTTCAACCGTTCCCGTCGGCGGATCCATGTCATCGTAATGATGTCCGGGCCCTTCCCAGCGGATATTCAATGCCTGCCCGAATAAAACACAGCCGTTGCCGTAATCCGTCCCCTCCTCAGCCGAAAATCCATTTTCAGTCAAGATGGCCGAAAACTCTTCACGGCTCCCGGCCTTTGAAAAAGGATCATTTTTCCGGTCAGAGAAGTATCCGACGACAAAATAGGTTAAATCACTTGGAACCGGGACACCTTTTAAGTCATCATACCAGCCGAATACGCTCCGACAGGTCGGATAATAAGCCGCAAACATCGGATCGCCGCCGCCGAGTGCCGTCAGCTCCGGCAGATAGTCGCCTGGAGCGGGAACCGTACCTGCTTCATAACTCCGTCCCATAAAGCGGTATGGGCGGCCGGTGCCGTCTAAATACGGGATGACGGTATAATCCCCGGCATTTTCCCCGGCGCTTACTTTACCGGTAAGGAAATCGCTCTCAACGATCATGCATTTTACCTGTATCTTATCGTGATCCCGGTACAGCCTGGTCACGGCATAGCGGTTCGGAACCATGGGAAAAAAATAGCTATTATCTTTTACTTTTCCATGGGTAAAGGCATCGGGCAGAATAAAATGCAGATGTACGCCCGCTTTCAGGCAGTACCCGTACTCTGTGAAAGCAGCCGGGCTGATACTGGCACCGAGGGCGGAACTGTAAATCTTGGTGTAATCGGGCGACCAGCGCGGTGCTTTATACGTGTCGGTATATTCGTTACCAGTCAGATATGCCTTTACAACGAAGGGAATAATCAGATTTTTTATTGATTCATCATGTTGTTCTTTCAATTTTATTTATCCTTTGTACTCTCAAAAATCGCCCGGTTTGCCACCGCGATCAGTTCAAAGGCCAGCTTGGCCGCTCCGATGTCCTCATCCAGGATCTTGCCGAGTTCCTTTGCCAATCCGGCCGCATCAAGGCGGCCCGATGAATTCCTATAGGCATTAATGTCGATGCTTTTATCCCTCAGCGGCCGTCCTAGATTTTCTTCCGTCACGTCTTTGGGTACCAGCATCTTTTCTCCCGGTGCAAGTCCGAAAGTCAGGCCGGTTTTTGGTTCCGCTATGACAAGCGATGTCATTTCCCCGTCAAACAGCCCTAGGGCGATTTCTTCCGCAAAAGTATCCAGACGCAGCATATCCAGTTCCTTTTCTTTGTGATAGGCACTGACTTCCAGTCCCTTCAGCATCCTCACCAGCTCAGAGCGCAGAAGGAAACCCGTGATGATACCGGCGGTTTTTTTGCCGTTCGTCGCAAACAATTCTTTGGCCTGATGATTGCCATGCATGCAGTCACGTCGTGGAACATGCAGCATCGCCCTGGCTTGAGGAAGCGTGGCTACGAGACATCGCTGATCCCGCATACTGTCAGTTACCGTGACCCTGCCGATACTGAGTGCGCCGTCGGCAAGTGCCTGCGTCCAATTGTCGTCCACGTGGAAAAAACGCAGGCTTTCCTGCGGCAAAAGGAACTCGTCCGCCACCAGATAAGAAAGCGGAACCCCATATAGTAACTGTAGTTCCGTCACATAAGCTTCCAGGTCGGACGGAACGCCGGCGACTACCGATAAGTTAACGATATTTCGCAAAAGCCGTCTCTTCATACCGTTTGATCCTTTTTACGCTTCCGCCGTGCGGAATCGGCTTTTTCCAGCTCCAGCAGGGCCCTGCCGATCTGCCCGGTATCAATATTTTGCAAGTCCTTAAACGCCGTAACATGATCAGACATTTTCACGTCGTTCCGATGCGCCAAAATCTTAGCGGCGATTTCCGGCCTGCTCAAAGTGATCAGTCGGCCCAGCTGAAATGCCGCCGCATAGCTGACATCAAAAATACCGGTTTCCTGATCATACATCAGCCGGCCGTCGGCGGTATGCGCCGTTCGCAGCTTCGGTATCGCCGTGCTGCTACCAGGAATCAAAGGGGAACGAAAAACCGAATAGGTCATTTCCCCCGTCCGCGTGTAATGTGGTTTGACGGCAGCGGCTCCGCCGGCTTTCTGATGTCCGATCTCGCTGCTGTCCGCCGCCAGGCCGGCAATCAGCTCTGTGAACGGCCTGCCCGCCTCGGACGTAGAGCGAACGCTCCATTGATGAAGCGACACTAGCCGCACCTTGCGGAATCCGTCGGGAACATCATCGCCATAACCGAAGGCCGTGACCAGATGGCATGCCGATACCGTTTCTTCTCCGCTATGGGAAGGCACAAACCGATTGGCGATAATAACTGAAAAATAGCCGTCCTGCGCACATACTTCATCGGGCGACTTGCTCAAGTCGGCAAACTTGGCATGGGCTAAGAGCGGGATATCCGCTGTACTGGGAAAGATTTCCCGATACGTATCCACAGCGATATCCACAACCCTGCACATGTCCGTTTCCTCATCGAAATAAACGGACGGGAAGGCTTTCCGATCGGGAAAATAAGTTTCTGCGACCGGCGCGAACAAGTCACTTACCATAATCTGGCTTTCGCTCAAAACTTCGTTTTTTGTAAGGACAATCAGGGCCAGAAACGGTTGTTCTCCGAAAGCCCACGGGTAACTCCTGTCTTTGAACGTGATAAACGGCAGCGTTGCCGCGAAATCACCGGCCACGCCGTTAGCCGGGTATGTGCCGAAAATACCTTCCGCTTCCAGTGAGAAAATACGGCGGGCTATCATATATTCCTGTGATGCCTGATACTCGGCCACAACAGTTCCTTCCTGCTTGACCGTTTGTGTAGCCATAAAATTATACTTCCCTGCCGCTACCGCTGGGACTATCTTATCTATTAATTTAAAATCTGTCGCTTCGATTCCCATACCAAGATATCCTCATCAAACAGTATCTCCGCATCAGCCGTATAAATTGCCAGGGTGACATCTCGCGGGTTATCAATCCCCCTGCTTTTTAAAAACGCTGTCCGCTGCTCCTTCACCTTGTCAGCGGTATTCATAAATATCTTGATAGATCCTGCCCTGCGATACTTCCTCTCCGCCGCAGACATAAAGCAAAACCCCTTAAACCTTTGGGTGTTTAATTCGTAAAGCTCATCAAGGGATATGAAACGATGCTCCGGAAAGGCTGTAATCACGGTTTTCGGCGTCGAAACTTCATAGCCACTGACGGCTTCACGAAGTTCTCCCTCTCCCCCCCACATAGCGGTAGGAACCCTCTGACAATACTCTTTCTTAACGGCGTTCTTAAAACCGCTGTCGATAGCGATATCTGATTCGTAAGGAACGTCGCCGCTTCCCATCGGACGTATCACCAGGCTGCCGTCCGAGACCGGTATCGCAGAAACCACCAGAAAAGAAAGATGATCGGCATTTACATATTTTATCCCGCTACTTTCCTTGATCACCCCATCTTTCACCGAAACCGTCAGCGGCACTACGGCTGTGCTGCCGGAATCAGCGGCATCCGCAGGATTTACGCCATCCCAACATGCTCCGATATCCCTATTGTTCTCCTTCGCAGAGACGCTTTCCTTAGGAAGAAAGCTCTTCGCAAAATCATCATAGGTCAGCGGATCAGGCGGCTTGCCCTTTACGTCACCGAATTCAATAGTAAACGAGATAATAAACCAGCTAATCCGCGCTCTCCCAGCAAATTCCGGGCCCCAGAGGTGAATGTCGGCACTCAGCTCGATCGTAAATGTATGATGAATAAACCAAAGATTGACAGTGTAGGAAGCGCCAAGGGAAATATATACATGAGCAGAATACTGAAACGGCTTCCACTGTATCAAAAAGTCCGCCTGCGCAATAAACCATGCCTTCAGATTCCCATCCTGATAGACCGCCGCCATCCGTGCTCCCGCCATCAGACAAGAAGGCGTAAGCGCAAAATATACTTCTCCGGTTATCGAAAGAGAACGGGAAATCTGCCATTTCATCCCCAGGCGCGGCACATCGGGATAATGAGCCGGTTTCTGATAATCGGGATGATAACCGCCAAGTGTAATTACGAAATCGCCGCTGTGCGGATTGTCTCCAAACCACACAAACATCGCAAAGCCACCGGTAAGCTTGCACTTTTTATCCAGCACATAGGATTCCGATGTCAGCTGCGCCTCGACGGAAAAAAGACCATCGTCCGGATCGACCACTGCCTTCAGTGCCAGCTGCGCAAACGCAATCGGGTTCTTATCACACAGCGGCGGAACCGAGATATTGGCCACCCCAAGCAGGCTGAACGTAAGCTTATTCCCAAAGCAGACATTAAACAGCACGAAACTTTCTGCGATATTGAAAGTCGTAAATCTGATCCCTGCGGAAATAAATTTTTGTCCGTCCTCATTGACGATATAACCGCTGTCCAGCTCGGCAATCAGTTCGGCCAGCGGCATTTTCGGCTTTCCGTTTGCTGCCGCCACCAGCGGAAATTTCGGCACTTCATTGATTGCCGGCAGCATCAGATTCTTATTATATCCGAAGGCTGCCGCTATTCCCGTTATGAAAAAGGCCGGCGGCCCGCCGAGGTTGGCATTTAAAATCACATAAGCCAGTAAATGACCACGCTCATACGTGCCCGCCAGAGTTACGCGGAACGTGCTGATTCCAATGGTCAGTGCCCCCGCATATTTCTCTCCCGTCTTATTAAAAGCCCCGCTGACCGTAAAAACGCTGCTCTCGAATGCTACGCCAAAACCGGTAATCAAAAAATTTACGCTTTTTTTCTGAAGATTCACATCCAGACCAGCCCCTAATACCGAAAGCGTGAACGGACTGACCGCCAGCGACATGTCGAACAGAAAAGCAAGACTGCCGCCAGCATAGGAAAACCCCGCCCGGTGCAGCGTTACTACCGATATCTTTTTATTTATTGTTGCCCAGAATACTTTAGCAGTGTCCGGGCTTGCCACCGATACCGTGTTTTTAACATATGGATTCAGCAAGTGCGCAAATCTAACCCCACAGATATTACCGGCAAGACTTAAGCCTGCATCAACATCTGCGCCGGCATAGGATGCCGGCTTGGTACTGAAAACAACGCACACATCCGCAATGCCAAGAGAAATACCGCCGACGAATTCACAGACAAACGGCATGTCATGCAAGTCAAAGTCAGAAAGCCGGAAAGCAAACAGATAATCACCCGCCCCGGCCTGATAAACAAAAAGACATTCCCGCAACAGCCCGTCAAACTCACACTGAAACGAAAGGGCGCCGCTCCGGTACGATACCCCCAGCCGCTCGACAACGATACCGAATATAGCCGGGATATCCAGTTGCAGCCCGAAAGTCCCGGCCATGTCATGTAAAAATCCGCTCAGGTCAAGGGCCATATCCGCATAAACCGACAGGTTCACGGATTCGCCGTTTTTTTCAGCGGATCCCGTGAACCTGTAGCCACAAATATCAACCCCCAGCTTTACCGCTAGGTTTGTAGCATTTTGCGCAAGTATCTTATAATTGACATTTTGCCCCATCAGCTGAACTTGTCAAGAATATCTCCGACCGTCGCCATGCCCATTGCATCGGTCACTTTCTGACGGGTACTGTTCCACATGGAAAATGAGAGAGATTCTACCCGGAAAGGAACATTCTCAGGAGTGGTCGGGGTAAAAGAGTTAGTCATCCCAAGCGAAAATGCATATTCATGCTTGGGCGGATTTGTGCCTTCCCCTTTATCCGCTTCATGGCTGCTGTAATAGTAGAAGGCCTGATTCACGTCTATCGATGTCGCCGCCAGGCCGCCCGTAAACCCAAGCTCTTTCACAACCGAGTCTATGGAACTTTGCACGCTGCTGTCGATCCCTGCCGCAGTACAGACATCAATCAGCTTTACGGATTGACGGGGATTCTCGGACGCCGGAAAAACCAGAACCCGCATCCCTGCCTCATCTCTCTCCAACATTGCCCCAAGATGTATCCCAAAAACCGACGCAATAATACCGGCATTTAAAGAAGCCGCTGGGCTGGCTTGAATCTTAGTGTTTTCTGCATTAGTAGTAGTAATAGTAGTAATTTGATACTCTGGCATAATTTACCCCTTTCTTTTGAATCCCCGACAGTCACCTTTCCCAGTAAACTGTCTTTGTCCTTAGTTCGTATTTTTACCAAATAATGGTAATATTATAACATCTACTAAGTTTCAGTGCAATACAGAAATATGCATGAATTATTATATTTCCCGCTAAGGAAAAGACCAGTGGTGGACGGCCACGGATGGCCGGCCAAGTCATCACGCGCCATGGAAGGCGCTTGATGACGACACGGAAGCTGCCATTACTTCGGGCGGGAAATTTAGTTGCACTTTTTTCGGGAGCCGGAACCGGAGCCGATGAGGCCCGGGCAATCTGGCGATGACCGCGTAGCCAGTCAGCTGATGGCAAAGATCACCGCAGTCGCAATTTATCAGATCAGCGCACCGGATTTTAAGAAATGCCGTATTTCTGCCATAGTTACTGGCGGTTTATTTTAAAAACTATCCCTCAGTCCGCCATTCATCGGCTTCTCGGACAGCGAAATTAATTCATGCATTAAGACGTTAAAGTTAGGGCTCGGGGGCCGGAGGGATGGACGGTCTGAATGGTACTAAGAAGATTCTGCCCTTTCCATTATCACCCTTACAATCCGTAAAAACATCCCCACATAACGGTCCGCTCTTCTCACCAACCGTTTTTCACCCTTCTTATCCAGCAATACAAATTCTATGCCGCTATCTTCCATCAACCCAGCATCCGTCGCCGCATTCCGTACAGAATCCATATCCTTTAATACCTGCCACAAAACGAGCTTGTCCACATCCCAAAAGGAACTGCTGTTATTATTCCACCGCAGCAAACGATTCATAAAGTCAATCTCCCCGGATATTGCTTCGTTCCGGTACATACCATTGAACTTGACCTTTTGAATATTTTCTGCCGTCAATTTGCTTAAGTCCTCATATGTCGAGCTTTCCGCCTCCCTGTCCAGGCGGAACCCCTGTAACATCAGAAGAACTTCTTCTTTCGTTTCCATAATCAAATCATCCCTTGATACTTCAAAAAAATCCAGAAAATCAATTAACTCATATTCTTGGATTTCTGATTTATCAATATTGTAATAATCTAAAAATTCATCAGGCGAGATTCTTGGTTTTCTGGTTTTTGACAAAATACTGTAAGTCTGCCACATATTACTTCTTCCTTCCTAACATAAATACGACTCACGCTATTTCAAATCAGGCTTCCGCAACGATCCATTAATATTGATAATGACATCATAAAAATTAACAAATGCTCCATTACACATATATGCAGGCAGCTCACTTTTTAGAACCCTTATATTATAAAGAATACACTAAATCCAGTAATATTAATATATAATTGTTATAAATAGCCCTTCTCCTCGTAATAATCAACCCTCTTCACCTCGCAACATGATATGTATTTCATTGACCGATTTCCGGTATTCTTTACTAATCGGCAGATCTGCGCCATTACACAAAACAACATTTTTATAGTGATATTGGCTAATATGTTTCATATTTACCAAATACGACTTGTGAATTCTTAAAAACCGTTGTTTCTTTTGATACAACATTTTCTGCACTTCATCCAATTTTCCATAATAACTATGGATGTCCTCCTTACAAACAATATAAATAAGCCTTTTATCACTGGTAAAATAAATAATATCCGAAAGACTTATACTATAACTCACTTTTTTTTTCTTAAAAGTTATGTTTTCAGATGCTTCTTGATATATTATCAGATATCTCCCCAAAATATCCTCAAAATGTCTTTTTTCGATAGGTTTACTAAAAAAATAAAACGGATGCACTTCATATCCGTTCCGAAAGAAAGTATCATACTGTGACATAAAGATCAACGTTGTAAATCGGTCTTTATCACGGATTTTTTTGGCTATCCGCAAGCCGTCGATCCCTTTCATTTCAATATCCAAAATTATAAGGTCATATCTTCCATAAGCCCTTATATGCCCCAGCAGCTCTTCTCCGCAAGAGAAGAGCTGAAGCTCTATATTGATCCCCTTTTCGGCTGCCCACCGGTCAATATACTTTTTCATTATCATCAAATAGGCAACGTCATCATCACATACCCCTATCTTTAGCATTTTATTACCCACCTAATCCTTTAAATACGCTTTTCTATTGCTTAAGTATATTCGTATTCCATTTTTTTGTAAACAATAATAATAATAGACATAGACAGGCCTTTCGCCTGCCTACGAAGATAGGAAAATAAGATTGCAACGTCATAATGTAATATGTGCCGTTGCAATTATTATACGGTATTATTCTCTTCCTGATCCGATTTGTAATAAAAGGTATGGTGTGTCGTAACAACCTGCAGCAGGGCTGGGTCGGCCATTCGGCAAGTAAACTGCCAATAAGCTTCAGATATCTGCTGCATGATCAAGCAGCTGCCTACGCAGTTTCTTTCTTCTGGGGCGGCTGACCGGCAGCTTTTCCTGGTCCGCCATTTCGACATATTCATAACCATAGGCCCTGATCTGTCTGCTGTTGACGAAAAAAGACTGATGAATGCGGATGAATGTAACCGCTTTTGTTGCCATTATTTCCTCAACTTGATCCAACTTCCCGTAAAACCAGTAAACTTTCCCATTCCGGCAGACAACGCCGATGCGGCGTCTGTCACTGAAAAAATAATAGATTTCCCGGACCGGTATGGAATAGCGTGTCCTTTTATAGGAAAAGCGAAAAGCCTGATCATGGATCTCCGACTTGACTAGTGCACCGTTCATAACGGAAAACAGTTCCTTCGCCGGAATCGGTTTGGAAAAAAAATAATAGGGGTGTACCCGATAGGCCTGTTTATAATAATGATCACTGTTCGACATAAATATGATCAGCGTCTCCTTGCACATCTTCTGTATGTGTTTAGCCAGAATCAGACCGTTCATCCCACCTACTTCCATATCAAGGATGACAACTTGATAATAACCGTATTCTCGGATATTTTCCAGCAGATCCTCACCATTATGAAAATGACTGATATCTGCGTTGAGGGATCTTGTTTTTGACCACTTAACTAAATAACCGCACAGTTTCTCTACAAACACCTTATTATCATCACATACTGCGATTCTGTACATGCAATCTCCCCTAAAACCGCCTGTATCCTATAACAACTTGTCTACCACCAGCCCCTTTTGATCTTCTTGCAGCAGCTTTGCCTCCTCTATCATTATTCTGATTTCCGCCTGTATCTGACTAATATCGACTTCCTTATTGATAACTGTTTTGATATGTTTGTGATCTGCTTCCTTACCAACGGCCGCTTCAATAATTTCATGGGCTTCTTTCTGATTATTTTTCTTGCGGCGGACCAATTCCGTCTGCGGTATATTTAGTTCTTCCAGCGTTTCTCTGTCCGCTTGCACTTCTGTTACCGCTTGTTTTTCTCCATCTGCCTTCGCTTCTTTTTCTTCCTGTGCTTCTTTTTCCTCAGCCGCTTCCTTAGCGCTTTCAACCACTTCTTCAAGTTCTTCATCCATATGATCCATGGCTTCTGACTGCAATATACCAATAATCTCCTGCGACCCGGCTTTTTCAATCTCTTCCGCAATCTTTTGCGCGTCAGTCATGCCATGTTCATTCGCTAATACTGCTTTGGTCGCTTCTATCTCCAGAACATTCTTCTTGATTTCTTCAATTGACTCATCGATAGTTTCGTTGTAGTATTCTTCCATTGAATCATCTGCTATACATTTTTCCTGATATAAAGTAAAAGGTTGGGATGAAAGCTCTACGGCCCGGTTCCATTCATCATCCGACAAGGTAGATGCCCAATCCGATCTGTAGCCATGGGCATCGCTTTGTGCTATATCCTCCAACGCAACTATGATATCATCACGCCGGCTGTTCTCCTCTTCTCGTTCATATTTATGCAGTTCTGCTATTTTTCGGATAAGCTCTACATCCTGATGTTCCTGACTGTCTTCCGTGATGTTGTATTCTTCGCGCATATCCGCCTGAGACTTGTGTAATCGCCTGATTTCACCTTTTGTCTTTGTCAATTTATCTTGCTCAACATCAATCTTGCCTAATTTTCCTTTAATCGAATCGCTCAGCTTAGAATCACTTTTAAACTGCTTATCAATGATCTGGCAAACTCTCGTTTTGATTTCTTCCCTTTTTGTTTCAATACGGGAATCCAGACCCGCAGACTTTCCAAACAGACCTGTACTTTCTTCTTTTGAACCTGACGGGCACAGAAGCTTGTTTTGCAGCATATCTCCGCTATAAATACTTACACTGTTCACTGCTTTCATAGCCAAAACCTCCTTGTCAATCCTTTGCTCAGTATTCCGCTTCCTGCGTAATTATTATGAATGCCGATAATAAACCATTACTTGTATTTATATCGTCTTTTTAATAGAAAAAAATAGCCTTTCGGCTACTTTTTTACAAAAAATGAAAAAATTTATCGGTTTACTGCCATTTCCTCAATTACCCTCAAACTCCAAAGTGCTGATTAATTCGCGGATTCTCTCCACCGTTAACCAATCCATATTATTATCCGAACTATATGAAAAACCGTCCGCCACTTTCCTGCCGGAAGTATTGATCTGCTGCTTTTCATTCCAGACAACCTGAGGATAGACAATAAAATGCTTGTCATATTCATAGGTAGTCATGGAATCTTCGACCGTCACCATGATCTCATGAAGCTTTTCGCCGGGCCGGATGCCCACCGGGCATATCCGGCAGCCAGGTAACATAGCTTCCGCTAAGTCGGTTATTTTGAAGGAAGGAATCTTGCTGATGAAGGTCTCGCCTCCGGTTGCTTCTTCCAGAGCCTTGATCACCAGTTCCACACCTTGGTTCAGACTGATCCAGAACCTTGTCATCCTGACATCGGTAACCGGCAGCTCGTTACGTCCTTCCGCCGCCAGCCGATGGTAAATTGGAATAATAGAACCCCTGCTTCCCGCTACATTGCCGTATCTTACAATGGAGAAATTAATATCCTTGGAGCCGGCGTAAGCATTGGCGGCAATAAACAGCTTGTCCGATACCAGTTTTGTCCCGCCGTACAGATTGACGGGATTGACCGCCTTGTCCGTTGACAGTGCTACCACCTTTTTGACCGCTGTATCCAATGCGGCATCGATAACGTTCTGAGCCCCATGGATATTAGTTTTTATCGCCTCATTGGGATTGTATTCACATGACGGGACCTGCTTCAGGGCCGCGGCATGAACCACATAATCCACTCCTTCAAAGGCTCTTGCCAAGCGCTCCTTATCCCTGACATCACCGATAAAAAACCGCATCTTATCAGCATGTTCGCGGAACTCGCCGGACATGACGAACTGTTTATACTCGTCACGGGAATATATAATGATTTTTTTCGGATGATAATGAGCCAGAATATATCTGGTAAAACATTTCCCAAAGGATCCGGTTCCGCCGGTAATTAAGATTGTTTTATCACTTAGCATGGTTTCCCTCCAAAAGTAGAATGGCAAAACAGCACGGCCAAAGGCAGAAATATTGTAGCTGCTCAGTAGGTAGTATAGCACACGGATACCGACAATGCAAATTAACCCTTTATAAAGGCATGGACTTTTCTGGCCGTCTTGGGCAGCATACCAAAGATCATCAGGTAAAGCTTATGTTTTTTACTCAGGTAAGGATTGCGGATACTGTCCATCCCATGCCTTCTGATATACCTGATCACTTCCTGATAAAAGCCATTTCTCCGGTTCATCTGCACGATCGGGACATGCAACAGGTATTCCAGGCGCTGATAAAGGGCAAAACGCCGGGCTTCTGCCATCAGATCAGGATAATCCCTCGCTACGACAGCTTCCATCATATCGGCATTATCGACGATATCCAGATACACCCTGGAAAACTCTTCCTTACTCTTTTTTCTGGTAGTGCTGTCTTTGCGATAACAGACATGATAATATTGCTCCGGCACGATCATGACCTGATCCGCACGGGATAACAGCCTTACCAGCAAATGCAGGTCTTCATTCAATACCCCCTCCGGAAACCGGTCTTCGGCAAACAAAGATGCCTTGATTATTTTTGTGCAAAAAGAAGCATCCCCCCGATGCAGCAGCAGTTCCCTGACAAAGTCGCGGCTGTCCGTCACCAGCTCTTTTTCCGGCGGAACACAGACATCAGGCAGTTTCGTACCGGTCTCATCGATTTCATCTCGGGATGCTTGCGCGATCAGAAGATTCTTTGCTTTGATCTGTTTCAGCAAGCGTTCATACATTTCCGGTTCAATATAGTCATCACTGTCAACAAAGCCGATATACTCTCCGGTCGCCTGAGCCAGTCCCAGATTTCTTGCCGTGGAGGCGCCACCGTTCTCCTTGTGAAATACCTTGATTCTGGCATCTTCTTGGGCCATACGGTCGGCCATCCTGCCGCTTTGATCAGTCGAGCCGTCATTTACTATGATAATTTCCAGGTCTTGATAGGTCTGGTTCCTGATCGATGCAAGGCATCTGTCCAGCCAAGCCGCGGAATTATAGACCGGAACAATCACGCTTATTTTTTGTCCTTCCATTTAACGATTTCCTCCGCAGCCTTTTTCCGGCCTGATCACCGGGGCAATGCTCAAGGGACCGGCGGCGGCAGGGTTGATTTTGCCTTCCTGTAATTCCTTTACCAAAAGTAACAGTCTGGCCGCCGCATTTTCTGCATTCCATGTATCAACAATCGTCTGATAAGCATTTCTGCCCATTGCTTGCCTTTCCTTGGGGTGATCCATCAAAAACCGCACCGCCTCCAGCATGCTGTGATACTTTCCGTTATGATAAATAAGGCCATTGACCCCGTTTTCAATCAGCCACGGCACTGCCCCGGCCTGACCGCTGGCCACTTCGGCACAGCCGCTGTTCATGGCCTCGTTCACTACCGCTCCCCAGCCTTCCAGATGATTGCTGGTAAACACATGAATATGGCTTTTCTCCATAAGCTTCCTGACCTGCTCCGGCGGACAAAAACCATAAAAAGTTATCCGGTCCTCCACCTGCCAGTCTCCGGCCAGCCGCTTTACTCCTTCTTCCAGCTCCCCGCCTCCGGCCATATGGATATGAAAATCGTAACCGCCTCGCTTCAGATCTTTAGCCAGCCTTATCATATACTCTGGCTGCTTCAACGGGATCAGCCGTCCCGCCCATACGATCTGTATCGTGGTTTCCTGTTCCTTCCCGCTCCAGAGCTCATCGCCGTACTGCACTGTTGGCGGAAAATAGCCCCAGCGGAACATCTTTCCCGGATAAGCGCGGATAAGCCGAAAGTCAGAGGGCACATAAGCCCCCGCACACAACAGATATACCGGACTGTTGCGATAGCGGATATGATCCTGGTACTTTTGCCGCAGCCCTTGGGGCGAAATCGCTTTCCACTGTCCTTCGCGGTATAGCCGCTCGCTGATCCGCACGGTCAGTTTTCCGGCACGAAGCCGTTCTCCGATCAGGTCTTCCCGGTCGCTCCAGCCTGCCAGTAAGACGTCGCTTTCCATGACCAGGCGGCGGCAGTATGCTTCCTCTTCATAAAGACAATGCACATAGGGCCGCTCTTCTCCCGCCCGGCTCCAGCCCATGGAAAGCCGCTCCGCTTCGATCGGGCTGGTCTGGATAAAGGCATAGTCTGCCCCGAGCTGCGCAAAGCAAGCCTCCGAAAAGGGGAGCTGATGATGATTGATATAATTAGAAATGAAGGTTAATCTCATGATAAATGTCCATCAGCCTTTCATAATTCATGTCCCGGTCATGAACTGCTGCCGCCCGCGCTGCGGCACCTTCCGACACTGTCCTGGCGACATCTTCGTCCCAGGCCTTCAGAACCGCTCCTGCCAGCGCTGTAACGTCGCCGGATTCAAAAAGAATCCCTTCCCGGCCATCCGTTATCATATCCGGGATCCCGCCGACCGCCGCCGCCACAACCGGTACCCCTAACAGCATCGCTTCCGCTACCGTATTGGGAGAATTTTCAATAATAGAGGGACAAACAAACACGCTGCTTTTTAAAAACCGGGCTTTCATCGCTTCCGCATCCAGTTTGCCCAGGATGACGACTTTATCCTCCAGCCGGTGCCGCCTGATGAGTTCATGCAGGTATTGCCCATAAGAAGATATCTTGATGCGGTCCTTAATTGATAAGTAATCTACGATACTGTTCCCCGCCACATACAGACGGATATCCGGCCTTTTCTTTACGATCAGCGGCATGGCTTCCAGCATAGAATGAAAGCCTTTGATCGGATAATCACCCTGTCCCATAAAAATACTGCCCGGCTCACAATGTTCACGCTCCCACCTGCCCGAGTAGAAAGCATCCCTCATGATTTCGTTCATCCGGTAATACTTTGCATCGGGATTGATCTTTGCCGTGACTTCACGGTCAAATCCGGTCCGGCCGGTGATATGGCCGGCCCATGATATCACTTCCTTTTCACTCAGTGCACGCAGGTAAAACTTTGCCTGCTGCTGCCGCAACGAATCCCGTTTCAGCCAGTCCCGGAAAGTAACCCGGTCCACCACTTTTTTCGGCAGTCCCTGCGTATAGACCTCGGCAATCTTGCAGCAAAGACCCTGAATCCCCACCAAGGTCTTCTCCGGCCTGTCCCACACTCTGGTAAGAGCTCGGGCATGCGGAAACTCCGTTCCGAAGATATGAACGACGTCCGGCCGGAAATCATCCAATATTTTTTTCAGCTGCCGTTCCAGGCTCTCGTCATACCGATCAGGCCTGTTTAAGCTTTCCCGGAATCCGTAACACCTTACTTTTCCGATAGGGAAGAACAGGGCTGCTTCCCCCGCAGAACTCTTTTCCGAAGCATCTCCGGAAACCCTTCCGAAAACAGCATTCTGACTGCTGTCCATCGGAAAACAGATTCCCAGTTCCGCCTTGCTTTCCCTTTCTCCGGCAAAGCGGTTATATACCCCCGTCAGCCAGCCTTCACGGTTGCTGTAAGATAGGTTCAGATGCTCCGCTATGGCCGGAAGCATGATATTACATAACCACAAAATCCTCACTTTTTTCTCCGTTTCACTTGATACCTGTATTTATTTCTGCATTTATTTCTGCATTTATTTCTGCATTTATTTCTGCATTTTTTCTGTATTTATTTCTGCATTTTTTCTACATTAATATCTATGCTTTAGATTCTCAGCCATAATCTTGCTAATATTTTATCTTACATATAGAATCTTTATTATCTCTTATTATAAATTATTTTCTTTATTCTATTATATAATGCGGCAGTTTTCTTATTCTGCGCCATTTTACTCCTGATTGGTGCCAATGTCAGCCAAAGGATAATCTGATATTGCAGGATCTCCCCCCTGCTCATATATTTTCCGGCAATTTCTTTATGCTCTTTATCGGACAGACGCCGGTTTGCTTTTGATTCGGAAAATCCTCCGCCTTCATAACAGGCAACTGTCAAGGCCGTGTATGAAAGATGTGCCTTTTCTTCCAGCGCACACCATAAAAACTGCTCATAATCAGCTCTTACCCGATATTGTAACATAAAGGGATGCCGGCTTAGCAATTCCCTTTCATAGAAACAGGCCTGATGGCAGGGCACGTTCCGATATAAGCCAAAACGGTCGAGCCGGGGATTGGATGTTACCTGCTCTCCGGTCAGCATTTCCAGAATATCTCCATATAGTATCGTTAAGCCCGGATTATCTTTGGTTTTATCTTTGGTTTTATCTTTGAAATTATCTTTGCTATCCTCGATGGCACTATGGATCCTTGCCAAGACGTTTTCATCCCGGAGTACATCACCGCAATTCAGAAAATAGACAAACCGTCCTTGTGCCTTGGCGACAGCCTGGTTCATTGCGTCATAGATGCCGCTATCCTTTTCCTTGTATACTTTAATCCGCGCATCTTGGTTGCTCTTCTCCCAAGACTCTATTGTCCCGTCCGAAGACAGGCCGTCTTTGATAATCACTTCATAATCAGCATAAGTCTGTGATGTTATGCTGTCTAAGGTTATTTGTAATTTATTGCCGGGATTCAGGCATACTACGATGACGGAAAAGACTGGTGCTTGTTTCATATGAACTCCTTAACATCCTCAATTGACATCCGACAAGATCGGCGGCATATCATGAAACAGAAAAGTCTGGTATGGCAATATCCTCACTCCGTCCTCGCCCGCCCGCAGCATATACATGGCAAAGTACAGGATGCCCGCTGCCATGATCCCCCATGTAAAAAGTCGCTTCAGCTTATCGTTACGGATGCCGTCTGTCAGCGCCGGAAGGAAAAAAATATGCGTGACAGTAAGATAATAGCCGATCCGCGATATGACCGGAATAAAGGAGCAGCAAGTATATAGGATAAGCGCTCCGGCATTGCAGTAAAAGTAAAAGCGGTTACGAGGATCATCCTTTACCGTCTGGCGGTAATACCGCAAAGACAACACTAAAACGGCGGCACAGCGCAGGATATTGATAAAGCTGGTTCCGCCGTCCAGATACTCCGTATTTTCATAAGTAGGATATAAGAAAACCAGCACTCTTAAATAAAACTCCTGGAAAAAGAAAAAGCTGACGCACACAAGCGCAACCGGAAGCACTGTCCATTTTTTCCAATTGAGGGAAGCCAGAAAATAAAGCGGGATCACGACGAGCAATGACTTATGAAAGGTTGCTCCCAGTAAGATAATCATCAGGAATTTTACCCATTCCCGCCGCAATACATAAGGAATTGAATATATGGCCAAGGCCACCGCCAAATAATAGCGCACCGTGCTGAAAGCTTGAAAATAATAGGCAAAGGCCATAAACAAGAAAAAAGTAAAAATAAAATTGGTACTTTGTTTATAGATGGCACCTAAAAAAATGACGATCGTGGCCAGAGCAAAAAAAGCAAAGACCAGAAGATAGTTTTCAAATCCGCTGATTCCGTAAAGGATCCGCACCAGCCAGTTGAAACCCGCTTCGGTAGGCACATAGGCATCGCTCACTACCAAATGCATAAACTCCACATATTTGGCGTAATCGTTGCCTACATTGAGGCGACAGGCCGCGACACCGAACAGGATGACGGCAACGGCTGACAAAACGGCACCATTCAGCATCTGCTGCCGGGTTATCTGCTTTCCGCTATGACCAACAAAAACGTGGCTTGGCGCGTTCGTCTGCTTTTTTACTAAAGTTGCCAGTGCAACAACCGTGACCGTAACCAATAGATATAGAATCATACCTGTCCTCTGCGCCATCCTTCCTTGATGCCTTGACGCATCAGCTGACAGGCTCTGCTAAAGCTGATATCCCGCAGCATTTCCCGTCGGTGTGACCATAAAAACCGTAAAGAAAAAAGACCGGCCATGATACCGTACAAATAATAATAGAGCACCCCTCTGTCAATAAAGAATTTGTCATGATAACCTTGAAACCATGTCGATTCACGATAGGTTTCCGCACCGATCACCGTCGGCGACGCATAAAGCTTAAGACCCCTTTTCAGGCAGTCATGCAAAAACAAGCTGTCCTCTCCATTGCTGTATCTGGCGCCGCCGCCGAACAGGAGTGAAAAACTCACATTGGCATAGCGCAATTTTTCCACTCTGGCCGCGACACTGTAAGTAGGGTACCGGCCATAGTTATACCACCGAATTCTTTTATATTCCGTGTTACGGTAGGTAGCGCGCCGTTCATCCACGTCAACGTTAAACAGAATCAGATCCGCTTCCGGATGACTGGCAAATTCTTTTACCACGGCCTCACCATATCCTGTTTTCATGACAATGTCTTCATCCGAAAAAAGACATATGTCACCATCCGTACGAAGCAGGGCATTGTTACGATTCAATCCCACTCCTTTTTCTGCGAAGGAAAAAGCCTTGATCGTGTTCCCACGGTATGAGTATTCTTCATAGCCAAACTCTCCGCATTGATTCGCAATCACTGCGCCGGTTTCCAGATTCATTTTTTCCGCCAGCTTCCATACATCCTGATTGACGGCAGCTATTAGTACTTGTAGTTTCATTTGCTAAACCTTATTTCTCATCACTATCTGCCAGTATATTTCTCATCTCCTATAGCCAATGCCTTATATATTGAACTGGCTACTGCCCTTGCTACTGGGGGCGGAAAGGCATTCACAAGGATAAATATTTAATAATATTTTTTCCAGAACTTTTCTTCACCTTCTACGATCATCATCCCCAAAATACGGCAATCTTGATTCTTGAGAAAACTGACCGTTCTGTCGATTTTCTTCCCGTTTCTCTTGCCGAACGGTACTGCCAGAATCACTCCGTCTACTTCCTGTAGAATTGACCCTGTCGAGCTGCCGACAGCAGCAGATTTGAGCGTAGAAGTCAACCATTCAATCTTTGGTGACTTATTCTTCATAATATTAACAAAGATTGATCTGATATTTTCCGCCAGAATAATTACTTGCATATCTATATTATCTTGTTTTTCTGCATTATTTCCCTTTTGTGCGCTGTCATTCCCACCATTGATAAATGGTAAATCAACCGGTGTAAGAAACAGCAGCCGCTGCTCATCCTTCAGCAGATAAGCGGCATTTTCCGCCAGTTCATCAGCATATGGCTGTCGATCTTCGCCGTCGGCATTTTTAATCAGCAAGCCCAGCAACGGAAACGGATATCGTTTTTCCACATCGGCAATGACATAAAGCGAATCATCCAATATATAAGCAAATATGAAGACAAATAAAGCGACAACAAAGCATAACACCCCACCGCCGAACACCGCCTGAGCGGTACGGTCGCCCCACACCACGACTTCCGGCGGGATACTGTTGTTCAGCTCCATGGAAACGATTTCTTCCTGCTCCTCTCCGAAACGCAGCAAGCCTGCTTCAGCCGCATTCTGAACCAGGGCTGTCCACTCCTCGCTGCTGCCAGTGGCATACACAGTAAGCAGACGCGAATCGGACAGGATCTTTGCTTCGAGGGCATCTTCAACCATCTTACGGAAGGTTTCATCGTCTATTCCAGATAAACCAGCAGGACGGTTGCGCTCCATTGCCTCCATGATCTTATCCATCACGGGATCCCCATGCAACAGATCATTCCAGGTATAACCGTTAAAAGACTGTTCCGCATTAGCACGGTTAACAAACTGCAGATAAAATTTGGACTGGGCCTGCCACTGGGTTTCCATGGCGAATTCCCGCAACAGAATGTAGATGCCGCCGCATAGGAAAGCCCCTAAAGCGGTAATTAGCAAAATAGTTCCCAATCTTTTATAAAGACACAGGGCAAACTTCTTCAGATCCATACCTTCCTGCATAAAATGTTCGTTATGACTCATCACTTTTCTTATCCCTCATCTTAATGGCAGTAATCTGGCTTTCTTCGATACCTTCCGCGCTTTCCGGCTTAAAAAGAATCTTAAGGGTGAGAAGCATCAGTTTCAGATCCAGCCAGATCGAGTAATTTTCAATATAAGTCAGATCCAGCTTTAATTTGTCGTAAGGAGTGGTATTATATTTACCATAAACCTGCGCATACCCCGCAAGACCGGCCTTCATCTTCATCCGGAAAGCAAATTCCGGCATGTCCTCCAGATACTGGCCGATAATCTCCGGCCGCTCCGGCCGCGGGCCGATAAAGGACATCTCGCCCTTGAGAATGTTGAACAACTGAGGCAGTTCATCGATTCTTATCGCCCGGATAAACCGGCCGACCGGCGTCACCCTGTCATCATGCACAGATGCCAGCCGGGCCACTCCGTCTTTTTCCGCATCCACCCGCATACTGCGGAACTTTAATATCATAAACTCTTTTCCGGCTGCCGTGCAGCGCACCTGCCTGAACAAAGCCGGCCCCCCGTCAAAGCACTTAACCGCCAATGCCGTAATGATCATGACCGGTGAAGTGATTACCAGCAGCAACAAAGAAAATATCAGATCAATAACCCGCTTAATTACCCGCTGCTCTACCGTCAGCGCATGTTCCCTGGTTAAAAACATCGGTGTGTCAAACAAATGCACCTGATCAGAACCTTTGATCAGTACGTCCGGTATTTTGGGCATAAAATAAACCCTGATGGACTTACTGTAGCAGAATTTCATCAGTTTATTCCGGTCTTCGGTGGGAATATCCCAAAGCACTACCGCACCATAAGGTCCTGTCACTTCCTTGCGGATCGCATTCAGGCCCTCATCAATATTCATACACTTAGAGACCTGGTACCGGTCCTTCCGGGAAGCAAACTTATCAAGGATGTCGTCAATCTCCCGTTCCCCATAGATCAGCAGGATATTACGGGGCGGAAATATTTTCACATAAGCCACGTTGCTGATAAAAGCCCATAAAGCGGCAATCATGAGCTGCAAGGCAAACACGCCGGCTATCGGCGGTATTTCTACCAGCCAGTTATGCATCAGGGATATCTGAAAATAAGAAAGTACATTTACCCCCAGCAAAGAAAATATCTGCGAGAAAAAAACATCGCCGGTCTTCAGATAACCGATCTTTAAACTGCCATACGTATTGGAAAAGACACATAACAAGGCAAAATAAATCAGCAGGATTACATAATGGCCGTTTGCATACAGCTTGATTCCCATATTGTTATTATTTACCACCGGATAATAATAATGAAACCAAGAATAAGCATAGACACCGGTCTGCAGAACCAGGCTCATCATACTCAATCCTAAGACAAAGATTCTTTTCAATGCTTCTTTTCTTTTCATCTGTGCTTTCCCTCAGCCTTCCAGACATGCCGCCACCTTTAGAGACTTAGAATTACTTTACACATTCACTTATATCCGCCGCAACGTTGCCCGAACTGCCCACAAAACCAAAAAAACGACACTGTCACCAAATGACAGCTTTTCTACCCGGCGGTACAGTTTCCATATCCTTCTCACTGCCGTCAGCTTATTGGACGACAATGACCGCGGCGGCCGCCGGTATATCGCGGTTACTTCATTTAACCCCCAGGCTGTATGGCCATTTCGAAGAATCTGCCACCAGGTTGCCGTATCTTCACTTTCCACATTCGGCATCTTAATAAGCTCCCTGTCAATCTTCTCGCTGTCAAACATCACTGTGGAAGTAAAAATAACCGTCCGTGAAAGTGCCTCACGATAATTCAGCTGTTCCGGCACCGAAACCACCTTTCCGGTTCCTTCGGCTTTTTCATTGCCGAACTCATAGGCTGTAAAAACAAACGCTACGTCCTTAGCCTGCATAAAAGCCATTTCCTTTTCCAGCTTGTCCGGCAACCAGACATCGTCCGCATCCAAAAATGTCAGATAGCGGCCCTTGGCACAGCTAAGGCCTTGATTCCTCGCCGCCGCAGGACCTTCATTTCGCTCTTTACAAATCAGGCGGATCTGATCCTTGTCCCGCGCTTCCATCTGTTCCAGATACGCTTCAATGCAAGCAACACTGTCATCTGCAGAACCGTCATCCACCAGAATCAGCTCCCAGTCTCGGCGGGTCTGCTCCTTCACCATACGTATCGTTTCCGTTATATATTTGTCCGCATTATAAACCGGGACTATTATGCTGATCATCGCTATACTTCCTCTTTCACCAGATAGATAGGACGTTTTTTCACCTCCATATAAGTCTTAGCCAGATATTGCCCGATAATTCCGATGCAAAATAACTGCACCCCGCTGACCAGTAAAATAATACATACCATAGAAGGCCAGCCGTCAGTAGGATCGCCAAACAACAATTTTCTAATAATGATAATTATAATAAAGATAAATGCCGCAATACAGAATACCACTCCCATAAAAGAAGATATCGCCAGCGGCATTGTTGAAAACGCCGTAATACCGTCAATAGAATATATAAAAAGCTTCCAAAAAGACCATTTACTTTCCCCCTTCCGGCGCTCCACATTCTGATACTCCAGCCATTTGGTCTTAAATCCTACCCAGCCGTATATCCCTTTCGTAAAACGGTTGTATTCTTTCATCTCAAGAACCGCATCGGCCATCCGTCTGGTCATCAGACGGTAATCCCTGGCGCCGTCCACAATTTCCGCATTAGATATTCTTTTCATCGTACTGTAAAAAATACGCGCAAAAAAAGAACGAACCGCCGGTTCCCCCTTGCGGTTCACCCTTCTGGTAGCCACTGAGTCATACCCCTCCTCCAACAGGGAAAACATCTCCGGCAACAGTGCGGGAGGATCCTGCATGTCCGCATCCATTAAGACCAGATAATCACCACTGGCTTTTTCCAGACCGGCATAGATCGCTGCCTCTTTCCCGAAATTACGGGTAAAAGAGACCAGCCTTACCCGGGAATCCTGCTGAATCAGCTTCTTAACCTCATCAGCAGTCCGGTCCGAAGAGCCGTCATCAATATAACAGACTTCCACCTCAATCTCATTATCATCAAAAAATTCGCTGTTCTTCATCAGCTCATCATAAAAATCCGATACATTTTCTTCTTCATTATAGCAAGGAACAATAACGCTTAGAAGCTTCATCTATACCCTGTTCTCCTCTCATGAAGCACATGAAATGTCTTTACTGGCTCTGTGGCCTCAGCCGTATTATATTCTACCACAAAAACCCAGTTATCACAACTGCACCCGAAAATAACTTACATAATACCCGAAAATAACTTACATAATACCCGAAAAAAAAACTCACATAATAGCCTGAAAAATGTGGTCACTGGTCTATGTCTTTGAGTATAGGATTGAGTAGCGGGGTTCCAAGCGAGCTTGCGCGCTTTTTTATAAACTTATTGATACGACATTGGGGAATGAACAATAATCAAAAACAACGCACATATTAAAACGCGCCTAGCATATCAAAGTCAGCTAAATACGCCACTTGAGACATGTTAACCACGTTCTTCTTATCCCTTCAGGACTTAGATTCACTCTTGTTTATTACCCTACTCCCTTATGCTGCAGCAGCACCTGATCGGCGATAATTGCTATGTATTCGCTGTTCGTTGGCCTTTCACAGCCATCTTTACCGGAATATCCGAACAGCTCTTCAAAATAACTTACATTGCCTCGCTCCCATGAAATCTCAATGGCATTACGGATTGCCCGTTCCACTTTTCTGTCGGTAGTCCCGAATAGTTTCGCAATCTCCGGATAAAGAAGTTTGGTTACGCTGCCTACGACACGCATATCTTTTATCGCCAGCATGACCGCACTGCGCAGATAACGGTAACCTTTCAGATGGGCCGGCACTCCGATATCTAACATAATCTTCGATATTTGATTTTCCATTGTCTTTTCTACAATTATACTTTGCATAATAAATTCCCCGTTCCTGAATGATGTTAAGTAATTATTTAACATACTAACACATCAAACAAAATTGGTAAACTGTTATTTATCGCGTAATCATACAAGTATCGTAATTATATAAAAGACCTTTAATATTCACTATAGATATTCCATTAATCCCTGCTTCTTCAGTTCATCGGGAATCTCACGAACGCTCTGGGCTTTATCTTTATGACATACCATAATAGCATCCTCCGCTTCCACAATAATCAGATCCTCAACCCCAAGGGTCGCAATCAGCTTGCTCTTGGCATAAATCACGCAGTTTTGCGTATCGATCAATATCTGAGCACGATTGGCAACATTGCCGTTAGCATCTTTTTCATGCAAGGCCTCCAGCGCATCCCAGCTTCCCACGTCACTCCAGTCAAATTTACTTTCCACCACGGTTACTTCACCGGCTCTTTCCATAATACCATAGTCAATGGATATCTTGGGTATCACCGGATAGACCCGGTTAATAGTTGCCCCTTCTTCTTCCGTTCCCATGGAATCGCCGATTTCTTTTAAACAGGCATAAATATCTGGCAGCAATTCCTTAAAATACCTTAGAATCGTCGAAACCTTCCAGACAAACATCCCGCTGTTCCAAAGAAAACCGCCTTCCTTCAGGTAAGCCCTGGCCGTCATGACATCCGGTTTCTCGACAAACTCCAAAACATCATGATATTCCTGCCCATCCTCACCCTTGTCATATCTGATATAGCCATATCCTACCGCCGGAAATACCGGCTTGATCCCAATCGTAATCAGCCGGTCTGTCTCCTCTGCCAAGGCGATCGCTTGCTGCAAGGTCTGGTTAAAACCGTCAACATCCTTGATGTAATGATCCGAAGCAAACACGCTCATGATCCCGTCACCATACTTATTCATGATTTCCATAGCGGCATACCCGATACAGGCGGCCGTATTCCGCGCCGCCGGCTCCGACAAAATATGTTCCGGCAATACTGTTCCCGCCGTTGCCTCACGCATCAGCGGTGCCTGGGCAACATTGGTCACAATAAAAATATTCTCCGCTTCGATACTGGGTTTCAGACGGGCAATCGTTTCATTGACCATCAGATCATCTCCTGTCAGGTTCAAAAACTGTTTTGGCAGCTCCTGTCTGCTTAGCGGCCAGAAGCGGGTTCCGCCGCCGCCCGCCATAACTACGCCATAACGATTCATGTACATCAAGCTCCTTTTCTATTTGTACAGATACATTTTTACTGATACATTTGTCCTGATACATTTTTACTGATACATTTTATCCTGCTTCCCGTCCCAGACTAGTGTCTGTTCGTTTTACTTATGCAACAGCCGTCCGTTTATCTTATATTACAGCCTGTCCGTTTACCTATTCAGTAGCCTGGCACTGTCCTCATTTTCACGAAACCATCGGTAAGCCAAAGTAACCCCTTCCTCCAGATCAATCTTATGGTTCCATCCCATGCTATGAAGCATATTTACATCCGTAAGCTTTCTGGGCGTTCCGTCAGGCATATCCCGGTTCCATGCAATCGTCCCTTCAAAACCAACCGCCTTCTGCACCGTTTCCGCCAGTTCTCTTATCGATACTTCTTTTCCCGTACCGATATTCACATGCTGTTCCCCGCTATAATTCTCCAGTAAAAAAACGCAGGCATCAGCCATATCTTCTACATAGAGAAATTCCCGCAAGGGCGTTCCCGTCCCCCAAAGCTCAACCGACTTCCTGCCCTGCACTTTGGCTTCATGAAACTTCCGGATCATTGCCGGCATAACATGAGATTCCTGAAGATCATAATTGTCATGCGGTCCGTAAAGATTGGTTGGCATACAGCTGATAAAATCATCGCCATATTGCTGCTTATAAAACTTGCACATTTCCAGGCCGGCAATCTTCGCTATTGCATAGGCCTCATTCGTCTCCTCCAAAGGCCCGGTCAGCAGCGCGTCCTCTGAAATCGGCTGTGGCGCCATCCGCGGATAGATACAAGTGCTTCCCAAAAACAGCAGCTTTTTTACCCCAGTCAGATGACTGCTATGAATCACATTACACTGAATCTGCATATTATCATAGAAAAATTCGGCCGGCCGGGTATTATTGGCATTGATCCCGCCTACTCTGGCAGCCGCCAGGATCACCGCTGCCGGCTTTTCCGCTTCCATAAACAACCTTACCGCCTGCTGGTCGATCAGATCCAGTTCCTGATGCGTGCGGCACAGAATATTCTCATACCCTTTCTCTTGAAGGTGTCTGACAATCGCACTTCCAACCAGTCCCCGATGTCCAGCCACATAAATCTTATCATTCTTTCCAATCGTATTCTTCATGATCATACTCCATATCTTCATTTCTTACTTTCGCAAATCACCTTACTGTAGAAAAATACTAAATCATTGCTACCTTAGAACCCTTCTAAAGAAACCTTCCTAAGAAACCCTCCAAGAAACCCTCCAAGAAACCCTCCAAAGTAACTTTCCTAATTTAATAATCCTTGTATCATCTGGCTTTAAACCCTGCTTCGACAGAATCTCCGCGAAAAATAATGTCAGATTTAACCGGAGAAGCCGGGAAATCTTCATATCCGGTCCGGTCTCCCTCCGCTGCATAATAAAATGTATATCCCTGAAGTTCATAAGCTATGGTCGGATAATTTTCATAATCCTTCTGCGTAAAAATATAAGCATCCTGCGATGTCCGTGGCATCATATGCCATAATTCTTCCCCAAACGCAACCGTTTTATATCCCGCCGCCACAATTAAAACACCATACATTAAGATATTCATATTAAAATAAGGTCTTACAAAATAAGGACTTGCCCGCATATACAGATAACCGAACGTAATTACCGGCATCAGCCAGACATACACACAGCCATAACGGATCAACGGCGCACTGGTCAGCCACATGAAAAAACAAACACCCAAGGTTCCGGAAACCAACAGCCAGTCAGCTATATCCCACTTCTTTCGAATCATCATATAACAAAATATCACCAACAGAACCACACCCGCCCCCATCGCCGCCAGGATAAATATCTTATCCGTGCTGCTCTGTCCAGCAAACCAAGGCTGAATCCATTCGCGCAATGGCTTATAATACTGCGATACATCCGTATATCCCCGACCCCACACCTGTATTTCCCGAAAATCATATTCCGCCATTCCCTGCGGAATCTTCCAGTCCGGATGAAAAATATCCAAAATCGTAGACGGATAGAACAGCCACCCCGAAAGAAGTACGTTTCTGACCATATAAGGCAGTGCCGTCAGAAAACCAAGCCCCAAAAACCCGGCTATAGCAGCCCACTTCCGACTCCGGATCATCATAACTGCCGGTTTCAGCACCAACAATAAAATCAGAGCCGCCGAAAGTTTTACCGTCATCAGCACAACCCCCATCAGACATAAAAGAGCATAAGGAAAAAATGAGCTTTCCTCCCTCTCCAAAAGATCCAGCCACCGAATAATAATCCAAAAAAACAACAATACCATAAAATAATCGGAAGCCGGTGAAATCATTTCATCAAAGATATTCAACAGATAATAAACCGCCACCACCCTTGCCAGGTTCGATAAAGCAATTTTTTTGAGCTTCCCCCGCCGCACCCCATCCAGACATGCCTTAGCCATCCAAAATGCCAAAAAACCGGCACCGGCATGAAAAGAAGGCCCGCCTAAAAACTTCATGCTATACAAAGCGGACAGCGAAAAAGAAGCACTGTTATAAGCCAGCCGGCTATGTAGATTACCCAGCCCGGGAACAATGCCGTACTCTTCAATCCAGCGAATGCTCTGAGCATGGTAAAGGCCGGTATCATAATGAATAATCCCTCTGGAAGTACCAAAAGCAAACAAAAACAATAACACAACAACAATCAGCACCCGCATCGGCGATACCGCAAGCCGCCACATTCCAAAACGTTCCATAAGCCGTTTCCGCAAGCAAACCGCAATCCCCATGCAAACCAGCACCAACAGCACATTGGCCGCCAAGCCCACTTTCGCAAACAAACTAAACACCTGGGCATATACCGTGACAACAGCTACGCCCGCCATAATATAACTATCTTCTCTCTTTACAAGATATACGTTTTTGCCTGCCATCAGATTCATAAAGCCAAATCCGACCAAATAAGCAGTCACCGTCATATAAATCCAAATCAATAATACGGATATCATCCGTTCTTCCTCTGAATACGTTTATTTGCTTTCTTGATAGTCACTGCAACTCATTCCCGCTATTTTTTGCATATCAGCTTCCATCATCATCGACACCAAGTTCCGAAAATCAACGTTCCGCCTCCACCCAAGCTCTTTTTCCGCTTTGGCTGGGTTGCCCCAAAGGTATTCCACTTCCGCCGGCCGGTAAAACTCCGGATTGACATCTACCAACAGCTTCCCGGACTTACTGTCATAACCCCTTTCATTCACCCCTTTTCCTTCCCATCGTATCACAATCCCCAGTTCTTCAAACGCTGCCTCCACAAATTCTCTCACTGTGTGCGTTTCATTGGTGGCCAGCACATAATCATCCGCCCTGCTTTGCTGAAGCATCAGCCACATGCCCTCCACGTAGTCGCCCGCGAACCCCCAGTCCCGCTTGGCGTTCATATTTCCCAATGACAACCTCTCCTGACTTCCGGCAATCATTCTGGCAATCGCCAGCGTAACCTTCCGGGTCACAAAATTCTCGCCTCTCCTGGGCGATTCATGGTTAAATAAAATACCGTTACAGGCAAACATATTATAAGATTCCCGGTAATTCACCGTGATCCAATACGAATACAGTTTCGCTGCCCCATAAGGACTCTTAGGATAAAAAGGCGTTGTTTCATTCTGCGGAGCCGTCTCTGGCAAGCCTCCGAACAATTCCGAAGTGGATGCTTGATAATACCTACAGTTACCGCCATTCACCCGGATGGCCTCGAGTAGCTTCAGCGTGCTTACCCCTGTAGCTTCAGCAGTGTATTCCGGCACTTCAAAAGAAACTCCCACATGAGACTGGGCGGCAAGGTTATAAACTTCGGTAGGTCTTATCTCGGCAATCAGTCTCATCAGATTGCTGGAATCCGTTACATCGGCAAAGTGAAGGAAAAACTTCACTTTGTAGTAATCCGAGCGCAATATCTGGTCTATCCGCGAAGTATTTTCAATGCTGTGCCTTCTGATCAGCCCATGCACCTCGTAACCCTTTTCCAGCAGAAATTCCGCCAGATATGATCCGTCCTGTCCTGTTATTCCGGTTATTAATGCTACATTTTGCATATAACTCCTATCTGCACATGCTGTGCTGTATCTATGTGTGATTTACTTTATACGAAGTGCTGGCCGGCTTTGGGGTTACACGGCTTTGGGGTTACACAGTCATTGCCATATGCCCCAAGACATCATCGGCTCCGGTTCAGTCGTACGAAAATAAGTGCAACTAAGTTTCTCACCCAAAATATTGGTTGGCTCCGTGCCGCCATCAAGCGCCGTCCATGGCGCATGATGGCTTGTGCGGCCATCCGTGGCCGCCCATCACTATTCTTTTCAGTGAGAAACTAAGATGCACTACTTTTCTCCCGTATTCACCTGAGTCGATGATGTCTTGGACCATATGGCAATTCGTTATTCCAACTGATAGTTTTGGTTATCCTAAATTGTACAATGTTATAAATAGGTTAGGTTACTGTTCTCTCATGACATAATTGCTTAGATTACAACTCAGTATCATAAAGTATGCGTGGAAGTACTATTTGTAAGTATTATCTGAAAGCAATATCTGGTAGTGATATACGGTAGTGATATAAAAAGATACTCTTTTTAAGACTATTTTGCTATTCCAATAGCGAGTATACTACTGTATAATATAAGTATCAACATACTATATTGCCTAAAAATAGTAGAATATTGCTATTTGCATTCCTGCCAGTTGGAATACCGAATCGCTATATGGCCCAAGCATCATTGGCTCAGGTGAATACGGGAGAAAATTAGTGCATCTTAGTTTCTCACTGAATATTCTAGTGGTGGACGGCCACGGATGGCCGCACAAGCCATCATGCGCCATGGATGGCGCTCGATGGCGACACGGGAGTTGCCAATAATCTTGGGTGAGAAACTTAGTTGCACTTATTTTCGTACGACTGAACCGGAGCCGATGATGCTTGGGCCATATGGCGATGACCGCTTCAGCGACTAATTCTATAGCCAGTACTTGAGCATGCGACATGTCCGCTTCAGCGACTAATTCTATAGCCAGCACCAGAAAGGAAATCCTATGCCGCAATCAGCATCCAACCGTATCCTGTCAACCCCATCCTCCTATGCCCGGAAGCACTACCTCTACATTCAGGAAATCGGTACCTTGAAAAGCCTTGAACCGCATATCAGCAAACGCCAGAACCTGAATTCCTACTTGTTTTTTGTGGTTCTTGACGGCAGCGGTTATCTCACTTGCGAGTCCGCCCGCCATACCATAAAAGCCGGCGACTGCGCATGGATTGACTGTACCAGGCCTTATTCCCATGAAAGCAGTGCTAACGATCCGTGGCGGCTTATGTGGATCCATTTTTATGGTTCCCAGGCCAAAGATTTCTATGAAAACTTTCTGGCGGCTGGTAACTCCTTTTTGTTCCGTCCCCGGAATATCCAGCCTTTTACTGCTGCCTTGGAGCAGATTTATCAGCTGCAGGAAGAAAAATCATCTTTAAAAGAATTATGTTCCCATAAATATATTACGGACATCATTACGCTCTGCTTTACCGATAATAAGGCTTCCTTATCGGAAGGGTATTCGATCGGGCAAAAATTAAAGCAGGTACATAATTACCTGCTGGAAAACTGTCATCATAGGATAAACCTTGATGATCTTGCCGATTCCTTTTTTATCAGCAAGTATCATCTGTCACGCGCTTATAAGAAAGCCTATGGTATTACCATCGGCAATACGTTGACGGCCGGCCGGATCTCCCGGGCGAAGTCTATGCTGCGGTTTTCTATGGATTCGGTGGATTCCATTGCTGTTAGCTGTGGGTTTCAAGACTCAGCTTATTTTATAAAGGTTTTCAAGAATGCGGAAAATATGACACCTTCTGAGTATCGCAGAAAATGGTGAATGAATTGTGTGCTGTATTTAGATGAGGCGGCAGACTGCCACTCCGATGAGAATACCTAGGATGGCACCCATGAATACTTGCGGAGGGGTATGGCCGACAAACTCTTTTAGCTTGTCCTCTGCGGTAACGCTGTTTCCCATTTTTACGAACATTTCCATCATTTCATTGATGACTTTTGCCTGATTGCCGGTCTCCCTGCGCACTCCCATGGCATCATGCATGACAATGGTGGCAAGGATGAAGGCAATGGCGAATTCAAATCCGGTAACCCCGTAAGTGATTCCTGTTGCTGTTGCCAGACCGCAGACAGTAGCCGAATGTGAACTCGGCATGCCGCCGCTGCCAACCAGGCGTTCGGCAACAAATTTTTTGTTGAGGATTAAATGGATGACCGTTTTTAGTAACTGAGCGATCATCCAGCCGATCACGGCTGAAACAAATATCGGATTGCGAAATAATTCAAATAAAACTCCGTTCATCAATCTTTCACATCCCTTTCATATATTGCGCTATTGCGTCGTGCCAGTCAGCAAAACGATAATCACTCGTCAGCTCCAGCATGTAATTGCGTAAGATGGAATAAGCGGGGCGGGCCACCTGAGCTCCGAATTCTTCTGTGGTGATTCTTTCGACTGCGGTAGTTTTACCACTCAGACGAAAGATCTCTTCGGCAAAATCAGCCCAGCTGCAGCTGCCTTCACAGGTTCCGTGGAATAGGCCGTAGTTGTCAGTGGGAAGCAGATAAGCAATCAGTTTGGCTAATTCTTTTGTGCTGGTGGGCGAGCCTACCTGATCTGAAACTACCCGGATTTTATCATGTGATTCGGACAGGCGCAGCATTGTTTTAACAAAATTATTTCCGTCACCATACAGCCATGCCGTTCGTATAATATAGTAATTCCTTCCGAATCTTTCGACAAAATGCTCTCCGGCAAGCTTACTGGAACCATATACTCCCATCGGGCCGGTGGGGTCGAATTCTGTATAAGGTCTGGTGCCGTTGCCGTCGAAAACATAATCAGTTGAAATATGCATAAGTTTGGCTCCGGTTGCTGCCGCTGCGATACTTAAATTTCTGGGGCCGACAGCATTGATTTTGTACGCGTTTTCTACATCGGTTTCGCAGGCTTCGACCGCAGTGTGGGCCGCACAGTTAATAATGGCGAAAGGCTTTACCTGACTTACGAGTTCCATAACCTTATTGATATTGGTGATATCCAGTTCCTCCACATCGGTATTAGTAAACTCATAGCCACCTTCAAGACTGAGTTCTTTATTTACAGCTCGCCCGAGTTGACCGTTACAGCCCGTGATTATAACTTTTCGCATTTCGTTCCCTCCAAAAAATTCTCATTCATTTTATTATTGTGTCCTGAACTTAGTTTAATACCCCTGTATTCGCAAGCTGGACTTGAATGCTGAGTTTTCACTTTATTATTTCGCTGTTATTGCTTTATATTTGTGTTTTGTACTACTTCCCGATTTTTATCTTACCTCTTTCGTAATAATTATACAAGTAAATATTTCGTCAAAAAGCGCGAAAAAAGGATTGATAAGAAATGCTTAATTCTAGTGACGTTTTTTTTCGATTATGCTATAATTTTTTTAGTTTTAGATTTGGGTAGGGGGATTGAAAAAAGATTGGGGAACGCAAAGATGAAAAATTTACGATCTTTCTTTTGCATATGCCTGACAGCTGTTCTGCTTGTAAGCGGATGCGGCAGCGAGGAGCCAGAAGTTTCTGTAACACCTGTTCCCAGTGCGGACTTAGCGGAGCAGGCTGAGGAGCATGACGACACGGATGCTTTTGAAGTTGAGCCGGAAACAGACCCGCCGCCCAAAGAGGGCATGGTAAGAAGCTTGTTGACTAATGAGTGGATCGATGCCGAGCTTGCACAGAGGCGTCCTATTGCCGTTACCGTCCCCAATTCAAAAACCGCCAGTCAATTTGGTCTTTCTCAGGCCGACATTATTTATGAATGCAGCGTGGAGGGCAGCATAACGCGACTGATGGCCATCTGGGAAGACTGGGATAATCTTGAGAAAATCGGTAACATCCGCAGCACCCGTGATTATTTCTTATATTGGGCATTTGAATGGGATGCTTTTTATATTCATTTCGGCGGGCCGTTTTATGTGGACAGCCTGCTGGCACGGGAAGATACCCAAACTATTAACTGTATCCGGTACAGCGGTGCCTCTTACTATGCCAATGCCAAAAACACGACGGATAATGCCTTTACCGGAACTGCGAATATAAAAGATGCGATTGATCATTTCGATTATCCGCTGACACACCGCGAGGGTTATCTTGACGATAGCCATTTTCAGTTTGCGCCGGCGTCAGCCCCGAACCATCTAAGGCAATATCCTGATGCCATCTCTGCCAAAAAGGTAGACCTTTCACCGGCCTACCCTGTCACAAACTGTTATTTTGTATACAATGCCGACATCGGCCTGTATGAACGTTTCCAGCACCTCTCCGGTGAAACAGACGGCCCCCATATTGATCTGGCAAATAATGAGCAGCTGGTTTTTAAAAATCTGCTGGTGCAAAGTACGTATTTTGAAATCCGCGACAATAATGGCTTCTTAGCCTATCAATGTCACGATACTGCCCGAGACGGCTGGTTTTTCACTAACGGCAAGGGCATCCATGTAACCTGGGAAAAGACCAGCGATTACGGCGCCACCAGATACTATGACGACATGGGGCGCGAGATCGAGCTGAACACTGGTAAAACCATGATCTGCATTATTCAGGATGGCGACTCTATTATGGTAGATAATGTGAAGTTTTAGGGAAACGCTGATTATCCCAACTTCAGTATACCAGTCTGTTCACTGCTGAAAAAACCGCCCGTACTGATGCCCGGATAATATTCGAGCTTACGCCCACTCCATAAGTAACGCTCCCGTCATCGGCATTCAGCAGATGGATATATGCTGCTGCCTGTGAGTTCGACCCGCTCTGCAGTGCGTGTTCTTCATAATCCAGCACCTTGATTCTAACCCCGGTCACCTCTTGCATCCCTCGCTTCACAGCATCAATAGGCCCGTTCCCGACTGCCTCGAAAGTCTTTTCCTCTCCGCTATGGGTATAGGTTACGATCACCTTCGTATCAAACTCCGTCTCAACATCATTTTCCAGATTCACATCATCCACCTTTAGCTTGCGGAAATGAAGCGGCTCTTTACGTTCCAGATAAGAATCGCGGAAGCTTGCCATGATCTGATCCGGTGATACCTCGCCTTGTTTTTCGGATATCTCCTGTATCACTTCGGCAAACTCTTTATGCATGCCCTTGGGCAGCTTAAAGCCAAAATAGCTGTCCATGATAAAGGCCACACCGCCTTTACCGGACTGCGAGTTGATGCGGACGATCGGTTCATACTCCCGTCCGATATCAGCCGGGTCAATAGGCAGATAGGGAACCTCCCAGTGGGCATTATTTCTTTCCCGCATCGCCAATATCCCTTTATTGATGGCATCTTGATGAGAGCCGGAAAATGCCGTAAAAACCAGTTTCCCCGCATAAGGATGCCGGGGATGCACAGGAATCTTGCAGCATCTTTCATAAATTTCAATGATATCATTGATCTGATCCAGCTTTAACCGGGGATCCACTCCCTGAGAAAACATATTGTAAGCTAAGGTCAGAATGTCCACGTTTCCGGTTCGTTCCCCGTTTCCGAATAAAGTTCCTTCCATCCGGTCGGCCCCGGCCAGCAAGGCCAGTTCTGCCGCCGCAACACCCGTTCCTCTGTCATTATGCGGATGCACGCTTAAAATAATGGTTTCGCGGTTCTCAAACTTTCTGTTCATCCATTCAATACTGTCCGCGAACACGTTAGGTGTCGTCATTTCCACTGTGGACGGCAAGTTGATGATCATCGGTTTATCTGCGCTGGGCTGCCATTCCCGCTGTACTGCGGTACAGATTTCCAGGGCATAGTCCAGTTCCGTACCGGTAAAACTCTCCGGAGAGTATTCCAGGATAATATCGCCGGGGAAACGGGCGGCTCTTTCCTTGACCCACCGCGTGCCATTCACGGCAATATCAATAATCTCCTGGCGGTCCTTATGAAACACCACATCACGCTGTAATGTCGATGTGGAATTGTAGATATGTACGATTACCTCTTTACAGCCTTCTATCGCTTCAAATGTCCGCTCGATCAAATCTTCCCGGCACTGGGTCAGAACCTGCAGTTTTACACCGGCCGGTATCAGCTTACGGTCAATCAGCTGACGGATAAAATCAAACTCAATCTGACTCGCTGCCGGAAAACCGATTTCTATCTCTTGAAAGCCCAGTTTCACCAAGAATTGGAACATTTCTATTTTTTCAGTTACTACCATGGGGTCGATCAGTGCCTGATTCCCGTCCCGCAAATCGACACTGCACCAGATCGGTGCTTTTTCAATTTCCCGGTCGGCCCATGTCCGTTCCGGAAAATGAATGACTGGATTTCTTTTATATCTTTGATAATTCATGTTAACCTCCTATTCACCAATAACATATAAAAAGCCGCCCACTTTCCTTTAGGCGGCTCTGCATCTGATTCACTCTCCCAGACCGTTATCAATTGCGCTTATTAAAGTCTGTAATGCCAGTTCTTCATCCTCGCCATCACAGATAAACTCAATCTCGTCACCGCATTTCACACATGCCCCAAGTACACTCAGCACACTTTTGGCATTTGCTGTATTCTGCTTAAAAACAAATGTTATTAAAGATTTAAACTGCATTGCTTCCTTACATAGGATGCCTGCCGGTCTTAGATGTAGGCCGGTCGGGTTCTTAATAACCACTTTTTGGCTTACCATACCCCGTTACCTCCCATTCTCTGATGATCTTTCTTTCGTATATTTATTATCCATTGTATCATTTTTTTAACCATTTCACAAGCCAAGGATTCCTTTGTTGCTATTTGGTTAAAATCATTGGTTACTGTTCAGACCCTAGCCGAAGTGCATCAAATCACTGCGCAAAAGTATTCCATACTTTTTGAACAGCGCAAAACACCTCGCGGTGGTCTGAACTGTAATCTGCTTACAGCATGCTGTCCTGGATCAGTTCGGCAAGTTTCTTGGCTTCCCGTTCAATCATTTTCTTATCTTTTCCTTCAATCATGACACGCACCAACGGCTCTGTTCCCGAAGGTCTGATTAGGACCCTTCCTTCTCCTGCAAACCGCTCCGTCAGTTCCTTGATCGCGTCTGCGATTTCCGGATAATCCATGTAGTTCTCTTTTTTGTGATTTGGTACATGGGCATTGATCAGAGCCTGCGGCATGACCTCCATCACCTTGGTCAATTCCGACAAGGCCGACCCTGTTTCTACCATTACCTGCAAAAGATGCAGGGCACTCAGCAAGCCGTCACCAGTAGTATTTTCATTTAAAAAGATAATATGCCCCGACTGCTCTCCGCCAAGACTGGCGCCCACTTCCCGCATCCGCTCTAATACATAGCGATCCCCTACTTTGGTCTGTTCGACTGTGAGTTTATTTTTTTCTGCCATCTGGAAAAATCCGAGGTTACTCATTATCGTAGCAACTATAATATCTTGATGAAGTTTTTTATTTTTTTTCATATGGAGGCCGATAATTGCCAGGATCTGATCGCCGTCTACGACATTGCCTTTTTCATCTACCGCCAGTAAACGGTCGGCATCACCGTCGAATGCCAGTCCGACATCGGCCTTTTCAAACACTACCCGGGCCTGTAGCTCTTCCATGTGGGTCGAGCCGCAGTTGGCATTGATATTGGTTCCGTCAGGATTATTATGAATCGCTATGATGTCGGCTCCTGATTCTTTCAATGCCTCTGTCGAAGTATAATAGCTTGCCCCTTCCGCACAGTCGGCCACAATCTTTAAGCCCTCGAGATTAACATTGACAGACCGGATAGCATGATTGATATATTCTTCCCTGGCATCGGTACGGTATTTGATTTTGCCGACTCTTGCCCCGACAGGCTGCCGGATCTGATCCATGCCGCCCATAATAATAGTTTCAATCTCATCTTCCAATTCATCTGGCAGCTTATAGCCGTTCCCGTCAAAAAACTTGATTCCGTTAAATTCCATGGCATTATGGGATGCTGAAATCACCACTCCGGCATCAACCTTATATTTTCTGGTCAGATATGCCACTGCCGGAGTCGGAATCACCCCTACATAAACCGCATTGGCTCCTACCGAACAGGCTCCCGCCATCAGCGCACTGGCTAACATATCTCCCGAAATACGGGTGTCGCAGCCTACCATGATGGTCGGCTTATGCTTATTCTGCCTGGTCAGGACATGAGCTCCCGCCTGTCCCAGCTGCATCGCCAAAACCGGGGTCAGTTCATCATTCGCAACCCCCCTGACTCCATCGGTCCCAAATAATCTGCTCATTTTAACCCTCCAATAATGTTATATTCAGCAGCACCTCTATCGGTTCCAAAACGGAGACATTATTGCCCAGATTCAGTTCCACCTCTGACGTATAGAATCCTACCTCCATACTGTCCATGCCCCTGTCGGCCATCAGTACGGCGATATCGATCTCACCGGTTATTTCAGCTGTCCGGATCTGATCCAAATGGCTTCTTAAGCCCACCAGAGTTACCGTCACACCCTCTTCCATCCCGGTAAAGCTTCCTTTAAAGCCTTCCGGCATATTCACGATCCTTACCCGGTTTTCCTGAATGGTAACCGATCTGGTTACTTCCGGTTCGATGTAAATCGTAATCGTAGCCGTACTGCTTTCATTATTTGCCAACCGGATACCGTCTGGAAGGTAGTCTGCCAGATCCAGGTTTTTGATTAAGTCCTCTGTGCGACCGGTAATATCCAGTTCTTCTTCGGGAATTATTATCGTCTCAAAACTATTGATGACACTTCTCCGGCCGGCTACAAGCAACGAACCACGGCTGATTTCCTCAACGCCGGTTGCCTGATACCCGTTCATCGGTTCGCCGGTGGGGGCATATACTACCGGTACTTCTTTGAGCTGAAGGATCGGAATCCGGACTCCGACTGCTTCTATATTTTTAGTAATCCGTTCCGAATGCACCTCGGAACCTTCTGCATCCAAAAGACGGACACTCACATCTGTATTGACATCTCCGGTAAGCTGGGCAACATCCGTAAACTGACTGATATCGATATCCGCTGTGGCAGAGACCACGCTGTCTACCAGTGATTCCGGGCCGGTGATCCGCACGGCGTTCTGATCCGGGGAAATATCACCGGTCATATATCCCTCCGGCAGTTCCCCGGAAGCAATGGACTTAATCATGACCGTCTTGGACTTCCGGTTTTCGATCTTAAGTTTTACAATATCTGAACTTGTAGTTATGTTGCTGATACTGGTATCGCTGACATTATTGATGTCAAGATCAATACTTATGGTATCCAGGCTGCTCAAATCATTGATATCTGCCGTTGCGACAATATTGTTGAACGTAATATCTTCCAGTACCGACCTTGGTGCCCATACCGTTACTCTGTCTATGATATCAGTATCATCCAGCACCTCATAAACCTTCTGGGATTCCTCTAAAATATCCGTATGTGTAAGTCTTACCTGTACATTGTCATAATATTGGGAAGTAACCGGATCATCTATATTCGTAACGATCATCCAAAGAAGAATCGCGAATACAAACGAACCGATTTTAAGACCCCAGTTTTGTGTCCACTTATTCTTCATTCTTATTTTTTCCCTTCCACCGCTTCAGTTTTTTCTCTTCTGCCGGTTTATTCTGGATGCTATTCAGGCGTTTCTTGATTCCGTCCGCATCCATGTTTCTCTCCATTTCCCCCTGATAGGCGATACTGATCCTGCCAGTTTCTTCCGATACGATAATCGTCATGGAATCCGAAACTTCTGAAATTCCGATGCCGGCACGGTGTCTGGTACCAAGCTCCTTGCTCAGTCCCATATTATCCGAAAGGGGAAGATAACAAGTCGCAGAAACAATCCTGTTTCCTCTGATAATAACCGCTCCGTCATGAAGCGGGGTATTGTGTTCAAAAATATTAATCAGCAACTGGCTGGTAACGATCGCATCGATATCAATACCCGTCCGTTCATAGTCGGACAGCGGATTATGCTGTTCGATCACGATAAGAGCCCCAGTTTTTTCCCGCCCCATTTCCATGCAGGCCTTGACGATTTCACCTACCGTCCGGTCGGAAAATATCCCCGTCTCCACTTTTCCCGTTTCAAAGGGGATCAGCGCCGTAATAAAGTTTTTTCTTCCAAACTGCTCCAGGGCTTTCCGCAGTTCCGGCTGCAGAATAACAATGATTGCGGTAACCGCTACCCCGATCACGTTCCTTACGATCCACAAAATCGTGTTCAGATTCAATACAATAGCAAATAAAATAAAAATAGCTATTACCACAATCCCTTTAAGCAACGACCAGGCCCTGGTATTTTTAATCCATGCCATAACGCTGTATGCCAAAAAGGAGATAATCAATATCTCCACAATATCCGTAAGCTTGATAAAACTTGGAATAAAAAATAATGTTTGATCTATGAGAGATTTCAAATATTGCATATAACGAATCTCCAATCTCTAAATGCTGTCACCTGACTCTTTTTTTAGAGGCATGGATCTTTTTCACCGTTTTGGAAGGTGCCGCCAATGATATTTTGGGAATGGCCTTCACATAATAATAATATTCGTCGTCTTCAAACTGAACCGATTCCGACCGGTTATAATCCACATGAAACACAAAAAACTCCACGATTTTAACGATACCGAACGAAACCACCGTTCCCAGAATGGCTCCCGGAACCGAAACTGTGGCATCCAATATCAGATCTCCCAACAGCAGTACCATGATATTGATCATTGCGCCGCTGACAGTGGCAATAACCCATGCATGATCGATCGCCAGTCTTCGGATAATATATACAATAATTACCGTAATCGCAAAAGCTGCTATTGTAACTATCATGGTTTTATTATTGATGATGCCGTCGATCACATAGCGGAATTTGGCGGCCATGTCTTCTTCGGCGATTCCCGATATTGCGGCAGCATTATCAGCAATATAGCTAATCACAAACTGAACCGCTACCCCGCAGGCAACGGAAACAGCCGACACCGGCCCCCCGATCAGGCCCATCGTCAAAGGGATCACATAGGGGATGCCGAACTGAAAACAAAGCGGTGTCAGCACCACCACCAGAGTGTCCTTGGGGGAAAACCGGTAATAAAGAAGGTACATCAGCAAAAAAATCGCCAATACTACTGCTGCACACTCCAGCGACACTTCATACAGATGAAGAACCACAAAAGCCGCTGAAACAATAATAATAAAATTCATCGGCATAAAGGAGCACATCAGAGCCACTATCAGGACAATCGCCATGTTATCCAGTCTGGCCATATAACCGATCTTGGAATTGATCATCAGCAGCGTGATCAGCGCTATCAACAGTTTTCCCAGTGGCAGTAAATAAATTTCATATTTTACAATAAAATTTTGAATATATTGTTTTGCAGCAAGCAGGCTAGTCATATTGTCTTCCTTCTATGTTCTTGATGTCTCATTGCTTTAATCTTCGTACATCTGTGAAAGCTTACGGAGATTCATATAGTAATTCTTCAGGCTTCTTCTGGCCTTATGGTAACGATAAGAGTAGATAAGATAGGACAGCACCCCATAAATTACTACCACAATCAGGTAAATTCGCAAAACATCCTTACCTGTTTCAATCATGTCCATATTATATACTTCCTGCATGATCGTTTCAAAATGATAAAACATATAGATGCCGGCAACGATCATAAAAGCTACAGTCACAGAGATAATTGATTTTAATACTTGGAAACCAATATAGTCGCCTCTGAAATAATTACCTATCGCAACGTTTTTTTTACCCGGTCCTTTTTCATAAGATGCCATCTTGGTCATCAATATGACTCTGTCTTCGTTAATCATATTCTGTCTCCATGCCGCCAACGGCACTCTCCTGTAAAACAGTCAGCGATCCAAAAACCTCATACGGTCGCGTTCCGCTGCTTGTTTTTTCTTTTCCGGCGGTGGCGGAGGCGCCGCTTTTTTGTAGGCGCTGCTCAAGTTATTCGCCATTTCACTTTTACAGTTATCACAGTATATCCCGGCTCGGATCATCGTTCCGCATTTCTCACAGGCTACGCGGATCGGAGAATCCTCCGCAAACTGCAGCCGCTCTTCCCTGATCCACTGATGAATCTGGTTTACCTCAACTTCACAGTCCTGAGAAACATCATTGATACTTGCCAGTCTGTGATCCTGAATGTATTTTTTTACTTCCTGAAATTTCTTTTCTCTTTCTTCTCTGCATAACGGGCAGATGGCCGGTCCCACCACATGGTTAAATAACCTTCCGCAATATCGGCAATTACGTACATTCATTCTTATACCTCCTGTCCTTAGACCCCCTGACCGATCGCCAAAGTAATAAAATAAATCCTGTTGACGCCTGATCCTCTTAATTCTTTTGCCATGGCATCAATGGTGCTGCCGGTCGTATAGATATCGTCTACAATTATAATCGTATTTAATTTTACATCATTCCGAAGAATTTTGAAAGCCTTTTTCAAATTATTTTGCCTTTCCGGCCCGCTCAGTTCCTTCTGAGGCGTAGTCCTACGCTGTCTGATCATCAGTTTCTCTTCCACTGGGATATGAAGTCCCCGCGAAATCGCATGAGCCAAGACAGCAGCTTGATTATATCCTCGTTCCTGCCTTCTTTTGCGATGAATCGGTACCGGTAACAGCACATCCGGCTTCAGTCTTGTCACATCTGCGCCCAGATGACGGCATATCTCTTCCCCGTAAAACTGCGCATATTCCTGCCGGCCTTTGTATTTGAAGCGGTAGATGGAATCCGCTATGCTATGGTAATCATATAACGCCATGCCCCTGTCATAAACGTGATGTCTGCTGCTGCAATCATAGCAATATTCTGCGTGTGCCGACCTGAGGGTCTTACCGCATTTCATACATACGGAACCGGTGATATATCTGAGCTGCGGGACACACTGACGGCAGGCCAGACCATCTGAGGGCTTCACGACATCATCGCAGACAGGACAGCGCCGTGGAAAAAAGAGATTGAGAATTCCGTCCAACTGCTTTATTCCTTTTCCTTCCATATTAATTCCGGCATATCGCTGCCGTTCACTTCCTTGATTCTTTCATGCAGGCTGGTACAGCGGCTGTTCTGGGAAATATTATTTATCATTTCACTGATAATTGCGCGGCTGCCGAGTATCGTCACGCATTTTCTTGCCCTGGTCACGCTTGTATACAATAGATTGCGGTTAAAAAGCATCCGCGGGCCGGACAATAGCGGCAAGAGAACTGCCGGATATTCGCTCCCCTGCGATTTATGTATCGTAATGGCATAAGCCAGTTCGATCTCATCCAGTTGACCGAACGAATACGTCACCTGCCTCTTTTCGTCATATTCTACCGTCATGCTGCCGGCATTCTCATTGATCTCCCGGATAATCCCGCTGTCTCCGTTAAATATTCCCAGGCCCTTGTCAATGGGTATTCCGTATTTACTTAACACTTCCCATTCCATGCTGTAATTATTTTTTATCTGCATCACCTTATCACCGACACGGTATAACTGTTCGCCTGCTTGATATTCCTTTTTCTTCTCATCCGGTGGATTCAGGTACTGCTGTAAAATATGATTCAGGGTCTCTACGCCAAGATGGCCCTTTCGCATCGGGGTAAGAACTTGGATGTCATAGGGCGAAGCGTCCACATAGGCGGGCAGTTTCTCTTTAATCAGCTGGATCATGTGCTTATAGATCACATTGGGATCATTTCTCTCAAGAAAGAAAAAATCACGGCTCTTATTATCCAAGCGGATCGTTTCTCCGGCATTTATCCTATGGGCATTGACAATAATATCGCTTTCCGCGGCCTGGCGAAAGATCTTCTTGAGGATCACCGTAGAGAAGCAGGCGCTGGAGATGATATCCTTTAATACCTGGCCCGGCCCGACGCTGGGAAGCTGGTCCATGTCCCCGACCAGGATCAGCCGGGTGCCGATGCTGACAGCCTGGAGCAGGGCCAGGAATAGATGGATGTCTACCATGGACATTTCGTCAATAATGATGACATCGGCTTCTAGTGGGTTTTCTTCATTTCTTTCAAAGCGGGCGCTTCCGTTTTCTTCTGAGACTGACCCGTTGACTTCCAATAAGCGGTGGATCGTTTTGGCTTCATAGCCGGTAGCTTCCGTCATCCTTTTGGCCGCCCGTCCGGTCGGCGCCGCTAAAAGAATGTCGCGGCTCTGTTCCGCAAAAAGCTGGATAATGCTGTTGATAATCGTTGTTTTTCCAGTTCCCGGACCGCCTGAGATAATGACAACGCCTCGTTTGGTGCTTTCATATATTGCTTTAATCTGCAGGTCATCAGGCTCCATTTTCAGGGATTCGCTCAATTTCTCAATACTTTCCCGGATGTTTGCTTCTTCCCCGGGATTGTTTTCATCGGTAAAATTGAGGTCGCAAAGCAGTTTGGCACATTTTAGTTCCGCATAGTAATATGGGTAGGAATAAATTCGCTGTTCGTTGGCATGCCGCTTGATTACCAGTTTTTTGTCCATTGCCATATTAGTTAGCTGCGGGGTGATTCTTGATTTGTCTACCGAAAGGATTTCTTCAGCCTTTGCCGCCAGGAGGTCGGCCGGAAGGTAGATGTGACCGTCTAAAGAGGCCTGAAGCAGGGTATAGAGGATTCCGCTGCAGATCCGGTAGTCCGAATCTGTGTGGATGCCTACTGCCCGAGCGATTTCGTCAGCGGTACGGAAGCCGACACCGTTTATGTCTTCGGCTAGGCGGTATGGGTTTTCGTTCATGATTCCGTAGAGGCGGGGGCCATAGGTGTTGTATATTTTTACGGCGAGTGTGTTGGATATCCCGTAGCGTTGGAGAAAGACGAAAGCTTCTCGCATTTCCTTCTTGTCCTGCATCTGGTCGGCGATTTCTCTGGCTATGCGTTCACTGATTCCTTTAATTTCTATTAGGCGTTCGGGTTCTTCCTCGATGATCCGGAAGGTATCGGAGCCGAATTTCTTAACGATACGGCGGGCGAGGGCTTCGCCGACGCCTTTGATGGCACCGGAACCGAGGTAGCGTTCCATTCCGTAGGCATCGTCGGGGATGATGGTGCGGTAGGTTGAGATTTTTAGTTGGCTTCCGTATACAGGGTGCTCGATGTAGCTGCCTTCGGCCTCGATGTTTTCGCCTTCGTCGATGCCTTTTAGGGTGCCTGTGCAGGTGATTTCTTCGCCGTCTGATATTAGGACCAGGACGGTGTAGCCGTTTTGGGGGTTTTGGTAGATTATGTGGTCAACATAGCCTTTGATGGTTTCCATTGGGGTGGGCCTCCGGGGGGATGAGTGGGGGGCTGGCGCCGGCAATATGCCCCGGCTGGCCTTGCGCTTGGCTTCCGCAGGCGTCTGGGGGGGCTGGCGCCTTTTTTGCGAAAAACCCCGAGTGTTGCAAGCCAAATTGCTCTGTAAGCAATTTGTGTTCTTTACAACACGGGCATAGATTCGTAATTATTCAATATCCATCTGGATAATTACCTTTTATGTAAAAGGCTGCTCGATAAATGGCAGACAATCTGTCTGCGTTGATCGGCAACCTTGATTTATAACCTTGTTGTTTAGTAGATTGTTTTTGGTTTTGGGTCTTGTTATATGTTGTAGTTTCTTTTCATCTGCTCGAATAATTGCTGTGCCAAGCCTAGTCCTTGTGTCTCTGTGGCGGTGGAAGTGAGGCTTTGTAAGGTTGTGTCTTTAAAATAGTCTACTAGCTGAGAACCGGAAGCTTCTTCAGAATCGCTGAAGGCGTTGACTGATTTCTGCATTTCTTTGAATACCATTTCCAAAAAATAAGCTTCAAATTCTTTACAGGCATCCAAAAGCTGCTCTTCTGAGGCGTTGGCATAATCGGTATTGTTGAGAGATTCTTTTAATTTGGTGGCAGTGCCGCTTTCTTTGGTCGTGTATTCATTATAGTTGGCGTTGATTCCGCTGATATCCATTTTATTCCCCCTGTGCTTAATTTTAGGTTCTCCGGTTAGGCTGCAGCATGGAGAAGGTTATGAGTGGTGGGTGTTAGGGTCTTTGTTAGGGTTAGAGTTAGGGCCAAAGTCTGGGTCTGGTGTGGTTAGGGGTTATCGTTTGAGGTTATTGGCTGTCTGCATCATTTCGTCGGTGGTGGTAATGGCCTTGGAGTTCATTTCGTAGGCACGCTGGGCGACGATGAGGTTGACCATCTCATCGGCGACCATGACATTGGAACCTTCTAGGTAGTATTGGTTGACCTTGCTTAATTCCAGACCTTGCTCGGTTGCTTCGTTGAGCGGGGCACCGCTGGCGGCGGTCGGTGACCATACACTGTTTCCTCTTCGCTCAAGACCGCCGGCGTTGTCAAATTGCCATAGGCCGATGGTTATTCCTAGGTAAGAGTCATTGCCGGTGGCATCAGGGTAGTTAAGTGCGCCGGTGCTGTCAATGGAGACTAAGTTGGATCTGATGTTGTCGGGAAGTTCTATTGGCTGGCCTTCGGTATCCAGCACCGGGGAACCGTCACTGGCTGTAAGACCGATGCCGTCTTGGGTAATTGCCCATACAAAGTCACCGTTTCTTGTATAGTAAGTCTCGCCGTCGGCGCCTTGTACCGCAAAAAATCCTTTTCCTTCGATTGCTACGGCTGAGTCGCTGCTAGATGCCAGCATGGGACCCTGGGAGAAGAGGTTATTGATGGATGATGAGCGCACGCCCAGTCCTACCTGTGAACTGGTCGGCTTGGGATTACCGTTGGCCGTTGTCGTCGGTGTCTGTAATGTCTGATAGAGAAGCGATTTAAACTGTGCTACCTGGCTTTTATATCCGACCGTATTGACGTTGGCCAGGTTATTGGCAATGGTATCCACGTTTACTTGCTGAGCATTCATTCCGGTGGCGGCGCTCCATAAGCTTCTTACCATGTTGTTCCTCCTTGTCAGGTGTGTGTCTTAAATTGGGTGTAGATCTTGTGAATCTTGATTAAATCCGGCCTAATTGGTTAGCGGCTATGTCTAAGGTACCGTCTATTGTCGTGATCACCTTTTGGTTACTTTCGTAGGCGCGGTTTACGCTAATCATATTTACCATTTCGCTTACCACCGATATGTTGGAGGTTTCCAGAAAACCGGCATATATTTCTGCTGCGGGTTCGATTTCCACGGCTCCTTCGATGGGTTGATAGTAATTTTCACCGAAATGTTCCAGATAGTCATAGTCTTCAAAATCGGTGACCTGAATCTGATCCACTACGACCCCTTCCTGGATGATCTGGCCGTAAATATTGATCTGTGTGTTGGCGGTTTCCGGATTGAGCTCGACGTGGTCGCCGTTAATGTTTAGAACAAAATCTCCGTCCTGGGTCACTAGTTCGCCGTTGCTATTGACGGTGAAATTACCGTCACGGGTGTATTTTACCGATGTTTCTCCGGACTTATTGGTGTATTCTATAGCAAAGAAACCGGTATCTGTCAGAGCCATATCATAGGTATTGCCGGTGGATTTGAGCGGGCCTTGGGAAAAGTCGGTGTAGCCTTCGCCGATCTTGACGCCCGGGTTATTAACACCGATATAGCGGGCTAGTCTTACACCTTCCGAGTAGTCTTTGATTTTATAAGCCAGCGCGTCTTTAAAGGACTGGCTGGTTGCACCTTCCTTTTTATATCCGTTGGTGTTGACATTGGCAAGATTGTTTGTCAATACATCCATTCTGTTTTGCTGATTGATCATGCCCGTGTAGGCCGCATATAAACCTTTTACCATGCTGATAACCTCCTGTACGGTATTTGGGGCTGGCTTACTTTTGGTGTACTTTACTTTGCTGAACTTTGCTTTTACTGCTTACTATTGCTGTAATGTAATTCTTGTTTGCCGCTGCAATTATAGCGTGCTTATGTTTAGGTTTCGCGGTATCCTGCTAAGAATTCGACATATTTCCCGGTTCCGACCGCTACCGCCGTCATGGGATCTTCTGCTGTCATGGTGTTGATGCCGGTCTTTTCGGATATCAGTTCTTCCAGTCCGCGAAGCAGGCTTCCTCCGCCGGTAAGGACGATGCCGCGGTCGGCGATGTCGGCTGCCAGTTCCGGAGGGGTTTTTTCCAGGACGCTGTGGATGGTTTCGATAATCTGCATGGTGGTTTCTTTTAGGGCTTCCTCGGTCTCTTCCGATGAAACTTTTACGGTTTTGGGAAGTCCGGTTACCAGATTACGTCCTCTGACATCCATATAGTCCACTTCAATGCGTTTAAAGGCTGATCCGATTCTGATTTTGATGTCTTCGGCGGTTCTTTCCCCGATGAGAAGATTATGTTTTTTACGCATATAGCGTACCAGGGCATCGTCAAAATCGTCACCAGCTATCTTAATGGATGCGCTTACTACCGTACCTCCTAAGGAAATAACGGCGATGTCGGAGGTTCCGCCGCCGATGTCCACGATCATGTTGCCGCAGGGTTTGGCAATGTCAATACCGGCACCGATAGCTGCGGCAATCGGTTCTTCAATAATGGAAACCTCTCTGGCGCCGGCCTGCATGGTGGCATCTTCAACTGCCTTTTTTTCCACTTCGGTTACGCCGCTGGGTACACAGACTGCGATACGGGGCTTACGGAAACTTTTTCTTCCCAATGCTTTCTGGATAAAGTACTTCATCATTTTTTCCGTCACTTCGTAGTTGGAAATAACTCCTTGCCGGAGCGGTCTTACCGCGATGATATTGCCTGGTGTCCTGCCGAGCATCAGCCGGGCATCTTCTCCGATTGCTTTGATCTTATCGGTATCTCTGTCGAAAGCCACTACTGATGGCTCTTTTAAAACAACTCCTCTTCCTCTGATGTAAACCAGAATGCTGGCTGTTCCCAAGTCAATTCCTATGTCTGTGTACTGCATTTTGCGCCCCTTTCTAGCTTATATTGATACAATTCGGTCACAGCATCCCAGATAATAAGTAAAAAATGTCGGGCAATCCTGGCTTGTCGCTTAGCCTAAGCTGTGTTGTGATTTGATTTTGCGGCCGAACTGTGATTGACATTCAAACACACAAAAACATTATAACCTATAAAAGGGGTTTTTCAAAGCACTTTCACAAAAAATTAATATATTACCAATTCTTATAAAATTTCGAATATTTAACAATTTTTATCAATTAATTTGGAAAAAGCAAGAACACAAATAGATCGCATCCTTGCTTTACTGGTATTTATATCGGCCATTGGAAACCGATACTTTATAGTATTTGCTTATTTTTTCTAAGAATTTTCTGGATATATTGTCCGGTGTACGACTGGCGGCAGGCGGCTATTTCTTCCGGAGTTCCTTTTGCCAGTACCGTTCCGCCTTTGTCGCCGCCTTCCGGTCCCATATCAATGATGTAATCGGCAGTTTTGATAACGTCCAGGTTGTGCTCGATCACTACCACGGTATTGCCGCCGACGGTCAGTTGATGCAGGATCTCTACCAGCTTATGGACATCAGCAAAATGCAGGCCGGTCGTCGGCTCATCAAGGATGTAGATCGTCTTGCCGGTGCTCCGGCGGCTCAGCTCAGTAGCCAGCTTCACTCTCTGGGCTTCGCCGCCTGACAGTGTTGTGGCCGGCTGGCCCAGTTTTACATAGGATAGACCTACATCGTATAATGTTGCGATCTTTCTTTTGATCGAGGGCACATTTTCAAAAAATGAGTTGGCCTCTTCAACTGTCATATTCAGGATGTCATGGATATTTTTCCCTTTATATCTGACATCAAGGGTTTCGCGGTTATATCGCTTGCCGCCGCATACTTCACAGGGAACGTAAACGTCCGGCAGAAAATGCATCTCGATTTTGATGATGCCATCACCGCTGCAGGCTTCGCATCTTCCGCCTTTGACATTAAAGCTGAAGCGGCCTTTCTTGTAGCCTTTGGCTTTGGCGTCGGGGGTTGCGGCAAACAGGTCCCTGATCTGATCGAACACTCCTGTATAGGTGGCCGGGTTTGAGCGGGGTGTTCTGCCGATTGGGGACTGGTCGATGGCAATCACTTTATCCAGCTGCCCGATCCCTTGAATATCCTGATGTTTGCCGGCTATCGTCCGGGCCCGGTTCAGTTCCTTGGCCAGACGCTTATAGAGGATTTCATTTACCAACGAGCTTTTGCCTGAACCCGACACGCCAGTGACGCAGGTCATGATCCCCAGCGGGACAGCCACGTTGACGTTTTTGAGGTTGTTTTCCGCACCGCCGGTTATCTTCAGGAAGCCGGTCGGACGGCGGCGCTTCTTCGGTACCGGAATCTCCAGCTCGCCGCTTAAATACTGGCCTGTGACCGATTCCTTTACCGACATGATTTCTGCTGCCGTACCGACCGCTACCACTTCGCCGCCGTGCGACCCGGCACCCGGCCCGATATCGACGATATAGTCGGCGGCAAGCATCGTTTCTTCATCATGCTCCACCACCAGCAGGGTATTGCCCAGGTCGCGCAGGTTCTTCAGGGTATGCAGCAGCTTGTCATTATCCCGCTGATGCAGGCCGATGCTTGGCTCGTCCAGAATATAGCATACCCCCACCAGCCCGGAGCCGATCTGGGTTGCCAGACGGATCCGCTGTGCTTCTCCGCCGGATAAAGATGCCGTCCCTCTGGCAAGCGTCAGATAATCCAAACCCACATCGATGAGAAAACCGACCCGCGCCCGGATCTCCTTAAGGACCTGCCTGCCGATCAGTTTCTGCTGCTCCGTAAGGGACATGGTACTGATAAATTCATGTAGGGAACCGATGGATATCGAAGTGACTTCATAGATATTCTTATCGCTGACGGTCACGGCCAAAGATTCTTTTTTCAGGCGCATGCCGCCGCATTCGTTGCATGGCGTGATATGCATAAATGTCTCATACTCCTGCTTGACGCCTTCCGAAGATGTTTCGCGGTAACGCCGTTCAACATTGCGGATGAGTCCTTCAAAAGCAACCGGGTAAATTCCTTCACCGCGCTGGCCTTTATAATGAACCGTCACTTCCTGGCCGCCGGTTCCGTTTATCAGAACATGCTTTACGTTATCGCTTAATTCCGCGAACGGAGTATCTAAGTCAAAATGATAGGTCTTGGCAAGAGCCCTCAGAATAGCATTAGTAAAACTGCCGGGATCATTGCTGGACTGCCAGCCGACCATAATGATGGCACCTTCATTGATGCTCAGCCGCTGGTTGGGGATCATCAGTTCTACACTGAACTCCATCTTATAGCCCAGGCCGGCGCATACAGGACAGGCTCCAAAAGGATTATTAAAGGAAAAACTGCGGGGTTCTATCTCACTGACGCTGACACCGCAGTCAGGGCAGGCAAAGCTCTGGCTGAAATTCAGCGGCTCCCCGTCCACCACATCCACGATCATCAGTCCATCGGCAAGCTCCATCACACTTTCGATGGAATCTGTCAAACGCTTCTCTATTCCCGCCTTTACTACCAGACGATCGACGATGACTTCAATACTGTGTTTAATATTTTTGTCTAATTTGATTTCTTCAGAGAGCTCATAAAGATTGCCGTCCACCCGCACCCGGACATAGCCGCTGCGTTTGGCCCGCTCAAATATCTTACTGTGCTCGCCCTTACGTCCTCTGACCACCGGTGCCAGAAGCTGCAGTCTGGTGCCTTCCGGAAGTTCCATGATCTGGTCTACCATCTGGTCAATCGTCTGTCTCTTGATCTCCTTTCCGCACTGCGTACAATGCGGTATCCCGATCCTGGCATAAAGAAGACGAAAATAGTCGTATATTTCGGTGACCGTTCCCACGGTAGAGCGGGGGTTACGGTTGGTAGACTTCTGATCTATCGATATCGCCGGAGACAGCCCCTCGATCTTCTCCACATCCGGTTTTTCCATCTGCCCCAAAAACTGCCGCGCATAAGAAGACAGCGACTCCATATACCGTCTCTGTCCTTCTGCATATATCGTATCAAAAGCCAGCGAAGACTTCCCTGAACCGGATAATCCCGTCAATACTACCATCTCATTCCTGGGAATATCAATATTCAGGTTTTTTAGATTATGCTCATTTGCTCCCCGTATCTTGATAAATTCTTTTCTGGGAAGCATCTTCTTCACTTCTTCCATGCTGCCGGTTTCCTCCTGGGTCTTCTGTTGTATGCTTCATTGATCTACATCCCAATTTACTGCTTAACTACTTTATATCATAGCAAATTAATCAAGTTGCTGTAACTGCTTCTTCAATTCCGTCATCTTATCACGCAGCTCGGCGGCAGCTTCAAAATCAAGTTCGGCCGCGGCCTGACGCATTTTTTTCTGGATCTGCTCAATCAGTTTCACCAGCTCGGCGCGATCCATAGATTCGGGATCTTTCTCAAACTTCATTTCTTCCCTGGCAATCTCCCGAGATATCGTAATCAGATCGCGCACCGCTTTACGGATCGTCTGCGGCGTGATTCCGTGTTCTTCATTATATTGCTGCTGGATGGCCCGGCGCCGTTCCGTTTCTTCAATCGCCTGCCGCATGGAATCGGTTACCGTATCCGCATACATGATAACATGGCCTTCGGAATTCCTGGCTGCCCGTCCAACCGTCTGAATCAGCGATGTCCCGGAACGCAAGAAGCCTTCCTTATCCGCATCCAGTATCGCCACCAGCGTAATCTCAGGAATATCCAATCCTTCCCGCAGCAGGTTGATGCCCACCAGTACATCAAAGACATCCAGGCGCATATCGCGGATAATCTCCGCCCTTTCCAAAGTGTCGATGTCGGAGTGCAGGTATTTCACCCGGATCCCCACTTCCCGTATATAGTCAGTGAGATCCTCCGCCATCCGCTTGGTCAGCGTCGTAATCATCACTTTGTTTTTTCCTGCTACTTCTTTGTTGATCTCGCTGATCAGATCATCAATCTGTCCTGTTACCGGCCGGACAAAAATCTCCGGATCCAGCAAGCCTGTCGGCCGGATAATCTGTTCGACCCGTAGCAGCTCATGGTTTTCTTCATATATAGAAGGGGTGGCGGATACAAAGAGCATCTGATTAATCTTATCCTCAAACTCATGAAAGGCCAGAGGACGGTTATCCTTCGCCGAAGGCAGGCGAAACCCATAATCGACCAGCGTTGTCTTGCGCGACTGATCGCCGGCATGCATCCCCCTGACCTGCGGCACGGTGATATGAGACTCGTCAACAATAATCAAATAATCATCCGGGAAAAAGTCCATCAGCGTATATGGTGTTTCCCCTTCTTCGAGCCCGTTCAGATGCCGGGAATAATTCTCAATGCCCGAGCAAAAACCGGTTTCCCGCAGCATCTCAACATCAAAATTAGTGCGTTCAGATATTCTCTGCGCCTCCAGCAGCTTGTCCTCACTTTTAAAAAAGCGGATCCGCTCCTCCAGCTCGCCTTCAATCTTACGCAAAGCCGGTTCCAGGGAAGCCGTGTCAATGACATAGTGGGAAGCCGGGTAAATATAGACAAAATCCAGAATGGATTTTACCATTCCGGTCAGGACATCGATCTCCGATATCCGGTCAATCTCATCTCCGAAAAACTCCACCCGGACAGCCGAATCACTGGCCGAAGCCAGGAAAATCTCCACCACATCTCCATGCACCCGGAAAGTTCCGCGGTGAAAATCCATTTCATTACGGATATACTGAATCTCCACCAGCTTGCGGATCACCTCATCACGGTCTCTTACCGACCCCGGCCGCAGCCCCAAGGTCATGTCCTTATAAAATTCCGGGCTGCCTACTCCGTAGATGCAGGAAACACTGGCAACCACGATCACATCGCGGCGCTCCGTCAGCGAAGCCGTTGCCGAATGCCTGAGCTTGTCAATCTCTTCATTAATAGAAGAGTCCTTAGCTATATAAGTATCCGAAGAGGGCACATAGGCCTCTGGCTGATAGTAATCATAATAGGAAACAAAATACTCAACCGCATTATCCGGAAACATCTCTTTAAACTCGCCATAAAGCTGTCCTGCCAGCGTCTTATTATGAGCAATGACCAAAGTCGGCACCTGCAGCGCCTGAATAATATTGGCCATCGTAAAAGTCTTGCCTGAACCGGTAACCCCAAGCAGCGTCTGAAACTGGTTCCCCTTTTTAAATCCGTTCACCAGCGTCTCAATCGCCTCCGGCTGATCCCCCGTGGGCTGAAAAGGAGCTTTCAGTTCAAACTGCTTCATACCTGTACCTCCGTTCTGCTGATCCTTTTCGTATACACAGTGCCTTCCGCTCATTTTTAACTGATTATACCATAGCTATTATTAAAAGTACAGATAAAAATAGAACAATTGTTCCCCTCTACTGTTCACGTTACTGACCAATATATACTTTATACCAGTAAAAGTCAATATAGAATCGGAGATTGTCAATGAATCGGCGATTTCCAATGAATCTGAGATATCCAATGAATCTGAGGTCACCAATGAGTCTAAAGTCGCCAATGAGTCTGATGGTTCTCTCATTGACAAATCAGAATGCCACTTTACTGTATATATCTTAACCTGATGATATTAATTAACCCTTCAGCCATAAGGCAGGACGAACGCCGCCAGCACAAAAACCGTCGGCAATATTCCCTTTTAGGATATTGTTGCCATGTATTCCGATATTACCGTCGTGAAAAACGTATACCGCCTTCACACTGAGGCGGCCAGGGGTACGTATCCAATACCATGAATTCCATCCTTTATCCAAAAGCTCCGCCTCTCGTTTGCTATTGTTTTCGTCTTTGCGTTCATACCAATACCGTTGATTTTTCCGCGGATTATAGAGTAATGAACTGCTGTCGCCGAAATATTTGCAGGCAAGCTCTTCAAGGCTCAGTAGGAATATCTTGTCCTCGGTTTCAGCTCCGCCGATCGTCCCAAACCATGGATTATCGGGATTTTGGTTCAACACCGGGATTATTCTTTGCTTGTCCTGTTCAGAAAAACTGTCAAAAAACTCGATATTTAAATACTCCCTAAGCGAACAGTTGGCCCAAGTAATATCTATGTATTTATTGTGATATGACCGCTGCATTATGATTTTATCAGTAATAATTAAAGTTGAGTCGTCTTGCACTGCGAGCACACGCCAATCATAATTACCAAATAAAATAGTATCGCCTATTTGCATTGTATCCTCCTGTCTGCCTCTTAAAACTTATTTTTGTCTCACGTAATACACTTATTCCTGTTCTTCGTACAATAAGAATCCCATTACTATCAATAATCATACATGTATTAATATCAATTATTACATTATTTTGAGATTGATATTATAACATTTTTCTATAACATATTTCTCACCATCTGTATCTATCATTGCATATGAAATACTATCTAAATAAATAACCCCATATTGTAATCGGTTTTGAGCTTCTCTTCTCTGTCCATCATATCCTTGAGCTACTATTAGAAATAAATCGTATCATTAATAAGAATACTTGCACTTATTCCGGAAAGGCATGCTCTGTTTTTCCGGTAAAGGGTGCTCTGAATTTCCGAAAAAGGTACGCATTTACATCGGAATACTCACCAACCACCCGGAGGCTGGCATTTCCGTCAGGACTTTATATCAGTACATTGATGACGGCCTGCTTTCTGCCAGAAACAATGATTAAAAAAGAAAGATCAAGTTCAAGCCTCGCAAGGTCCATAAGACGCAGATCACTGACCGGGCCATTTTAATCGGACGCTCTCACCAAGATTTTCCGAATATTTAACACAATGGGACGTGAACCTGATCGTCAACCATATCAATTCTACACCACGGGCCAGTCTGAATGGCATGACACCGTATCAACTGGCCCTTGTTACATTCGGCACCGATATCATCGATGCTTTTCAACTCAAGCCGATTGAACCAGATAAAGTCAATTTAACGCCTGCGTTGATAAAACAACCTAATAATGATGAAAATCTGCTGTCAGTTCCGACATGATATAAAATAAATATTTTGCTAACCGCCCAATGGAATTCAGTCTCGCACACTAATCTCGCATTGGTTTGTTTGCCATACCCATAAATAAGAATTTTCACGTATTAACCACAAAAAATATATTATATATAAAAACGACAAATCATGTAACTTCGGTAATCCTCCCAGAGCACCGTTAGAGATAATAACCGCCTTAATCGCTTTCTCTGCTGCTTGCTGGCAATGATAACAAATAATTTCATATGGTTAATCCACTGTTTGATTTCTTGACTCATATAGCAATACCCCTTTCTCATACACTTCATTCTCTAAAGAGGGAATCGTTTTCCGATTTTCAAAACGACTCTTTGTTCCAACAATAATATCTACTGGATGCTTCTTTACCCTTCGTATTGAGCGATATGCCTGTGTTGTCAACATTGCTAAATCTGAAACATTATCTCTTACTACAATATAAAAATCCAAATCACTATTTTCCGTATATACTCCTGTAGCATAAGAGCCAAACAAATATATACTGACAGGCATAAGTTGACTGATAAACTGATTCTTCAATTCTTCAATTTCTTTTTCTGGCATACACACCAACACCTTTCTACTAATTTTTAGCAATTGCTAGTTCAGATGTGTCACTAACTCGACTTTAATATACCATGATTTTTCCCTTTAAACTATTCCTAAATTCAGTGACTTACATAAAAATCCTATCCAAAACAATAAACAACATGGTTGGCAACAAAAATCCCGATTCACAAAAGAAAAAATTGATAATATGGATACGACAGGCAATCATATAGACTGACTGTCATTTTAAATAATCTGCGTTAAAATTGCAATTACTCGAACTCGGCATGTTGATATTTGTTTCTAAGCACTTTTGTTTAGTTATGATGTTTTTTATACTATGTTTTGACTCGTATTATTCATATTATTCTGGGTTACTGGATTTTTGTTGCCAAAGTGTTGCCATTTTCCATTCAAGGTTGAATATCATCAAAAACTATTGGAATCTGTTTTTTCAAATCAATCAATAAAGCAATCGATATTTCTCTCATTTGAGGGTGCGCAGATTTTGCGGTTCTTAACTTAAAATAATGCCTCCATTCACGCAAGTTCATAGTAACAATAATTTCTGTCTTAAGACTATTAGGTAATATACTCCTTGCTTCTTCCGGCTTTGCTCCTTCATTAATAAGTTTAAAATATGCTTTTTCAACTTCCTCCATAGTTTCTTTCCATATTTTATATTTTTCTGATTTATCATCCCAAAAACAAGGCTTAATCAAAGTTATCTCGTTACCAAATCTATCTTGGCTATAATTGCAATACCTTGTACTTTCTTGACTATAACTTGCCAATCTATGTCTTACTATTTCATGACTAATACCTCTATCACATATAATTTTTACAGTGATTTTTTCATGCTCAATAACAGATTCATGTCCTCGCATAATTAAATTACTCACAAATTCTCTTGCTGATTCATTAGATATTTTATTTTCACTTTTATAGCATACCCTACCTATCCGCTCAATTGATTTTAAAATATCATCACCATTACAATCACTTAAAATAATATATCCTGCGTGAATAATCTTCACTTTGTACCTCCTATATTTAGAAATAATGCTTTCATATCAAGAATTGTCACATTATTACTTGGCTCTGAATAGTTTTCCATATTATACATTTCCGGCAGTGCATAACAAACTTGAATTCTTGGGTTATGCAAGGCCACCAGCGAAATTGCTACTGTGGAAATTTTTGTGTTTAGCGGAACAATTATATAATTCTGTTCTCGATTTTTATTTATGATATTTGTTATACTTTCAACTGTTTTTTGAACATCCCTACAAGAAAATGTAAACGATTCACTAATAACACCTTGAAAACTGTCTTTCCATATGTTAAATTTATTCTTAAAATATTGCATAGCTTTATCATGATTTTCTTCAGTAGGTTCATTGCCATCTCCCAAAGATAGTAAGTCTGGCTCAAGCATTTCAATTAATCTTGTTGCTCGTTCAGTTTCATAACCAGTTAACACAATTAAATGATTTTTTAGTGATGGATTCAATAGTCCCGGGTAACCTATAACATTTCTTATATCACGACAACCTTTACTTAACCACATTTTTTCAGGAGGATCTCCCACCGAATACTGTAGTGCACCATTATAAATACATTTTATTAGATCAAATTTCTCTATATTGTCATATAATAATTTAAGCAAAATAAGCAAAGTCTCATGCGTAAAAGTCGAAATATCTATTATTATTGAATGTAAATCTTCTTCTATTAATCTCTTAACTATTAGCATAGTTTTATCTGCTATAGAAACGCTACTTTCTAAATTTAATTCTACAACCTCATTATTAATTAGTTGTTTTTTTAATTCAAATAAACATTTTTCGTTTTTAAAAGATGCACTTTCTTCAATGTTTCTCAGTATAAAAGAAATAGATATATCATCATTTTTTAATACCATTGGTATAGTTAAACTTCTTTCTTCAAAACTAGCAAAACAAATAAATGCATATTTCTCTGGAAGATAATCATTAATCTTAGTTTTGTCAATTTTTTCCTTTTCATTCATAATTATTCCTCCCAAATATCGTCAAATGTTAATTGTCTAATACCATTTTCTTCATCATCATTTTTAGCAATAATATTACGCAATTGCTTACCTTCTCTAATTGCTTTTTTTAAATCTTCATTTGTCATAAATAAATAACCCTGAAAACCTGTTGGATCAAGTGTAAATATTGGCGCAAAGCAACGGTTAAGTACATATAGCAAAGTACGTCCATTTCCTTCCTTATTTCCAATATATGCCTCATGCAAAAATCCTAATCTTACGCCTAGGCTAAATATTTGCTTCAATTCTATATCTGGGATATTTGAAAGCGCCACAGAAAACACTTTTCTTTCTGCTCTTTCAGATATAAGTATTTCATGAAATGTTTTACCCATTGCATTAATCAAATTTCCCAGTTTGTCTATATTGTTATTAGGAGAATTAATTGTAGTAATAGTAAAATCTTCATCCTGCTTTTCTTCATTTTTTCTAAGCTCATTAAATAAATAAAAATCAGCCTTTTCTCGCATAATAAAATTTTGTATAGATGGACTAATAGAATTAACAGATCCCGAAGCTTCGCTTAAAGCTTTGTCATACATTTTTGCAGTGGCATCTAATAAATATCTTATTATACCTGAAGATAGGTGAACTATATTATCTAAACCAGCATATTTATACGTCATACGAGATTTTCTTGTACCTCCTAAATCTCTTATATAATTGGGAATTGCATAGCGACGTGTATCGTCACTCATCCGATAACCTCTTCCCTCTATTGAATAGTTTTTTCTTATCTCTTCTTCTTTCTGTTTTATACCATTTTCTTGATTAATATCAGACGGAAAAAAATCTTTTGGCTCAATAAATATTTCTGCGAGTTCTAATCTACGACGTAATATGTCAAGTGCTTTTTTATAAAAATCCTCAGTTTTAGTTGTATATAAGTACGATATATTTACCTGTTGATAATCATGAGGAGATTCCACTAATATATTTGCATTAGTTAAAAAGGTTTTATATAATCCAATTTGAGATGAAACTTTTAAACTAATTGTTGGTTGAGTTCTACAGCAAAGCCATGTGTTCAATATTTCAGTTTGAATCCTGCTTAAATTATCTGCATCATCAATAAAAATAAAAATAGGCTTATCCTTTGGGAAACCTGGTAACTCCATCATTTTATTTATTATAGGAACTATAAATCTAGTGTAGGAAAGTAGCGGTAAATGATATGAATAATCAATTCCTTCTGTGCTAAATAGATTTTTCAAATAAGGAACAAACTCACACTCCATAAGAAACATATACTCAAATAAGGATTTAAAAAAATTATTTGCAGAGGAATAATCAACTTCAATATCACTTCTGTATCCTGAAGCTTTTAGATACTTAAAAAAATAGTTATTAAAAAAAACTTTGTATTCATTTTCATTGTAAAGTCCTTCACTAAAAGTTACGCCAGATAAAGTAAGAAGTAAATACATAATTATATATAAAGACATAAAATGCTCATTAAGCATATAAGGAGCATGCTTATCATTAAGTTTTGACAATTCTTGTAAGTTTAAACTTGTTTTTTTTATTGGTACGCAAAAAGCCATAAATGGCAAGTCTTCAAAGCTTTTATTATCTCTTTTCATTAAGAAATCTGGTAATGAACATCGAATTAACATACTTTTCCCACAACCTCGCGCTCCCATAATAAGTGTATTTCCTACCCTCATAATTTCAGGGTAATCCGAATACATTTCTACAAATAACTGTTCTGCTTGTTCTGCTGTCAAATTTTCAGGGCTAATAATTGCAAATGGATTATCATTCATATTACCTACCTCTTTTCATAGCATTTTTTAATTCAATACCCTTTTTATACTTTAATACAGTTTCAGAATTATCATTATAAATTCCATTCGGATTATTTTCTAAATAATCCATGATTGATGTTCGCCTCTCATTTGGATATCCGCGCAGATTTAATCGAAATGATAATTTTTCTTCTAGTTTTCTATAATTTTCCTGCTTCATTATATCAATTGTAACATTCAATGTTGTTATATTTATAAAACCATCTGCGTATTTACGACAATATTCCATTTCTCGCATACATTTTGTTATTCGATTTAATATTTCATCATACAAATATATCTTTTTGCTACCTTTTCCAAACTTAGTTTGTGTATCTTGAAATGGAATCCGAAAATGAAACTTAATTGTTTCTCCTTCAATATTTACAGGTTCGAGGCATTTAGAATATGTATGATATATCTCATTCTCTGTTGGAATAGTAATATTACCATATTCCGCCCTAGTAAAATCATCTGATATTTCATCTGCAAATCTTAAGACTGCCGCAAGCATTTTTGCTCGAACTTTAATGCCGTTGCAACTCTCATCAACACTAACATAACGGATTGTATCTTTATCACCATCACAAAAACCCCCATGAGCTTTAGATATTGCCACAACAAATTCTTTCTCAACATCATCAAGTGGCAATGCATCTCCCATTTCAATTATAACTTTATCAATTTCCTGCTCATGCTGTTCTCTACCATATATATTTCCCAAGTCATGAAAATGTATCGCCAATAATAAAAGATAAATTTCATAACCATATAAATACTTAATGTTATTACCAAGAATAACATATGCATGATGCATGACTTCCATAACATGCCCCACACCGTGATCAGTTAATAATCCATCTCCTCTAACCGCCGCTCCCAAAGTAACATTTGGATGATACTTTTTATTAAATACTAATTCCAGATTATTATATTCTAGTATCAAATCTTTTTTATTAACTGGAAATTCTCTTCCAACTATATCCTGACTATTTCTATTTTCTACTTGACTTTTTTTCTCCCAACGACATTCCAAACAATATTTCAATTCATCGTGAATAGTGTAAATACTCATAATCTCACCTCATATTTCATTAACTATTTGTTCAAATACATATTTTGCCATCAAAGGAGGAACTGCATTTCCAACCTGTTGTTGCTGAAATCCTATACTTCCCTTAAACACATAATTATCTGGAAACGATTGTAATCTTGCGGCTTCTCGCACTGATAAACCTCTATTACTCTTAGGATGAATAAGCATATTTTTTCTGTAATTTCCAATGACAACCGATGGTTCATCCTCAGATAATCTATGATAAATGCCTGTATGGCATTGCGTTAAATCAGAATAATTATCCATAAGCTCTTTTGGAATTGATGTCCAATTTTCGCCTTGTTTAATATACTCATATCTTCTCAATATAACATCAGAATTCTTGGAAACTAAATTTCCCGTGCATTCAGTTAGATGCCCACGCATTAATAAAGCATAACTATTATCTGCATCTTTAGCATAAGGTAGTTTATCAATATTTGCACCATTTTCAAGAATCGGTAAGTCTTCAAAAGCATCTCTTACAGTAAGTTTAGATAATTCATTATGTTCTTTAATAGATAATTTTTTACCTGTCTTTGAGCCTATAATGAAAAGTCTATTTCGCTTTTGTGGTACGCCTAAATCAGATGCTTTTAGCACAGTATATGAACATTCGTAACCAGATAATTTAAATTCCGAAAGTATTTCGTCAAAAAAAACGCCGGATTCAAATTCCATTATACCTGTTACATTCTCAAAAACAAACCAATCGGATTGAATATTACGTAACAATCTAATGAATTCTTTATAAAGCCAATTCTGTGTATTATCACGATTATTTGTACGTCTATTTGAAGTTGAAAACCCTTGACATGGTGCCCCTCCAAATAAAATTATTGGATTTCTTTTTAAATTGCAGGGCAATGTTGATATTTCACATATATCTTTGTTAACTACTTTTGTTTCATGGTGATTAGCCTTATATGTCATAGAAGCATATTTATCCTTTTCAATAGCATATTTAACTGTAATGCCTGCCATTACTGCACCAAGGGACATGCCCCCCGCACCTGAAAAAAGATCAATGCCTATAATACCTTTTTTACTCACAAATTACCTCCGTATTCCCTCTATCTATACTAAATAATAACACACTAGTATATAAATAGCTTTATATCTTCTTCCCACTATCCCTCAAAGTAAAAATACCATCATAATCACAATCTAAAGCTTCCGCTATCTCACGTAATTCATTATCAGAAAAATTATCTCGTGACAATTTATTGCTAAGATTATTGCCATTCGTTCCAATTTTTTCTGCCAATTCCTTTATTGTCATTTCTCTTTCTAAAAGTACAGTCCTGATCTTTTTTGACATTGCCATATAGTAAACCTCCATATAAACACTTTACATTATACACTGAAATATGTGATATATCAACGAAAAATAGACAATCTCACAAATAAGTGATAATTTACATTGACTAGTCACATTAAATAATGTATAATCATACTGATACGTGTTTATTTACATTACTATGCAACACTAAGGAGGATGCAATGTGAGAAATGTCCAATATTTAGACCGTTATATATCAAATGAATTTCATAATTTAAAGACAAACATGGAACAGCGCAGCTTTATAGAAAACTTTCGCTTCCTTGCAATGGCCAGTGATACTGATTTTAAAAACTTCTACTCGCACAATGCCTTAAGCGCCAGTGATTTCTATTCCATAGCTGACACGCTATACCAACTTAACAATTTCTGGATACTATCAGAATTTCTACATCAGCACCGTCAAATACTTTTTAACGAAGTACATGATATGAACCGGAAAACAAATTCTCCTGACTTCTACACTCTCTGTAAATTCGGACAAGACACCCTGTTTACCAGAATCTCTAAGGTATTTGAAAGCCATTCCGTAAATTTATATGCCGTAGCAGAAGAACCGTTTATTACAAGCTCCTGCACCCGCAAGCTAAAGGTCTATTCTTCTCCTCAGAAAAATGACCAGTCAATGCCACAAATTATTTTACAAGGTAAATGGGTTGAACAGTATGGTTTTTCCATTGGTTCCAATATTCGTGTCGATTGCTATGAAGATAAACTAATCATCACCAAAGAATAACATTACTATTCCATTATTTTTCAGCAATAACACCGGAATGCCGCGACAACATGCAACATTCCGGTGTTTTGCTTCTTTCCTTATACATCTATCTTACATGGTGTTAACACCATGCAATGAACATAATTAGTAAATGCTATTAATCATTTTCGGTAATATTTCACCATTCTATCTTGTAAACGTCCTCTCAATCCGCTCCTTCTTCCCCCGCAATTCATTCTGGCTTTCATACAATTGGTTCCTTTCCTGACAAAGCGTTTTCATCCTTTCCAGACTATCCCTTATACCCTCTCGGCATTTTGGTTCAATTATTTTATATTCGCCGGTCAAAAGGCGTATTTCATTATTAATTGACTTCATCTGCTCCGATAAGCATACCCAGTCCACCAAATTCCGTACCTCTTCATCCGTAGTATAAAGCTCCGTTTCCGCCACGATCTTAATACACAATCTTGCCATTACTCTCTTTTCTGTATCTGTCATTTTCAACCCATCCTTTCCAATC
>DBDJ01000056.1 GCA_002293525.1 Lachnospiraceae bacterium UBA935
AACGTCACATAATCGATTTTTGCTGAGAGGTGTGCTGTTTTGGCGAATGGATATAGTTTTTCTCTGTCAAAATCAATTGTTCTATGGTATAATAGCGCATAATAGATACAACAGGATAAAATTGGAAATAAAAATAACATAGAGGTGATAAAATGTCGCTAAAGATTAATCTATATAACCATTCAGATAAATTCATGGAAGATAGCAAAGAACTTATTTTTGAGAAGAAAATAAATTTTATTTTTGGTAAGAATGGGACTGGCAAAACTACAATTACCAACGAGATCGAAAGTCAATTATCAGGCAATTATGAGGTCTGTATCTTTAAGGACTTTGATGGTGTTGCTGAAAATGATAGGTTAAATGCCATCGCACTGGGGACAGAGAATGTAGCAATACAAGTAGATATTAATGCTATTGATGCGGAAATAAGTGAGATTACAAAGCATACGGAGAAACCGGTCAATAAAAACGAAGATAATTATTTTACGAGAGCTGAAAAGGCAAAAAAAGCTTACTGCGATCAAGAAAGAAAGATAAATAATTTCTATACTTCAGCGGCACGGGATATTAAATCTATCAGCAACCCTCAAATTGTAGAATACACTTTTGATACTCGCGGCTTTCAAAAAGATATAGTGAAGGCTTGCGAACTGTCAGATGATGTTATTTCTACATATAAAAACATCATTAAGTCTGATCGAAAACCTGATGTTAACCCAGTAGTATTTCCTGAGTTTGATTTATCGACTTACATAAGTTTGGTAAATGAAATACTGCAATCAAGCGTGTCGCAGACACAGGATATTCCAGGGCTTCAAGGTAATGCCAAAAAGCAAGATTTCGCAAGACAAGGTATGGCCATCCACGAGCATAAAACTGGTGAAGAATGTGCATTCTGTGGAAATGTAATTAGCGAGGAACGTTGGCGACTGCTTGGAAATTATTTTAATGACAAGGTAAAAGAACTGGAACAGGGTATTAATGATGCTTTAAGAATAATTGAAACTAGATAGAGCAAATACATAACATAAAAGAGTTAAAAAACACATGTTTTTATGATAAATTTTCAGATGATATAAGAAATTTGAATTTGCAGATTCAGGCTAGGAGAAATGAGTGCAAAGAATATTTAACACAACTTAAAGTCGCATTAGAGGAAAAAAGAAAAAATTTATTTAATAAAGTGGAACCGTTAGGGGTAAAAGTTCCTGAAGACTTTTCAAATATTAAACAATTATGTCAAACATTAGTGGAAGAACATAATAACTTATCACAAAACCTTAAAAATGAGCAGTCTAACGCCCAAAATGCACTGCGCTATCATGAAGTCAGAAAACAATTGAATGTATTTAAGCATGAAGAACAAAAAGGTAAATTATCAACCTTAAAAGCTATCAGTGATAAAGCCCAAACTGAATTGAAAAATAAACAAGATGAACTTAAAGTTAAACAAGATGAACGGAAAAACCTAATCCTCAAGACAAAAGATGAAGAAAAAATGGAGATAGAGATAAACCGATTACTGGGCAATATGGGGGTGTTATCATTTTCACTCAAGCTGGTCGATAATGATAAGGAAGGCCAACGGGGTCAATATCAAATCAAAGGTCATGACGGAAGGATTCGACCGATTACACAACTGAGTAAAGGCGAGAAAAATATTATTGCCTTTTTGTATTTTGTGCTAAGTCTCAAAAGAGCTGATAGTAATATCAGGCCTAGAGTAATAGTGTTGGATGATCCGATGACTAGCAATGATGATACTATGCAGTATCTGATAATTGGCGAGATTCAAAGATTATTCCGAGATATTAAAGATGATAATTATATAATTATACTTACGCACAATAGCCATTTTTACCTTAATGTCCGTCCCAACACGATGCCCAGTTATGAAAAGAGTGAGATGAAGGGTCTTTATGAGAAAAAAAGTTTTTATGAAAAATATGGCGTATATCACTTACGTTCAAGTGGCAACTTTACTAATATAAAAAATATAGCTGATGGGAAGCAGGATTTTAACACTAGCTATGAATCCCTCTGGAAAGAATTAGTCTTTTTGTACGATGCAGACATGCCGGATTTAATGTTGAACCCTTGCAGAAAAATTTGCGAAACATACTTAAAGTTCACCAAACAAGATGTTAATATATTTTATGGTGATAATAGGAACGCCAAAAAATTATTTGACGTTAATCAACATTCCATTGATGATCTTGAAGCGGAGCAAAATGGGAGAACCAAAGAGGAAATAAAAAGTATCTTACATGATCTATTTAAAGCAAATGGAGCGGAAAAACATTATACGGTTCACTGGAAGGGAGGCGGAAGATGAACGAGCTTAAATGCTCAAAGTGTAATGAAGTATTTAAAGTAGACGCGGTTTGCTAATATTGTCAGGCAAATCACCTAAACCAACACTAAATGCGTTATATACCGAAGAAGTTAAAAAGATACTATGAGATTGGAAGAAATTTAGTTTGGATATGGTTTTATTCTGGACAGCATTCGGGGCAGTTGGAACAACGCTAGGGCCTTTAGCAACAGCTATAGCAGTGATAATTGCTGTGATACAGTATAGGCAACCTCTCGTAAAAAAACTAAATATCAGGTTTGTTTCGGCATTTCATGTTTCGAGAATTCGAGCAGGAGAGCATCTACTCAGTATAAATATAGCAAACACTGGTATTCGAGATATTGTTATTTCTAATGTCTACTTAAGTATTGGAAAAAAGAAACTACATTTTGATTATCAAGAGTATGGAAGAGAGATCTCCCGAACATTATGTGAGGGGGGAATCTTAGTTCCAAGAGCCTATCGGGCTTTGAAGAATGGTACATTTGAAACAAGCACAGGGTTTAAATTCCCAACAGATTGGGTGGCCAAAAATGTGAAGATGATTCTGGAGAACCAAGTTTATCTCGGTCACATGGTATCTCATAAGACACAAACCAAATCATTCAAGAACGAAAAACTGGTGAGTGTACCCAAAGAAGAATGGATTGTGGTCAGAAACACCCATGAGGCTATCGTAGATGAAGAAACCTTTGAACTGGTTCAGAAGTTTATCAGCGTAAAGAAAAGACCGAATAAGATAGGAAAGCCCAATATCTTTGTAGGTCTTGTGAAATGCCCGGACTGCGGCAGGAATATGGCATACTCCAATCCGCATGGAAGGAATCCATTTTTCCGCTGCAGAACATATGTGAGAAACACTAGTCTTTGTACCTCACATTCCATTACCTATGGGACTTTACAGAAAATTGTTCTTAATGACATTCAGAGTCATGTGAAGAACATGGATGCACTGGGCGATCAGTTTATCGAAGAAATGCGTGAACTGAGCGAGGTTGGCGGAAGCAAGATAATCACGCAGTTCAAACAAGAGTTGAGCATCATAGAAAAGCGTATTGAGGAACTGGACAGTATTATCATGAAGCTCTTTGAGCAAAATGCGTTGGGCAAGATTACGGATGAACGATTTTCCAGAATGTCTGCTTCTTATGAAACCGAGCAAGCGGAAATCACCCAAAGATATAAGGACATAAAATCCAAGGTGGAAGCCGAAGAAAAGAAAACCAAGAGTACCAATCAATTTCTAGAAACCATTCGCAGATACGAGAATGTAACCGAATTAGACCGTTCCATGCTGTGTGAACTCATTGATACCATCTACGTGTATCAGGCAGAGGGGCAAGGCAAAGAACGGCAACAGAAAATAGAGATCAATTACAGGTTTCTTGCCGGGTCTCAGTGTGGCATTGCATGATGGGAATGGACGGGTTACACGCCTGTTGACCTGTCTGATTCTCATACGTGATGGTTATTTTCCGTTCTCGGTAAAGCGTAAAGAAAGAGATAAATACTTAGATACTTTGTCACAAGCTGATGCCAATAATGTTCAGCCGTTTGTAGATTATATCAGTTCCGGTCAAATTAGGGCTATGGAATCTGCCCTGAATAAAGTTAAAAAAACCGAACATGAAACCTTGGATTCGATCGTTGATGCACTAAAAGATAGATTGAAAGATAAAGATGCTATTAAACAGGAATCTATTAATGTAAGGCGCGACGAGATAAATAACATTATTCGGGAATATACAAAACAACAGAAGGGATTATTGCAAAAGAAGCTTGGTTTTGATATACATTTTCAATCAGGAGGAAACACTAACTCACAATGGAGCATTACTCATCAAATGGGGATATATGCTACAAAATTTGATTATTTTATGAAGCGTACAATGCCTTATGAGTGGTTCAGACTAGTCGGACAGCAGCGGTTTATGATAACACTGTTTACGCATCATTTTGGACAGACGGATGATATTATAGCGATAGGCGGAGTATTGGAAACAGCAATAAAGGAAGGAACTCATATTGGCAAGAATACTAGGAAGTCAAAATATGGTGATTTTAACATAATACCATTAGAAGAGGCGCCATTAAATCTTTCTTTATTGGTGGATAACATAAACGAAATAGCAAAGAAAGATATCCAAGACCATGTCGATAGACTTATTTTAGTTGGGATGACAGGTATTGTTGCAGAAGTTTAATTGTATCAAGGATGATATTCTTCCTTGTAATATTCCAACAGGAGGCATTTTCGCCCCCTGTTGGAATGTCCATCTATATCTATTAATGATGCATGGAACAAGCAATTTGTCTGACAACAATTAATCAAACATTGTATTTGCGTTCGCAACACTTTTGTTATAATAATGCAAAAATCTTTAGTGTAAATGGAATAATCATCCATTTTTTATTGATACTTATATTGTAGCATTAAACAGGCAACGCTGAGGAGCGACCTTACGATTGCTACGGCTTTATACGATGGGCGGCAGAGCTGAAATTCTGCCGCTTTTCTTGGCTTTCAGAGCATGTCATCGGTAAGCCAGAAGCTCTGGTATTTTCAGGAAGTGCTTCATATTCTCATATTCTTCTAAAGTGGTGATATGGGGCTGTTGTTTTAATGCCGGCATAGTTATTTCTCCTTCATGGTACGTATAAAAGGCTGCGGTGCCTATATAATAACATTTATCTGAAACGGCACGACTACAAGCGCCCCAAAAGATATTTTTTCCAGTTTTCAATTGGAAAAGAAACGATCTGCCGGATAAGCTGTATCTAAGAAAATATGCTGATGAATGCTATCTTATTTCAAGTGATGGCTACTTTTACAAAAAAGTAGAATCTACGAATGAGCTTCCTTTTTCTCGAATTGCTGATATCAAAGGTTTATACTTTGAACGACAGCTTAACGACTGGATCTTGAAGTCATATGATCCACGTATTCTAGTGGAAGGTTAACTCACCAAGTACCAGACGTAAAGCAATTAGGTGCATTCGTTTATATCCAGTGCCCTTTAGGAAACTTGATATAGATCAAACGTATCCTAAGTATACATGGATAGAAATTGATGTTGTACGTAATTTAAAAGATTTCCGTCCCGAAACTTACCGCCCTGATTTAACGAATATTTCCGTTGAAAGCAGGCCAAAAAAAGTAGATTGGGATCGACCGGAGCATATTCAGAAGCTATACAATGATTTATTCAAACAGGAATACTCCAGAAACACCATAGAATTTTGGTCAGCATGGTTCTTTCCGGAATGTACAACAAGCACTAAAGAATAAACTAATCCGTGAGAATCCGGTACCGTTAGCCACTTTACCGAGAATGGCAGATCAAAAAACAGCACCCCCCGCCCGGAACTGTCATACCAATGATGTAAGGATACAGAACAGAGAATCAGGAGATACGAAAGGCATATGCAGGTTCGCACATGCCTTTTTCACATATATCAGATGGCGCACGTCACATCTCCAGCAGTTCTTCAATTTCTGCGAAGTTTATATACAAATCATTATAGATATTGACTTTGATGGTGGTGTTAAAAGGGTAGGAAACACTGATGAGGTTTTCCTCAAAGTAATTCACAGTGATGCTTTTTCTCTTTGGATCAACAATCCAGTACTCCCTTACACCATGATTTTGATAATAAAACAATTTACGGATATAATCGTCCGCCGGATTACCGGGGGAAACAATTTCAATAATAAAATCCGGAGCACCGTTACAGCGGTTTCCGTCCAATTTATCTTTGTCACAAACGATCAGGATGTCAGGCTGAAAGATTCTGTCAATATAGTTTGATGTGTTTGTGACGGTGCGGACATATATTGGATTTGTCCATCAAAAACCTCTGCTCTGGTATCTTCAGGTAGTGCTTCATATTCTTCTAAAGTGGTGATATGGGGCTGTTGTTGTAATGCCGGCATAGAATTTCTCCTTTCATGGTACGTGTAAAAACCTGCGGTGCCTATTTAAGATCATTCATGGAACGGAATCAAAACAGAGTATAAGCGATTACTTTGTTGGTGAAATTAAATGATCGGAAGATTGGTATTTTTATCTATAAAAGAAATCTTCAGATCTGCATTGAGTGCTTCAGCTATTTTTTCGAGTTCAGATACTTTAAAAGTATTACGCTTGTACTTATTATTCATATTTTGTGGTGTTTGACCGGTTCGTCGTGCCAGTTCTGCTTCGGAGATATTTCCTCTTTTTACTCGGCAAAGGTTGATATATTCTCTTACATCTGTGTTCATAGCATCACCTCCATACATGATTGTACATTATTTTTTATACATCGTCAAATGAATAATTAATAAAATATAAAAAAATCTATATCATATTGTTGATAATATATAAAAACCCCTGTAAATCTAACGAATTCCAATAACAAAAACAGCACCCCCCGCCCGGAACCGGGCGGGGGATACTTAAGGGGAGGATAAGTATTAAACTTATCAGTTGTATGAATGCAATCAAAGGAGGGGGATCCATTGATTAATAATAGTATGAACCGGAAACGGAAGTTTATACAAGAATAAGAAAAAATTTTACTTTTTTGGAAAAGTATTATATACTTACACTTGAAAACTGACTCATGAAATCTGAAAACAAAGCATAAAGGTGGTAATTACGATGACATTACTAAAAAAATGGCGTGATACAGCATACTCTGAAACAGCCAATAAAGGCGATCAGCAGCGCTTTTGGGCAGATTATTTTGAAAAGGAAAAAGCGGTTTATGCCACGCTTCTTAAGACACCCGATCAGACCGTCACCGGCACGGTCAAGGAACTGGCGGAACAGTTCGGCATTGACATTATGATGATGACCGGGATTCTGGACGGCATGAACGACAGCCTGAAAGAGGCCAATCCCATCGATGACATGGAAGAAGATACGCAGGTCAATTTGGGCTTTGACAAAGAACGCCTGTACAAGAACATGGTTGCTGCCAGTGCGGACTGGCTGTATGAGCTTCCCGAGTGGGACGAGATCTTCACCGAAGAAAAACGTAAGGAACTGTATCGGGAACAGAAGGCATCCGGCACTGTGGTCAAGGATGAGAAAATATATCCCAACGACCCCTGTCCTTGCGGCAGCGGCAAGAAATATAAGAAATGCTGCGGCAGAAATTGACTTCGCTTTCAACTATTGATTTAGCGTCCGCCGAGGCGGCCATGGAGTATAAACATGAAAATAACCTTAAAAGACGGTACACACAAAGAATATGCCGGTCCGCTAAGCATCTATCAGATCGCGGCCGACATCAGCGAAGGCTTGGCCAGGATGGCCTGCGCCGGGGAGATCGACGGGGCGGTCAAAGATCTGCGAACAATCGTGGAGACGGACTGTAAACTGAATATCCTGACGGCTAACGACAAAGCCGGTCTGGCCACGATGCGCCATACCGCTTCCCATGTTCTGGCGGAAGCCGTGAAACGGCTTTATCCCGGAGCCCGGCTGGCCATCGGTCCCAGCATCGAAAACGGCTACTACTATGATTTTGAGCATGAGCCCTTTTCCCGTGAGGATCTCGACCGTATCGAAGCCGAGATGAAGAAAATCATCAAAGAAGGGAAATCGCTGGAGCGCTTTACCCTGCCTCGCGAGGAAGCCGTCCGGCTGATGGAGACAGCGGGCGAGCCCTACAAGGCCGAGCTGATCAAAGACCTTCCGGAAGACGCCGAAATCTCTTTCTACCGGCAAGGTGATTTTGTCGATCTTTGTGCCGGTCCTCATCTGATGAGTACGAAAAACATCAAGGCTTTCAAGCTGACCTCTTCTTCAGGAGCCTATTGGCGCGGCAAGTCGGAAAACGCCATGCTGCAGCGGATCTACGGCACGGCTTTTGCTAAGAAGGAAGAATTGGAAGAGTACTTGGAATATCTTGAAAACATCAAACAGCGTGACCATAACAAGCTGGGACGGGAGATGGAACTCTTTACGACGGTGGACATCATCGGCCAGGGTCTTCCCCTGCTGATGCCCAAGGGAGCAAAGATCATCCAGACCATGCAGCGCTGGATCGAGGACGAGGAAGACCATAACCGCGGCTATGTCCGCACGAAGACCCCTTTTATGGCTAAAAGCGATCTGTATAAGCTCTCCGGTCACTGGGACCACTATCAGGACGGCATGTTTGTCATGGGCGACGAGGAAAAAGACAAAGAAGTCTATGCGCTGCGTCCGATGACCTGTCCTTTCCAATATTTTATTTATAAGGCCGGCCAGAAATCATACCGCGATCTGCCGCTTCGCTACGGCGAGACTTCCGTCCTGTTCCGCAATGAAGATTCCGGGGAAATGCATGGGCTCACCAGAGTCCGCCAGTTTACCATATCCGAAGGCCATCTGATCGTCCGGCCTGACCAGATGAATGACGAGTTTAAGGGCTGTCTGGATCTGGCAAGATACTGCCTGACGACGCTGGGGGTGGCAGATGACGTGACTTATCGCCTGTCCAAATGGGATCCTGCTGACCGCGAGAAATACATCGGCGAGCCGGAGGTCTGGGAAGAGACCCAGGACCGGATTCGTAATATCCTGCTGGAGCTTCAGATCCCCTTTACCGAAGCGGACGGGGAAGCGGCCTTTTACGGTCCTAAAGTAGACATCCAAGCGAAGAATGTCTATGGCAAAGAAGACACGATGATTACCATCCAATGGGACGCCGTGCTGGCAGAGCAGTTTGACATGTACTATATCGATCAGAACGGCGACAAGGTGCGGCCTTACATCATCCACCGGACAGCAATGGGCTGTTACGAGCGGACGCTGGCATGGCTGATAGAAAAATATGAAGGGAAATTCCCCACTTGGCTCTGTCCCGAACAGGTAAGAGTCCTGCCGATATCGGATAAATACGAAGATTATGCTAAGAGCGTCCAGGCTGAGCTTCGCAGCAACGGGATAGCGACAGACACCGATATGCGCGCGGAGAAGATCGGCTTTAAGATCCGGGAAGCACGGCTGGATAAAATCCCCTACATGCTGGTAGTGGGACAGCAGGAAGAAACTGATAGGACGGTGTCGGTCAGGAGCCGTTTTGCCGGCGACGAGGGGGTCAAGCCCTTGAAGGCCTTTATCGAGCAGATCAGCGAAGAAATCCGGACCAAGGCAATCCGTAAGACGGAGACCTGAACGGAGACTGATTCGGGGATTCATGATAATTTATATGTCGATATTTTCGCAATATTCAGCCTTTGATACAGTGCAGTAAATCGCGTTTTATGCAATTTTGACGAGGGTTCGAAGCAGTGTCAGTGTATAGAATCAAAGATACTGAGCCATACTACTATATGAGAATGCAGTTGCATTTACTATGAGAAATTTCAGGAGGTAGATATGGCTCAGTTAGATTGTACGGTTAACAGCTGTCTTTACAACAAAACCATGTGTTGCTGCAAAGGTGATATCCTAGTGGGCGGGACACATGCAGATACGGAAGAAGAAACCTGTTGCGAAAGCTTTTATGAGCGCCGCGGCGATTCCTACACGAGCGCGATTGAGCATCCGAGCAAGTTCATCAGCATTGACTGTGAGGCGGAGAACTGCACTTATAACAGTAACTATAAGTGTATCGCCGACCATGTGGATATCTGCGGAAGCGGAGCGAACAGCAATATGGAAACGATATGTGCAACATTTGAAGAACGGTGAGGGTAAGCCGGTAAAGGGAAATCAAAAGATCAAAAGCAAGATCGGCCGCCGCAGGCACTGGGAAGCGGAGCTGGCGAATGAAGATAGTAGAATTTGTGAGCAAATAAAATTGCTGAAAATTTGAAGAAATTATTTGATAGCAAAAAATCTGTAAGCAAAATAAATTATTACTTGACAGCCAGATAACAAAGTGGTATTCTATTGAAGCATGTTAAACAGCATGCTTACAGCAAAGCAGAGTATCCGCTCTCACCCTGTGGCAATCGCGCCGACAGGTGTTTATAGGTCAGAATATCAGGCATGCAGCACCGGCATGTTGAGATGATTTTGGATGTAATGATAAGTGGATAGGTATGCTATTCACTTTTTTATTTCTGCACAGGACGAGATTTTTCTTGTATAGAGGAGGGTAAAGTTATTAGCGATTTATTCATTAACGAACAGATCAGGGACAAAGAAGTACGTGTGGTCGGTGCTGACGGGGAACAGCTGGGTGTCATGGCAACCAGGGAAGCACTCAGGCTTGCGGAGGAAGCCGGGCTTGACCTGGTAAAAATCGCGCCTACCGCGCAGCCGCCGGTTTGTAAGATTGTTGACTATGGCAAGTTCAAATACGAACAGACCAGGAAGGAAAAAGAAGCCCGCAAGAAGCAGCGCGTGATCGAGATCAAGGAGATCCGCCTGTCCCCCAATATTGACACCAATGATCTGAATACCAAGCGGAGTGCCGCCAGGAAATTCCTGACCAAAGGTGATAAAGTAAAGATAACCCTTAGATTCCGCGGCCGTGAGATGGCTCACATGGCCAAAAGCAAACATATCTTAGATGAATTTGCTGAGGCTCTGGCGGATATTGCGGTCATTGAGAAGGCCCCTAAAGTAGAAGGCAGAAGTATGACCATGTTTTTAACTGAGAAACGCTAGTTTTCAGTTGAGATAAAAAAGTAATGACAGGAGGAAAAATCAATGCCCAAAATGAAAACCAAAAGAGCGGCAGCGAAACGTTTTAAACTGACAGGTACAGGTAAATTAAAAAGAAATAAAGCTTATAAAAGCCATATCTTAACTAAAAAATCCACTAAGAGAAAGAGAAATCTCAGGAAGCCGACGATGACCGATGCTTCCAACGTTAAGAATATGAAAAAGATATTACCATATTTATAATTCGTAAGGAGGAGATTAAGACATGGCAAGAATAAAAGGCGGCATGAGTGCCCGAAAAAAACACAATAGAGTATTAAAGCTGGCAAAAGGCTACCGGGGCGCAAGAAGCAAACAGTACCGGGTGGCCAAGCAGTCCGTAATGCGCGCCCTGGCATCTTCTTATGCGGGCCGTAAGGAAAGGAAACGTCAGTTCAGACGTCTCTGGATCGTCAGGATCAACGCGGCAGCAAGGATGAACGGACTTTCCTACAGCCGCTTCATGTTCGGCTTAAAGGAAGCCGGCGTAGAAATAAACCGAAAGATGCTTGCTGAGATGGCAGTAAACGATGCTCAGGGATTTGCCACACTGGCGGACCTGGTTAAGAGTAAAATTGCATAGATGCAGCATTGCACAGTTTGCGATGTGAACCAAGCGACGGATGACCCCGACGGCAGGATGCGATGCGAGTACAAAGCATCTTGCCATACGGGGTTTTGTTTAGCCGACGTGGCCGCTTGAGGAATTTCCGCATAAGTCAGGAAGGTAGAATATGAAGCCATATGAACATAAAGCTCAATACTATGAAACAGACCAGATGGGTATCATCCATCACTCGAATTATATCCGTTGGATGGAATCGGCCAGGATTGATGCCATGAATCAGATGGGGAATGATTACCTTAAAATGGAGGAAAGCGGTATCGTCAGCCCGGTACTGGATATCCGGTGTGAGTATAAATCCATGGTACGTTTTGATGATATAGTAATGATCATGGTTCGGATTAAGCAGTATGACGGGATCAGATTACAGCTTTCTTATACCGTCACGGATAAGGAGACCGGAGAATTGCGGGCACAGGGTGAAAGCAGCCATTGTTTTATGAACAGTCAGAATCGGCTGGTTTCTTTAAAAAAAGCATGTCCGGATTTCCACGCTGCTTTTGGTAAATGGTCGGAAAAAGATTGACACGCTAAAACAAATCATGTATATTATAACTTGTGAGTTGCGTTCGCCTGAAAACTGTGACGGTTGCGGGTCATGCTGCCGCCCTATGGGACGGTGTCCGGTGGGAGATAAGAGGCTTTACAAATATATCGGGGTGTGGCTCAGGTGGTAGAGCGCTACTTTAGGGAAGTAGAGGCCGCAAGTTCAAGTCTTGTCACTCCGACTAGCAGGAAATCTAGTATTCAAGGGATACAGCGATTGCCAATAAAGAAAAACCACTCCTAAAATGGAGTGATTTTTTGGTTTTGACTACTATTTGACTACTGTTTAAAATTTTTCGGCTCTTCAAAACAATGGAGCAAAAGGGACTCGAACCCTCGGCCTATGCGTTGCGAACGCATCGCTCTCCCACTGAGCTACTGCCCCGGAACAATCTTATCTTATCACATTTCATGTAATTGTCAAAGGAAAAATGATAAATTTTAGTAGATATTTGCAGGAATATTGTAGCAGTTCAGCCTTCCACCGTTCCGCGAGAGTTGCAAGCGTCCAATCGCGTTCTTTGCGATTTGTGTGCATCATTGCATTAGTTCATCTGTATATCAGGTCATTGAACAGCTATGACTGAACTGTTACGGAATATTCACTCATAATACTATTTGCTATCCTCAAAAAAATGTTTATAATAGTGGTATGTCAGTAATATAATGTAAGTAAGAATGCAGGCCGAAAGGACGATTCATTAAGAGAAGATGATCAACAAGGAAAAGTTTCATGTCTTTAATTATATAAAAAAAGAAGAATACCTAGGCAGCATGAACGGAATGCGGTATATGCTGAACAGAGCGGAAGACGGTGACATTGAACTTCTGGAAGCCGTAATCTGGCCGCAGCCGAACAGTTATGGGAAAACACCGGAAGAAAAAAAACAGCGTCAGACATTTCCATTAAGCGAAGCCGGCCTGGAAAATGCTGTTGACTGGCTGAATGTACAATGCTATTTATAATTTTTGCTTGAAATAACAAGGCTATATGGATTATAATAAAATAGTTAACATAAACAGGGGGGCACATATGGCATCAATTGTATATCAGCCGGAGTTTTATCATAGAGAAGTAGCATTCTGTAAGGTTTACGGAAGCAAGAATAAATCAGTGGTGGAAAATATTTTGTTGAAAAACCGCATATCTTATTTTATCGATATGCAGAAAGAATCCGTGCTAAGACGTCTGTTTCTGACCGGCAAAGGCAAGGACAAAACAATCTTTGTCTTCAAAATCAATGAAGCCGACGTAGAAAAAGCCAGTGATCTGATAAAAGAGTTCGACCAGAATCAGGTCACCCCGATTTAGGGTAGGTATAATTGGCGGACAAAATAATATAATTAAGTAATAAATAGTTATGAGGTATCCATATGGAATACACTTATGTGCCAGTTGGAACCTGTACATCCCGGATACGCTTTGAGCTGAACGGAAATATTGTCACCAATGTAGAGTTCACCGGAGGCTGTAACGGCAATCTAAAAGCCATCCCCATATTAGTGGAAGGCTTTACGGTAGAACAGATCGAAGAAAAATGCCGCGGCATCCGATGCGGCCGGCGCGAGACCTCCTGCGTCGATCAGCTGGCCAAAGCGGTGCGTGAGGCCTACGACAAAGAACACACAGGTCGTTCAGGTAAAGATGCGGAATATTTTCACAAAAAAGAATGAAAAAACCGCTCCAGTGATTCCGCTGTATTTGTCTCGTCTTCTCCTTCGATTAAAACAGCAATATTATCGCCTTTTTGTATATTCATACCTTTTACGCTGAACAGGCGCTTGGCATCGCCTGTTTTTCCGTTACATTCCAAGATAACATCGGACTTGGACTTAGAGGCTTCCCTTACTAAATGCCCTACGGCACTGTCTTCCAGGCCGATCGCGCTGGAAATCTCATATTGAAAACTTTTCATTATATAATCAGCATTCCTCTCTGTGCAGCTTCTTTCTGTGCAGATTTACTGTGTAGCTTGAGCAGCAGCTTATGGGGCAGCTACTTTCTGAACAGATGTATTCACATATTTACTAATTATTGTACCAAAGTTCTCAGTAAATATTCCGGCAAGCATGAATTAGTTTGCTGATCCCATGTTATCAATACAGGGGTATTTAGGGGGAGTGTTTGAAAAGCATCTGTCACAAATGTGTTTGAAAAGCATCTGTTACAAATGGCTGTACTTTTCTTCGCAGTACTTGCAGCGATATACCTCGTTTTTTTCATCAGCAAGGATGAAGACGTGGGGCAGCCCTTGTTCGACCGAAGTGATGCAGCGGGGGTTCTTGCATTTGATGATATTTTTGATCTCTTTGGGGAGAACCAGAATTTTTTTATCGACAATATTCTCGTCCTTTATCACGTTGACGGTGATATTATGGTCAATAAAGGCCAGGACGTCAAGATTCAGCTCGTTGATGTCGCACTCTACTTTAAGGATGTCCTTTTTCCCGAGCTTGTTGCTTCGGGCATTTTTGATGATCGCCACGGTACAGTCCAGTTTTTCAAGCTGCAAGCTATGATAAAGTTCAAGACTTTCACCGGCTTTGATATGATCCAGGACAAAGCCTTCCCTGATTTTTCCTACGTTCAGCATGATTTTTATTTGCCTCCTTCCAGACCCAATAATGTCAGGATCAATGCCATCCGCACGTAAACGCCGAATTGTACCTGCTTGAAGTAAGCGGCCCGAGGGTCATCGTCCAGTTCCACGGAGATTTCGTTGACGCGGGGGAGCGGGTGCAGTACCAGCATTTCCGCTTTGGCATCTTCCATCTTGGCTTTGTCGAGGATGTAAAAATCCTTCAGACGAACATAATCCTCTTCGTTAAAAAACCGTTCCTTTTGCACCCGGGTCATATAAAGAAAGTCCAGCCGGGGCATTACGTTATCCAGACGAATCACTTCTTCAAAGGGGATGTTTAGTTCCTTGAGGCGGTCGGTAATGTAGTCGGGAACCTGGAGCTCTTCCGGTGAGATAAAGATAAACTCGATGCCTTCATAGCGTTCCAGCGCATGGATCAGAGAGTGAACGGTGCGTCCAAACTTTAAATCGCCGCATAGGCCGATGGTAAAGTGATCCAGCCGTCCTTTCAGGGAGCGGATGGTCAGCAGGTCGGTCAAGGTCTGGGTGGGATGCTGATGGCCGCCGTCGCCGGCATTGATGACCGGTATGGAAGACTTGTCGGCGGCTACCATCGGAGCGCCTTCTTTGGGATGGCGCATGGCACAGATGTCCGCAAAACAGGAAATCACCCGAATCGTGTCGGATACGCTTTCGCCTTTGGAAGCCGAAGAGGAGCCGGCATCGGAAAAACCTAGTACGCTGCCGCCCAGATTCAGCATCGCGGCTTCAAAACTTAGCCGGGTACGGGTGCTGGGTTCATAAAAACAAGTGGCCAGTTTCTTGCCGGCGCAGGCTGTGGAATAGCTCCCCATGTTTTGTTCAATGTCACCGGCCAGGTCAAATAAACGATTCAGTTCCTCCACGGTGAAATCCAGCGGACTCATTAGATGTCTCATAATTGCGCTCTCCGTTCTATGTGTTTATGCAAAAAAAATCACCTCCTCCAATGTTATTTGGGATGACGTTTTTATTTCATCCATAATAGCATATCTTCCAATGAGTTGCAATCCAAAATCATGGAAATCCATTTTAACTACCTAAGGAAACACCGATGCATCAGTATTTTCTTAGACGTTCCGCGGGATGCGCACGGATTTACAGGGGAAACTGGCACTATGTGCCATAAATCCGGCGCGGGAAACGCTGCATCAGCGTTTCCCTAAATATATTTCACAAATTATTGCTATCTATTTTTGGTAAAACCTTTGCATTTTCATTGAAAATTTAGTATACTTCTTAAAAAGGGAAACGACATGCAGACTGCCTTTTAACTACAGGCTGCATAACATGAGGGCGGTTATGGAATACAATGAAAGAAAAAGGATATTATTTTTTGGCCTGCCGTGGACGTTTACAAAATACCAGATCACGGACGACATGCTGAATATCCGGCGCGGACTCCTAAAGACCTATGAAGATGACTGTTATATGTACAAAATACAAGATGTTAAGCTGGAGACTACTTTAATAGAAAGAATCTTCAAACTCGGCACCGTGGTCTGTTATAGCGGGGATTCCACCCATGCCGAACTGCGGCTGATCCATATAAAGAAATCAAAAGAAATTAAAAACTTCATCCTGGAAGCCTCCGAAAAAGCCAGAATCAAGCGGCGCACCCTGCATACTTTGGATATCGGAGCGGAACCGGACGACATAGACGGCTTATAACTTATCACATAATTCATATATAACCGGGCTTAAGCGAATGCCGTGCCGATTGCCGTCATGCCAATCGGCACGTTTTGCGTAGCCCGCTTTTTAATGCGAAGATATGAACCTTGTTCATGCTTGCAGGAAAGCTTGAGTTATGACCCTGGCATCACAAAATGGTTAAATTATGATTCCCGCGTTGATTTATGCTACCAGCATTGATACAGAAAGGATGTGCGGCAGTGAAGAAAGAAAAACAGTTGGTTTTGGATATGACGAAGGGCAGGCCGCTGACATTGATCATCAGGTTTATGGTTCCCCTTTTGTTCGGGAATGTTTTTCAGCAGTTATACAATATGGTCGATACGATTATCGTCGGCCGCTACATCGGCGTGAACGCGCTGGCGGCGGTAGGTGCCACCGGTACGATCGTGTTCCTGATCTTTGGGTTTGTGATGGGCATGACCAGCGGGTTTACGGTCCTGACTGCACAGCGATTCGGTGCCGGTGATATCGAGGGGATGAAGAGCAGTGTGGGCAGTGCGGTTGTCCTTGCGGGTATCGTAACTTTAATCATGACGGTGCTAAGCATTTCTGGTATGGATATGCTGCTTCGGGCCATGAACACGCCGGAAGACATCTTTGCGATGTCAAAAGACTATATTATTGTCATTTGCCTGGGTTTATTCTGCTGTGTGCTTTATAATCTGGCCTCCGGTATTTTACGGGCCGTGGGGAACAGTAAGGTGCCGCTCTATTCCCTGATCGTGGCGGTAGTAATCAATGTTTTCCTGGATCTGCTGCTGATTATCGTGATCCCTCTCGGTGTTGCGGGCGCTGCCATAGCGACCGTGCTGTCCCAGGCAGTGGCGGGGATCGTCTGTGTGATCTATATTGTCAGGAAGATGCCATTGTTGAAACTGGAAAAAAAGCATTGGAAACTCAACCATAACTGTGTGAGTAATCAGCTGGGAATCGGGATACCGATGGCCTTGCAGTTTTCGGTTACGGCAGTCGGAGCGATCCTTGTCCAGACGGCGATCAATCATTTTGGCTCAGTCATGGTAGCAGCATTTACGGCCGGCAATAAGATAACCCAGCTGGTGACGCAGCCGTTCGGGGCCATGGGCATTACCATCGCCACGTTTGCCGCGCAGAACCGCGGTCTTGGCGACATCAAAAGGATCAGACAGGGAGTCAGGATATCCAACCGGCTGTCGGCTGTTTATGCGGTGGTGATCTTTGGGATTGTGCTGCTTATTTTCCCCTATATCATCCGCTTGTTTGTCGAACCGGCAGAATACAGCCTGATCATTGATTACGCCCGGCTATCGGTAATCTACTGCGGTGTCTGCTATTCGGCCCTGGGGGCAATCTTTATCTTCCGCAATGCCATGCAGGGCTGCGGACATTCTTTGCTGCCGTCCATCGGCGGAGTAGTGGAAATGGCTGTCCGCGTAAGCGCGGCCTACGTGGCAATCCGGATGATGAGCTATCGGGCTGTTTTTGTGGCAGACGGCATCACTTGGGTGATTACCGCGCTTTATCTTGCGATATGCTATCTTTTTGTCTTTAAGAAGCATTATCCGGCCGATCAGGTTTCCTTCCCGAGAGGGGAGTATGGGTCAGAAGTTTTTCAAACAGAAGCCCGGCCAGAATCCAGTTTGGAAGATAATCCAGACGGATGACTTTCTTGACATGCCATTTTGAACGGTCATAGTTCCACGGGCAGATATCCTTGTCGGCCAACAGCGTTCCGGTGAGATATTCGGCCGATAAGATCAAGGCGGCATAAAAAATCCCACGAACCAAGGGTTGTTTTCCTTTCAGCATCCGGCAGAAGGGTTCCAGCAGGGCGGCGCTCCCGTAGATCGGGAACATCCACAGCGAGGTCTGTCCCATCAGTTTCATGTCCCGTCGCCGCAGGGAATGTAAAGCGGTAAAGCTGATTTCGATGCACCAGCCGGTCACCCCGCATTTTAGAAAGTTTAAGAATAATCTTTTCATGCTAGTAGTATGTGCGGCTCGTACTTTTTTATTCTGTTATACCATTACTATGATCCTAACTATGCAATGTTAATCACTGGGTACTGCCGTGTAGGCGAGGTTGTGAAAATGAATTCTAGAGAAGCAGAAGAATATATTAATCGGATCCAAGGTTTTGGCAGTGTCATGGGTCTTGATTCGGTCAGGGAGTTATGTAAAAGGCTGGGGAATCCGCAGGAAAGGCTATCCTTTGTGCACATCGCGGGGACGAACGGGAAAGGCTCAGTTCTGGCGCTGGTATCGACGGTGCTGAAAGCAGCCGGTTTCCGGACCGGAAGATTTTTTTCGCCGACTATTTTTGAATATCGGGAAGGGATTCAGGTGAATGAGCATATAATGTCAAGAGCAGATTTTTGCTCTTATCTGGAGAGGGTCAAAACTGCCGCAGACGGGATGACAGCGGAAGGCTTGCCCCATCCGACTATTTTTGAGATTGACACCGCCATGGCCTTTTGCTATTTTCTGGATAAGAAATGTGATATCGTTGTTCTGGAGAGCGGTATGGGCGGTGCCCTTGATGCTACCAATATCATTGCGAATACGCTGGCGGCGGTGCTGACGCCAATCAGCGCGGATCATGAGGCGTATCTGGGGAAGTCATACCAGGAGATAGCGGCAAATAAGGCCGGCATCATCAAAAAAGGCTGTACGGTCGTCAGCGCCCCACAGCATGATGCGGCAAGCAGGGTGATCAAAGACAAATGCCGGCTGACCGGCTGCCCGCTGGTATGGGCGCGGCCGGAACAGGCACGGGGAATCAAATACGGGAATTACCTGTCATCGGATAAAAACAGCCTGCAACGGTTTACTTATGGATCCTGTAAAGATCTAGCAATTTCACTCGCCGGAAAATATCAGATCGATAATGCCGTCGTGGCCTTGGAAGTCTTGGCTGTCCTGGCTCAGAAAGGGTTTCCGGTGAAGGAACAGAAGCTGCGCAAGGGCATGATGGAAGCCGCATGGCCGGGCCGGTTCCAGATACTGGCAAAAAAGCCGTTGTTTATTGCTGACGGCGCCCATAATGAGGCAGCAGCGGCAGTTTTGGCGGAGTCCTTGCGGTTTTATTTTACAAAAAAGAAAATAATATATATAATAGGAATACTGAGGGATAAGGATTACCGGAAGATACTGGAGAGAACCTACGCTTACGCAGAACAGATCATCACCGTTACGACCCTTGGGCCGCGGGGAATGGGGGCTTATGAACTGGCACGAGAAGCACGGGGCTTCCACGACAGCGTGACCTGTGCCGACAGCCTGGAAGAGGCTATTGAGCTGGCCGGCCTGCTGGCCGGAAAAGACGGGGTGATTGTCGCATTCGGGTCGTTGTCCTATCTGGGAAAACTGATAAAAATAATAGAAAACAACAGAAAACAGCAGAAATGATAAGAAGAAGAAAAAAGTAGCATACGGATGGGGGCCTACATGATAGACCAGAAAAAAATTGAGGAAGCGGTGAAGCTCTTACTGGAAGCGATCGGTGAAGACAGCAGCCGGGAAGGACTGAAAGAAACGCCTGCCCGGATCGCCAGGATGTATGAGGAGATTTTTGGAGGGATGGAAGAAGATCCGGAATTGCCGCTGTCTAAGACCTTTACGGCGGAACAAAATGAAATGATAGTGGAAAAAAATATTGTTTTTTACTCTACCTGCGAGCATCACATGATGCCTTTCTTTGGCAAGGCCCATGTGGCATACATACCGAACGGCCGTGTCGTAGGCTTAAGCAAGCTTGCCAGAAGTATCGAGATATTTGCCCAGCGGCTGCAGCTGCAGGAACGGATGACAGCCCAGATCGCGGATGCTATCATGGAATATCTGTCACCCTGCGGCGTCATAGTGATGGTAGAAGCCGAACACCTGTGTATGACCATGCGGGGGGTAAAGAAGCCCGGCAGCCAGACTATGACAGTGGTTTCCAGAGGGATATTTCAAGAGGACAGCAGATTGAGAGATGAATTTTTTCAAATGGTAAATATGTAATATGCAAAAATAATGTGATAAATGTAATGTGAAGAATGTAATGTAATACAATGTGAAGAATGTAATGTAGATCATTAATATGAGAATTGAATGTTAAGTGTTTGATTTTGGGAAACGAAAGGAATCAGGATCTATGGAAAGAGCCTCCAATATATTAAATCATGATTTATTCAATGTCTACCAAAGAGAAATCAAACGAATCGAAGAAGATGACCGGGAGTTTTGCTGCCACGATCTGACTCATAGTCTGGACGTGGCCAGAATCGGCATGATATTGAATCTGGAAGAAGGATTGACGATACCGAAAGAGATGATCTATGCGGCTGCCTTGCTTCATGATATCGGCAAGCATATGGAATACCGCGAAGGAATACCCCATGAGCAGGCGAGCGCGGTGCTGGCTCCCAGGATCTTAAAAGACAGCGGATTTGACGAGCCGGAAGTGCGCCTGATCGTTCAGGCGATTGCCAGCCACCGTTCTGCCCATATTGCCAAGGCCCCTAATCTGAGCGGCCTCATCTACCGTGCCGATAAGCTGAGCCGCCCCTGCTATGCCTGCGAAGCAGAGCCGGAATGTGACTGGGACAGCAAGAAAAAGAACCTGCTGATAGAATATTGATTCTCTATGTTGCTTATAAGGGAGCGATAAGGGATAAGATAGAAAGTTTGAATAGGATTGAATAGGCGAAAATGAGAATTGGCGGACATGAATTTCATACGGACAAGCACACCTATATTATGGGCATTCTTAATGTGACACCTGACTCTTTTTCTGACGGAGGGAAATATAATCATCAAGACAAAGCCCTTTTTCATGCGGAGAAAATGATAAAAGAAGGCGCTGACATCCTGGATATCGGAGGCGAATCCACACGTCCCGGATATGAAAAACTGAGTGATGATGAAGAGATTACGAGAGTAACTACTGTTATTGAAAATATTAAATCACGATTTGATGCCCCGATCTCATTGGACACTTACAAGTCCAAGGTTGCCCAAAGCGGTATTGACGCCGGCGCCGATATGATCAATGACATCTGGGGGTTACAGTATGACGATCACATGGCGAAGGTGATCCAAAAGAGCGGGGTTTCCTGCTGCCTGATGCATAACCGGAAACATGCCGTGTATCAGGACTTTATGACAGAACTGAAAGCCGATCTGCGGGATTCTTTAAAGCGGGCGGCGGCGGCAGGCATCTTCCGTGATAAAATCATCGTGGATCCCGGCCTCGGTTTCGGCAAAGAATACGAACATAATATGGAAGTATTACGTAGCCTGGAACAGCTCAACGAACTGGGCTTTCCTTATCTTCTGGGAGCCAGCCGGAAATCAGTGATCGGTCTGGCCTTGGACTTACCGGTTGAGGAACGTCTGGAGGGGACACTGGTAACAACTGTTATGGCAGTTGTGAAAGGTTGTGCCTTTGTTCGGGTGCATGATGTCAAGGAAAATGCCAGAGCAATTAAGATAACAGAAGCTATTTTAAATAGAGACAGCTAAATCACTGGATGAAAAGGATAGATGAAATCAGGATGGATAAGACAAGGATGGATGAGATAAGGATAGAAGAACTGCGAGTATATGCCTATCACGGTGTTTTTCCGGAAGAAAACACAAAAGGGCAGAATTTTTATGTGAATGTCGTACTGTACACCGACACCAGAAAAGCCGGCATGGAAGATGATTTAGCTTTTTCAACCGACTATGGCAAAGTAATAGATTTTATCTGCGACTACATGCCAAAGATCACCTATAAGCTGATTGAAACAGTTGCGGAGCGATTGGCGGAGGCGATTCTTCTGGCTTTTCCGTTAATACATGATATAGACCTTGAGATCCGGAAGCCCGAGGCACCGATCAAGCAACCCTTTTCTTCCTTATCAGTAAAAATAAGCCGGGGATGGCGGAGTGTCTGCATCGCCACCGGTGCTAATTTGGGCGATAGAGAAAAGCAGATCCGTCAGGCTGTCCGGCAGATCATAGCTCATAAGCAGATCCGCAATGTAAAGGCCTCTGACCTATACCGTTCCGTACCTTATGGAGGCGTGAAACAGCCCGAATTTGTCAACGGCGCCCTGGTTCTGGAAACGCTACTGCGTCCGGGAGAACTGCTGCTATTCTTACAAGAACTGGAGAAGCAGGCAGGAAGGAGAGAAAAGGGGAATGAAGAACGCTGGGGGCCTCGTGTTCTGGATTTGGATATTTTATTGTATGACGATGTCATAATAGACAGCGAAGAACTCATTTTACCTCATCCCGATATGCATAACCGCGACTTTGTCCTGCGTCCTCTGGCGCAGCTGTCCCCTGGCCGGCGCCATCCCTTGCTTCGTAAGACAGTGCAGCAGTTATTGGCGGAGCTTTGTGATCAATATATTGTCATTGGAAAAGGAACTGCTGATTAGACTCAGCCTTAACATCACAGTGTTGACTTTCACACCAGGTTCTTTATCGTAGATATCCCATCGCATAACAGTAATTTAACAGTTCTCAAGTAATTTATCATTCTCATGTTCTTTTTATTAATAAGTCCCGTATAAAAAAATAACACCAAATTAAAAACTGGATAATTTTAACATTTATTTTTACTTTTTATAATAAGATTAACCATAAGTTTGCCGTCACGAACTTCCGGCAGACGATATTCCATGAAGGAGGATTATTATTATGAAAAGTAACAAACTTATTGCCTTACTGATGGCCGGGATCATCATGGTCTTACTGGCCGCCTGCGGCGGCAGTGAAACTGCGTCATCCAGTGATACCAGGGATGCGGCGCCCGTCACCGCCGATGATGTTGAAACCCCTACTGATCTTTCCGGGAAGCTGGTGATCTGGACGCTGGCCAATGACCTGACCCAGTTTGCCGAGCGCATGATGGAGTTCAATCCCAATCTGGAAATCGAAACAGTCGTCATTGCGCCCGCTGATTATCCCACCAAGGTTCAGTCGGCTTTGCTGGGCGGCGAAACCGAGCCGGATGTTATCGTAGCGGAACCGCAGATGCTGGGTAACATGTATGATGCCGGCTTTTTCGAGGATTTAAATCAGGCTCCCTACAATGCCCAGGATTATGCCTCCCTGATCGTAGACTACGTCTGGGACGTAGGTCAGGATGATAACGGCATTCAGCGGGCCATCAGTTATCAGATGACGCCGGCCGGGATGTTTTACCGCCGGGACATCGCCCTGGATGTTTTCGGAACCGATGATCCTGCGGAAGTCGGCAAATTATTCCAGGATTATACCACCATCATGGAGACCGGGGAAACCTTAAAAGCCGCCGGCTATAAGATATTCGCTTCCGATGGTGAGATGAGTTATTTTTCCGGAGATGCCGCTTGGGTTATCGACGGGACTTTGAACGTAGCCCAATCCCGTTATGACTATATGGATCTGGCGATTGCCCTCTATCAGAATGACCTCACGGCCTTTGCGTCACAGTGGTCGGCGCCCTGGTATCAGTCCATGTCCGGTCCGGTTCCGATTCTGAAAGCCAGCACCAATGTCTGGGATGAAGCAGCTATCGCAGCTGATGCTGAAGGCGCCGATACTGCCGAGTGTTTTGCTTACGGCCTGCCTACCTGGGGAGCCTTGATTCTCCGTGACAATGCCGGAGAAACAGCCGGTAACTGGGGCATATGCAGCGGTCCCGCTTACGGATTCGGCGGCGGCACATGGATCGGTGTCAGTGCCAACAGCGAAAGAAAAGAACTGGCATGGGAATTCGTTAAATTCTGTACCTTGAATGCGGAAACGGCCGACTGGTGGATCGAAGCTTCCGGCGGTGATGTGGTTTCTTATATTCCGGGACTGGAGAAGCACGCTGATGATGCCAATGAAGCCTATGGCGGACAGAAATCCTTTTCCTTCTGGATGGAGCAGTCTGAGGGCATTGATTATTCTAAAGTAACCAAATATGACCAGGTTATCGGTGATGCCTGGGGTGCGGCGATAACCGCCATCAAGACCGGCGAGTCAGATAAAGAAACCGCTATTAGCGACTTTTATGACCAGGTTGCAGCAACCTATCCGGAGATTACGATAAACCGATAAGTCGATAGATAGACCGCTTACGCGGGAAGTCTTTTTATAAATCATGTTGCGGCACTATTACCGGACACCGAGGCCGGTCACTGGTGCCGCAGCATATCTGCTAAGAGATTTACACAGATAGGAGACAGTATGGCAAGAAATAGCGTTCCGGCTGGTCCGGCTAAGAAGAAAAATATCAATAACGTCGCGTATTTATTTATTGCGCCCTTTATCATCGTCTTTTTGATATTTAGTGTATATCCGGTTTTACGGACTTTGTACCTGAGCTTTACCAGTTATCCCGGTTACGGAGAACCGCAGTGGGTGGGGCTGGCTAATTACAACCGGGTAATCAATGATAAGTTTTTCTGGGAGGCCCTGTGGAATACCATAAAAATATGGAGTGTCAATATTGTGGTACAATTGGGGGTCGCATTCCTGCTCACCATTGTCTTCAGTGATATTAAGTATAGAATCCGAGGTCTCAGCGTTTTTCGGGCGGTTTTTTATCTGCCCAATCTGATTGCCGCGGCATCTATCGCTTTTTTATTTAAGACCTTGCTAGACTGGCGGTTCGGTACCCTGAACCAGATACTGGCCCAGCTGGGGGTTGACAATCCCATCCCGTGGCTTACATCTCCGGACATTGCTCCTTTTTCCGTAGCCATGATCAATGCCTGGATGTGGTTCGGCAATTCTTTTATCATATTGATGGCCGGCGTCCAAGGCATCCCCAAAGACTACTTTGAAGCGGCGGCGATTGACGGGGCTAACCGCTGGAAGGTGTTCGGCAAGATCACCATTCCGATGCTGCGGCCGATCCTGATCTATGTGTCCATTACCTCGCTGATTGGCGGCCTGCAGATGTTTGACATCCCTTTCCTGATCGCTCAGGGCACCGATATGACCGCGATCCTCCGCGGACCGCTTCAGACCGTCGTTATGTACATGTATGATTTTGGCTTCCGGACCTTCCAGGTGGGATATGCCGGTTCCATTGCCTATGCCTTGTTCCTGATTATCCTGGCGGCGGCAGTGATCCAGTTCAAGATAATGAATAAGGAGGATTGATCATGTGGACTTTAACTAAGAAATGCATCCTATATGTCTTGCTGATTGCCCTGGCCTTGATCTGTGTCCTGCCCTTTTTGCTGATGATGGTCAATGCAACCCGCAGCGGCCGTGAGATCATGACATTTTTTACCCTGATACCGGGGGATTCTCTCGGAGAAAACTGGGAAGCGGTAATTAATTATTTTAACCTGTTCCGGGGCTATCTTAACAGCTTGATCGTAGCTGTCCCCGCCACCTTGCTGACAGCTTATTTTTCCTCGCTGACCGGCTATGCCCTGGCCATCTATCAGTTCCGGGGCCGTAACCTGATGTTCGGCGTGATCGTGATTTTTATGATGATACCGGGACAGCTGGGGCTGCTGGGATTCTACAACCTGATCAGCGGCTTAAAACTGGTCAATTCCTATATACCCCTGATTATCCCTGCGATAGCAGCACCAGGAACCGTGTTTTTCCTGCGCCAGTACGTGCTGTCCGTCCTGTCAAAGACCCTGCTGGAAGCCGCCCGCATCGACGGTGCCAGAGAAATTTATATTTTTCACAAAATTGTCCTGCCGATCATGGCACCCGGCATCGCGACGATGTCTATCGGTGCCTTCATCGGCAACTGGAACAGTTATCTGGTGCCCTTGATCGTCCTGACCAAGCCGGACCGCTTTACGCTGCCGGTCATGATCGCCTCGCTCAGTGCCTCGACTGACATTGCTACCAACCAAGGGGCGATTTATCTTTCCGTAGCGATATCGGTTGTCCCGATCCTGATTGTCTTTGCTTTTTGTTCTAAGTATATGATAAGTAGTATTACAGCCGGCAGTATCAAAGAATAGATTGAAGCGATGATTGCCCGTCTAAAATGCCGATTGCACAGTAACATAAAAAAATGACACAATAAGATAAAATGATTACTTAATATTAACTCCCACATATTGTAAAATAAATCAAAGCACAATATTGAAGATAATGGAAAATGTGCTTTTCGATGCTAATATAAGGTATTTACTCAATCAAGAAAGGAGAACTAACACAATGGAGAGAGTACGAATGAAAAAAAAGGAAATCTACAGAGGCTTGGGCCTGTTTCTTGCCATGTTCCTGCTAGTGTCGGCAGTGTTGCCCTTAGCAGGAGACGGACTTGGCAGCGTCCAGGCGGCTCCCGCAGCGGCAATCACCGACATGGATTATTTTTCGGCCAATGACGGGCCGATTCTTAACGTCTCCGGTGTCGGAGAGGCAAGCTTCGGTTTTGTGGCACCGATATTTAACAACGGCGCCAATACCTGGGCCGAAGCTGTTGATGACCTTCAGGTCAATGTACTGGTTAACAACGTCTGGACAGATATTGACAGTTTGAATCAGTATGTTTATAACTCCAATTGGGGTAACTGGGAAGATGCCGGTTTTAACGGGTACTGGTTTGTCGTTTCCGAGACAACGCAGATTCAGCTGGTATCCCGCACCAATCCGGGAGTGTCACTTACCTATACGCTTAATTTTACCAACCTCGCCGAATATACGATTACTTCCATGGCGGCCACACAGGGACCGCATATTGTCGCCGGTATCACTGGCGGGGCAGGTTTTACCTATCCGACTTTTAACGGCGATTCGGCCATCACCTATGCACAGGTGGCGGACGACCTGGCGGTTTTTGTCTGGCTGGATGATGAAGAGGAATGGGTGAGTATCGATAATCCGGACAGCGGCTTTGTTTATGATCAGAACTGGGGTCAGTTCTGGGATGGCGGCGGCGGGTTCTGGATCAACGTGGGACGTACCACCATGCTCAGGCTGGCTTCCAAGGCTTCACCCAATGTGGTTCTGGATTACACTATTGAGTTTCAAGTGCCGGTCAGGACTGACTATGTGCTGTCGGCCGATGTGACCACCTATGTCGCTGGCGATATTGGCGCCATCGGGGTTCCGCTGCCGATGATAGACGGAGATTATCCACGGGAATCAGAGCTGGGTAACTTTGTATATCAGAAATTAGTCAACGGGAACTGGGTAGATCTGGATGATTTCGCCGTCAGCGGTTTCAGCTATCAAGGTAACGGGTACAACAGCTTGTCGGCCAGTGATCAGTGGGGATACTGGGTGGATCATATCTATGGCCTCTGGTTCCAGCCGATCCAGGAAGACATGCAGATCCGTATCGGTTATCCTACTAACGGGGAAGCGGGCGGACCGCTTGGCAGTAACTTTATCGTCTATCAGTTTATCGGCAATCCCAATGCCCCGCGTCCCGATGTGTCAGATCTCGGGAATATTGAGCTAGGAACCGATTCCGACCCGGACATCGACGGCTGGAATATGATATGGAACGATGAGTTTAACGGGACTTCCTTAGACATGTCTAACTGGAGATATGATCCCGGTTATTATCTCAATGACGATGCTGATACCTGGGGCTGGGGCAATGCTGAACTGGAACATTATACCGAAAGCACGGACAATACCTTTGTGGATAACGGCAAGCTGAACTTGCGGGCATTGGATGATCCGGCTACCTTCCCGCAGGATCCGACTCGGGTGGCTCCATATTCTTCAGGCAAGATCGTGTCAAGGGGTAATTTTTCCTTTAAATACGGGAGGATTGACTTCAGAGCCAAGCTTCCGGCGGGTGATGCTTTATGGCCGGCCTTATGGCTGCTACCGGCGGACGACGCCTACGGTGGCTGGGCAGCTTCCGGGGAAATCGACGTCATGGAAGCCAGAGGACGTCTGCCCGGAGCCACCAGCGGTGCGCTGCACTATGGCGGACAATGGCCGGCGAATACCCATATCGGCAGCGACTATGCCTTTGAAAACGGCGAGCGGTTCGACACCGACTTCCATACCTACAGCCTTGTATGGGAAGAAGACAATATTAAATGGTATGTTGACGGCAATTGTTTCTATAAGGCAACCAATGAACAGTGGTATTCCCTTGGGGCAAGCAATAACGAGAACGCACCGTTTGATCAGGAATTTTTCATTATTATGAATCTTGCCGTAGGCGGATGGTTTGACGGCGGCATTATGCCGGATAAGGGGATTTTCCCGGCTACGATGCAAGTCGATTATGTCAGGGTCTATCAGGAGGAAGGCAGTAATAACGGAACGTATACCGATAACGGCAGTGACATAGAAGATCCAGAAGATCCCGAAGATCCGGAAGATCCGGAAGAAGTTCTTTTATCAGGCGGAAGGCCGGTTACGGCGTCAGGATCCGAAAATATCGTATTTGGCCCGGAATGCCTGACGGATAGCAACCTGGGTTCCAGATGGTCCTCCGACTTTTCCGATACCGCATGGTTTGTTATCGACCTGGAAAGAGTATGCAGCGTAAGCAAGGTGGTCTTAACTTGGGAGACGGCTTTTGGCGAGAAATTTGAGCTGTACGTTTCTCAGGACGGTAATAATTATACGAAGGTATTTACCCAAGATGACGGCTCGGGCGGTACGGAAACAATCAGTTTCGATCCTGTGGATGCTCGCTATATCATGTTCCAGGGTATGCAGAGAGCGTTGCCATACGGATACTCAATGTGGGAAGCAGAGGTTTTCGGCACTGAATGAAATGGCTTAGGAAACGCTGATGAAAGCGTTTCCCGCGCCGGATTTACGGCACAAAGTGCCAGCTTCCACTGCAAATCCGTGCGCATCCCGTGGAGCGTCTAAGGAAATACTGATGCATCAGTGTTTCCTTAGAAACTAACAAGTAGAAGCACGCAGTTAGTTGAATGTAATTTAAATGTAACAAAATATAATGTTTTCATTTGACTCAGCTCTCTTATCTAAGGAAACACTGGATTTCAGGTGTTTCCTTAGAATATGTAATTAAAAACACAGGATCAAAAAAATAACCGATGCTCTGAAGTAAATTAATCTTTGCAATACAATACATTTTTTGTTAATATTTAAGTATGTGAAACAAAGAGGGGGGGGCAGGGGTTGCGTGAGTAAGAATAAACAATATCAATACAAAAAGAGAATTTTTATTTTGATATCCATAATTTTAATATTCTTTCTGTTTTGTGGCGGATGCAGCCACTATCCCGGCCTTAACGGCTCGGATCAGAGTACACCGGTTCAAGGCGGTGCGGTTCAGTCGGAGCAGGATGCGAAGGAGCGTTTGGAGGCTGAACAAGCAGCCGGATCAGAAATCAGATCAGAAATCGGACCAGAAATCGGACCAGAAGAAGTCATTACCTTCGACTGGTACATCAATTTTTCTTGGTACGATACCGTTTGGGGGGATAATATGGTGTCTCGGGCCATCACGGAAAACACCGGCGTGGATGTCAATTTTATTGTTCCCATGGGCAGTGAAACGGAAAAGTTTAATTCACTGATTGCTTCGGATACGTTGCCGGATATCATCACGCTGGGCTGGTGGGAAACCCAGGTGGATGAAATGATCGCTAAGGATCTGGTATATGCCCTGAATGGACTGGCTGATGAATACGAGCCGTATTTTTGGGAAGTGGCAGACGAGGCGGTCATCGAATGGTATACCAGAGAGGACGGCAATATCTATTGCTATCCTAACTCTTTTTACCGGCCTTCGGATTATGAAGACTATGATAATATCGGTTCTCAGCAGACCTTTCTGGTCAGAAAAGATATCTATGAGGCCATCGGCAGCCCTGACATGACAACTCCTGAGGGGTTTGCGGCAGCAGTAAAGGCGGCAGCGGAAAACTTTCCGTTGGTAGACGGCAAACCGCTGATTCCCATCGGAGCCCATGAATTTAATGAAACCGGATGTATCTCTTTTGATCTTCACCTCCAGAATTTCCTGGCAGTTCCCTTTGAGAAAGACGGGGTCTATTATGACCGCTACGCTGACCCGGAATACATCAGTTGGCTGAAAGTGTTTCGGCAGCTGGGTGAGGAAGGCTATCTGAAAGAAGATATTTTCATCGACCAGCGGATGCAGATGCGGGAAAAGCTGGCGGAAGGCCGGTATTTCTGTATGATCTATCAGCGCACCGACATCGAGGAAGAACAGAAATTGCTCTATGCCCAGGATCCGGAGCAGATCTATGTCGCGGTTGACGGACCTAAGAATGCCCAGGGTTCCGACCATCTTCTGCCGGGAGCCGGCATTAACGGCTGGACAGTGACTTTGATTTCCCGTAATTGCCGGGATCCGGAACGAGCCATGCGCTTTCTTACCTATCTGATGAGCGAAGCGGGCCAGAAAATGACTTATCTGGGAATCGAGGGCGAGACGTATGACATCGTGGACGGCAAGCCCTGCATCAAGGAAGAAGTCTCCGAACTGATGAATACCGACCAGACCTCATACAATCGTATTTATGGCGGCAATAATGCTTATTGGATGCTTCAGGACAATGTGATGCAGCTAAAGTGGCTGCCGCCCTTAGAGCCGCCGACAGGACAGCTGTTAGAGTGGACCTACCCCTACACCAGATACCTGGGCCAGTATGAAATTAATTTTGACGTCAATTCTCCGGAAGGGGAAGCGAACCGGCAGATTCAGTTATTGTGGAGTACCGTGCTGCCGCGGCTGCTGCTGGCCTCGTCAGAAGCCGAGTTTGACCGTCTTTTTGATAATTTCTTAGAGGAACGAAGGAATCTGGGCCATGACGACGTGATGGCAGAGAGTACCCGGCAGATGCGGGCCGCCAAGGAAAAGCTGGGATTGAAATAGTAGATAGGTTGACGGTTTTATGTATGGTTAACATGAAAGCAAAGTTCAAAAAGCTAAAACTAAATATTAAATTTACTATTGTGATCATCTTATTCGTGCTAATGCCGATGTTGGCTTTTTCATTGTTCTTGTTTGCCAATATAGAAAGAAATGCAGTAGACCGCCGTCTTGACGCCATGGCCTATCGGATGGAGAAGAGCTATGATCAGATTATCAAAAACATTGATGCCATCAACATGTCCTCGCAGTTCTTTCTCAGCGATGCCGGTCTGCGGAATCATCTGAGAGCAGTCAAGAACGGCAGTCCGATCATGCCCCTGGAGCTGATGGATTTTTATAACGAAAACATCATTTTTCTGGAACGGATGCTGAACAATAACCCCTATCTCTATCAGATCCGCGTCTATGCCGACAGTCCGGATATGCAGGAAATGATGCCGATCCTTTACCGTACCGAGCGGATGCGCCGCCTTGCCTGGGCGGCGGAAACAGCGGGTGGCATGGAGGATATGGAACCCGGCTGGAAATTTGACTATTATGACACGTTATTTGACGTGAACGCTGTCAACCGAACCAAGAAAATCATGTCATTGGTAATGCCGGTTACGGACGTAAAAGAAGGACAGATCGGCATTCTGGAAGTTGCTATGTATATGGAAACCATGTTCCCGGTAATCTATGATCCGGAGCAAGGAACTTTTGGTTTTTTTGTGGATCAAAGCGGGACGGTTTATTATGATGACAGCGTGCATAATGATAATAGCAGCAGAGAATTCAAGGGCCTGGATTTCTATGTCAGTGATCCGGATATCAACGCTGCATGGCAGGATGGCAAGGAAACGGTTTTTTATGCCACTCTGCAAAGCCAGCCGTTCGTTGTAGGTATCAAGCCGGTTGATGAGATAGACGGCGTTTTGGTGTGTTTCGACAGCCTGGAGGCCGAGCTGGGCGGTGTCGGCCGCCTGCGGCTCATGTTCATGGCCATAGCAATGGTCATCGTGGTCATCCTGATCTATATCATCAATCTTATCGTCAAGAGCCTGCTTCATCAGTTTTATGACATTCTCCACTCAATCAGGGAAGTACAGAAGGGCGACCTGGATGTGGTGATCACCGGCGGCGGGCCGGACGAGATGGGTGAGCTGGGAACGCAGATCAATACGATGCTCAGGCGCATCAAACAGTTGATGGCAGACAACGTGAACAGGGAGATTCTGGCTCGCCATTCTGAGATCAGGGCCTTGCAGAACCAGATCAATGCGCATTTCATCTACAATGTCCTGGAATCCATCAAGATGATGGCAGAGATCGATGAAAAATATGTCATATCGGATGCCATAACCGCCCTGGGCAAACTGCTCCGCTACAGTATGCGCTGGAATGATGATTATGTGTCGGTCGCGGAAGAGCTGGACTACATCAAGAATTATATGCAGCTGATTAATCTACGGTTTGATTATGAAATCGACCTTGCGGTAACTATGCCGGAAGACATCCGTTCGCAGCGGGTGCCGAAGATGTCCCTGCAGCCTATTATTGAAAACGCTATTTATCATGGGATTGAACAGCTGGCGGAAGATACCAGCATCTATATCAAAGGTCTCAGGGACGGCGACGACTGCGTGATTGAGATTACTGATATGGGAAAAGGCATGAGCGAGGAAGAGGTGAATCAGCTTTACTCAAAGATAAACGTAACGGTTGAAACTTCCGGTGGCACTGGAAACGGGATCGGTCTAAAGAACGTCCAGGATCGGATCAAGATCGGCTACGGGGAAGAATACGGCCTCAGAATCAGTTCCCAGCTCGGGCTGTATACGAAAATCATCATCAGGATTCCGGTCACAGTCGGAGTAAGGGGAGAAGGATATGAATAAGATTATGGTCGTAGAAGATGAAAAACTGATCAGACAAGGCATTATCTCGATGATTCGCCGCTCCGGCATCCCGGTGGCGGAGATCTGGGAAGCAGCCAACGGGGAAGCAGCGCTGGAGCTTATTGCCGGGCAGAAGTTCGATGTCGTATTTACCGATATCCGGATGCCGAAAATGGACGGGCTGGCATTAGTAAAGGAACTTCAGAAGCTGGCCTCGCCGCCGGTGATGATCGCCATCAGCGGATATGACGAATTTAACTATGCGGTAGAAATGCTGCGCTCCGGGGTAAGGGAATATATCTTGAAACCAATTGAACGGGACATCCTGATCCATCTGCTTGGAAGACTTGAGGAGGAAATCAGCCAAAAAGCCGCCACCGAACAGGGGCGTATCAGCATCGGTTACCAGCAGCTGAAGTTTTGGATGGTAAACGATCAGTTGACTGAGGCGGAAACAGAAATTATAGTAAAGCAGTACGAAGAATGGTTTTTTCCGGCGGATTATATGGTGTGCTGTACCAACAATACCAAGGGTATCATGGCATCCGGCGAACACCATATTTATCTGAGTGACGTGGGGGCTCATGAGCTTTACATCATCGAAGGCGGCGATACGCTGGGCGTGTGGGAACAGCTGCTCCAGGGAAGGTATGTCGGCATCAGTTCCCGCCACTGCGGTTTGGGAGAACTGAAAACGGCCTTTCAGGAAGCCGTCGCCGCCAGGCGGGAAGCTTTCTGGCGTAATAAAAAGGTGATTCTGTATAAACCATCAACTCTTGATAAAAATACTCCTGATATAAATACTCCTGATATAAATATCCATGCAAAAAATACTTCTGAACAAGATACTCTTGAAAAAGAAATCCCGAAAAAGGTCGTCGTTGCAATGGAGAACCCTGAAAAGGACATCTCGGAAAAGGAGATTCACATGACCGTACAGCAACTGGGAACCAATCAGGAAAAAGCGGCCAGACGCCGCATCAGCGAAATCTTTTTCCAAGGCCGCCGAGGCGGGTATCAGGCAGCTGTCATGGAAAAAAGCATCCAGCTTTTGCTACGGCTCTTTCAGGAAATGTACGGGACAGTTGTGGAGATGACATCGGAGGCGGAGGATTTATTCGGCCCGCTGTATGTCTATGACTGTGTGGATCAGTTAGAGAAGTCGCTGGATCAGTGGCTGGATCGGCTGAGTGTTAAACTCAGGAAGGATTTTGACGACTTCCGTAATAAGCAGAAAATCAAACAGGCGATTTTGTACATCCATGAAAACTATAATACCGATCTGAACATGGCAGTGGTATCCAATGCGATATCTATGAATTATTCCTTGTTCTCTCATACGTTCAAGCTGTATACCGGCAGCAAGTTTGTCGATTACATCAAAGAGCTGAGGATCAAGGAAGCCAAGAAACTGCTGGAAACTACCGAACTGAAGATTCATGAGATCAGTCAGAAGATCGGATATGAAAATGAAAAACATTTTATGAAGACTTTCAAGGTCGCATGCGGCGTTTCGCCGACAGAGTATCGTAAGAATATGCTACATAAATCCATTCGTCAGTAAGGGATTCGTCAGTAAAGGAATCGTCAGTAAAGGAGTCATATGGATAGTAACAGGTATTTTACCATCGAAAACTACTTAAGGAAGCCGGCATTTTCCAGTTTTCTTCCAGGCATAAGCGGGGTTAAGGGGATACCGGCTTGGTGCTGTTATGTGAACAGGGGTCAGGCCATTGCCGGTTTTGGCCTGGAAGACAAAGACCATGCCATCATGGAGTTTTATCCGGCCCATCAGGCATACCGTAATGTAAGATTTTTAGGTTTCCGTACTTTTTGCCGTATCAACGGCGTTTATCAGGAACTGTTAAACGATGCCGGCCAGCCCCATTCCATGAAAATATTCCGGAACGGCCTGGAAATAGAAGAAGACCGTCAGGAAGCCGGAATCCGGACTACGGTCCGCTACCACACCCTTCCGGGCGCGGCCTTTGGCGGCCTTATGCGAAAGGTGACCATCCGGAATACCAGTCCCGAGAGCATCGAGCTGGAAGTGCTGGACGGCATGGCAGCCCTGGTGCCCTATGGCGTGGATATGGCTTCTCTCAAGAATATGGGGCAGACGGTAAAGGCATGGATGCGGGCGGAAAAAACCCCTGAAGGACAGCCTTTTTTCCGGGCCCGGGCCAGCATCAAGGATACTGCGGCGGTTACCGCGGTAAACGGCGGGAATTTCGGTTATGCGGTTACGGCGGACGGGAGTCACATGCCCTGGATTACCGACCCGGAAGCAGTATTTTCGTATGACACGTCGTTACAGATCGCAGAGGGCTTCCGGGATAAGGGAACTGACGGTTTATTCCGTCAGGACGCCCTTTGTGAGAATCAGTTTCCCTGCTGCTTTTTTGGAACGAAGCAGCAGGTTGCCGGAGGTGCTTCGCTTACCTGCTACGAACTGTTCGGTCAGGTGAAGGAGCAAAAGGACTTACGGGCCTTTCTGGAAAGCAAGCCCGGAAAGAAATATTTCGAGGCCAAAGCTGATGAGGCTGCCCGGCTGACCCAAGAGTTATGCCGGGGCATCGAAACCAGGACGGCCAGTCCGGACTTTGATGAATATTGCGGTTATACCTATATGGACAACGCCCTGCGTGGTGGGTTTCCCGTTTTATTGCCGGGTAACAAGGTCTTTTATGTCTATTCCCGCAAACATGGCGATCTGGAACGGGATTACAATGATTTCCGGATGCTGCCGGAGTATTTTTCCCAAGGAAATGGTAATTTCCGTGATGTCTGTCAGAACCGCCGGATGGATAATTTCTTTACCCCGATTGTCCAGAAAGAAAATATCCGGCGTTTCTACAGCCTGATCCAGATCGACGGCTACAATCCTTTGGCGGTGGAAAAAGTGACTTTCGGGATAACCGACGAAATATGCGAAGCCATCCTTGATCCGCTTTCGCAGGAACAAAAAGAGGAACTTCAGCAAAGCCTGGCACTTCCCTATACGCCCGGCGGTCTTTTCCGGAAGCTGGATGCCTTGCTGAATCCTGATGAAAGGGACATGTATTTTGCCAAGATCATGGAGCAGTCCGATGAAGAAAGCAGTGCCGAGTTCGGCGAGGGTTACTGGTGCGACCATTGGACCTATAATCTGGATCTCGTCGAAGCCTATCTGTCATTATATCCCGATCGGAAAGCGGAGCTGCTGACTGCCGAAGAATATACCTATTACCGTACCAGGATCCCGATTCTGCCCCGTCGCAAGCGTTATGTAAAAACCGAAAACGGCATCCGCCAATACCGCTTTCTGGATGAAAACAAGAAGATCGTGGCTACAGAGAAACTCCTGCGGGCGGATTTTGGCAGGGGAAGCATTGTCAAAGTAACCCTAATGGAAAAACTGCTTGTTCTCTGCGCCACCAAATATGCCGCTCTGGACGCCTATGGCATGGGCATAGAGATGGAGGGCGGCCGCCCGGGCTGGTATGATGCCCTCAACGGGCTTCCGGCTCTGTTTGGTTCCAGCATGTCGGAAACCTGCGAATTGTCCCGCAACCTCCACTTTGCCGTCGAGGCCTTGGAGGCCTGCTCCGAACCGCTTAAGCTGACTCAGGAAGTAGCCCTTCTGCTCCAGGCAATGGATCGGATCGCACTGGCAGGTCAGGATCAGCATTCCGCGCCGGAACTCCTGCTCCTATGGAGTAAACGCAATGAGTATAAAGAAAAATACTGGCGGGAAACGTTTCAGGGGATCAGCGGGATCAAGGTTTCTATGGACAAAGCACAGGCAGCCGGCATCCTTACCCATCTGAAGGAAGCAGTTGATGACGGCATCCGGCGGGCCCGGCGGATGACAGGAGAAAGATATCCGACTTATTTTGCCTATGAAATCACCGATTATACCGAAGCGCAGGGAGAAATCACCCCGCTTCATTTCCAGCCGGTTCCGCTCCCGGTCTTTCTTGAGGGTGCCGTTCGCCATCTGAAACTTTCCGGCACAAAACAAGACAAATTAAAGCTGGCCGAGGCGGTAAAGTCCGGCGCTCTCTATGACCAGAAGCTGAAAATGTACAAGGTAAATACTTCCCTGCAAGATGCGTCCTTTGAGCTGGGCCGGGTCAAGGTATTCACTCCCGGCTGGCTGGAAAACGAATCGATCTGGCTGCATATGGAATATAAGTACCTGCTCGAACTGCTGAAGGGCAAGCTGTATCAGCAATATCTTGCGGACTTTACCAACACCGTCATCCCTTTTCAGGATCCGGAAGTATATGGGAGGAGCATCTGGGAAAATTCTTCTTTTATTGCCAGTTCCGCTAATCCTGACCGGAAGCTTCATGGCAAAGGCTTCGTGGCAAGACTCAGCGGCTCAACCGCAGAGTTTCTGCAGATGTGGAAGATCATGATGTTCGGTGACGAGATATTCAGAGAAGAAAGCGGTAACTTAAGTCTCACCTTCGAACCTTGCATCCCCGGTGTTCTGATCGGTGATGACCGCCGGATCGAAGCGATGTTTATGGGCCGGACAAAAGTAATCTATGAATTTGCCGAAAGCAAAGATTACATCCCCGGAAACTACCGGATCAAGGAAATAAAGCTGACCTGCCATGATAAGGTCTCATACATCATCAAGCAAGGGACTCTGGGGCATTTTTTTGCCTCGGAAATCAGGGACGGCAAGGTCAAGGAAATAGAAATATCGATCATCTAAGGAACACTGATGTATCAGCGTTTCGCTAGAGATGCGCACGGATTTACAGCGGAAACTGGCACTGCGTGCCGTAAATCCGGCGCGGGAAACGCTGTATCAGCGTTTCCCTATGATAAGAAAAAGGAGGCGCGCCATGCAGGCAACTATCATTACAACCGATCAGGGTTCAGAAAAGCTTTGGCAGGAAGAAACCGTACAAACACGCCATATAGAGGAATATATGCGCGTCATCAATCTGTATCCGGATATAAAAGAACAGGAGATCACCGGCTTTGGCGGAGCCTTTACCGAAGCTGCCGCACATTGCTATGCTTCGCTTTCGGAAGCTGGGAAAAGAGCCGTGATGGAAGGATATTATTCGGATCATGGACTAAGGTATAACATGGGAAGAGTGCCGATTCACAGCTGTGATTTCAGCCTGGGTAATTATACCTATATCGAAGAAGGCGACAAAGAACTGAAGACCTTCACCATCGACCACGATGAAAAAGAGATCCTGCCCATGATGCGCCAGGCGCTTTTACAGGCGTCCGGCCAGATTGACTGGCTGTGTGTCCCGTGGTCGCCGCCGGCTTTTATGAAAAGCAATAGTGATATGAACCATGGCGGGAGTCTGCTGGAAGAATACAAGGAGAGCTGGGCAGCTTATTTCGTGCGTTTTATCGAAGAATATCGGAAGCGCGGTATTTCCTTCCGATATGTCAATGTCCAGAATGAACCGCAGGCGGCCCAGACCTGGGACTCCTGTATTTATTCCGCTTTGGAGGAAGGAGATTTCGTGACCCGGTTCCTGGCTCCGGCTTTCAAAAAGTCCGGTTTGGACGATATCGGGATTTTCATATGGGATCATAATAAAGAAGGTTTTTATCAGAGAATCAAGGAAACTTTTCAAGTAGAAGGTTGTCGGGAACAGGTGACAGGAGCTTCCGTACATTGGTATACCGGCGACCACTTTGATGCCATCCGGGCGGTGCGGAAGGCCTATCCGGAACTCAAAATATTTTTTACGGAAGGCTGTGTGGAATATAGCCGGTTTGCCGGTGCCGGTGAAGTGCAGAAAGCGGAAATGTATGCCCATGATATGCTGGGCGACCTGAAAGCGGGCTGTCATGCCATCTTGGACTGGAACCTGCTGCTGGATGAAAACGGCGGCCCCAACCATGTGGGGAATTTTTGTGCGGCCCCGATGATGAGCGACGGGAAAGGCGGCGTGGAAAGACACTTAAGCTATTATTATATCGGGCATTTCAGCAGGTACATCCAGAAAGGCGCGATTCAGATCATGACCTCGTCCTATACGAATCAGATCGAAACCGTAGCTTTCATAAACCCTGGCGGCAGCCGGACTGCTGTTTTGCTGAATCGGACGGACATGGCAGCGGAACTGGTGCTCCGGGAAGAAACGGCCTGCCTTCCGGTGAGGATTGCGCCTCATGGTATTGTGACGGTAATCTTATAATTTTAAGTTTGCCATCAGCTGACTGGGTTAAGCGGTGGCAATCTGACGATGACCGGGCAACCTGACAAAAAACGTAAGCCATTAATGGTTGATACAAAAGTTATATTATAGTATGATAAAGACTATAAAAGAGCAAAGGAGAGTTTTTTTGAGATTTCACGAACTATTAAGAGAGAAAGTGCATGAATCGGTATTATCGGTACTGCCGATTACCGTCATTGTAATGTTCCTCAGTATGACGATCGCACCGCTGACACCGGCTACGCTGCTGTTGTTTTTGATCGGTGCCGCCATGCTGATCCTGGGGATGGGCTTCTTCACTTTAGGAGCGGATATGGCGATGATCCCGATGGGAGAAGGCATCGGCGTCCAGATGAGCAAGACCAAGAAAATCACCATTTCGCTGGCAGTCTGTTTCATCCTGGGCTTTCTGATTACCATTGCGGAGCCGGATCTTCAGGTCCTGGCCGAGCAGGTCGAGTCCATAGATAATATGATCCTGATCCTGACAGTAGCGGCAGGGGTGGGATTTTTCTTGCTTATCGCGCAGCTGCGTATGCTATTGAAGATACCGTTATCCTATACGCTGTTCTTTTTTTATGCTATTATTTTTATTTTATCTTATTTTACCCCCAATGCCTTTGTAGCAGTTTCCTTTGATTCGGGAGGGGTCACGACCGGTCCGATTACCGTACCCTTCATCATGGCACTCGGTATCGGTATGGCCGCCGTGCGAAGTGATAAGAACTCCCGCAGCGACAGTTTTGGCCTGATTGCCTTGTGCAGCATCGGCCCGATCCTGTCGGTTATGATCCTGGGGATCTTGTACCGGCCGGAAGAGGCAAGCTATACACCGGTTTCCATGGTAGAGCTTACTACGACGAAGGAAGCGGGGGCGGAATTCCTGAAGGCGTTTCCGGTTTATGCGCAGGAAGTGGCTTTGGCATTAATCCCTATCGTGCTGCTGTTTCTGGTCTTCCAGATTAAGTCAAAAAGATTTCATCACCGGCAGCTGATCCGGATTATCGCCGGTTTTGTCTATACATATGTCGGCCTTGTGCTGTTTTTGACCGGTGTCAATGTGGGTTTTATGCCTGCCGGCCAGAACATCGGCGCGGAAATAGCCGGGGACAGGCATAGGTGGTGGCTGCTGCCGATCGGCATGCTCATCGGATATTTTATAGTCAGGGCGGAGCCGGCCGTTCAGGTACTGACCAAGCAGGTGGAAGAAATCACCAATGGTTCGATATCTCAGAAAGCTATCGGGCAGAGCCTTTCTATCGGTATCGCGGTGTCGGCCGGGATAGCTATGCTCCGGATCCTCACCGGGCTGAATATTATGTGGTTCCTGATACCGGGCTATGCGATTTCCCTGATCATGACATTTTTTGTCCCGCAGATATTTACTGGTATCGCGTTTGACTCCGGCGGCGTTGCCAGCGGCCCGATGACAGCGACCTTTCTGCTGCCGCTGGCGGTAGGGGCTTGTCAGGCGGTTGGCGGAAACATTATGACTGATGCTTTCGGCATCGTGGCGATGGTTGCCATGACGCCCTTGCTGACGATCCAGATGCTGGGCCTTACCAGCAAGATTAGGCATTGGCTAGAGAAACGGCGTCTTGCCGTTCAGCCGGAACCGGAAGGTGTACCGGCAGCAACCGGTTCAGAACCGGCGGAAGATGTCATTATTTACTTTGACTGACAGAACCATTCCGGATAGACCGAATAAAATAAGAGCGAGTGTCAATCATCACGAAACACGTGTTAGTCAGAGCTTGTATGTTTGATTAGGGTTGGTAAATTTGATGTTTTGATATATTTTAGTTATTTGACTTTTAATATATTAAGATATTTAGTATTTGATATAGTTAAGATATTTGATATAAGGAAGGGATATGTCATGGCAGAAAAAACAGAAGGCATTAAGCTGGTAATGGCATTTGTCGAGCGCGGCCAGGGGACGGCTGTTATCAAGCTTTTTGCAGAGTACAGAGTTATTTGTAGTTTTCAGAGCGTCGGCCAGGGGACGGCATCTTCAGATCTGCTGGATGCCTTGGGATTTGGCACTTCGGAGCGGGATATTCTGGTCAGCATGGGATGCGACAGCAATGTCAACAGGCTTATGTATCAGTTGCAGGAGAATTTATACCGGGATTTGGATGCCAAGGGCATTGTATTTGATATGCCGCTGTCAGGAATTACCAATCTGGCGGCCGGCAAACTGTTTGAGAAACGGCTTACGCCGGCGGAAAATGAAAATGGAGGCGGAATGATGATGCAGAACGGAAATGACAGCCTGATTATTGTGGTGGTAAATCAGGGCAACACAGATGATGTGATGGATACGGCCAGAAGTGCCGGAGCCAGGGGCGGTACGGTAATCCGTTCCCGGTGGGCAGGCGGCCACGAGGATACCATGCAGTTTTACGGAATCAGCCTTCAGGCCGAGAAGGAAATCATCTTTATTGTCGCCGCTCGGGAAAGCCGCAATGCGATCATGGAGGCCATCAATGAGACTCATGGCCTGAATACACAGGCGGCCGCCCTGACCTGCTCGCTGGAAATCGAGAATATTGCGAAGCTGTGAGACGGGTATGTGCTGCATCGTATTCAAGGGGAGTGTCAGGCAAAACAGTATGTTCAAGCCGTCCGGATCTTATGCTGCAGTAAATACAGAGCGGAGACACTGGGAAGGATCATCATGGCATTGATCAGGTCGGTACATTCCCAGACCACGTTAAGCGGGATTACGGCGCCGATATATATCATGACAATATAGATGATTTTGTAATAGGGGATGCCGCCCGAACCGGCCAGATACTCCATGGCCCGCTCGCCGATATAGGACCAGCCGATCAGGGTCGTGATGGCAAAAGCAATCAGGCAGCAGGAAAGGAAAACATTGCCGAAAATCGGAAATGAGGAAAAAGCAGCATCAGTTAACCCGGCTTCATTCACCCCCAGAATGGAAGCCGGGTTTTTCAGCATATTAGACACAATCACCAGCCCGGATAGCAGGCACATCACTACCGTATCCCAGAAAACCGCAGTCATGGAGACATAGGCCTGTTTTACGGGAGAGGGGGTATCGGTAGCGGCGGCGGCGACCGCGGCCGTTCCAATGCCGGCTTCGTTGGTGAAAAGCCCGCGGGCAATACCGTATCTGGCGGCAATCATCAAGGAGGAACCGATTGCCCCGCCAAAGGCGGCCTGTGGCAGCAGCGCCTGTTTTAGAATCACGGCAATGACGGTTCCCAGCACATCCCGGTTCATCCAGAGTAAGACCAGACAGCCGCCAGTATATAAGATTCCCAGCACCGGTACCAGGCGGACACAAAAATTGCCGATGGCTTTGATGCCGCCCGCCACTACCAGGCCGGCCGTGACGGCGGCGGCAAAACCGACGATATGCGGTGAAAGCCCGAAGCTTACCGCGGCGGTCTGTGTAATGGAATTGGACTGCGTAGTGCAGCCGACGCCAAAAGCGGTGAGCAGGGTAAGGACAGCATAGATTTTTCCGATGTGTTTTTTATGTAATCCATTTTGCCAAACATACATCGGCCCGCCTTTGTACGTGCCGTCCGGATTTCGCGACCGGTATTTCACCCCCAGGTAACATTCCCCGTAGGCCGTCGCCATCCCCAGGATGCCGGTCAGCCAGCACCAGAACACGGCACCGGGCCCGCCCATAGCCACGGCGGTGGAAACACCGATAATGTTTCCGGTTCCTAAGGTGGCCGCCAGAGTCGTGGCCAGCGTGGCGAATACCGAAAGATTTTTTTTATCGGCATTCTGCTCGGGAGTTACCGACATCTTAATGGCTTTCAAGATATTTTTCTGGGGAAATTTCAGTCGGATCGTAAAAAATAAGTGAGTGCCCATCAGCAGATACAGGAAGGGACCGCCCCACAGGAACGCGTTGGCTTTTTCAATCAGTTGGATAAAAGGCAAGCTGACCTCTTAATAAGCATAAGATTCCGCGGTGCTTGCGTTACGCAACGGATGATGCGGATATGCTTGGGTATTTTATACAGTATATAAGAGTGGGCTCAAATTTATGTGCTGACCGGTATGGAAAAGTTATTGCTATTTTCATCAGATGGAGTATACTGTTTATGGATGCAAGGGAACGCCATCCCGATCGAAACATGGCGGATAGGAGACAAAAGATGCGAATCATTATTATCGGCTGCGGAAATGTGGGAATGGCCCTTATCGAACAGCTCAGCATAGAAGACGAAGGTCATGACCTGACAGTCATTGATTCCCGGGCGGAGTCCGTGCAGGCTGCGGCGGAACGCTATGACGTAAGGGGCATCATCGGGAACGGTGCCAGCTACTCGATCCAGAAGGAAGCCGGGATCAAGACGGCCAACCTGCTGATTGCCGTTACCGGCTCAGATGAGCTGAACCTGCTCTGCTGCCTATTCGCCAGAAAAAAACGCGAGTGCCACACGATTGCCAGGGTCAGGAACCCGCTGTATATTAAGGAAGTCGGCTACATCATGGAAGAACTGGGAATCGCCATGATCATCAACCCGGAGTACACAGCAGCGAAGGAAATGTCGAATCTGCTGAAGTTTCCTTCCGCTCTGGAAATTAATACCTTTGCCAAAGGGCGGGCAGAACTGGTAAGATGTATAGTAGAGGATGACTCGGTTTTGCGTGGCCTGTCGCTCAAGGAAGTGTCTGAACGGTTCCGGTGCAACGTGCTGTTTTGTATCGTAGAACGCGGGGATGAAGTGTTTATCCCGTCGGGGAATTTTGTCCTGCGGGCCAAAGACGAGATATCCATTATGGGCACGAATAAAAACATGGTCGCCTTTTTTAAGAAGCTGAATCTTCCGACTGCCAGGGCTAAGAGCGCGGTGCTCGTCGGCGGCGGTGAGATTGCTTTTTACCTGACGAAAGAACTGCTCAGTGTCGGCACGGATGTCAAGATCATCGAAAAGGACCGGAAGCGCTGCCTGGAACTGAGCGAAGCTTTTCCGCAGGCTATCATAATCAATGGCGACGGTTCCGACCGGAACCTGCTGCTGGAAGCGGGACTGGAGAATACCGAATCTTTTGTATCGCTGACCAATAAAGACGAAGAAAATATTTTCATGAGTCTTTATGCCAAAAGTGTCTCGCGGGCCAAGCTGATTACCCGGATACACCGGATCGCGTTTGATGACATCCTGGAAGGATTAGAACTCGGCAGCCTGATTTATCCCCGGCATATTACGGCGGAATATATTATCCGCTATGTGCGGGCGATGCACAATTCGCTGGAAAGCCATATCGAGACGCTGCACCGCTTGAATAACGACAAGGCAGAAGCCCTTGAATTCTACATAAAAAGCGACGGCCCGGTGGTGGGGAAAGCTTTGAAAGATTTGAAGTTAAAGCCGAATATCCTGATCGGTATTATCAGTCATAAAGACACAACCCTGATTCCAGGCGGCCAGGACATGATCCAGGTCGGCGATACGGTGGTGGTGATTACGACAGTTTCCGGGCTGGATGAGATTGCCGACATCCTGCTGTGAAAAGACGGGACTTTGAAAGGACAGGGATTCGTGAAGGAACCGGGGGCTGTGAAAAGAGCAGGGACTGAGTAAAAGCCGGGAACTGTAAAAGAGGAACGGGGAAAGACGGGATGAATTTTTCTATTATTCGTTATATTTTGTTTTGTGTACTGGAGTTTATCGGTGTTTTTATGTCGCTGCCTTGTCTGGTCGCGGTATTTTATAAAGAAAAAAGCGGGTTTGCTTTTCTGGCGGTGATGCTGTTCGCCTTGCTGATCGGAGAAGTCGGCCGTCGGTTTAAGCCGAAAAGTAAGGTTTTTTATGCCAGAGAAGGGTTTGTGACAGTGTCCTTAAGCTGGCTGATGTTAAGTGTTGTCGGTGCGCTTCCGTTTCTCCTGAGCGGCGAGATCCCGTCCTTTACCGATGCATTATATGAGACGATTGCCGGGATCACGACTACCGGCAACAGTATTTTGCTGGATGTGGAGGTACTCTCCAAGTGCATCCAGTTCTGGCGGCTGTTTACCCACTGGATCGGCGGGATGGGGGTGCTGGTACTGATCTTGGCGGTGATGCCGCTTTCCGGCAGCTATAACATGCATCTGATGCGGGCTGAAAGCCCGGGGCCGTCGGTAGGCAAACTGGTACCTAAGATAAGGCATACGGCTATCATCTTGTATGGGATCTATGTCGCGATGACCGCAGTTCAGGTGATTGCCCTGCTGATCGCCGGTCTGCCCCTTTTTGATTCCCTGACGATGAGTTTTTCCACCATGGGGACAGGCGGGTTCGGTATCGTGAACACGAGCGCGGCAAGCTATAGCGCGGCAGTTCAGATTATCTTGTTGGTCTTCATGTTATTGTGCGGGATTAATTTTAATGTCTTTTATCTTTTTCTCATCAAAAAGCCCAAGGATGTCCTGATGAATTCGGAAATGCGCTGGTATCTGATTTTTATCCTGCTGTCTTCAGGGTGCTTTCTGATCAATATCCTGCCCCTTTTTGACAGCTTGGGCGAGGCCGTGCGGCACGCTCTGTTTCAGTCGGTATCGATTATTACGACCACCGGCCTGACCACTACCGATTATATGCAGTGGCCGGTTCTGGCTCAGACCGTTATTTTTCTGCTGTCGATCTGCGGAGCCTGTGCCGGCAGTACCGGCGGCGGCTTCAAGGTATCGCGGGTAATTATCCTGTTCCGGACGGTGCAGAACGAGCTGCTGCATGTGATCCATCCCAAAAGCGTGCGGAAGGTTCAGTATGATGGCCGCAATCTGGGCGGAGAGGTAACCAAGTCGGTGCAAGTCTATCTGGTTATTTATGTTATGGTATTTCTGGGCTCCGCTCTGCTTATTTCCGTGGACGGCTTTGATTTTGCCACCAATATGTCGGCGGTTGCCGCCTGTCTCAATAATATCGGGCCGGGGCTGAATGCGGTCGGGCCGACGGGAAATTTTTCGATATTCTCGGTATTTTCTAAATATGTGCTGATGTTTGACATGCTAGTCGGCAGGCTGGAACTGATTCCCCTTTTGATCTTGCTGACCCCGCGGACGTGGAAGAAATAAAGAGGAGGATAACGATTGCTGTTTAAAAAAGCGGTCAAATACATACCGGCGTTCCTGTTTCTGTCGGCGGTTCTCTTAAATGCCGTGGCATGGAGCAGTACGCCGTTTTGTGATTTTTATGTGATCCATATATTTCCAGCGGCGGCGGAAACCTATGGCCGTTTTTCGGCACTGTTTCCCTTCTCTATCGGGGAATGGATGCTGGCAGCGGCTTTTTTGATGCTCGTTGCGGCGGCAGGAGGCGGCCTGGCCTGTCTGGCGGCCCGTCGGCTCTTTCCATGGTACCGTCGCTACCTGAAGCTCTGCGGGACGATTGCTTCTGTGGCCTGTCTGGTCATGACGCTCAATTGCTTTATACTCTATCACTGCTCCCCGATTACCGACATGTATGAGATAGGAGGGCAGGGCAGGAGCGAATACGGCCCGGAAGTGCGGGGCGGGGGAGAGTACGGCCCGGAAGTGCGGGGCGAGGGAGAGTACGGTAGGGAAGAGCTGGCGCTGCTGCGGGATTATGTGGTGACGCAGGCCAACGAACTGGCGGAACAGCTGCCGCGGGATGAAAAAGGTTACATCGACGAGACCGTCGGCGGCGACATCATTGCCCGTACCAAAACGGAGATGAACCGGCTTGGCGAAGCATACCCGCGTCTGTCCGGCTACTACCCTGAACCGAAACCTTTCTTGAGTTCGCATTTTTTCAGCCAGCAATATATCATGGGATATTATTTCCCGTTTTCCATGGAGGCAAATTATAATGATACCATGTATGTCGTAAATAAGCCGACGACCATATGCCATGAGCTGTCGCATCTGAAAGGGTTTATTTACGAAGATGAGGCCAATTTCATCGGGTTCTTGGCCTGTGTGGGCTCGGAAGATCCTTTGTTTCAATACAGTGCCTATCTGAGCGTGATCGGCTACCTGGACTATGACTTCTATGAAGCGGTGGGCCGGGATGCCGATGCCTACCGGTCTCATCCGCCCATCAGCGAGCTGGTAAGGCGTGACGATATTTTCCTGACTCCGGAAGCATGGGAGGAAGTAGAGGAAACGGCTCTGCTGGACACAGAGCTGGTCAAAGAGGTCTCCGGCGAGATCATCGAGACCAATCTTACCCTGAACGGCGTAGCCGACGGTGCGGCCAGTTACGGAAGGGTGGTCGGGCTGCTGCTGAGGTATTATGACGGGGTGTTGTGGTGAAGAAAAGCGGCGGACAAATAATTTGGCAGATAAATTTGCATAAAACAGTTGACAATATCAGGAAAAACCTTTAAAATAGCATTTGCATGCAGGAATGGCGGAATGGCAGACGCGCACGGTTCAGGTCCGTGTGGTAGCAATACCATGAGAGTTCAAGTCTCTTTTCCTGCACTATATCATGATTATACGAACCCTGTTCCGGTTGGGGATGCTTGGGGGTTTGTAGTTTTCTATGAATGATGATTAGGCAGAACGGGCGGTATCAGTTATGATACTGCCCGTTCTGCTTTAGATCAAGGGCAAACGACAGGTTCATTTTGGCGAAACAATGGAACCTGTTGGAGGTGAAAGCAATGTTGAACATTGAGCTTATCAAAGAAACATTATTGACTTCTTTTCTTCATTCATTTTCATAATAGGGAACAACATAATAATACATTTTGATCATGGTTGACCAGTGGTATACTTTCCACAGCTCCGTGCTTCGTCCCTGATAGATCAGCGGCCTGCTGGAACGGTAAATGCTATAATTGCTTTTATAGCTGACTATTTCATAGTCAACATGCTCAGCTTCCGCCAGACCTTCGCTGACAAGAAATCGGCTTATTTCATCGGGAATGGGATCTGGTGTTGTGGTTTTTATGATATATACCGTGTAGATCACACAAAAACTCACCAACATAAACAGGATCATAAACAAACGAAGTCTTATGGTCTTTGGAGTCTTTATAGGAATATTATTTTTTTCAGAATTCGTCACAAAAGAACCCCCTTGATTTTTTTGTTTTTATTATACACAAAAAATGTACTGATGCGTTGAATTATTACCTTACCAATCGTATTCAATGTAATCACAAGTTTTTGTGGAAATAATTGACATTTTTATTATTACATTATATAATAATTCTTATATTATAGTTTATTCAAATTATTATTATTATTTTAGAATAACATGATAAGATTATGAGAGGATGCTATGATCAAAGTTGCAATATGTGAAGACAGCGCCAAGACGGCTGGAATTATAGATCAGACGCTTCATGACTACGCCGACTGCATTATGCTTAAGATCGATACCGAAGTTTACGGAAGCGCTGAGGAACTGTATGCGGACTTAATCAACGGTATTTCCTATGATATGATGTTCCTTGATATTGAGCTGAAACAGCTGGATGGCATCAAGCTGGGGCAGATGATAAGAAATGAATTAAATAATTCCGCAGTCTTAATAACCATTGTCACGGTACATGCCAATTTATTCAAGGAATTTTTTGATGCTGAGCCGCAGCAGCTGGTTTTAAAACCATTTTCACAGGAAGATATCATGGAAGCATTCAAGAAAATGCATAGCAGATATGAAAGAATGGTTCGGGATTGCTTTGTTTACAAATTTGGCAGGGACTATTACCGGGTACCGATTAAAGACATCATTTATTTCCGTATTGAAAATAGATGCATCCATATCAAGACCGTCGCGAAAGAAGATTTTTTCCCTGGTAACCTTGTCAAAGTGGAAGAGAAGTTACGAGACAGCGGATTTTTTTTCCGGGCTAACAAAAACTACTATGTCAATTACATGCATGTTTCCAGAGTATCAACGACAGAGGTATTACTGTTTACCAATGAGACCATCCATCTGGGAGCCGGCACCCATAAAAAGCTCCTTACCAGACAGGCTGAACTGCATAATTTGAAGAAATATACATAAATACATACAAAAGAAAACTAAGGAGGTACATAATGAAAAAGGATGTTTCCCAAAAGGTGGCAGGATTGGCTCTGCGGATTACTAAAATGAATGTTAATTCATTTTGCATGAGTATTTTTTATCAGCCCAAGCTGCCCCGAAACTGTGAAAAATTAAGTAAGTAAGATCACACAGTTTATCAGATGGATTTTTGAGGTGTATTGGATAATATGCCTCAAATTTTCAGTTAAGAAGAATCGATTAGGGGGTATGATAATGAATATCATAATTTATAAATTATTTACCATTGCTTTAAGCTTATTGAATACCTATATAACTTACCGGATGATGCAAGTTTTAAATAAATCCTATGCCTATAACAAAAGGATTGAATTTTTGTCTTATATTTCGTTTTCCCTGTTTAATATCATCTTTGTAGAATTTGTTCATATTTCTTCGATAATATTATTGAGCGTCCTTTTGTCTTTATTTGCGATATCCTTCAATTACCATTCCAAAATCAGGACTAAAATATTTTCCGTGCTGGTCACGGTGTTCATATTGAATATGTCAGAATTAGCCACAGCATTTTTCATGCAGCATTCCTTAACGACAACGGCATATGCTGACGGCGCTAGCATCCATTTTTTCATATACTGTAGAATTATTGATTTTGTAACCCTGGTTTTTATGCTTAGGCTGGAAGATGAAAATATCTGGGCCAAAAAAACCTTTATTAACTGGTATTCACATATTATCATCGCCCTTTTTGCAGTGGTAATCGAGTTTATCATTCTAAGCGACGTACTGACTTCCAGAGAAGTTGTCTTCAACATGGTGCTGATCATCTATATCCTCGCGGCATTAATCTATCTGTACTTTTATGAACAGTCCAAAAATGAAAAGAGTCAAAGGAAGCTCCAGCACCAGCTTGACAATTACCATATCCAATATAACATGCTGATGTCTACTTCCCATCTGGTTATGGAGATGCATTATAACCTGAAAGAACATCTCGGCGTCATGCGGCAGATTGCTTCCCGAAACGAGCAGCTTGCGCAGGAAAATAAAGAACTCATCAGCTATATCGACGGCATTACTTCGATAGAAAAAGAAGAAAATAATTTTATCCAGACCGGTAACCTGACTACGGACAGCATCTTGAGCATGACATTTACCAAAGCCCGAAAGCTAGGGATTGATATCCGGCACGACATCCTGATCCCCAGCGACCTGAATGTGAATGACCTTGATATGACAACGATATTGGCCGGGATCCTAAATAGTGCCATTGATGCCATCCGATATTATCCGGATAAGAAATTAGCTTTCGGTATGAAATATGAAAAAGGGATGCTCCTTATCAATATTTCTCATGCGAATACGGTGGCTGACGAAGAGAGAAAAAAATATAAATACATTTATCCCGATGACATCAATATGCGAGCTGTGGAAAAGACGGCAGAAAAATATTCCGGCGGTATGAACGGCGGCGTAAACGGTGACAATGTCTATGTCATGGTGATGCTGATTGTTCCCGAAGATAAGACGGCAGTCGGGTAAATATCGTTATGTCTGACTTCTGCTTCATTTGGACCGTCTCTGGTTTTTTGCCCTGTGAGGCTGTCCGGATATTGTCTGAATTATTGTCTGAGTTATTGTCTGAAGTACTGTCTTAAGTTAATGACTGAAGTCAATGTATATAGAACTTAATCATTATTTTATCAAATAAACATACAAATGTAAAATAAAAGGCAATTCCTTGGTTTTGCAGCAGTTTTGCTTGCAAAAAATCCGTTGCACTGATAAAATAACAATAAATGGAACAACATTTTGACGGACACTTTGGTTGGCCTTTAATGGAGCATGAAACAGAATAAGGGGGGTGGTAGATTTTAAAACATGGTAACTAATTGTTGAAGAAAGTTCGTTGAATACAAAGGAAAAGGAGTATTTTATGGGAAAATCTTTACGTAGTTTTATTTCAATAACAGTGGCATTGGCCACACTCTTATCGGTCAGTTTGTCGGCAGCTGCCGACGGCGCAAAGCCGGAATATACGGAGCAGGAAATCGCTGCCATGTGGGAAGAGGCGAGCAGCCAGCCGGTCCTGCCTGACAAAAATAGCGGGAGCATGATTGCCACAAGGGCATTCGGTACCTATCCGACCAGAAAAGGCATTATCCTTGTGACTCCGGATAAATACAAAAATCTGATACCGACCGGCCATGCGGCGATTGTTTACACAAGCGCAACGGTTGTGGAGTCGGTTGATACCGGCGTGACGACAGGAGCCAACAACTGGAACAGCACGAAAGGCGGATGTTACGGGGTAACCGTATACGGAACGACGACGGCACAGGATGCTCAGGCAGCTGACTGGTGTTATTCGCAGAGAGGCAAGCCATATAACTGGAATTATATAGATCGGTGGACAAGAAGCTCCTTCTATTGTTCGCAGCTGGTATATGCGTCATTTCTAGACAATTTCGGCATTGATCTGGATACTGCCGCCTGGCTGTCAGCGGTACATCCGATGGAACTGGTTAATTCAGATAATACGTACACGGTTTATGAGAAATAGCAAAATGCGCAGGGCAGCTGTCATTAGCTGCCCCATTACCTAAATAAGGGAATTGAGGAGCATTATCATGAAAGTAAGTTCTTTTATCCTTGCCATCATGGCAATGGCAATACTGGCATCATGTTTGCCCGCCGGGCAAGCGGGATACGATGACCAATATGAGTTTGCCTTGATCGAGACGACAGGGAATGAAAACACCGGTCATATAACCTTTCGTAACGTTGCCGATGACAAGGAAAGCGGTATTGAGCTGGACTTGGGAGGAATACTTCCCTGGAATTCACACAAGACCTACCGCAATTTTGTCTATCTAGGCGCCAACGGCCTGGATACCCAGAAGGATTCCGGTACTGTCCTGGAAATCAATAAAGAAAGCAAAGAGATCGTAAAATATAAGATATGGGACAAACCGATTACAGCTATTGCCGTTGCTGACGACAAGGTTTTTGTCGCCGGTAATTTAAATAATGTGTATCAAATCGCTGCTTATAATAAGGAAACCGAGACGACAGCTGAGCTGGAACTGAAGGATTCACTTATCCTTTACATGGAAGCATATGGGGACAGGCTATATGCTTTTTCTTCTGTATTAGGAAGTAATCCGAATACGAGCTTGCTTTACGTAATTGACATATCCCGTTTGGAAGTGATGGAAATCATCGATATCAGCTCATGCGGTTCATTGCAGCTAGGCTCTTGCATGATAGAGGGCATCCTGTACTTCACTAGTAACAGGTCAATCGATGACGGCATGTCCACCGATCTATACGGCTTGGACACGGCAAGTCGGGAGATTTTCAGTTATGACATCAAAAACCCGTTTCCTTTTCAAATAGAAGAACGCGGCGGCCAGCTATTCATATCCCACTATGATCCTGTTAATCTGGAAGGTAACGGCTTGACCGTCTTTGATCTGGAAACGAAAGAACCGGCGTTTTATACCTTGTCAGGCATAATCAGCCAGTTTGAAATATATGAGGATCAGATTCTGACCGCATCATTTCCGGGTTCAGGGCGGAATGAAGCAGTTTTACATGCGTACCGACTGGATGATCTGGAATTACTCCATACGGTGCCTTTGGAGCTGAATCATGACAGCCATTATTTTGTCAGCTTTTTTACCAGATAATGCGGCGATATCAGATGAGCTTATATAAGCAGAGATTTCACATATTCATCCTGAGAAAACAGGGTGCAGCCGCCGCTATGTTCTTGCAGCAAGGCCCCGCTGTCGCGTAGATGAGTAAATAACGGTGATTGCAGCGCATCCCGGAGCGAGACGTCTTTCAGGCTGGTATCGGAATAGGGAGAGAACGGACAGGGTTCCGCTCCGCCGCTGTAGTTAATGTGAAAGAACCCGCGCCCCGCGGCAAGGCAGCCGCCGGCTTCCTTTTCATCACCGGGAAAAGAAATAATGATGATATTATGATTGGGCCGGAGTGCCGCAAGGCGTTCCGCCAGAAGATCACGTGAGGCATCGTCAAGTGCCAGTTCTGGTTTTTCTACGGGAACATATTCTACATATATAATCGCTTTACAGCCTTTCTGTTCTAGATCAGCGACAAAGCCGTTATCGGTAACAAGATCCAGGTTATCCTTTGTCACGGTGACAGAAGTCCCGAACAGCAGTTTTTTCTTTACCAGATCCTGCATGGCAGTTACGGTTTTTTGGTAGGTGCCCTTTCCGCGCCGCAGGTCGGTCTGGATTTCATGTCCTTCAATGCTGATGATAGGGATCAAATTGCGGCTTGAGTCGAACAGGCTGATGGCTTTCTCGCCAAGCATCGTGCCATTGGTGAACACCGGAAACAGGAGCGCCGGATGCTTGGCGGCTTCCTCTATGACATCCATCCTCATCATCGGTTCCCCGCCGGCCAGTATAGTCACGGCTATCCCCAGCTGTTCCGCTTCGGAAAAGATGCGGTTCCATTCGTCGCGGCTTATTTCCTCACGTTTGGCACAGGGACTGTTGGCACGGTCATAACAGCCGGCACATCTTAAGTTACAGTCGCCGGTAATGCTGGCAATCAGAAAGGAAGGAATATGCTCGCCGGCTTCCTCCAGGCTGAGGCGGCGGCGCTCGGCTTTTTTTATGGCAAGGGCGTACTGGGCAAAATAAAGGCTTGCTTTGGGATTGCTGAGTGCGGCTTTTACGATGTCGCGAACAAGCAGGTTCAATCCTTCGCTCAAATACTTTCCTAATTCTAATGAATTCTGCATGACAGTCTCCTTAATATGAGTCTCTACATAGATATATTTAGCATATAACTATTCCGGAGGCTTTTCAAGTATTATTTGTTGCTGTTCAATTCCTCATTGATCAGTTCCATTTCCTCCCATTTCCATGTTGACAAAATCAGCCCAAGGTCTATAATAAAAGGGATGTGTATTTAAGCCATATGCAGAAATATTGGCTTTTTACAAGCACAAGACTAGATGTAATTCTTAAATAATTATTTTGTCATTATGCTTTACTATTTACAATCTTATCTTGGAAGGAGAACATATTCATGGGCAACACACAAAACACTTTTATTTTCGTTTCATTAGGCATATCACTGATCTCGTTTTTATTTGCGGCATGGCTCTATCGCTGGGTTCAGAGTATGCCGTCGGATAACAAGCGGATTGCTGAAGTCGGTAAATTGATCCGCGACGGTTCCAGCACGTTTCTTCGGAAGGAATACGTAGCACTGGCTAAGTTTGTATGCGTGGCAGCCCTGCTGATCCTGGTTTTCCTGCCGACTCCGATCTGGCGCGGCGACATTACGAAGAATATTTTCATGGCCCTGGCCTATGTGGCGGGAACCGTATTTTCGGGAATCGCCGGAGTAATCGGCATCCGAGTGGCGACGGTCGCCAATATGAAAACAGCTGAAGCTGCCCAAAAAGGCATTAAGCCTTCTTTTCTGACCGGTTTCCGCGGCGGCGCCGTCATGGGAATGGCCGTTGTCGGTTCCTCCTTGCTGGGCATCGCACTTTTATCATTGCTTACTGATGATACCACGGTCCTGCTGGGCTTCAGCTTCGGTGCCAGTTCCTTGGCTCTTTTTGCCAAAGCCGGCGGCGGTATTTTTACCAAGACGGCGGATATCAGTGCCGACCTGGTCGGTAAGGTCGAGCTGGGGATACCGGAAGACGATCCGCGTAACCCGGCGGTTATCGCTGACAACGTCGGCGACAATGTCGGCGACGTGGCCGGTATGGGCGCCGACCTCTTTGATTCCAACGTAGCCTCCATGTCGGCTGCTTTGGTGCTTGCCGGCGAGCTCGGCGGTAATAATGCCGCCATGGTGTTCTGCTATGCGGCATCAGGACTTTTAGCTTCTATAATCGGCGTTTTTATGGCCAGAATGGGCAAAGGAAGTCCCACTACGGCCTTGAATAACAGTACCTATATTACCACTGGAATCTTTGCTGTCATCACCGCCATCGCCACCGCTGTGTTCGGCTTTGAATGGCGGATCTGGGGCGCCAGCATGATCGGTTTGGCTATCGGTGTTATTATCGGTATTGCCAGTGATTATTTTACCGATGATTCCAAGAAACCGGTTCACAATGCTGCCAAGGCTTCGGAATCAGGCCCGGCACTGACGATTCTTTCCGGTGTTTCCTATGGCTTTATGAGCGTCCTCCCTTCACTGGTCGGGATCGGTGTATCCGCGCTGGCCGCCTATAAGCTCTGCGAACCCATCGGTGAAGGCTATGCTATGTTCGGGATTGCCATGGCTGCCGTCGGCATGCTTTCCATCGTCGGCATGATCATTTCCAACGATGCTTACGGCCCTATCGTCGATAACGCCCGCGGCTTGGCTGAGATGGGCAACTTAGGCGATGAAGTGCTGGAAATCACCGACAAACTGGACAGTGCCGGCAATACCGTCAAAGCCATTACCAAGGGCTTTGCCATCGGCGCCGCCGGCCTTACCGTCATCGCCCTCCTGGGTGCTTTCATGAGCGAGGTCAATGTCGCGGCCCGTGCATACGGTTATCCGGAAATAGACAGTTTTGATATCATGAATCCCGTGGTATTCTTTGGCCTGTTGATCGGTGCTGCAGTACCGGCGACCTTCTCCGCGATGCTGATTCTTGGCGTTGACCGCAATGCTCAGCGGATGGTAGCAGAGATCCACAGACAGTTTAATACCATCAAAGGCTTGAAAGAAGGAAAGCCCGGCGTGGTTCCCGAATATGACAAATGCATTGAAATCGCCACTCACGGTGCCCTGAAGGAACTGATCCCGGCTGGTCTGGTGGCCATCCTGATCACCCTGGCAGTCGGCTTTATCGGCGGCGTCGAGGCCATCGGCGGATATCTGTGTGGCAACATCGTGGCCGGCCTGTTACTGGCACTTTTCATGAGCAATGCCGGCGGCCTGTGGGATAACTCCAAGAAATACATCGAATCCGGCCATCACGGCGGCAAAGGCTCGGAAGCCCATAAGGCAGCCGTTGTCGGTGATACTGTCGGCGATCCCTTCAAGGATACCGCCGGACCGTCAATCAATACGCAGATTACGGTCGTGTCCCTGATTGCCTCACTGGCGGCAACCTTGTTCCTTTCGCTTTCGATATTTTAATGAAGCTCAATGAGTCAGAATGTGTTAGAATAAGCCAGATGAATTAGAACCGGCGGTTACCGCTAGGCATATGCCAACCAGGTAACCGCCGGTTTTCTTTCCGAGATGCACTTAACTATAATCTTTACCCAGAGTTTCTCCTCAGATTTTCTCCCCCAGAGTTTCTCTAAGTTGTCTTCTTGGCCTCAGCAAATCCCATCCATACGATCCATACATAAGCGCAGGTCTTGGGAATCATCAGCATTCCCAGCATCGGGATGCTGTCTGCCCATAACACGACCGGTATGTAGAAAGCAAAGCTGAGCAGAACCGCCAGCCACATATTACGGAAAGCCCGATCGCTGCTGCGGCGTGCCTCCTGATAGTAAATGATGATAATGAGAATTCCCAGCACCGTAAACGGCAGATTGCGGTAGATGCCCCATGAAAGCGGCGCATCGGCCGATGTCCACTGATTCTGCGGGAACAGGCAGAGTGCGATGCGGGCTGCTGCCAGCAGATAGACCGCAGCAGTGACGGCCTTGGCAGTTTCCTTCTTATATCTGGCTTGCCAGACGTGATAGAGGAACACATAGAACACTGTCATGGTGATGGAAGTAACCATCTTGCCGATGCCCAGTGAAGCAGAATGATTGGCGATTCCGTCCGTCCAGAGGGCATAGATCCGGGGAACGAGATGAAAGGCATCGCCGCAGCCCAGGACAATCGCCATGATGCCGAAGAGCCGGTATTGCTTTTGGCTCTTTGCATAGCGTAGGATCAGAATACCAAGGGTAACGACACCGATCAGATAGGGTATTTCAAAAATAGGTTCCATTATAGCCTGCATATTGACCTCCTTTGTCTCTTATATAAGTGGCCGCAGATCTGTCGGCAGCGGCGGCCTCCGAGAACTTTATTTACAGTGTAGCATAGAAAAGAAATACGCTCAACTATATTACGTAATGGATAAAATCCCGATTAAATCCCGATAGAGAATATACATGATAAAAAACAAAACTAATGTAAGAAACCAGAAGGAAAAATATCCGGGGATAGTCATTTGGAAAGACATTTTTATGTATTATGGAACTATAGATGGTGGCATTTTAGCAAACAATTCATTATAGTAATTATAAGGAGTTGACAAAATGCCAGAATCCAGTCCGGAACGTAAAATCAAAGAATGTTGTAACATTAAAGATGATGAGTTCATAAGGGAAATTGGTGAACGCGTCAGATTATATCGCGGAAAAAAGGGGTGGACACAAGAAAAACTAGCACAGGAATCTGAGGTCAGCAGTAAATATATATATGAAATTGAGGTGGGGAACAAAGTGATGTCAATTATCGTGTTTTATAAACTTATCAAAGCTTTGGAGGTGGATGCCAACACCTTGATGGGGTGCGCAGGAATCTTTAAGGACTGAAGCAAGTATCTGGGAATAAACCAAGGGAACATCATCAGAGTTACAAGACACACAGACAAATGATACAAAAAGGAGAAACAGGATGAAAATGACAGAAAAAAACACCTTGCAGTTTGCTGACCCCAAGACAGCAATCAACTTAATTAAGTCAGGGAACCGGGTCGTCATACCGGGAGCGGCCGGTGAGCCTCATTATTTGATCAAGCATATGATAGAAAACAAGCATTTGTACAGAAAGGTTGAAATCATTCAATTTATGGCATTTAACTTGCCTTTTTTTCAGGAGGACATGTATGAACATTTCAGATATAATACCCCGTTTGTCAGTCCGATGAGCAGTAATGCCGTGGCCTCGGGGTATGCCGATTTCACGCCCTGCAATCTGTCACAGGCAGAATGGCTTTTTGAAAACAAACTGCCAATCGATGTGGCATTAATTCATATCTCGCCGCCGAATGAGCACGGTTTCTGCAGTTTTGGCACCAATGTGGACTATATCAAAATCGGGGCGGATCATGCCAAAGTGGTCATTGCCCAGGTAAATGAAAACATGCCGAGGTCAATGGGAGACAGCTTTATTCATATTGATGATATAGACTGCATGGTAACATGCCAGGCCAAAATTCCTGAAATCATGTCGGCAGACGGCGGACCGGTTGAAATGTCCATCGGAGAGAGCTGTGCCAAATTGATTTCGGACGGCGATACCCTGCAGCTGGGGATCGGAGAAATACCCGGCGCGATTTTAAAATACCTGCGGAATAAAAAGGATTTAGGAATCCACTCGGAAATGATGTCTGACGGCCCTATGCAGTTTATGAAAGCCGGCATAATCAATAACAAGAAAAAACAGATTGATCAGGGTGCTTCCACAGTTTCCTTTGTTTTTGGTTCTCAGGAATTATACCGCTTCATCCATAACAATCCTTCTATGAATATGATGCCGACATCCTATGTCAATAATCCCTTAGTCATCATGCAAAATGACCATTTTATAGCAATCAATTCCTGCTTGCAGATTGATTTGATGGGGCAGGTGGTTGCAGAAATGATCGGCAACAAACAGATCAGCGGTGTCGGCGGTCAAGTTGACTTTGTCAGGGGCGCGGCTATGTCTAAATATGGCAAATCGGTTATGGTCATGCCTTCAACAGCTAGAGGAGGAAAGATATCAAGAATTGTAGTTAATCTGAGTGAGGGCATCGCCGTGACGACTTCGCGTAACGATGTTGACTTTGTCGTAACAGAATATGGAATCGCGGAACTAAAGGGGAAAAACCTGCGGGAAAGAGCACTGGCCTTAATTGCTATTGCCCACCCGGATTTTCGTGACGGGTTACGGGCCAATTTTGAAAAGAAAATGGCTTCCTGATTTAATTTAAGTGATCCTGATTTTATGAATCAATTCAGGAAAAGGATTCCGCCAGATGCCTGCTGTTTGCCAATTTGTACAAAAATGAGGAGAAATATTCATGGTATTCGATGATATAAAAATTTTTGATTTTACCCGCTTACTGCCTGGTCCCTACGCAACGTCCTTCTTTGTAAGCCTGGGCGCTGAAGTAATAAAGGTTGAAGAGCCTGGCCAGGGCGATTACATGCGCCAATATGGGAAGATCACCAACGGCAGCAATGCCGCTTTCAACTTCCTGAACCGGGGGAAAAAGAGCATAACGATAGATATGCACAACGAAGCAGAAAAAGTAAAGCTGAAAAAGCTGCTTTTGGATGCCGATATCATAATCGAATCCTTCCGGCCCGGAACCATGAAAAAAATGGGGTTTGATTATGAATCAGTAAAAGCTTTGAATCCCAGTCTGATTTATTGTTCGATCACCGGTTTCGGGCAAAAGGGCCGCTTATCCAATAAAGCAGGCCATGACCTGAACTTTTTAGCCAGCTCGGGCTTGCTGGATATTCTGATGAAATTCGATAAAGAAAAGAAACCGGAGGATTATGTCCCGGCCATTCAGATCTCGGACATCAGTGCCGCACTGAATGCTGTAAATGCATTGCTGGTTGCGCTGATCAACCGCTTCAAGACCGGTATGGGGCAATACATAGACATCTCAATTACCGACGGAGTGTACAGCAATTGTATGCAGCTGATATTGCCGGAGTATGTTACGACACATAAGGAACCCGATGCCGATGCCAATGTCTTGTTTGGCAGGCATGCGAATTATTATATATACGATACAAAAGACAATAAGAAACTGTGTGTTGCGGCATTAGAGCTAAAATTCTGGAAAACTTTTTGTGAGGCCATTCACCGGCCTGATCTGATCGGTTTTATTTATGATAATCAGAAAATGATCTTGATCAAGGATGAGATACAGCAGATACTTTCGCAACAAACCTTAAGTGACTGGATGGATATTTTTGACAATATTGATGCCTGTGTATCCCCGGTGGTTGAATTAAATGAAATAAGTACTTCTATACAAGTATCAGATCATGAGCTGGTGGATAGCGTGACAGGATTCATCCGGCAGCCGATCATGTTCTCTGCCATTGAGATGATAATGAAAGAAAGAGCGCCTGATTTAGGGGAGCATAATAGTCTCTATCTGGATTCATCGGTATTATAGGAAATCTTCAAGAATATTTTTATTTTGAAATAATTTCGCTGTCCGCGAAGTCGATGAATGAACCGGTAAAATCATCCTGGATTACGGTACATATATTGTGGAAGCCGGGGAAGGCTTCACTGGAAGCGCCCAGGCAGTCCACATAAGTATCGCCGACGCCGATCACCGCCCCGAAGCTCACCGGAACCTCGATACAAAGCATCTGGCTGATGGAAAAATGACAGGTCCCGTCTTTCTTGCCGGCACAAGTAACCGTATCCATGGTGATGATAGGGGATGGTGTTATTATATTGTCAAGTTGGCAAAACCCAGGAAACATAAGGGATTGCGTTGATTCAGTCCTACGAAAAAGTGGTGGAAAGGAGGTTATTTGGGGGTAATTATGTAAACTAATTAACACCAAATAATAAATATAAAAATATTTTGTATTCAGGTGACATTGCCTTCATGCCGCTCTAAAAGCTGCTGCCAGGCCGCCGACAATTCTGCCAGAGCAGTTGGCTGGCTGAAATAAAAGGCCATGCTATGGGGCATGTAAACCTGAAACATGTCGTACAGATATTGAAGATTTTACGGTCCATATTTTCATTTGGATGACCCGTAGGCACCGTCTGCAACACTATGCCGAAGGTATAAGGCTGTACTGCCGAGGTTAAAAAAGTGTAGCGGTCGGGTAAGAAAACCTCCGCCGCGTAACCGGTAAGCACAGTCAGCATCTGGTCATCGTTCCAGTCTTTGTTGTCATCTGAGGCATATTGAAACACCCGTACCAAGATCAGCCGGCACACTTTTGCTTCGGTTGGGATGCTATGCATGGAATCACCCGCCCATAGCTCATAGAAGTATTATCAGATTTTTATTACTCTTAACAATTTTGGATCTGCTTGTCTTTTAATTTATAGGAAGAATTAATTTGATATATATAAAACAATTGCGATATTGTTAATAAATTTTTAGTTTCTAGCTGATGCATTAATTATGCAATATAAATCAATTAAACTGATATTATAGGAAACGCTTCCTAATATTGAAATAAAAATTTATAATCGATAATCTTTAGCAAATTGACTGTATGATAAAACTTGACCCGCTTGAGTGTTTGTGATAATATTATCCAGTAGGGCAATATTAACCGCCTATTACACTAATTGATAGCAGTACAGAGAATGAAACGGTTTCAGAGAAAGCAGTGGAAGTAAATGAATTAACTGTATCATCTAATAAGAATCATATAGACTCTCTTCCATCTTATGATTTTACGGATATTACAGATGTCATAGATTATGCGCAAAACGAACAAAAGAACTTTAGTGCTGGAGAAAATATTATATCCATTAATGAACTATTGGAAAGATCTCAGTTCAAAAGAGCGTCGGCAAGTGGTGATGTAACAGGAGTATTTACTTCACAACGCATGGATACAGGAACCCCGGGGGTCACATGGGACTATGTGGTTGACTATACCGTTTCTCCAATGCCTAGTGGAATTGGATGGTATTTCAAAAGCGTAAACGTCATAGTTAATGTATATAAGGAGTTTATGTTTTACACATGGGCGACTGCTGGAATTATAGATTTCACGCAAGCTACCTATTCCTTGTCACCATCATCATACCCGACATCATTGAAGGTGAATATAACTCTGCAATTTGAAATTTGGACTTCGGCAACAGGTGCATATCCTGTTACATACACTGAGAGTCATAACCATACAACTACAGTAAAAAATGTTTATGGTTAAATTTAGAAATAAATAAAGGATGGCATTATGAAAAAATTCACTCTCATTATTATTGCAATGCTATTTATCGGCAGCGTTTCCACATTGATTTCCTTCCGCATGATTATTGATGGCATTGAAAATCAATTGGTATACAATAGAGTTTACACAATTGGAGTTGTTTCTGCCATTATTACTTTTATATCCATAATACTCGTATTTGTAAGAGTGATAATACTTATCGCTATGCACGGGAGTTTGACAGTTAAATAGAAAAAAAATCTTTGCAGGCCGCATGGAGCCTGTATTTTTTTGTCAAATATTTTTATTTATTATATAGTAATTGTTGGCAATATATGGTACAATACTCTTATGGAGGATTGTACTATGCGTGTGACTACTACTAAATCTAAAAATTCCGAGTCTTTTTACATCACCAAATCCTATATCAATGACAAAGGGAAAAGTACTTCCAAAACCATCCGCAAGCTCGGGAACCTAGCTGAACTGTCCCTGAAGCTCGGCACTGACAGGGATGGCGTCTTGGCCTGGGCCAGAGAACAGGCCGAAATCGAAACAATGAAATACAAAAAAGACAATGAAACCAAGACTGTCCTCATTCCCTTCCACTCCGACCGCCAGCTGGATTATCATGTCCAGAAGTTTTTCGGAGGCGGTTACCTTTTCCCGCAGTCCGTTTACTATTCTCTAAAGCTTGACCAGACCTGCCGCAAGATCAGGGAAAAATATAAGTTTAAGTTTGACCTTAACGCCATCCTTTCTGACCTGGTCTATACCAGAATCTTGGAACCACAAAGCAAAAGCTCTTCTTTTCAGGCCGCCCGGAAATTCCTTGAGCCTCCCTCATATGAGCTCCATGATGTCTACCGTGCCCTGAGCATACTTGCCGGCGAATGTGATTTTATTCAGGCCGAAGTGTTTAAAAACAGCCGCCTCACGGTACATAGGAATGACCGCATCCTTTATTATGACTGCACCAACTACTACTTTGAAATAGAGCAGGAGGACGGTGACAGGAAATACGGGAAAAGCAAGGAACACCGCCCCAACCCGATTATCCAGATGGGGCTGTTTACCGACGGGGACGGCATCCCGCTGGCGTTTTCTCTTTTTCCCGGCAATCAGAACGAGCAGCAGTC
>DBDJ01000038.1 GCA_002293525.1 Lachnospiraceae bacterium UBA935
TACTTATATTTATACATATTATTTTTATTATATATTATATAATAACATAATAATTTATTTATGCAAAGTAAATCATTATAATGATTATAAACTACAACGGGAGGTGTACTGATGTCCATCTTTTTTTTATTTCTTATATCCTTTTTGGCGTCGATCATCGGTGCATTTTGCGGTGTCGGCGGTGGAATTATGATTAAGCCGCTGCTTGATGCGTTTGGCGGCATGGACATAGTGACTGTCAATTTTCTTTCCGGTTGCACGGTTCTTGCTATGTCGGCTTATTCGGTCGTCAGGAACCGACTTTCGGCAGATTCCTGCGTGGAAAATAAAATCAGCCTGCCATTGGCTGTCGGCGCTGCTGTCGGCGGACTGTGTGGTAAAACGCTTTTTGCCGGTTTAACATCCTTCGCCGCAGACGATAAGGTGAAAACAATTCAGGCGGTCTGCCTGTTGATTGTAGTCTTAGGTACCATATTTTATACGCTATGTAAAGAGCGCATCCCTACCATGCATATCTGTCATCCGCTCGCCTGCCTGCTGATCGGTTTGCTTCTGGGGACACTGGCGGCCTTTTTAGGAATCGGCGGCGGTCCGATTAATATGATTTTTCTATTTTTCTTTTTCTCACTTTCTATAAAGGCCGCAGCGGAATACTCCCTATTTATTATCTTCATCTCTCAGATGACCAAATTGATTGCATCAATTCTGACTAGGAGTATTCCTGATTTCCCTGCCGGATTTCTAGTTATAATGATGATCGGCGGCATCAGCGGCGGAATAATAGGGCAGGCGTTAAATAAAAAAATGCCAGAAAAAGCCGTTGGGTCGGCTTTTCTGTTGGTAATGTCAATTATTGTCGGTATCTGTCTTTATAATATCTGAAATGATTAACTTAAGTGTTTCCTTAGATATTATTCACGCTTTTTTGTTCCGAAATTCGCTGGGCTGTATGCCGGTATGGTTTTTAAAGACCCGGCTGAAATAGAAATTATCTTTATATCCTACCAGTTCCCCGACTTTCTGAATCTCGATTTCCGGATTGCAGAGCAGGAGTCGTTTCGCTTCATTCATCCGCAGTCTGGTCTGGTATTTGGAGGGGGTTAACGAGGTATATTTTTTGAATATCTTGCCGATGTATTCTGGGGTAAAGCCAAATTTATCGGCCAGATCCTGGAATGAAATATCAGATTGATAATTCTCACGGAGATATTTTTCCAGCAGCGTAAAGATAGATTGCTGATCAAGATGGCTGGTATCCGCCCGGTAGGTATTCAATTCTTTGGATTCTGTGTTAAGGAGAATGAGCAGCTTATGCAAGGTCTCGGATAGATCCTCCAGTTTGACGGGCTTTAACAGATAATCCTTTACCTCATAACGGATGGCATTTTGAGCATAGGCAAAATCATAGAAGCCGCTCAGAATCACTGATTTGGTGCCAGGATGATTTTGGTGGAGATAGCGGATCAGTTCCAAACCGTCGCATTGTGGCATTCGGATATCTGTGATCAGCAGTGCCGGACAGTGCTGTTCGATCAGCTTGATCGCATCCAGTCCATTTGCAGCTTCGCCCGCCAGTATAAGCGGAAGCTTTAGTGACTCGATTTTCTTAATCAGATTTTTGCGGATCATTTTTTCATCTTCAGCAACAATATAGGTGTAGCTTGATTTATTCATCTTAGCCCTCCTCGAGTTTAGATTCATAAGTATTTGCCAGTATGCCTGTCGACATCGTTGCTCCCCCTAGGACAAAAGTAGTTGCTCTGCCAAAGTCTGTTTCAATCCGGAAGACAGCCTGTTCCCCATATAACAGTTTCAAACGCAGATAAACATTTTTTAGTCCCATGCCGCCAATCTGTAAAGAATGCAGTTCCTGATTCAGATTCAGTTTCTCCAATATCTCCAACAGTTCTTCTTTCTTTTCTTCACTCAGTTGACCTCCGTTATCGGTTACTTTCAACAGCCAGTGTTCATTCGATCCTTCGGCAGTGATGGTCAGCTTCCATGGCGGCTTGATATTAAAGGCATATTTGAAAGCATTTTCTACCAGAGGTTGAATAATAAGCTTGGGAATAGCGAGATGCTTGGCATTCTCGTCAATCTTCAGCTGGTAGGAAAGTTCTTCTGAAAACCTCAGCTGCATACATTCCAGATAACGATGCGTATTAAAGATTTCATCTTCTAACGGCACCATCATCTGCGGAGAGGATGAAATATAGCGGAAATAGTCACACAAGGCCTGGCACATGCTGACAATGGTGTCGTTGCTTCCTTCTTCAGCCATTATACTGATGCTGGTCAGGCAATTATACAAAAAATGAGGATTGACAAGAGACTGCGTCGCCTGTAATTTGGCACGGGTTTCCTCCGACTTGGACAATAGGACATCCTGCGAAGCAGTACGCAGCTTTTCATACATGGAACGAATCGATTCACACAGTTGCGACAGTTCCGTAATATTGCTGTCGGCAGAAGTCAGATTTACTTTTTTCTCATCAAGTACTCGGTCGAGAGTGATTTTGCCGGTTGCTTCCGTGAGCTTCCGCAGCGGCTTGGTCAAGCGCTCTGAGATATAAAAGCAGATGCCCATGGTAAACAGGATTGAACCTAAACTGATCAGGGAAAAGAACATACGGAAGTTACCCAGTGACGCGTAGACAGCTGTCTGCGGCTTCATCAGAAATACTGTCCATTCATATTCGGGCACGGTTAGTCTGGTCGCAAGAAAAGAATCGCCGTTGCTTGACTGGATAAAATCACAGTTCCCGTCATACAAGACCGGCTGGTCTAGCTCAGAATACTGGTAACTGGGATACTGGTCTGGGAGGTAAGGGTAGACCAGTTCGTATCTTTCGTTGTAGATATAGACCAGGCTGTCCCGATTCTGCTGCTCCAGCTGGGCAGCCAGCGAAAAAATAATATCACAGTCCTGAACGACTTCTACGATCCCTTCCGGATTACCGTCTGCATCCAGAAACATCCGGACAAGGGAGATAAACTGGCTTTTTGCCGGCAGATCCTTTTGCGTGGCCGGGGCGGCGATGAATTTATAGCCCTTCCGCTCCATAACCTCTTCGTACCAAGGCATTTCTGCCAGATTGACAGTGCCGGAGCGCTGCCAGTAACCAGATTCGACATAAGCGCCGTCCATGGTATAAATATTAATCTTGGCAGCCGTTTGATAGGCGCCGATCATCGCGGTGATAATATCATGGATGGCCCGCACGTGCTGCCGTGTGGCAACGAGTTGTTCTGAACTGTCGTAGTCATCGGGACCATAAACGGAAAACTCTTTAAAATTTGTTTTCAAGGCATTGGAATACACAATGTTCATGGAGATAGTTGAGAGGATATCAAGTTGGGCCGAAAGAGAGTTTTCTACGGAAGCACACATGTTTTTAAGATCGCCGGCCGACTCTTTGAGGGTATTGCTTTGATAATGGGAATAAGTGAAGATAAAAAATATAGCCAATAGGATCAGCATGAAAGTGCCGTAAATTACAAAAAGATACACTTTTTGGGAGTAACTTTTCAACGATGTGCGCATAATACATCTGCCTCCTCTCCATGCAAATTATATATTACTGTTCAAAAAAATGCAATTCACAGTTTGTGTTTGTCTATTTTGTACAGCGAGCAGATATGCTATGATAAATTTGCGCATAAATATGATTTTATCGATAAAATATATAAAACAAAGAATTGAGACAAAAAGGAGATGCAAAATGAAAAAAAGTATAACCAAGCTAATCAGTTTAATAATGCTCCTTACGCTGACAGTCGTAGGAATATACGGATGTAGTTCTCAGACCGATACCGCTGTTGAGAACGCTGCTGAAAGCAATACCGAAAATGCAGCCGGTACGGAACAGAGCAGTCAAGCGGAAACAACCAAAAATGTCACCCTGACGTTTGGCTCCCATCAGAGCGGCCTTCCGACTTCAGGGGTGATGCAGGAGCTGGCCAAGGACTTTGAGGCAGAGACTGGCATAAAGATAGATTTTCAGATTTCACCCGATGCCCAATGGCGGGATTTGATCAAAGTAAAAATGGATTCAGGGGAAGCGCCGGATATCATTTGTGTGGATACTCCGATCGGTCTGGTATCCAGTCTGCCGATGGATCAGTACTGTGTTGATTTAACCGATCAGGAATGGGTCAGCCGCATTGAAGAGACTGCTCTTTCAGCCGTCAGCGCTGACGGCAAAGTTTACGGCATCACCTTCGCCGGTGCCAAGATGTACCTTTACCTTTACAATAAAGGGATCTTTGCCGATTTAAGCTTGGAACCGCCGACCACGTATGCGGAGTTCCAAGATGTATGCCAGACGATTCTGGATGCCGGGATTACACCAATTTATGAAGCCACCACCAACGGCTGGCATCAGGTGCTGCCGCTTTTTGAAACCGGCGGGCTTTGGGTAGATCAGGATTCGGATATTTATGCCAAACTGAACAATAATGAAATCGATCTTGATGAGATCCCGGCATTGCTGACTGTAATCCAACAGTTGGACGAGAGTGCCAGAGCCGGTTATTTTGGTACCGATTATCTGAGCAATACCTGGGAAAACGGCAAGGAAGCGATGGCAACCGAACAATGTGCGATGACGATGTCTGATTTTGGATATAGAAGGGAAATAGAGGCGGCTTTTCCGGAGTTTAAGGCGACCGAGGAGCTGGGTGCGTTTGTAATGCCCTGGGGCGACAACCAGATTATCGGGGTAAATCCGGCGGCCAATGGACTGTTCATCTCAAAAGACAGCAAATATATTGAAGAAGTAAAATTATTCTTTGACTTTCTGGCTCGCCCGGAAAACTTGATAAAATATCGGGACGGTTATCCGCAGGTTAGTGCTCTCTGCTGGACGGGGATTGACAGCAAATATTCCGAAGAGGATCAGGCTTTTCTGGATTCCTATCCGAAAGCCAATGTCGTCCAGACATCTGTAAATTATATTGACAGCCAGTGGATGGATGTCGGAAAAGATCTGGAGGCGATGTATGCCGGCGCCATGACTCCGGAGGATGTGCTGGCCTCAATTATGAAGCGCCGCCATGATCAGGCAGAGCTTCAGAAAGACCCGGCTTTTGTCGAGTAACCGGTTTCATATGTAAAGAGCATGAATAAAAAGTAACTCGTGTGATGTTGGCGAAAGGATGATGAAAATATGAACAGAAAGAAATTATACCCTTGGTATTTTTCCTGTGGGGCAGCGGTGCTGTATTTTTTGCTCTTCTTTCTGCCGGGAATACTGGGAATCGCGTATTCCTTCACGGATTGGAATTTGTACAGTAATGAGATTGAATTTGTCGGACTGGCAAATTACCGACGGATTTTTACCGGCAATTCCGAGTATCTGAAATATATCGGTAATACCGTTATTTTTACCATTGTCACGACGTTAATGAAAACAGTGGCGGGGCTTTCGCTGGCGCTGTTGCTGACACAAAAATTTATCAAGCTTAAGAACTTTCACCGGATGATTATTTTCTCGCCGCAGGTCATGTCCTATCTGGTGGTCGGTCTGGTTTTTAAGAGCATGCTTCATCCGACCACCGGGTTTTTCAATAATTTTCTTCGCAGTCTTGGGCTTGATGGGATGACCAGGAACTGGCTGACAGATCTGGACTTGGTCTTTCCTACGGTTATGACGGTAGATACCTGGAAGGGAATGGGATATATCATGGTAGTGGTAATCGCCGGCCTGATGTCGATCTCAACGGAGTATTATGAAGCCGCCAGTATTGACGGGGCCTCATTCTTTCAGAAGCTGCGGTGCATTACGATTCCGCTGTTAAAGCCGGTACTGGTCAATGTGACGGTGCTGAATGTTACATATGGACTGCGGGTTTTTGATATGATATACTCACTTACCAACGGCGGCCCGGGTAATGCTACCGGGGTTATCAATACCGCTGTATACAAAGAATTTTCCAGAGGTGATTTGGCAATGGGAACTACGCTTTCCAGTGTTCTGTATTTTGGAATCCTGATACTTTTATATGGGATCGTCAAATCGATGGAGAGCAAGGAGGTGGAGAGTTGATGAACAGAGTAGGTATGAAAAAGACGATCAGCCATGTGCTGGGCAATCTGATCGCAATCGTAATCAGCACAGCCGTAATAATTCCACTGGTTGTATTGTTGCTCAATTCATTTAAATCATCCGGAGAAGCCAATCGGATGACCCTGTCCTTGCCGAAGCAATGGGTGTTTGAAAACTATGCCGTAGTTATTGAGAAGGGTAAATTACTTTCTTCATTTCTTAATGGGCTGCTCTATGCAGTCAGCAGTGTGGTATTGATTGTCATCTTAGTTTCGGCGGCGGCTTTCGTAATCTCCAGGAATCATCAAGGAACAAATAAATTTCTATATTATTTCATTATCTCAGGCATCGCCATGCCGATTAATAATGTGGCGCTGATGAAGGTGATGCAGACCTTTCATCTGGTCAACACAAGAATAGGGATTATTCTCCTGTATACGGCTATCAGTATTCCGCTTAGTCTGTTCCTGACATATGGATTCGTGTCAACGATTCCCAGGGAAATTGATGAAGCGGCGGTGATTGACGGATGTAAGCCATATCAGTTATTCTTAAAGATTATCGCGCCGTTGATGAAGCCGATTTGCTCGACCTTGTTTGTGCTGAATTTTATGTCGATCTGGAACGATTTTACGATGCCGCTTTACTACCTGAACAATTCGCGGCAGTGGCCAATGACACTAGCGGTGTATAACTTTTTTGGGGCATTTGAGAATTCATGGAATCTGGTTGCGGCCGATATCATCCTGACTTTAGTGCCGGTGCTGCTGGTGTTTGTGCTGGGACAAAAATATATTGTTGGCGGGGTGTCGTCAGGGGCAGTGAAAGGATGATGTGTTAACCGGCAGGAACGAAACATGTTCCTGCTGGTTTTCTATACATAGCAATTCATAAGAATTGATCTTGAAATCTTACACCTAATCTATAATTTGTCAAATTGCTTAAAGGTTTTGAAAGTGTTATTATTTAGTAAAACAAATCAAATTGTCCTAATAATGAATGGATTGAGGTAACAGTTCAATGAATCAAGTTAATGAAAATAATCAAAAAAAATATGGTTTTGGTATAGATATCGGCGGTACCACATGTAAAATCGGTTTATTTAAATTGGATGGAACGTTGATTGAAAAATGGCAAATTAAAACTAATTTAGAGGATAATGGCTCGTATATTTTGGAAGACATAGCCGTCGCCATTGAAAATAAGCTTGATGAAAAGGGTATTAGTATAGATGAAATACATGGGGCAGGAGTAGGAGTTCCGGGTCCGGTTATGGAAGATGGAACCGTTATAAAGTGTGTAAACTTGAATTGGGATATTGTTCCGGTGACGAGGATAATGAGTGATAGATTATCCATCCCAGTTAAAGCGGAAAATGATGCTAACGTAGCAGCACTGGGTGAAATGTGGCAGGGTGGTGGCGAAGGATATCGAAATGTGGTTATGGTGACACTAGGAACAGGCATTGGCGGCGGCATCATTCATAATGGCAAAATCATATCGGGTGCTTTTGGAGCAAGTGGTGAAATAGGACATATTCAGATGCAGAAATGTGAGCAGGAGATTTGTGGATGTGGAAAAAAGGGATGTTTGGAGCAATATGCTTCCGCTACTGGGATTGTCAGAAAAGCAAAGTCAATGCTGATGACAAACAACAAAGAAACATCTTTGAGGAATTATAAAGAACTATCGGCGAAGAATATTTTTGACGAAGCCAAAGCAGGAGATAGACTTGCATTAGAATTAATAGAGTCGTTGGGTGAAATGCTTGGTATAGCATTATCTTACATTTCTTGCGTTGTGGACCCGGATATTTACGTAATAGGAGGTGGTGTATCCAAGGCCGGCAAGATTTTAATAGAAGTAATACAAAAGTACTTTCAGAAGACAGCATTTCATGCTTCTCGAAAAGCACGATTTACGTTGGCGACGCTGGGAAATGATGCTGGGATATATGGTGCATTAAAGTTGTTATTATAAGTTGTATAAAGATTAATTATTATTATTGGAGGGACAATTATGAAGTTGGGATTTGTAAGTGCGATTCTTGATCAAAGCAGTTATGAGGAAATGATGGACACCGCATATGAAATTGGTTTTGATTGCGTGGAGATTGCTTGTTGGCCGAAGGGAAAGGCTGAGAGAAGGTATGCGGGGGTCAGTCATATTGATGCGGACTTGGTTCTTGAAGACGAAGCCTACGGTAAACATCTTCTGGAATACAGTGCGGAAAGAAATATCCAGATATCTTCATTAGCGTATTACCCCAATACGATGGATCATGACCCAGAGAAAAGAGGTGTTGCGGTCAATCATCTGATTAAACTAATTAAAGTAAGTGCCAAGTTGGGGATTGGTATGATTACGACATTTATTGGGAGAGATCAGACCAAAACCGTAGAGGCAAATCTGGATTTGGTAAAGGAAATATGGCCCCCGATTATAAAGGTGGCCGAAGATTACGGGGTAAAAATAGGGATTGAAAATTGCCCGATGTTGTTCGGTGCCGACCAGTGGCCCGGAGGTCAAAATCTTATGACAACACCGGATATCTGGAAACGGGTATTTGAAATCCTGCCAAGCAGTAACCTCGGACTCAACTATGATCCATCACATTTTGTCTGGCAAATGATTGATTATATTAAGCCGATATATGAATTTAAAGATAAGATATTTCACGTTCACTATAAAGACATTAAAATTTATCAAGACAAACTGAATCAAGTTGGCATCATGGCTTACCCTCTTGATTTTATGGCACCTAAACTGCCGGGTCTTGGTGATGTGGATTGGGGGAAATATGTAAGTGCTCTAACCGATATCGGATATGATGGATATACCTGTATTGAAGTGGAAGATAAAGCATTTGAAGGCAGTAAGGAGAAAATTGTGGACAGCTTAAAACTGAGCAGGCAATATATGAAACAGTTTGTTATTTAAAAGCAGTCTTCCATTTGGCACTTTAGGAGATAGAATTATGCTATATATCGGCATTGACTTGGGAACAAGTGCGGTAAAACTGTTACTAATGGGTGGGAATGGCAAGATTCATAACATTGTCACAAAAGAATATCCTCTATCTTTTCCGCATCCCGGCTGGTCGGAACAGCATCCGGAAGACTGGTATGAACAGACTTTAGCAGGTATAGAGGAGCTGCTGTCAGCAGTTGACCGGTCACAGGTAGCCGGGATCAGTTTCGGCGGGCAGATGCACGGGCTGGTGATCTTAGATGAACAGGATCAGGTCATCCGTCCGGCGATATTATGGAATGACGGACGGAGCCAGGAAGAATGTGATTATCTGAACCAAGTGATCGGCAAAGAGAGCTTGTCCGAATATACGGCCAATATTGCCTTTGCCGGATTTACCGCCCCGAAGCTATTATGGGTCAAGAATAAAGAGCCGGAACACTTCGCCCGGATCAAGAAGATCATGCTGCCCAAGGATTATCTGGCCTATCGGCTGACCGGCATCCATTGTAGCGATGTGTCGGATGCATCCGGCATGCTGCTGATGGATGTCAAGAACCGCCGCTGGTCGAAGGAAATGTGCGATATCTGCGGGATAACGGAAGCGATGCTGCCCCGGCTTTATGAAAGTGATGAAACGGTGGGAACCGTCATCCCGGCGCTTGCGGCCAAGCTGGACATCCCGGCTTCGGTCAGGGTGGCCGCCGGCGCCGGAGACAATGCCGCCGCAGCGGTCGGAACCGGAACGGTAGGAGAAGGGCGATGCAATATTTCCCTGGGCACCAGCGGCACCGTTTTTATTTCTTCCCGCCAGTTCGGAGTGGATGAGAACAATGCCCTTCATGCTTTTGCCCATGCGGACGGGAACTATCATCTGATGGGTTGTATGTTAAGTGCGGCTTCCTGCAACAAATGGTGGATGGAAGACATACTGGGCACCAAAGAATACGAGAGGGAAGAAAAAGCCATTACCGGTCTGGGTGAGAATCACGTTTATTTTCTGCCTTATCTGATGGGCGAACGCTCCCCTCATAATAATCCCGATGCCAGGGGAGTTTTTATCGGAATGTCGCTGGACACAAAAAGGCCGGAGATGCACTTGGCCGTCCTGGAAGGTGTTGCCTTTGCTTTAAGGGACTCCCTTGAAGTGGCCCGGTCACTCGGAATCGTAATTGAAAGTACCAGAATCTGCGGCGGCGGTGCCAAAAGCGCCTTGTGGAAAAAAATAATCGCCAATATCCTGAACCTGAAAGTGGAAGTGATCGCCAATGAAGAGGGTCCGGCCCTTGGCGGTGCCATGCTGGCGGCGGTGGCCTGCGGAGAATATGACGATGTGTCAGAAGCAGCCGAGAAAATTGTCAAAGTGGTGGACACAATTGAACCGGAGTCCGAATTGACGGCCAAATATGAAGAGCGGTACCGAAAGTTCAAAGAAATTTATCCGCTCTGTAGGTTATTATTCGATAAATTGAAGGAAAAATAGTATGTAAGATAAAAAGAAAACTAAGGGGTAATATATATGAATAACTTACCAGAAATAAAAATCGGAATCGTGGCGGTGAGCCGTGACTGTTTTCCGGAGTCTTTATCGGTCAACCGAAGAAAAGCATTGATAAAGGCTTATGAAGAAAAGTATGGGAAAGAAAATATCTATGAATGTCCGGTCTGTATCGTAGAAAGCGAGATCCATATGGTACAGGCACTGGAAGATGTCCGGAAAGCAGGCTGTAATGCCCTTTGCGTTTATCTGGGCAACTTCGGGCCGGAGATCTCGGAGACTTTACTGGCGAAGCATTTTGACGGTCCGGCCATGTTCGTGGCCGCCGCCGAGGAATCTCAGGATGACCTGATCGGCGGACGCGGCGATGCCTACTGCGGGATGCTGAATGCCAGCTATAACCTAAAGCTCCGTAATGTCAGGGCCTATATTCCGGAATATCCCGTAGGAACGGCGGCGGAATGTGCCGATATGATTCATGAATTCATACCGATTGCCCGTGCCATCGTGGGCCTGAAGGACTTAAAAATCATCAGCTTCGGCCCCCGTCCGCTGAATTTCCTGGCCTGCAATGCCCCCATCAAGCAGCTTTATAATCTTGGCGTGGAGATTGAGGAAAACTCTGAGCTTGATTTGTTCGAGGCTTATCAGCAGCATGACAATGACCCCAGGATCGCCGATAAAATAAAGGAAATGGAGGCAGAGCTGGGAACCGGCAACCTGAAGCCGGAGGTGCTGCCGAAGCTGGCCCAATATGAGCTGACTTTGCTGGACTGGATTGAGACACATAAGGGATATCGCCAATATGTGGCGATCGCCGGGAAGTGCTGGCCGGCCTTTCAGACCCAGTTCGGCTTCGTGCCCTGCTATGTCAACAGCCGTCTTACCGGCATGGGGATACCGGTATCCTGTGAAGTGGATATCTACGGCTGCCTGAGTGAGTTTATCGGGGCAGCAGTCAGCGAGGACGTAGTCACCCTGCTGGATATCAACAATACGGTACCGGCAGATATGTATGTAGAAGCCATCAAGGATCATTATGCTTATGCCCATCAGGATACCTTTATGGGCTTTCACTGCGGCAATACCAGTTCCCGGAAACTCTCGGCCTGCAGCATGAAATACCAGATGATCATGGCCCGGAACCTGCCGGAAGAGGTGACCCAGGGAACCCTGGAGGGCGATATCCTCCCCGGCGACATCACCTTTTTCCGCCTGCAGTCCACCGCCGATAATATCCTGCGGGCCTATATTGCCCAAGGAGAAGTACTGCCGGTGGCCACCAGATCGTTCGGCGGCATCGGAATTTTCGCCATTCCGGAGATGGGCCGGTTTTACCGCCATGTCCTGATTGAAGGCAATTATCCCCATCATGGGGCAGTAGCGTTCGGACATTTTGGCAAGGCGCTTTATGAAGTGTTCAAGTATATCGGAGTTCCTGTCGATGAAATAGGATATAATCGGCCAAGAGGAGTGTTATATAAGACAGAAAATCCTTTTCACTAGAATTTGCTGTCGATCATAAGATAATGCTTCCAGAGAGATATCTCATTTCGTATTCCGATATTCAAGGGGGGTCATTTTTACGTGCTTTTTGAATATGGTCTGAAAATAATGCTGCGAGGAAAAATTAAGCTGCTGTGCAATTTGAGCAATTGAATATTTGGACGTTTTCAAAAGTCTTTTTGATTCCTCAATTTTGCACATCTGAATATAAGCGGTAATAGTATGCCCGGAGTTTCTTCTAAACTCACGAGATAAATGTTCAGGACTAAGTGCTAAGAATGCAGCAAGATCAGGCAGCCCTATTTTTTCATTCAAATGAGCCTGTACATATTTGCATACCTTTGCCACCAGAATAGAATCAGAGTCAATGATGCGGCATTGATAAGTACGATTGGTAAAATCTAAAAGCATGGTTTCCCAAAGTTTTGCAATTTCGTCATAACTAGTAAGCGTTTGAATAATAGTTAGGTATTTCTCAATTAAGACAGCGGTCAGGTCATTGCTGACGCCCCCCTCTTCTGCCAGGAGAGCAGCAAGAGTGGTACTATATATAAACGTTGATTTAAAGGCACGTACCGCATCTGTGGAAAAGTGTGCCATTCCCATATTTGTTGATCCCAAACCGGCTAATAATTCTTTTAATTCTTCAACCATTCCATACTTAATAGAGTCTCGTAGCTTCTCCGTAAAAACTTTTCCTGAAGTTTCGTTAAGTGAAACATCTAATCGTTCGGGTTCGCCCAGAAGCGGCTCTTTTATTTTGATTAAGGAGACAGCGCTTTTATCAACAGACGGATAGCGGACTTCCGTTATGTTTTCTAGAGGCGGATCATTTAACAGGTAATCCAAAAAAAGTATATTACTTTTGAAACGATATGCATGTAATGTTGGAAGCATTTGCAGCCAATTCTGCAGATGATAAACCTGTTTATGGGATTTCCCCAGTCGGGTCAAAATATTTTTGACTTGTGAAATGGTATATTCTCCGATCGGAACCGGGCCGATCAGAAGCCATTGATTGTTGGAAGATGATAAAGGGAGAATTCCACATGAAAGATAATCGGGAGAAGTTAGATAGCATGCTTTTGGCACTGGTGTAATAAATGGTTTCATTATCTGAAAAGCAGGATTGGGCGTGAAACCTTCGGTATCAAATCTGTGTAAAAGATTTTCACCTTCATAGAGTGACAAGGGTATTCCATTTGTCAGATGAAATTTTTCTATAAGAGTTCTGCTTTGCATATTCAAATGTCCTTTCCAATTATTAATGTATCATAAAAATCACAAAGTAAATATTTAAGGAAAACATTATTTATATCATATCATAAAAACACAATATTTATCATTAAATTGATATCCATAAAAACGTTATTGTGCTAAATTAATAATACATATTAGAAAAAGATATAAAAAATATAAGAATTGCACATGGGAAAACGGAGGAAAAGAATGAGTATTTGTTCAAAAGAAATCTATGAGCCCAAGAGTGACCCAATATTTGCAGAACCATATGTTGATGTGGATGAGCAGCGCATCAGAAAGGATCTAGAAGGCAAGGAGGTAGTTTTTCGCTACATACATGGAGGGTTTAGGGGAACAAACGTTAAGTTCTCATATAGCTTTCCGAAAAAAGAGTTTTATCAGGAAAGATTTTATCACTACATGTCACCGGCTCCTGGGCCGGATGAAGAAATCATTTCCCAGATGCGGGAAAGTGTGGGGGATCAGATTGTATTTGCATTAACACACGGAGCATATTTCGTCGAGTCGAATATGGGAGTTGGAACAACGGCAAGCCAGCATAACGATCCGACGATGTTTTATCGTTCTTCGGCAGCGGTTGCCGAGTATTCACGTGAAATAGCGAAACAGATATACGGAGAGCATCGTCCCTATGGCTATATCTACGGCGGGAGCGGCGGCGGTTATAAAACAATGAGCTGTATTGAAAATGCAACGGCCTGGGATGGTGCCCTTCCTTATGTAATCGGTTCAACAGCGGCGCTTCCCAATAGTATGACGATATATTCCCATGCAAGAAGAGTATTAAGAAATGCTTACCCGAAGATTGTCACAGCTCTGGATTCCGGGAGAAGCAGTGACATATACGAAGGACTTAACGAGGAAGAAGCAGAAGCATTAAGAGAAATGATTCAAATGGGAATATCGCCGGAGATTTGTTATTCGTTCGGTGATAACAATGATGGTGCCCTGGTAATTCTGGCACCGGTTATTAGAATGATGGATCCTGAATATTTTACTGATTACTGGACAAAGCCAGGATATTTGGGAACAGCAGAAAAAAGTAGTGCGGTAAGAGACCGGATTCTGCTGAAAGCGAAAGTGGTAAGCGTGGGTATCCCAGCCGGTACCATAAATACAGCAGAAAATGAGAGTAGAAACGGTGCGGATGATTCATGGCATAAGATATTGACGGATCGTAACCAGGCTTATCTTGAGCTGGAGCAGGTACCGACAGGTAATGATCGATACTTATGCGGCACAGATATCATTGTTAACAGTGGTGAAGCCAAAGATGCTAGGCTGTGTCTTGAAGCAGTTGAGGGAAATAGAATCATCATCGGCAGGAGTTTTGCGGAAGAAAATCCGGGCATGATCATACGGAAGATTAAACCGGGAGACGAGGTGACGTTAGATAACTCAGACTATTTAGCGGCTCAGACCTATCACCGGCATCAGGTGACGGAAGACAATAGTTTTATTTGCTTTAATCAATTTCTTGATGAAAGTGGGGAACCAATCTATCCCCAGCGTCCCCAGGTAATCAGCTATAATTTTGCTTATGGCGGCTGCGGTTCCATACAGGACGGACAGATACAGGGAAAGGTAATTGTTATGTGCAGCCTGATTGACGCTGCTTTTCCCTGGCAGGGTGACTGGTATCGGCGAAGAGTTGAAGCGTTTAAAGGTGAAGAAGCGGATCAATATTTCCGTTTATGGTTTAATGAAAACTGCCCTCATGGTGATTATGTAGTGATGGATGATGAATTAAGGGTAACCGGATATTTAGGCGCTTTATATCAGGGACTGCTGGACCTGAGTAACTGGGTCGAAAAAGACATTCAACCGCCGGCAAATACAAATTACAAAATAGAAGACAGTCAGGTCATTTTGGCTGATAATGCCAAAGAACGTAAAGGCATCCAGCCGGTCATTTCTTTGCAGGCCAATGGTAAGAGGTGTGCAAAAGTAAAAGTCGGTGAAACAGTTGAATTTGAGGCATTTATCGCGGTTCCTGAAAATGCAGGCCAATGCACAAGGGTAGAGTGGAGTTTTCAGGGTGAACAGGACTATCCGGTCAAAAGCAATAACATAACTGTGGAAGAAATTATGGGAATTAGTCATAGTGTTATGAAACAGAGTCATATTTATACCGAGCCCGGCACGTATTTGACAGTGGTACGGGTAAAGTCAAACCGGAAAGAGCATTTGAAAGATAAATTTACAGAGGTAGGAAATATATGCCGCGCAAGGATAATAGTAGAGTAAGCATAGATAAGGGAATGTCTTAATTAAATAAAGGAGGAGCAGGGATAATGAAAGGAAAGAAACAGAAACAAGGGTTGGAAAAGTCGCAGAAGATAAAAGTCGGGGCAGGGAAAACCTTACTATGGCAAAGCAGGGCAGTATCTTTATCCTGCAATCTCATGATGCTGGGCTTTGTCAGTATTTATTGTACCGATACATTGGGTATACCGGCGGGGATTATCGGGACTTTATTAATGTTTAGTAAAATGTTTGATGCGGTAACAGATGTTCTGGCAGGCTATATTGTTGATAAAACCAACACGAAATGGGGACGTGGCCGTCCTTATGAATGGTGCATCCTAGGGGTCTGGTTGTGTACATTTATAATGTTTAGCTGTCCGGAAGAGTTTTCGCTTTATGCCAAGTGTGCTTGGGTACTTGCTAATTATGTGTTAGTGAATGCGATTTTCACAACATTTTTAAATGCCGGCAACAATGTTTATATGTTAAGAGCTTTTAAGCACCAGGAACAATATGTTGCCCTGTCAAGTTATGGAGCTATTATTGTTATGATTGCAGCGATTGTTGTGAATGTAACATTCCCGCAGTTAGTAGAAAATTATGCAAAGGATGCAGCCGGCTGGCAATTTATTATTGCGGTGTTTGCCATACCGTTGACCTTGATCGGACTGCTGCGTTTCTTTACCATTAAGGAAACCAATGATGTTTTTGTTTCAGCAGGTGAAAAGCTTCGATTGAGGGACGTATGGATGGCTTTACGTAAAAATCCATATTTTTTACTTATTTTGATTGTGATGCTGATATACAATCTGGTTACCAATATGGGAGTAAATGTCTATTACTTTACGTATATTGTGGGAGATGTTGGTCAGATGGGAATCGTTGCTTTCATGCAGATGATTGCCATGCCGCTTGTAATCGTTTTTCCCAGACTTCTCAAGAAGATTTCGTTGCGCACCTTAATGACCGTTGGACTGGCGGTATCGGCCACCGGATACTTAATTAACTTCTTTGCTGTCAGCAACATAGCATTTTTAAGTGTAGGATCCATACTGGTAGGGGCAGGAGCGATGCCAATTAATATGTTAGCGGTAATTTTGATACTGGATTGCTGCGAATATAATGAGTGGAAGAAAATGCCGAGGCTGGAAGGAACCCTAAGCAGTGTTAAGGGATTTGCGGATAAGGTCGGTGGAGCATTAGGAGTGGGACTGCTAGGAGTGCTTTTGGGAGTTGCCGGCTATACCGGTGATATTGCAACTATGCCAGGAGGGGCTTTAACGATGATACGTTTCTTATATACATTAGTTCCGGCTGTTTTGTATATTGTACTGATTGCCCTGTTCCGTTTTTATAAGCTGGATGCGATGATGCCGAAAATCCGGGAAGAAAATGAAGTGGCACGTGCTTTGGTCAGAGAAAAGGAGAATATTTGATTCATGGAACGATATAAGGATAAAAGTGTATCGGCAGAGGAAAGAGCTGAAGATTTACTGGACAGAATGAGTTTTGAAGAAAAGGCGGCGCAACTTACCGGATATAATCCAGCCTTTTGGTCGAAAGATGATTTGGAAATCGATTATCCCTATGGGGTTGGCCAGGTTTCCAGTTTTGCAGGGGTGGAGAAAGAGAGTATTGATGAATGGATCTCTTATCAAAAAGAGATACAGGATAAAATTATGACGCTGTCTCCTCATAGGATACCGGCCCTCTTTCATGTAGAGACACTATGTGGGGTTATGCTGCTAGGTGCAATGAGTTTTCCATCTGGAATCGGGCAAGCATCGTCATTTGATCCGTCACATCAGAAGGAAGCCGGGGAACTCATTGGCAAGCAGGCGAGAGCATTTGGAACGACTCAGGCTTTTGCGCCGGTTTTAGATATATCCAGAGACCCAAGATTTGGCAGGCAGGGCGAAACATATGGTGAAGATCCGTGTCTGGCGGCGGCTTTAGGAAGTGCTTATGCAGAAGGGCTGCAAAGAGGCGGCGTAATTGCCACAGCAAAGCATTTTGTGGGTTATCATGATTCGCAGGGCGGAATTCATGCAGCAGCCTGTGATATACCAGAGCGGCTCCTGAGAGAAGTCTACGCAAAGCCTTTTCAGGCAGCGATTTCAGAAGCCGGTATGCAGGGAATTATGCCCTGCTACAGTTCAATAAACGCTGAGCCGGTTTCCGGTTCTAAAAAAATATTAACGACATTGCTGCGGGAAGAAATGGGATTTGAAGGTATTGTTGTATCTGATTATAGCTCTATTCAGGAGATGCATGAACGTCAGTATGTCGGTAATTCTTATGCAGAGGCTGGGCTGCGGGCAATTAAAGCCGGTATGGATCAAGAACTCCCTTCTCCAAAATGTTATACTCTTGAAGCTTTAAACCAATGGAAGGATGATCCCGAATTTATGAGGTGCCTAAATCAGTCAGTGCGCCGAGTGTTATTAATGAAGTTTAAAATAGGATTATTTGAATCGCCTTATGCGGCAGAGGGTGAACTGATAAAGCAAACCTTGGCGGATCAGGAAATCAGGAATGCCAGTTTGAAGTCCGCCCGTGAGTCATTGGTTCTGGTGAAAAATGGCGGGATTCTGCCATTAACAAAAAAGAAACAAAAAATAGCCGTTATTGGGTATCATGGAAATGCTTTACGGGCGATGTTTGGCGGATATACGTATATGTCTATGACCGAAAGTCATCTGGGTGCAGTAAATACAATGGCCGGATTTGAGATGGATATGAAGACATACATGCAGCAAAAAAGGGAAAAATACTTGGGAACAGTAGTAGAAAAAGAGCATCCGGAAGCCGAAAATTATGCAAAATTGAAGGTTCCGGGCATTCATAACCTGTTGGAGCAGCTCAGGGTACATGTGCCGGATGCAGAGTTCTCTTATGCCTATGGCTATCCCTTTGCCGGAAATGATTGCAGTAATCACGAGGAAGCTCTTACGACAGCTAAAGAAGCGGATATTATCCTGATGACAGTAGGCGGAAAATATGGAACCGGTTCAACAGCATCCATCGGTGAAGGAATCGACGCAGTGGATATCAACCTGCCATATTGTCAGGAAACATTTATTGAGAAAGCAGCAAAGCTGGGGAAACCACTGGTTTTAGTGCATTTTGGCGGGAGGCCGATATCAAGTGACGGGGCGGATCAATATGCAGATGCCATTCTGGAGGCATGGAATCCCGGTGAATGGGGGAGCAGGGCTATATGTGAGGTGATATTCGGAGACTACAACCCCGGTGGTAAAATGCCGGTAACCACACCATATTGTGCCGGTCAGATTCCAATATATTATAACCATCCGAATGGTTCAAGCTACCACCAGAACACCATAAGTGCTTTTACCCGATATATGGATTGTCCTCACGAACCAAGATACTATTTCGGGCATGGTCTGTCTTATACATCATTTGAGTACCATGATTTTCAATGTGAAAGCAAAGTGTTGAAAAGAGAAGAAAAACTTAGGGTAACATTGGAGATTGAAAATAGTGGTATGCGCGATGGTGATGAGGTTGTACAGATATATGTAAGGGACTGCTATGCCAGCATGGTTCGCCCGGTTGTGGAGCTGGCAGGATTTTACCGGGTTCATCTGAAAGCAGGACAGAAGAAAAAATTAAATTTCACAATGGAACAATCACAATTTGCTTTTATGGATGAAAATATGGAATGGAAAGTGGAAGCCGGTGAAATGGAGTTAATGGCAGGATCATCCGTGAATGATATTCGTTTGAAGGAAAAGGTGAATTTTACAGAAACCTATACTGTAGAGGGAAAATCAAGAGGATTTTACGCTCAGGTGGAAGAACAGTAGCAGAAGCAATAATTAGTGATATCGAGAAAGTGAGGTTTAATCTATGGGTCATTATTGTAATCCGGTCAATATTAATTACCGCTATCAATTTCACAAAGAGAGAGACAAAGATAAAGTGGCAGTAGCAAGAGAAGCTGCTGATCCATCAATGATTTTGTTTAAAGGGAAGTACTATATTTTTGCTTCTATGACATTAGGGGTATGGGTGTCAGACGATATATTAGTGTGGGAAAGCCACCGGTTACCAGATAATCTGCCGCTATATGACTATGCACCGGATGTGCGTGTCATGGGAGAGTATGTATACTTTTCGGCGTCAAAAAAAGGAGAAATATGCGATTACTATCGTACCAAAGATATTTTGAACGGTCCATATGAAAGAATAGAAGGAACTTTTGATTTCTGGGATCCAAATTTATTCTTGGATGAGGATGGCAGAGTATATTTTTACTGGGGCTGTAGTAATATGACACCAATATGGGGAGTTGAGTTAGACCCTATAACGATGAAACCGCTTGGTGAAAAAAGCGTACTTATTGTGGGGAAGCCAGAAGAAAATGGATATGAGCGCATTGGGGAAGATCATGATGTGGCCGCTCAGCAGGAAGGAAAAAAAGCAATTCTGAATCAATACATAAAACAGTTCGACCCAAATGCTAGCAGTGTTGAGCAGCTTCCGGAGGAGATTCAAGGTATGCTTCGGTCTAATTTTGGAACAGATCCATTTATTGAAGGAGCCTGGATGGATAAATATCAGGGGAAGTATTACCTGCAATATTCTTGCCCCGGAACAGAATATAATGTGTATGCGGATGGGGTCTATATATCAGATTCACCATTAGGTCCGTTTAAATTAGCAAAGAACAATCCTTACTCTTATAAACCGGGCGGGTATATTCCCGGGGCGGGTCATGGCTCTAGCATGAAAGATAAATTTGATAATCTGTGGCATGCATCAACCATGCGAATCAGTATGAATCATATATTTGAACGACGGGTAGGTATTTGGCCGGCAGGTTTTGATACTGATGGAGAGCTGTTTTGTAATCAACGTTATGGAGATTGGCCGATACATGTAGAACAATCAGCAATGGATCCATGGAGAAATCCGGACTGGTATTTATTAAGTTATAACAAAAAAACCATAGCATCTTCAGCAGAGGAAGGAAAAGGCCCGGAATTTATAGTAGATGAAAATATACAAACATGGTGGCGGGCAGAATCGGAAGAAGCCGGTCAGTGGCTTGAAATAGATTTAGCTAAAAGTTGTGATGTGCATGCGATTCAGATCAATTTTGCAGATGATATCATAAATGTTCCCGTTCCGGGAGAGATTCGGGGCACTCTTCAACCACGTTATATTGAGGAGGCTGAGCAGGTAACACAATGGGTATTAGAAGGGTCTGAGGATGGGGAGAGTTATCAAATATTAGAAGATAAATCGGAGATTAAAAGCTGCCTGCCACATGATTTGGTAGTGATAGAAGAAGGGATAAGATTAAGATATATAAGACTTGTAATTAAGCAGATTCCTTATAATCAAAAGCCTTGTATCTCCGGACTGCGAGTGTTTGGAATTTGTGAAGGTAAGAAGCCGGATAAGCTGGAATTTGATTTGGAAAAAGTTGGAGATTTGGATATGGATGTCATAGTTCATACGGATAAATCGAATATTCCGGTAACAGGGTATAATATCCTATGGGGACATTCACCAGAAAAACTTTATCACAGTTACATGGTATTCGGAAAGTGTAAACAGCGTATTGGTGCATTAGTGAAAGGCGAGACGTATTATGTTCGTGTAGATGCGTTTAACGGTTCGGGAATCACAGAAGGAAATGTGCGAAAGCTTTAAGTGAGCGGCTGCCTGCCTAATGGAGGAAGCAAATGAAGGAATTTAAGGATTGTCGAAACCCGGTGCTGCCCCCGGAATATCATATTGCTGATCCGGAGGGGCATGTAATGCCTGACGGCCGTGTCTACATATACGGAAGCTGGGATCAATCAGCAGAGTCTTACTGCAGCAAGAAATATCGGGTGATTTCATCAGCTAATATGATTGACTGGATGGATCATGACATTTCGTTTGATTCGTCTTTAGTGCCTTGGGCAGGTAATCCGGAAGCACCAAGGTATCCAATTGTGGACTGGAATTTTCTTGATCCAACGCCCGGTCTTTTAGAGGTAATCAAAGAGATCCCGATTATTGGGAAAATGCCGAGTAAATTACTAAAGATGATATTAAAAAAGATGGGTAAAAATATTGATATTGGCAAATCAGTAAAGGAGCCGAATAATTTATATGCCCCGGATGCGATTCATCGGAATGGTAAATATTATCTATATTTCTGTCTAAGTGACTTTAGTGAAGGAGTCGCTGTATCTGAAAATCCCGAAGGGCCTTTTGAAGAGGTATATCATTTGCGTTGCGGAGGAATTGATCCGGCAGTATTTATTGATGACGACGGGCAGGCCTATTATTTTTGGGGACAGTTTCGGGCAAGTGGCGCGAGGCTGAAGAATAACATGACCGAGTTAGAGGAGCACTCTATTGTCAGGAATATTGTTACAGAGGAAACCCATGGATTTCATGAAGGAAGTTCCATACGCAAACGTAACGGGATTTATTATTTTGTATATCCTTGTATCTGGCGTGACAAACCGACGGCTATGGCTTATGCCACAAGCAGGCACCCGCTTGGTCCATATGAGTATCGGGGGATTATTATTGATAACGCTGCCTGTGATCCTGCATCATGGAACATTCATGGATCTATTGAAGAAGTTAATGGACAATGGTATATCTTCTACCACCGTTCAACCGGCAAATCCCGCTATATGAGGCGGTTTTGTGTAGAACCAATTTACTTTAATGATGATGGAACTATTAACGAAGTAAAAATGACATCCCAAGGTGCCGGCAGACCTTTTGAACTTGATGAGTTGCTGGAGGGTTACCGGGCTTGTCAATTATCTGGTGGTGTTTATGTTGATCATAGCCGGCTGGTTAATATTCAGCATGGGGACAAAGTATGTTTCCGTTATGTGGATTGGAAGGAAGAGCCACGGCAAGTACAGATCAAGGCAAGCGGAAACGGAAAAATCAGGTTACTTTGTGATGGATATGATATCGGCACGGTTTTCATTCAGGATGGAGATATGATTGCTTCAGAAATAAAAGGACCAGCTGGTACCCATGAAATAGAACTGGAGTTTACCGATACAAGGGGACTCGCGTTGGAAGGGATCGTGTTCCATAGTTAGGCAAACGCAAGGATGATTATGTGTTCATAGCTATCGGATCATAACATGTATGAAAAGCAAGAAATGGAGAATGCAATGCTTAAAATAGTAAAATGTAAATGTGATTCACAAAAAAGCCCATTGGGAATCGATAATCCAAGACCTGATTTCAGTTGGCAAATGCAGTCGGAAGAGCGGAATGTCATGCAGATTGGATATCGGATTCTGGTGATCAAAAAAGAAACAGAAGAAGTGACAGTATGGGATAGCGGCTGGGTGGACAGCGACGCAGGCATTGCTGTGGCCTACTAGGGACAAGGGCTGAATAGCCGCACTGAATATTTATGGAAGGTAGAAATTAAGGATAATCATGGAAGAGAGGCACAATCAGAATGGAACTGTTTTGAAACAGCTTTCTTAGAGACAGGTGATTGGAAAGCCAAATGGATTACGCCAAATTTGCCGGGTATACCGACGGAAAAGGAATTAAGCCTGCTTAGAGCATCATTGTTCCCCCCTAAAAAGATACCGCCAATGATTCCTTGTACTTTATTACATAAAGTATTCCGGCTGGGAAAAGGTATAAAGCGTGCCAGAGTTTACGCAACTGCTCATGGTGTTTATCAGCTTGTTATTAATGGAAAACGGTTAGGGGATGAATATCGTAGGCGGAAATAAGCATCAAAAGGATGTATATATTAAGGTGATGATATAGAAGAATATGAGCCGCAATTTACATTTCATGGATTTCGGTATGTCAGGGTGAAAGGGTATCCGGGAAAGGTTGATGTTGATAATTTTACCGCGCGGCAAGGGACAAGGATTTCCAGACCATCGCGCTTCCGGATATGGAAGCGGTGCTGAGAAGCGAAAAAACCCACCTGTATTCCTGCCGGAGGACGGAGGAAATGCGGAAACGGACAGAAACAGATGCCGTGACCGGGGAGACTACAGTAATCACCGAGAAATGGATGGTCTATACCGTGATCTACAACGGGGAAGCGCGCTATTGAAATTTATAACCCAATGGAGGTGGTCGATGATGAAAACAGCTAACTCAATCGAGCAGGAAATCAATCGGATTCGTTTGCATATTTATGAAGAAACTAAAGATATGAACCCACAACAACGCGCCGAGCGTGTAAACCGGATCGGTGAAGAAGCTACGAAAAAGTATGGATTTAAGCGTGTTGCCAGAGCTGACTGATCTTATTAATAGTCAATATAAATAACCATAATTTAACTAGCTCATCTGCCATGTGTAGAAGGAGTTCCTGAAAACGTCTTGTCCTACAGGGCGTTTTTTGCTGTCTAGTTATATATTTAGGGCGTCGAGTAATCTTAAAAATTTGTTTGATTTTTATATTATAGAGGATTATCAATGCCTTAAAGCTTACGGAAAACAGCAGAATTTCTCTTGACTGGAATGTCCCTAACAAATCACATACCCTCCACCACCCAGCAACCCCGTGGCCCACTCAACCATCAACAAGTCGTTATGTTACACAAAAAACCCATAATCCATACCATTTACCCCCGAAAAAAATTTAAAATGGTGTAAAAATGGTGTAAAACCCCCTAAAATTACATTTTTAGTAAATATGCACAACGTGAAATTGTCAACTTTGCGCCAAGGCGCAAAGTTTGTTTACAACAGTTTCACAAAATTTTAATAAAAATATTAGCACTCACCCGTTGACTCTGCTGACAACAAGCGCTATATTCATATTATAGGGCAGTGCACCATGCATAACCGTCCCTTTACCAAAACCAACCAGCCACACCCAACAAGGAGGTAACACCATGACCGTTATACCAATTCACAATATAATCGTAATGCCCCACGCCAGGATATTTTTCCAAAGCGATAATTTCCGCCAGCTTACCGGCAGCGAGCCGAAGCCGGATGAAAAGATAGTATTCCTCATCCTCAAGAAGAGCCAGTCTTGGCAGGACTTGACCGAGGACAGCTTCTACCCGATCGGGGTTTCCGGCAAAATCATCGAAGTAAACGACGAAGGCTATCTGGTCATCGAAACGTCCGACCGCGTCAACCTTGACTCCGTCATCGTATCTGGCCGCCACAATGTCGAACTGAATCTGTCGCGAAGAAATGACACCGACCACATCGACCCAAAGGATGAGGAGGAACGCCTCAACAAAATAAAAAAAGAACTGATGGATATGGTTGCCGAGTATCAGTGGGGATTGATGGCTCGCTCCTTTATCATGCGCTTTAAATCAATCTCCGAACTCGTATCAGCCGTTTCCATCTGGATGCAGCTGCCCGGCCCGGAAAAATACGCGATATTGGCCGAAGACAGTGCAGTGAAACGGACCGCCATGCTGGAAAACAGCGTATATGAATTCATGGAAATGATGAAACTGACCAGTGAAGCGGAGGACGTCCAGGAAAAAGATAACAAGAAACTTTACCGTAAAGTCGCCATTCAGAAGCAGATGCAGTATCTGCAAAAAGAATTGGATGAGCTGAATCCGGAAAACGTCTCCGACATCCGCAAGCTGGAAATAAAGATCGAAGAATCCGGCATGAACGAGACCGCCCGCAAAGAGGCCGATAAAATCTTAAACCGCCTGAAACAGGAGGGCCAGAACAGCACCGAATCAGGTATGCTCTACAATTACCTTGATTTCCTGACCGGCCTTTCTTGGAAGAAAGAGAAGGCTTCGGCAATCAACCTGGACAAAGCAGAGGCGATCCTCGAAGAAGACCATTTCGGTCTTATGAAAGTCAAAAAGAGAATCATCCAACAGATTGCCGTTATGAACCTCCGAAAGAAGCAGTCCGGCTCCATCCTGCTGTTCGTAGGAGCCCCAGGAACCGGCAAGACCAGTATCGGCAAAAGCATAGCCCGGGCTTTAAACCGCGAATATGTCCGCATCAGCCTCGGCGGCGTCCGTGATGAAGCCGATATCCGCGGCCATCGTCGGACCTATATCGGCGCCATGCCGGGCCGGATCATGGACGGCATCCAGAAGAGCGGCGTGTCCAACCCGGTCATGGTGCTGGATGAAGTAGATAAACTCTCGTCCTCTTACCACGGCGACCCGGCCAGCGCCCTTCTGGAAGTACTGGACCCGGAACAGAACAATACCTTTACCGACCACTATATGAATGTACCCTATGACCTCTCCGACGTACTGTTCGTCTGTACGGCCAACAGCGTGGACACCATCCCGGAGCCGCTGCTTAACCGGATGGAAGTCATCCAGTTCTCCGGCTACACCAAGACCGATAAGATGCAGATTGCCAAGAACTACCTGATCCCCAAGTCAATGTCTTCCATGGGGATAAGGGAAGGCGACTTACAGATTCCGGACGATATCTTGGCCGCCATCATCTGGGACTATACCATGGAGGCCGGCGTCAGGACACTGAAGAAACGCATAGATACCCTCTGCCGCATCGCGGCAGTAGAGCTGGTCAGAAATAAGACCAAGCTGCTCGAGATACGCAAAGACCAGCTACGCGAATATCTAGATACTCGGCCAGTAAACCACGAGCAGATCCTTAAAGAAAAGAAACCGGGTATTGTCACCGGCCTTGCCTGGACACAGAACGGCGGCGACATCCTATTCACAGAAACCGTGTTCACCAAAGGCGACGGCAAAATCATTATCACCGGCCAGCTCGGTGACGTGATGAAAGAATCGGTACAGATTGCCGTCAGCCTAGTCAAAGCACTGTTTCCGCAGAAAGCCGAAGTTTTCCAGAAGAACGACCTTCATATCCATGTCCCGGCCGGTGCCGTACCCAAGGACGGTCCATCGGCAGGCATCACCCTGACAACCGCCATCGCCTCTTTGGTCATGGATCAGGCTGTCAGTCCCGAATATGCCATGACCGGTGAAGTCTCGCTACGGGGTGTAATATCGGCGATCGGCGGGCTTCCGGAAAAACTGATGGCAGCGCAGCGGGCCGGAGTAAAGCAGGTATTTATTCCGGAAGAAAATATAGATGATCTCCGGGAAGTAGCGGATGAGGTAAAAACGAACCTGACCATTATCCCGGTCAAGGAGGTGGCGGAAGTGCTGGCACAGACCGGTATTATTGCCGCCTCGGGTCTGAAGGAAGTATCGTAACAGATGTGAGAAGGGACCGGAACATCCCGGCAAGCGTCACCAGAAAGTATCAGAAGGAGGAGCCATGAACATTTCCAGATTTACGCAAAAGTCAATCGAAGCGGTCAACCGCTGTGAAAGCCTTGCCTATGAATACGGGAACCAGGAAATAGAGCAGGAGCACTTGCTTTACAGCCTCCTCACGATTGAAGACAGTCTTATTCTTAAACTTGTTGAGAAAATGGATATCCATAGAGAGCATTTTGTAAACCGTGCCGAGGCTGCGCTGACCGAGCGGGTCAAAGTACAGGGCGGCCAGCTGCATATCGGCAAGGATCTGAATAAGGTGCTGATTTCCGCCGAAGAAGAAGCAAGGGGTCTAGGGGACGAATATGTTTCCGTCGAGCATCTCTTCCTTGCGATGCTGGCGCACCCCAATAAGGCTCTGAAAGAGATATGGAAAGAGTACACGATTACCCGGGAGCGCTTTCTGCAGGCTCTCCAGGCCGTCAGGGGAAACCAGCGGGTAACCGGCGACAACCCCGAAGCAACCTACGATACCCTGGAAAAATACGGCCAGGAGCTGGTGGAGCGCGCCCGGAACCAGAAACTGGATCCAGTCATCGGCCGGGATCAGGAGATCCGTAACATCATCCGTATCCTTTCCCGCAAAAGCAAGAACAATCCCGTCCTGATCGGCGAGCCCGGCGTGGGTAAAACTGCCGTCGTGGAAGGCTTGGCTCAGCGGATCGTCCAAGGCGATGTCCCCCAAGGTCTGAAAGACAAGAAGGTTTTTGCCCTTGATATGGGCGCCTTGGTCGCGGGTGCCAAGTACCGCGGGGAATTTGAAGAGAGACTGAAAGCCGTACTGGAGGACGTCCGGCAGAGCGACGGCCAGATCATCCTCTTTATTGACGAGCTCCATACCATCGTCGGAGCCGGTAAGACCGACGGCGCCCTTGATGCCGGCAATATGCTGAAGCCGATGCTGGCGCGCGGGGAGCTTCACTGTATCGGAGCCACTACCTTGGATGAGTACCGCCGCTATATTGAGAAGGATGCCGCCCTCGAAAGAAGGTTCCAGCCCGTCATGGTATCGGAGCCCACCGTCGAAGATACCGTTTCCATACTCCGCGGCCTTAAGGAGCGTTATGAGGTCTACCACGGCGTGAAGATCATGGACAATGCCCTGGTCAGTGCCGCGACCCTGTCTGCCCGTTATATCTCTGACCGTTTCCTGCCGGATAAAGCCATTGACTTGGTGGACGAAGCCTGTGCCCTGATCAAGACCGAGCTGGATTCCATGCCGGCTGAGCTGGATGAGCTGCGCCGCCGGATGATGCAGATGGAAATCGAGGAGACAGCCCTGAAAAGAGAAAATGACCGACTTAGTCAAGACAGGCTGGCCTCATTGCAGAAGGAGCTGGCTGAGTTGAAAGCAGAATATAACAACCGAAAGGCTCAGTGGGATAATGAAAAAGCTTCAGTAGAACGGCTGTCCGCTCTGCGGGAAGAAATTGAAAAACTCCACAATGCCATCCAGGTCGCCGAACGCGAAGGCAATCTGGAACGCGCTGCCGAATTAAGCTACGGCCAGTTGCCGGCCAGCAAGAAAAAGCTGGCGATTGAAGAAGAGAGGCTTAAGCATCAGGATCTTGCCTTGGTCCGCGAAAATGTCTCCGAGGAAGAAATAGCCAAGATCATTTCCCGCTGGACCGGGATACCGGTCGCCCGGCTGACCGAAAGCGAGCGCCATAAAGTCCTGCATCTGGAAGACGAGCTGCACAAAAGGGTAATCGGCCAGGAGGAGGCCGTTACTAAGGTAACCGAAGCCATCCTCCGTTCTAAGGCCGGCATCAAGGACCCGAAAAGACCCATCGGCTCCTTCCTTTTCCTAGGTCCGACCGGCGTGGGCAAAACCGAGCTGGCGAAGGCACTGGCAGAAGCCTTGTTTGATGACGAAACCAATATCGTCCGCTTGGACATGAGCGAATATATGGAAAAATTCTCGGTCTCCCGGCTGATCGGTGCTCCGCCCGGCTATGTCGGATATGAAGAAGGCGGGCAATTGACCGAAGCGGTCAGACAACATCCTTATGCCGTAATCTTATTAGATGAGATTGAAAAAGCGCATCCGGAAGTGTTCAATGTCTTGCTGCAGGTGCTGGATGACGGCCGCATTACCGATTCACAAGGGCGGACGGTTGATTTCAAAAACACCGTCCTGATCATGACCTCCAATATCGGTGCTGCTTATCTGCTGGAAGGGATCGGTTCTGACGGCAGTGTCAGCGAAGAAGCCATGCGGTTGGTTCAGGCTGACCTACGCGGCTATTTCCGTCCGGAATTCCTCAACCGCCTTGACGAGACCATCCTCTTCAGCCCGCTGACCAAAGACAATATCGCCGCCATCATCCATCTGATTGTTGCCGACATCAATAAACGGCTGGCCGATCGGGAACTGTCGATAGCAATAACCCCGGAGGCCGAACAGTTTATCGTGGGGAATGCTTATGATCCCTTGTACGGAGCCCGGCCGCTGAAGCGCTTTGTCCAAAAGAATGTCGAGACATTAGCCGCAAAGCTGATCCTGTCGGGCGATCTTTCCGCGGGCGATGTGATAGAGGTGGGTCTGAACGGCGGTGAGCTTACCGCCGCTACTATAAATTATAATTAATATGTTATACCGAACTTAAAGTGCCGCCTTAATTTCAAGGAAAACAGCTTACAGCGAGAATAATTCTGACCTCGTATCTCTTGACACAACACGCAATTTGGCGTAAACTATTCAATAGGGTAACAAAACAACAGAAAAGACAGGAACAATACCAAGGAAATGAAAATGAGCAATAAAAAAAAGCGGATATTGTTTATTATAAATACCTGTTTCTTGACTGTAATAATTGTTGCCATTATTTTTTATATTGCTATAAGAGAAGCGGGGAAAAGGAATTTACTAAACAAATGGGAAGACGTAGTTCCTGATCTGGCCGGCAGTGTCCGGGAGGAGGATAGGTCGGGAGCCGAACAGGAATACTGGGAGGCTGGATGGATCCAATATGACGACGTGATCTATAGCTACAATCAAGAAATCATGACCTTCCTGCTGATGGGGATCGACAAGGATGATGAAATGACGGAGGTTCCCGAAGGTACCGATGGCGGCCAGGCTGACGCGATGTTCTTACTGGTCATCAACCCGCTGGATAGATCATTACAGATGATCAGCATTAATCGTAACACGATGACCGATGTGGATATCTATGACCAGGATGGCAGGCTTACCGATACCGTCAAAGCCCCACTGGCCGTTCAGCATGGCTTCGGCAACGGGGTTGAGCAAAGCTGTGAGTATCAGGTTGATGCTGTGCGGAAGCTCTTTTATAACATTCCACTTCATGGATATTGTGCCATTAATATGACGACTGTGGTTACACTCACTGATCTGATCGGCGGGGTCGAAGTTGTCGCCTTAGAAGATGTTACATTGGGTGAGAGCGGCAGAACGGTAAAAATGGGTGATACTGTTTTGTTAAATGGCAGTGATGCTTATTATTATGTGCAAAAGCGGGATATTACGGTAGCCGGATCATCTGACGCGAGACTCTTAAGGCAGCAACAGTTTTTGGATCAGTTTATGACTGCCGTTAAGGAAGCCTTTAAAAAGGATGTCAGCTTGCCGCTAAAGCTTTATGAGGCAGTGAAGGAGCAGATTGTTACGGATGTTACGGTGGAAGAGATTGTTTTTCTGGCATCCGATGCTGGAAGGTACGATTTCCGCTCCGGCCAGTTCCGTTCCCTGCAGGGTGAAACCATCCAGGGCGAACAGTTTGAAGAGTTCTATGTGGATGAAGATGCGCTCTATCATATGATTATCGAGGTGTTTTACCAGCCGGTTGAAAAGCCATGAAGTAAATAGGTATTTATATGGAGAATATAGCCTTGTGAATCGAAACATGAAATACGACAGGAAGAGGATCGTAATATTTGCCATACTGGCTTGCTGTGGGCTGGGAGCCTGTAGAATCAGTGGAGGCAGCTCACCCGATGAAACGCTGTCCTCCGAAGCGGCGGAAGCGGCGGGGGAACGGTCAGATGTAGGCCTTTCACAGCAAGAAGAGGCACCGGCAGCTTGGCAGAGCGAATCGGCTCAGGATGGAACAATTGATTTTGAGATACTGCAGTCTCTGAATCCGGATATTTTTGCATGGCTGTACGTGCCGGGAACCGATATTGACCTGCCGATTCTACAGAGCGGCATTGCCGATGATTACTATGCCACGCATACCCCGGACGGTGAAACAGGAGGAGGTGGAGCATATACTGAGATGGCCAACCTGATGAATATGTGTGACTTTAATACGGTTATTCATGGCGAAGACCATGGGGAAGGAGATATCTTCTTTCAGCTCCATCAGTTTGAGAATCCGGATTTCTTTAACAGTCACGATGTTTTCTACATCTATCTGCCGGATAATCTTCTGACTTATACGATATTTACCGCCTACTATGATGAAGGCAGCGATATCTTAAGAAGATATGACTATACCACGTATGCCGGATGTAGCGATTACTTGGAGCATATGTATGGAACCAGGGACATCGGCAGACATTTCCGCGATGGCTGGGATGAGCTGACACCCTATCATTTTTTGGTGACGCTGAACGGCACTACGGACAGTGAAACCGGGACACAGTATGTCGTCATTGGTGCTTTGACGGGCGATGAGGCGGGAACTATCGACAGGAAGATTTTCGACTAATATGAATATATTTATTAAATAACTATAAATAGCAACTATAAACTAGCAACTATGAATAACATGTAATATGAAAGGAGAGTCGCACGTGAGAAAATTAATAGCATTTATATGTGTAGCATCCCTGCTTATTTCAGTACCGGTATTGGCGGCCGACAGCCCTTCGGCGAAAGCGGTGGTTTCTTCCGCAGCCGAGCCTGATCCTTATGTAGAAGCCGGTTTCAGCAGTGTAAGTGATTCTGAACAGGCGGCATCGCGAGGTCTATCGGCAGGTGAATATTATAACAATGCCGTTTCATCGGTATCTGGGCTAGAAAATGTATTGCCCGTCGGACAGGGCGGAAAAATCCTGATTAACGGCGTGACCACCAACCTAGTGGCAACCTTGGCTAAAGTTAATAATAATACCGTTACGGATGCCAAGTCACAAGCAGAAACACTTGGCGGAACCCTGTTCAATGTAATGAATGTAAGTCTCCCGAGAGCCAATTTCATAACTGCCACCATCAATTTTTATGTAAACGGCTTAGTGGGCGACGAAAAAGTCGTGGTTAAACAGTTGATAGACGGCGTTTGGGTTGACGTAGAGATCGTCGAAGTCAGGCAGGATCATGTAGTTCTTAACCTGACACAGTCAGGCCCCATCGCCTTTATTCAATTGCCTTAGGTAAATGCTCAAAATCTATATAAAAGATACTGTCGGCTGCCGTCGATTGGCGGCCGACATTTTCTAAGAAAGCGGACATGAATAAGGACATTTAGTAGATTATATGATTGACATACACAACCATATCCTATATGGGACAGATGACGGCGCGGCGGATCTGCAAGAAGCGGTTGAGATGGCACAGATTGCCTGCCGGGAGGGAATAACCGCCATCGTGGCAACGCCGCATTTTCGGATTGACCGGCATAATGACAGTCCGGAAACCTTACGTACACGTCTAGAAGAAATCCGTCAGGCGGTGAAGAAACTCGGCATCCCGCTCACCCTTTATCTGGGGCATGAACTTTATTACGGCGATGGGGCGGAAGAAGCCTTAGAAGAACACAGAGTCTGCACTATGCACGGCAGTGCATTTATTTTAGTTGAATTCTCGCCTGATGAAGAGTACACTTATATTCGGAATGCCGTGGATCATCTGATGGGCTTGGGTTATCTCCCCATAATCGCCCATGCGGAGCGGTACCGCTGCATGGTGAATAATCCGGGGTATCTATGGGAGCTGCGCAATATGGGGAGCAAGATCCAGATCAATGCCGCTTCTGTCATAAGCGGGCCGTTCCGGAGATTTACGCGCCGGCTGTTAGACGAAGAACTGGTTGATTATCTGGCCACTGATGCCCATGGCAGCAGGGAAAGAAAACCGGAAATGAAACGCTGCCGCGCTTATTTATACCGAAAATACCGACGGCCTTATGTGGATGCCATTTTAGTAAAAAATGCCGGACACATTGTTAAAGACAAAAGCCTATAATACAAGGACGCGATAACCCAGACGCGATAACCCAGAGGCGATAATCCAGAAGCTATAATGCGAGTACGCTATAATACGAGGATGCAGAAATATGCAGGGAACAGGAAAAGACGATATCATTGAGATAGACTTGAAAGAGATTATGAGGCTGGTTATCCGCTGGCTGTGGCTGATCATCTTATGTGGTCTGGTGGCCGGGGTCATCGGCTTTGCCGTCAGCGCTTATGTGATCGCCCCCACATATGAATCAACGACGAAGGTGTATATCCTGAACAAACAAGATAGCAGCACGATCACTTACAGTGATACCCAGCTGGCGACGCAGTTGACTAAGGATTACAACGAACTGATTATCAGCCGTTATGTATTGGAAAAGGTCATTGCCGAATGTGGCCTAGCGGACTCATACGGCGAACTGCAGGATCGGATCCTCATTGAAAACAAGGCGGACACCCGCATTATCGGTATTACCGTCAAGGATGAAGACCCTAGCATGGCTCAATATATTGCCGATACGATACGCGATGTGGCTTCTGAACACATTACTGTAGTGATGGATATTGAAGCGGTCAATATCGTAGAGCCGGCCAACCTCCCGGACACGCCTTCTGAACCGTCCGTTCCCCGATGGAGCGTTATCGGTACGCTGCTTGGCGTTTTGGGCAGCTTGGCGGTCATTATCATCCGTTATCTGCTGGATGACACGATCCGCTCGCCGGAAGATATCGAAAACTATCTGGGGCTCAGCACCCTTGCCTTGATTCCGGACACCGGTATAGAAGGCAAAAGGGGTAAAAGAAAAAGCGGCAGAAGAAAAAGCAGCAAAAGAAAAAAGGCGCAAAGCAGCCAGGAGTATACCAACTACATGAATGTCAGCTATAAAAGGGCGGCGGTATCAGGAAACAGTAAAGAAAACATCGATGATAGCCTTACTATAATTGACATAAAGGAAATAATCGAATCAACGGATATCTGAAAGGAGACTTCATGCAGGAAATCGTACTCAACCGGGAAGTGCTTGATTTCAGGACAAAGGAAGCGTACAAAACACTGCGTACTAATATAGAGTTCAGCGGTGTCGGGATTCACACTATCTGTTTGACAAGCTGTATTCCCGGGGAAGGGAAAAGCAGTATATCGTTTGAGCTGGCACATTCTTTTGCCCAGAATGGCAAAAGGACCTTGCTGATTGATGCAGACCTTAGAAAATCTGTAATGAGGGCACGCCACAAAAAAGGCAAGATACGTTACGGCCTGACCAATTACCTCGCCGGCCAGACATCTTTTGAAGAAATATTGTGCGTGTCGGACATCAGTGATTTCTATCTGATCTATGCCGGGCCGGTTCCGCCCAATCCCAGTGAGCTGCTTGGCAGCGCCAAGTTCCAGAAGCTGCTGGAATCCGGACGCAAAGTCTTTGACATCATCATTGTAGACACCCCGCCCCTGGGCAGTGTCATTGACGCCGCCGTAGTCTCCAAGAACTGTGACGGGGCGGTGATCATCCTAGAAAGCGGTGCAATCAGCTACCGCTATGTCAGAAAGGTTAAGGAACAGCTGGATATGGCCGGATGCAAGATCTTAGGCTGTGTGCTTAACAAGGTGAACCTTCCTTCTAAAGGCTACTACGGAAAGTATTATGGCAAGTATGGGGAACTGTGAAACAGGAAAAGGATCGAAGGGAATGGGAAAACGATTAAATAATCGTTTACGATCAGATAAGCGCTTACTAATCTATGCGCATTACTACTATCCCGATGTGGCGGCAACCGGGCAGCTGCTGATGGAACTGGCGGAAGGATTGTCAGACCGGTTTGCGGTACGGGTAATCTGTGCCGTGCCGTCTTATTCCGGTAAAGTAGCGCAAAGTTATCAGGAGAAGTGGATTTATAAGGAAAACATCCATGGCATCAAGGTATTGCGGGTCAGGGTGCCGGCTTTTTCCAAGCGGATCAAGAGCAGCCGGGTGAAAAACATCGTGGCTTACGCCGTCCGTGCCATGCTGGCGACTTTTCTGGTTGGTGGTCAGGACTATGTCCTGTCTATTTCCCAGCCGCCGGTGCTGGGGGGCCTGCTTGGTGTATGGGGCAGTTTCTGGAAAAGAGCCCGTTTTATTTATAGCATCCAGGATTTTAATCCGGAGCAGATCCAAGTCGTCGGCTATACAAAGAAACAGTGGCTATTGAACCTGATGATGAAAGCCGACGTTTTTTCCTGCCGTCACGCTCATAAGATTATCTTACCGGGACATGATATGGAAGCGACCCTGCAGGCCAGATTCCGGGCAGAGACCTTACCGGCCAGTTTCCGGGCAGAGACAAATTCGGCCAGCTTACGTGACAGAACCCTGCCAGATTATACGGTTATCCATAACTGGGTTGATGAAAAAGAAATCCGTCCGTTGCCGGCCGGTCACGAGAAGGTCAGGGCATTTAAGCAGAAATATGGCCTTGATGACCGGTTCGTGATCATGTATTCCGGGAATATCGGACTGTACTATGACCTTGAAAATCTGATCAAGGTTCTGAAGCGCTACCGCAAGGCGAAAGTTGCCTTTGTCTTTGTCGGGGCCGGCAGTGTTCTGTCCCAGTTGATTCTGTATAAAGAAAAAGATCAGCTTGACAATATCTTCTTTGTTCCCTATCAGGACAAGGAGGAGTTGGTCTATAGCTTAAACGCGGCCGATGTCCACTGGTGTGTCAATGCTATGGGGATGAAAGGCGTGAGCTTTCCTTCCAAATGCTTTGGGATCATGGCGGCCGGGAAGCCGGTGCTCGGCGTGCTGGAACCGGGTTCCGGGGCTAGGGAGCTGATTGAACTAAGCGGCTGCGGTATCTGCTGTACACCAGGGGATTATAAGCGGGTTGCTGAGCTGATCGACTGGTTTATGGCTCATGCCGGCAGCTCTATTTTAACAGATATGGGCATGAGCGGCAGAAGCTATCTGGTCAGCCATTTTGCCAGAGACAAAGCTTTTCGGCTGTATGCGGAAGCGATAGCAGAGACCGACCAAAATAATAGACAGACTACAGGATGATGATTATGGTAGACCTGACAGTGATCATACTGACTAAAAACGAAACAGTAAATCTACGTAAATGCATCGAATCCTTTCACGGATGTGCGAGACGCTTCGTCGTAGTAGACAGTTACAGCACAGACGCGACAGAGGCTCTTTGCCGGGAGCTTGCCGCCGAGCTTCAAGCTGCCGGCATGTCCTTGGATTTTTACCAGCATAGCTTTGTGGATTATTCTACTCAGCTTAATTGGGGGCTTAACAATACATCAATCCAGACCGAATGGACAATGCGTATGGATGCCGATGAAGAACTGACTGACGAATTGGCACAGGAGATTGACCTTTGCCTGTCATCCGTCTGTCCGCCGGTCAACGGTATTATCCTGCGCAGAAGGATGTATTTCATGGGCAGATGGATTAAGCACGGCGGACGTTATCCGGAATTACTGCTTAGGGTCTTCCGTACCGGGAAAGCTTTATGTGAAATGAAAATAATGGATGAGCACATGATTTTAACCGAAGGCACCACGATGACCTTTCGATCTGACCTGATTGACAATAACCAGAAAGCTATTGACTGGTGGATCAATAAACATAATTGGTATAGCAGCAGAGAGGTTTTGGATTATCAGCGGCTAAGAGCCGAGCGGAGAGAGGATACCGCCGTAGCGTTAAGCATGTCGTCAAAGCAGGCAAGGACAAAACGGATCATAAAGGAAAAAGGCTATTATCGGCTGCCGAGGTTCTTCCGGTCACATGTTTATTTTCTTTATAGATATTATGTGAGACTGGGTTTTCTTGACGGAACGGAGGGCAGAATCTATCACTTCCTGCAAGCTTACTGGTATCGTTTTCTGGTAGATACCAAAATGTATGAGTGTGATAAAAAAGGCATTGAGATGGGACAGCAAGGTGATCTGAAATAAAATGAAAAGGCCGGTATGTTACGAATGATCAGAGTTTTAATTCTCCTAAACGAGATTGGTCTTGACGGGGTAACCGATTCAGTTTTTTCGTATATTAAACATATGAAAACTCTCGGAACATCAGACGGCCAGACATCAGACGGCCAGACATCAAACGGCCAGACATCAAGCAGCCAGGCATCAAGCAGCCAGATATCAAGCAGCCAGGCAGCGACTAAAGAAATGCTGGTAATTACCTTCGGATATGCCAAGTGCCATAATAAAAAAGTCTTTATGCGGATGAAAGAACTTGGCGTAAACATCAGTAGATTCCCGGACAGGAAAAATAACCCCCTGAGGTATTTTTATGAATTGATCCGCTATGTCCGTAAGCAAAAAATCAACATAGTCCATGCCCATGGCAACAGTGCGACCCTTGCGGTCGAAATGACGGCGGCCAGGCTGGCCGGCTGCGAGATAAGGATCGCCCATTGCCACAGTACTTCCTGTACGCATCCCCAAGCAGACAGGCTGCTGCGGCCCTTATTATACAGGAATTGCACACAGGGACTGGCCTGTGGCAAGGAAGCCGGAAACTGGCTGTTTCGCGGAAGGCCGTTCATAACGATGCCCAACGGCCAGGATACAAGCCGTTTCTTATTTCAACAGGACGCGCGGTCAAGGATCCGTAAGAAATTAGGCTTGCGTGAAGATGAATTGGCCATCGGTCACGTCGGTAATTTTACCAAAGTAAAGAACCATGGTTTTATCATTGATATCTTTAAGGAAATACAACGGCGGAGCGGCAGCTGCAAACTGTTTTTATTTGGGGATGGCGGCAGTGAAAAGCCGGAAGTAATTAAGCAAATCAAAGACAACGGCCTCAGCCGCTGGATATCCATGGAAGGTTATAAATCGGATATCGAACATTATTTATGGGCAATGGATATCATGATATTGCCTTCGCTATATGAAGGCCTGCCCAATGTCGCCATTCAGTTTCAGATATCCGGGCTGCCGGTGCTGCTGTCAGACAGTATTACCAAGGAGTGCCGGATAGCCGAGGGAGTTGAATTCCTTCCCTTGGCGGCCGGAGCGGCCGAATGGGCAGCAAGGATCCTGGCGATTGGGAGAAGAAGCCGGAACACGGAGCCGGAAAGCATTAAAAACATCGTGTCACGTTCCGGCTTTGACATAGTACAAAATGCCGAAGATTTAAGGGGATTATACCGAAAACTATACCGTAAGCCTAAGAAGATTTTTTTTGTCATCGGTGCGATGGGCGGCGGCGGGGCAGAAAGAGTGGCTCTTTTACTGGCGAATCATTTCAGTCAGGATAACTATGATGTGAGCATAGTGACGTTTACGACAGGGAAAAGGCAATATGAGAATCGTTGTAGGATCCTGCCGCTTAATGAGACGAAAACAATAACGCAGATCATTCAGTTATCAAGGCTGTTTAGAAGAAACCGGCCTGACATCATAGTGGCGTTTGAATATCATGTTGCTATGAAAACAATAATGGCTACACGGGGCGTAAAGGCCAAAGTCATTGTTTCGGAAAGAAATGATCCTAACCGGCTAAACAGTTTATTAAAGAGAAAGGCCAGAAATATATTGTTTCGGGCGGCTGATTCCCTGGTATGCCAGACGAAAGAAGCGGCCTCTTGTTTTCCGAAAGCGGTTCAGAAGCAAGCAAGGATAATAGCAAACCCCGTTAAGAGTGGGCTGCCGGTCTGGGACAGTGAAAACTGCCGCAAGGTGATTGTCAATTTCTGCCGGCTGAATAAACAGAAAAATCTTCCCCTGCTGATCCGGGCATATCGGCTGGTCCATAAGGAATATCCGGATTTCAAGCTGTTAATTATCGGCGACGGGGAAGAGAAGGATCACTTGCAGGCATTGGTTTCCCGGCATGGTATGGCAGAAAACATAACCATCATGCCGTTTATGGACGATGTCCATTCTTTGGTATCCAGCTGCATGATCTATGTATCCACCTCCGATTTCGAAGGCCTGTCCAATTCCATGCTGGAAGCCATGGCCATGGGAATGCCGGTCATAAGCACCGATTGTCCGGCCGGGGGAGCCAGGGAATGGATCCGTCACTATGATAACGGGATGCTGATACCGGTAAATGACCCCGCGGCGGCAGCAAGGTCAATCATTGAAGTCATCAGGAACAGGGATTTAAGAATAAAGATCGGGAGAAATGCCTATATGATCAGGGAAAGGCTTGCTGTTTATCGGATTGCGCAGCAATGGCAGGAATTATTTTGAAGGTACGAGGTAGGATCCGGTGAAACTAAATTTAAGATTCAGCTTACGGAATATCGTAACAGTCATTTATATGTTTGGCCTCATTGTTCTTGAAAACGGCACGCCGGCCATGGTCGGTATTAAGTTTTTATTGCTTCTGTTTACGGCGGTTTACGTGATCAGTAAATCCAAGCTGCGTCTGGATCTTTATAGCAGGTGGATACTGCTGTTCTGCGCATATTGTATCGTTTCGATTTTCTGGGCGGAAAATAAAGAATGGGCCTTTTATATTGCCAGGACGATACTGCTTAATACCGCATGCCTACTATCATTTTTTCAACTGTGTTCATATGATAAGGAATGGATGCAAAGAGTCATAGTATGCCTGTCGCTGTTTCCGTTACTAAAGTTTTCGCTGTTATTTACTGAATACGGAAGCGATGTATTGTTTGCCATCCGCAATTATGATGTCAGTGTTAACACGATCGGCATGTTTTCCGGACTTGCATTTACGTTTTCCCTCAGTTGCTTAAGTGATGAAAAACTGTGGCGATATAAATGGCTGTGGCGCATTTCGATGCTTCTTAATGCTTTTATCGCCGTCATCTCCAGTTCCAGAAAAGCGATCGTTCTCCTAGTGCTGCCGGTCTGTATTTACTATGTCCTTTCGTCTCACGGGCAAATAAAAAGAATCCGGCATGTTTTGCTAGTCTTGGCCGGTTTGTCAGCGGGTTATTATCTGATGCTGAACGTTCCGCTTATATACCGGATCATCGGCGAAAGATTCCAAAACATGCTGATCAGCATCGGCGGTTTTATTATCGACGCCAGCACATCGGGACGTGTTGACCGCATATTATACGGTTTTACTTGGTTTGCAGGCCGTCCGCTGTTTGGCTACGGCATCGGCAATTATAACTACTTACTGTCCTTGATTTTCAGAAATACGGAAATGCTGGTGGCCGACAATAACTATATCGACTTGATCGTTAACGGAGGTATCGCCGGACTCATTATTTACTATAGCCTGCACTTTAAGTTACTCAGGAGGGTCATCAGATTTTACCGGGATTATAATAAGCTGGAGCAGCTTTTAGTTGCTGTTTTCGCAGTTCTGTTCATATGCGATATCGGTATAAGTGCTTACCAGAGCGCCAGCTCACAGTTTTATCTGGCCATATGCTGGTATATCATCCGTAAACCGGATAGCCGGGAACACGGGCATGAACAGCTTTCCGGCCCGCAGGTTATGAAGGCGGAGGCGACCTGACATGAAGAGGCGACCTGACATGAAGAGGCGACCTGATATGAAGAGGACTTTGATTCACAGAGGAATCAGTTATCTGGCATCTATTGGCTTGTTCAGGCTGCTTGCCGATAAGCCTTACTTAAAGCTATACTATTGGGCCAGGCTGGGAAAGCGCTTGCCTATCAGCCGGCCACAGTCATTCAGTGCTAAAACGCAGTGGCTGAAGCTTTATGGCCGCCGCCATGAGTATATTAAGATGGTAGATAAATATGCGGCTAAAGAATATATTGCGGAAAAAATCGGCGCAGAGTACGTAGTTCCGCTGCTGGGTGCCTGGGACGATTTTGCCGGCATTGATTTTTGCCAGCTGCCGGATCAGTTTGTCCTTAAAACAACGCATGACAGCGGCGGCGTCATAATCTGCCGGAACAAACAAGCTTTTGATGTTAGATCGGCAAGGAAGAAACTGAATAAACACCTGAAAAGAAAATATTATTTCCTAGGCCGGGAATGGCCGTATAAATATGTTAAACCGCGGATAATAGCTGAGAAATATCTAACCGATGAATCGGGCAAGGAACTAAAGGATTATAAGGTCCATGTCTTTAATGGGGTACCCCGGCTGATCCATGTGGATTACGGCCGCTTTGTAGAGCATAAAAGGAATTTTTATACCCCGGAATGGCAGTATTGCCACATCGGTATGACATATCCAAATGATGCATCGGTGCAGATTGAGCGGCCGGAAAGACTTGACTTAATGCTGGAATTATCAAGAATCATAGCGAAGGACATCCCCTATCTGAGAGTTGATTTTTATTCGGTCGGACAGACCATATATTTGGGGGAAATGACCTTATATAGCAATTCCGGCTATGAAGTATTGCAGCCGGAAGAGTATGATATGGTATTGGGCGGCTGGCTGGATTTACCTTCTGATTCATTATGAGGGTTACCGCGCTTGGCGACGGAATGGAGATTAGTATATATGAAAGAAATAAGGATTTACTCCCTTCATCCAAAAGTATATGATGTAAAAAGCCTGCTGTCATGCTATCGGTTAGAGGCCATCGCGGATGGGTTTGCTTTTATCTGGGAAGAAGAAGACCCGGATTATTTAATCGTCGGTGAGCATATCTATACCGATGCAAAGCTTAAGAAAAGATTTAACCAGCTATGGTCGGAACGCCGCGTCTTAATCTTTTACACCCAGGAGGCCATGAAGCCGGACCTGAATATATTTGACTACGGCGTAGCATTTGACACGGGTTTTCAATGTGACGGCAGAATTATCCGGCTGCCGCCGCCCAAAGACATGTACCATAACTTTTATCTGCCGGAGAGAGCCTGCCCACAGAACATGGCGGAGGCCAAAGCAATACTGGCTGGCAAGACGGGGTTCTGTAATTTCATGTATTCGCATCCTGCCGCCAAGCGGGACGAAATATTCCACGCCATCGGCACATATAAAAAGGTGGATTCGTTAGGCAAGCATTTACATAATACCCATCATCAGGCAACCGGGTTTGTGGGGCATTATAAGGAAACTACGCTGCTGCGCCTGCCGTATAAGTTTACGATTGCCGCGGAAAATGCCCAATATAACGGCTATACGAGTGAGAAGCTGATGACGGCCTTGCAGGCCAATACCGTCCCTGTTTATTGGGGCAATCCCTTGATTTTTCAGGACTATAATGAAAGCGCCTTCATCAATGCCAATGCTTTCGGAAGCCTCGGCGCTTTGGTGCAGAAAATAAGGCAGCTGGACGAATCGGACGAGCTGTGGTGCGAGATGGTCTGCCGGCCTTGGCAGACGAAAGAGCAGCTTTTATCGGAAGAAAAAAGAATAAATGATTACCGGGATTTTTTTATCAGGTTGTTCAGCATGGATGTCTCGGCCGCAAAACGTACGGAAAAAGGCCTTTATATCAGTTTTTACGGTAAGTGGTTTGAACATTCAAGGCCAAAACCGTTATATAAACGTGCCATCCGAAAAATAAAAACGATCGTCCACGAGAGGAAAAAAACGTGAAGCGACTGGCAAGAAATACGGCAGCTTCTTTAATCCAGCAGCTTACCGGCATAGCCTGCGGAATGATCCTGCCCCGGTTATATCTTGAATATTATGGTTCGGCAGTCAATGGCCTGGTATCTTCCATTGCCAATTTCTTAGGATTTATTTTATTTCTGGATCTGGGGATGACAGCAGTTATTTCCAGCGCTTTGTATAAGCCGCTGGCGGACCGGGACCATCCGGCAATAAGCCGGATCATGCGGAGTGCGCGGAAGTTTTTTCGGGGGCTGGCGGCGGTGCTCGTCGTATACTGTATCGTGCTGCTTTTTATTTATCCCCATGTCGTGGCTTCGGAGTTCGGTATATCTTTTATTGTCCTGTTAATCATAATATCAGCTATTAATTCGTTCTGCGAATATTACTTTGGTCTTGTTGACCGTATCCTGCTCAATGCCGACCAGCGGGCATACATACCGCTAATCATTGATACCGTTACTTCATTGCTTAACCTGGTGGGAAGCACGGTCTTAATCAGACTGGGCTATGGTATGCATGTGGTAATGCTGGCAACGGCTCTAATCTTTTTGCTGCGTCCGGCCTTGATGGGATATGTTATCCGTCGGGATTATGCGATAGACTGGAAGGTCACCGTGACCGGTAACCCGATTCCCCAGAAATGGAACGGGGCGGCGCAGCATGTAGCCTATGTCGTGCTGCAAAATACCGACATCGTCGTCTTATCGGTTTTTTCCACCTTGGAGAATGTATCGGTTTATGTGGCATACAATCTGGTACAGCGCGCCGTCAAACAGTTCGTCGGATTGATGAATCTAGGACTCACACCGCTTATGGGCAATCTGCTGGCGCGTAAGGAAGATGAGAAAATGGCGGCTTTGTTTGACAAAGTCGAATGGCTCTATCACACCGTGACGACTTTTGCCTTTACCGTCACGGGGATTCTGATTCTTCCTTTTATCCAAGTATATACCAAAGGAATCGTGGATGCCGACTACCATGCGCCGTTGTTTGCGATATTGCTGACCTTAGCCGGCGCGGCTTATTGTTACCGCATACCTTACCATGCCGTGACCTTGGCAGCTGGGCATTACCGGTCGACCCAGCTGTCCTGCGTCATCGAAGCGGCAGCCAATATCATTTTGTCGGTTGCCTTAGTTTTTCGGCTGGGGCTTGCAGGGGTAGCGATCGGAACCTTGGCGGCCGTCACTTACAGAACCGTTTATCTGGTGTATTATCTGTCCCGCCACATCCTGAGGCGCCCCGTGAAGCATTTCCTGTTTCACATGATGGCCAACGGACTTGCGGCCATGCTGATGATGTTGGTTTCAGCCGGCATCAGGCTTGGCACGGTCAGCCTCTATTCCTGGCTGATAATGGCCGTTAAGGTGTCAGGTTTATGCATGCTGGTTATTTTTCTAGTAAATATCATACTATATAATAAACAGGTCAAAGGTCTTGTGGCGGCAATTAAATCAACTGACAATCCTAAGTAGATATGATATAATATCAAAAGCATATAATTTTCCGGCAAGATACCAACGGAAACATATGATTCATTGCAGGGTACGGAATAATACGGGAGAAATAATTTAAGGAGAGAGCCAGAGAAATGGGAAAAGAAAAGATTCTACACAGCAATGAAAAGGAATACGACGAGCAGTTTTTTAAGGAAAGCGGCAATATGAAGGCCAGAAGCGCTTGGCTGACCTTGTGCATTGTCCTATCGGCGGCCTATGTAATAGAAATCGTCAAGGGCCTGCGGGGCATCGATTATTATATCATGTTTTTAATGATGTGCTGGGTTCCGTTTATTATCGGGCTTATCGTATTAAAAGTCAAGGGAAAAGGAAGTGCTGTCTATAAATACGTGACCTTGGCCGGCTACAGCATCTTTTATATGTTCGTCATGCTGACGACGACATCGTCGCTGGCCTATGTCTACATCCTGCCGTTAGCCAGCGTTTTTATTCTGTATAAAAACCGCACATTTATCCTGCAGTGCGGTATCCTTAATATTCTGCTTTTGGGTGTCAGCATCGGCGTACGCATGGCAAACGGGCAGAACCAAGCAACCGACCTGACGGATTATGAGATCCAAGTGGCCAGTATCTTGTTATGCTACTTTGGTTACATCTTGTCGATCAACCATCTTTCCGCATCTGACGGGTCGATGCTGCGCTCGGTAAAAGGCAACCTGGATAAAGTCGTCACCACCATCGAAGCCGTTACCACCGCCAGCGGCGCCATCGTGACCGGCATGGCGACAGTCAGGGAACTTGCCGATGAAAACATGGAAAGCGCCAATGACGTCGTGGTCGGCATGACCGCGCTGACCGATCAGAACGTGGCACTGCAGGACACGACCAGTTCCTCCATCCGCCTTACGGAAGAAATCAACAACCAGGTTCAGAGTGTCGCCGCGATGATCGGCCAGATGGTCGCCCTAGTGTCCGGTTCGGCGGCCAATGCCCAGGCCGGGGCTCAGGAGCTGGGAGAGGTAGTGGCTTCCGCCAATATCATGGCCGATCTGTCTGCCGAAGTAGACCACGTGCTGCAGGAGTTCAAAAATGAATTTGCCGTCATGAAAGAAGAGGCCCAGACCATCGATAATATTACCAGCCAGACCAACCTGCTGTCCCTCAATGCGTCCATCGAAGCAGCCCGGGCCGGTGAAGCCGGAAGAGGCTTTGCGGTGGTAGCCGACGAGATCCGCAACCTAAGCCTCGGGACCCAGAGCTCGTCCAACAGCATCTTCGAGGCCTTGCAGCATCTGGAACAGACATCCGACAAGATGACCGGCTCCATTACAGAGATCCTGAAAATCATCAACCTCACCCTGACCAAGGTCAAGGAAGTTGACCATAGCGTGCAGAAGATCACCGAGGATGCCGCCATGATGGGAGAGAACATCCAGAATATCAATACCGCCATCCAGGAAGTAGAAGCTTCCAACGCCAACATGGTAGTCAACATGCAGGAAGTATCCCAGGTCGTGGAGACGATGACCGACGGTGTCAGTCATTCCGATGAGACCACCAGGATGATGGTCGATAAGTATGCCGAAACCGCTCAGAACATCGCCGGTATTGAACAGGTAGTCGGCCGCTTGATGGAGGAACTGAAGATATAAACTTGTTAATTAGCCCCCGCCCTGTAGCCGCAGGGCGGGGGCATTTGTTTGGGTACCGTAATGGTATGATACCGGAACATGAAAGCATATAATATATCATATAAAAAAGAAAGAATATTACAGGATACCATATGAAGCAAAAATCAGGCTGGAAGAAGTATGCTCTGGGGTATTTATTTCTGCTATATATATTATTAGGATCCATATATTATATCAAGGAAGCCTCGGCTCCCGGCAGTAGCAATAACATCGCGGTAACCGGCAGGGGAGTAGAGCAGGAAGAGATACAAGCAACCGATAATTATAAAGAAATCAAGAAAGTGGCGATTACCTTTGATGACGGTCCCCATCCGGTCTATACGGAACTGATACTGGATGAACTGAAAGATCGGGGAGTAAAGGCCAGTTTTTTTATTACTGGTCAAAATGCTGAGGAGTATCCGGATATTGTCAGACGGATCTATGAAGAAGGCCATATTATCGGAAATCACACCTATACACATCTGCGTCTTACTGATCTGAATGAAGAAATCTATGTCGAAGAACTCCGGGAAACCAGTAAATTAATCAAGGAAATCACAGGCCAGGAAACAATATTTGTCCGCCCGCCTTATGGAGAATGGGATAAAAAGTTCGAAAAAGAACTGAAAATGTTTCCTGTGCTATGGACGGTTGATCCTTTGGACTGGTGTAGTACAGATGCATCATTTATTGTGGAACACGTAATCGGCAAAGTAAAGGATAACGATATTATTCTGCTCCATGATGAATATGAGTCTACCAAGGTGGCGGTGCTGATCATCATAGATATTCTGCAGGACCGGGGGTTTGAGTTTGTAACTGTGGATGAGATCCTATTTAACTGATGCAGTCCTATTTAGCTGCAATGGCAGATAATGGAGGATAAAGTAAGTTGGAATTAATTTCGCTGTCCGAGAAGCCGATGAATGGCGGCCTGAGGGATAGGCTGTAAAATAAATCGCCAGTAACTAT
>DBDJ01000039.1 GCA_002293525.1 Lachnospiraceae bacterium UBA935
ATTTGGTGTCTCTGTGTGGCATTCCCATCTTGAAACGGATGGATCGTAGTTAACGCATGATGAAAAAAAAGCAGCCCTGATTATTACATGTACTTGTTCTTTTACCATTCTGTCATAAATTTGAATCAGATTATCCATTTCAGAACTTACTTGTAGGGGGGGGCAATATCTAAAAACAGTCCCATCATGATGACGCAAAGGATTATTTTCCTGCCGTTTGTATTCTCCTTTCAATTAAGGAGTTTTTATTATTTCACCCAAGGAAGTAATAGCATCAGTAGTTTCCTGACTACGTGTAATCACACCGTGGAGCTCCTTAATATAACTTGTTGAGATTGATCGTTCATTCTTTATAAAACTAAATATTCCATCAATTGCTTTGTATTGGTCGCGAATTAACGCATAAACTTTTTCGGAATTATCTATATCTTCATGTTGTAAAAAGTTACTATTGATACCATCTTTCAATAATGTTATGGTTACACCTGATTCATCAACATCGTAAAGACGCTCAATAATTCCTGTCTCGACGGAATGTTCATATTTTAATTTCTTTACAAATTCTGCATATTCTCCTTCGTCTTTATTTAATTTCACTCTATACTCGTTCCATGACGGTGCAATACGATCAAATGCGGCAGTGTTAGCATTCCCCCACAAGTTCTTATCATAAAAAATTGGCTTCCATATGTTCACTTCTGACATATTAATACCTCACTAATACCTTCGATTTCAACTTCACCTAATTGATCATGTTAAACTTAATAACAATATTACTCATATCATGAAATCAAAATAAAGTAATAATACTACATTTATTATTATATTATAGCAGGGTAAAAACTAATTTTAAAGATATTGTTCCAAAATATATCGACATCATATTAATTTTCCCACCATATACAGCATTTTAATACATGCCGATATAGGAAAACAGCAGCTCCCACAAAAAAACAGTTACACAGGCTACCGCCGAAACCAGAAACAAGCTTCCGCGCCTCAAAGCAATCAGTACTGCCGCCACAAACCCGGCGATCCCTGATCCGATATTTTTTGTTGCCGTCAAAATCGCCGGAAAAGTCATGACTGCCAATGTCACATAAGGGACATAATACAGAAACGACCTCATTGTTTTATTTTTTATTTCTTTCCTGATCAGCGTTAAGGGCAGGGCACGGATCAGATAGGTCACCGCTGCCATAACTAAGATGTATATATAAATGTTATTCCGCACCGCAATCCTCCTTTCGTCTCGAGTCTAGTTCTGGATCTGGTTCCAGATCCGGTACCGGAAACAGGATAGCAGCGGCCCCGGCAATGATTACTGTCAGGATAATGATCCGAAATCCCGACGAGACTTCCCTGAGAATCGGCAAGACGGTAAACAGCAGGCTACAGAGCATAGAAATGGCAATCAGTCCCGCAAAAAATCTGCTGCCCTTGGCTTTCGGGATGATGATCGCAAGAAACATTCCATATAAAGCAACACCAAACGCACTTAATATCCCTGTCGGCAAGGCATGACCGGTCGCTACACCGACCAAGGTCCCGCCGCCCCATCCTAAAGCGGCAAATGACATCGCCCCATAACTGTAATAAGGATGGAGTTTTCCTTCCGCCGCTGATGAGAGACCGAAAATCTCATCAGTAATCGTGCCTGCCAGTAACAAACGGTGATAAAAAGGCAGCTTATCGTCCAGCTTCTGACTTAACGCACATGACATGAGAAAATAGCGGATATTAACCACTAGCTGCGTCACTGCCACTTCCAGATAGGCCGCACCCATACCGATCAGCCCGATCGCCGCAAACTGTCCTGCCGACGTATAATTGACCACCGACATCAATGTCGCTTGAAAAGCCGACAAACCGACTTTTTTCGCTGCAATACCAAGTGTAAAGGAAACGGCAAAATACCCTAGAAATACTGGAAATCCATCTTTAAATCCGCGTCCGAACCAAATCCATTTATCCTTCATTTTATATCCGCACCTTTATCCGCACCTTTATCTCACCTTTAATACCTTGATCTGAACTGATGTTAGGGGTTTTCATTCAGCACAATCTATGCTATATTCATAACAACAAATGTTGTGATCAACCAGTAATACCTTCCTGCCACAATGTAAGCAGAGCAAGAGTCTTTCACAATAATAAAAAAGTAAAGGAAAGAATGAACAAATGAAAAAAACACCAAAACAAATTGCTGCCATAATAGGTATCGTTTTATTGGTTTCCCTCTATGTCGCTACGCTTATCGTGGCCATCCTGGATTTCCCGGGCAAGGGTCACCTGTTTGCCGCCTGTCTGTATGCCACTATCGGATTGCCCATCATTATATGGCTCACCATCTGGTCCTTAGGCAAGTTGAAAAAGAAAGAAGATAACAGCGAGGACACCTGAATTTTTCTGGCTTTATTTACTTGCATTTCATTTTCAGCAATCATTTACTGCATTTCATTTTCAGCAATCATTACTGCATTTCATTTCTGTAATCATTTACTGCATTTCTCTGCCCAATACTTTTAAGAAATTCTCCGCCGCCACCGAAAGCAGGTTCTCTGTGTGGGTAACCACGCAGAACTGTCGCTTCGGTATGATCTTGTTAAATCGAAGTTCAAACAGTTTCCCCGAATCCAGGTCTTGTTGCGCGAAGTCCTTCATGACACTGCCGACCCCCAGATTACGCAGGGCAAACTGGACGATGATCCCGCTGTTGGCCAGCTCAAACTCCGGGCTGATTGCCACTCCGTTTTTCTTCAGGTAATCATCCATAAAACTTCTCGTGCTGGTATTCCTCTCCAAAGTAATTAGCGGAAGCTTCTCCAGCTCCTGTAAATCCAGCATCCTGTTTTTATACTGCATGAACTTTCTTCCCGCAACGAAAACATCTTCTATTTCCTTCACTTCCGCCACTTTCATATGACGCTTCTTTTCAAACGGGCTGCTCACAATGCCAAAATCAATGCTTCCGTTCTCTAAGAGCATCAGTGTTTCCGGCGTCGGCCCATTGCTGACCTGTACTTTGATCTGCGGATATTTTTCATGGTAGCTTTCTAAATATGGCAACAGGTAAAACTGCAGGGTCATATCGCTAGCCCCGATCCGCAGTTCGCCGAGTTCAAGATCCAGCATCTTTCTAAGCTGCTGCTCCCCCAGTTCAATCCGTTCATATCCCTTGACCACATATTCATGTAAGAGGGTTCCTTCCTTCGTTAAACGAACCCCCTTCGACACCCGAGAAAACAGCTTGACTCCCAGATTGGTTTCCAGCTGTTTTACCGCCTGGCTTACGGCCGGCTGCGAAATTGCCAGTTTTTCTGCCGCAACCGTCAGGCTCCCGCATTGCGCCACATAATAAAACACCTTATAATATTCCAGGTTTCCGACCATCTGGCTGCTCCTTACTGCATAACAAACAGGCTAACCTTCAATCACCGACATTTCATCTACTTCCAGATAGTAATAGGTATACTCTAGTTCGTCATAGCTGCCGAACACGCCGGCCACTTCGATTTCCTCATCCACCGAAGGATAATCCTGCGGATAGACCAAGTCTCCGGGCAGTTTAAACTCAATCCCCTGCTGACAGCAGGCCGCGGCATCTTCAATCAGCACATAATGATAATTCAGGCCCGTCATATCGTAAAATGACGTTCTGTAAGGACCGCGCATCCGGATCGTCTTACCGACATAGTCATCCGGGTTAGTCGTGATGTTATATACCTCGGCATAAACCATGGTACTGCTGAGTGCAGTCAGGTCGATATCAACATCTGCTGACGCAGCACTTTCCCCGCTGACGCTGCTTTCCTTACTCGCGCTTACCTCACTTGCCCTTTCCTTACTTGCACTTTCCTTACTGGCGCTGTCATTGCTTTCAGGTGCGGTTCCTGCACATCCGGCAGTCCATACTAAAAACAACATAGATAATACTAACAGCAACCCTTTTTTTCTCATATTTTCCTCCTTTCCGTATTGCGCCAAGCGGCGCCGACTAACGTCTGAGACCGACAAAAAAGCCGATCACGCTAAAAATAGCAAACCCGAAAATATAGACAGCGACAATCGTGGGACCAACCGGAGTGCCCACCAAGATCGCAATCAGCATCCCTGCCGTTGCCGATATGACCGACACAGCTGCCGAACAGAAAATCACTGCCTTGAAACTCCTAAAAACACGCATGGCCGACAACGCCGGAAAGATCACAAGCGCCGAGATCAAAAGCGATCCCACCATATTCATCCCTAAAACAACAATGATGGCAATGATCACCGCCACAACCAGGTTGTATCTTTTGGCATTGGTTCCGGTTGCTGTCGCAAAGTTTTCATCAAAGGTAACTGCAAATATTTTATGATATAATATAAAAAATATTACAATCACGGCAATCGACAAAATTACACACAGCCATACTTCATTCGATGTCAGTGTCAGGATCGACAAGGAACCGAACAGCGTCGAACAGACATCGCCGGCCACATTGGTTGACTGGGGACTTATGTTCATCACCAGATAGCCGATTGCCAATGTCCCGACCGAGATCATCGCTGTCGCGGCATCTCCCTTGATCTTACTGTTCTGTCCGGTTCTAAGCAGCAAAACCGCACATATAACCGTAACCGGCAGCACCAGCCAGAATTCATTGGTCAGTTTCACCGCCGTTGCCACCGCCGTTGCTCCGAAAGCAACATGGGAAAGCCCGTCTCCGATAAACGAGAACCGTTTCAATACCAACGTGACCCCCAGCAGCGCCGAGCAAAAAGCAATGAAAATGCCGACCACCAGTGCATAACGGACATTTACAAACTCAAAATACTCAGCTAACTTATTCATGATATCAGCAATCGATAAATTCGGCAAATTCTCCCAAAACGTACCCGTTCCTGCCGTCATACCTTGGCACCTCCCCATCCGGCATATATCTTGCCTAGCTCGCTTTGCAGATATTGTTCGGTAATCCCGTAAAACAGCTGCTGCTGATTCCCGATATGCAGGATATGCGAGGCATATTTTACCGCTGCCGCGATGTCATGAGATATCATCATTACGGTAATGCCGCTGCTCTGGTTCAGCATCGCAATAATATCATACATTTCTTTCGTCACTTTGGGATCAAGCCCTGCCACCGGCTCATCCAGCAGTAATAGCTTTCTGGTAGCACATAAAGCCCTGGCCAGCAGCACTCGCTGCTGCTGGCCGCCGGAGAGTTCCCGGTAACAGCGCTTCGCCAGATCCCTGATCCCCAGTTTTTCCATGTTTTCATCGGCCATGTCTTTTTGTGCCCTGTTGTAATATGGCCGCATCCCGCATCCGTTCAGACAGCCGGAACGAACCACTTCTCGCACGGATGCGGGAAAATCCTTCTGCACCTCAGTCTGTTGCGGCAAATAACCGATTTCTTCAGGTTTCAGGCCGTCACCGGTGACGACCTGTCCTGACATAGGGGCCTTTAATCTCAATATAGACTGCATCAACGTAGTTTTCCCGGAACCGTTCTCTCCGACCACGCACAGATAATCTCCGGCGCTGACCGTAAACGAAAGATTGGCGACTACTATTTTCCCTTCATAACCAAGGGTAATGTCCTGACAGGACAGCTGTGGCATAATCTTCTCCTTATTGTAAGTTACTGTTCATTCTTAGTTAAAAACAATGATACATCAATATTTCCTCAATTATTAACTGCTTGCTTAATAATATCCAGATTGTTTCCCATAATGGAAAGATACGTCATTCCTTCCCCCATATTTTGCGTAGTTATCGATTGCAGGGAATCCAGCACAAGGATATTCTGGTCTTTGGCAGTGCTGTTTTCGATGATGGTCCTGGCCAAGGCCTGATCCGTGCTTTCCGTCACGATAACATGGTTAAGCGCCAGTTCATCAAGCTTCCTCGACAAAAAAACGATTGTCTCAAAGCTCGCCTCCGTTTCGGCAGAACAGCCGACAAATGCGGCATAGCAGTTCAAACCATAGTCATCAAACAGATAACGGTAAGGATGACGGTCCCCGATTAATAATGTCTTATTCGATGAAGCGCCTATTACTCCTTGATACTGCTCGTCTAACGATGACAGCTTCTCTACATACGCCAGCACATTGCTTTCATATTGCTCCGCATGCTCTGTATCCAAAGCTGACAACACTTCCTCAATAACTAAGCAGAGCATTTCCGCGTTCTTAAGCGACATCCATACATGTTCGTCAAGTACCTCTTCATGATCCTCATGGGCTTCTTCGCCTTCGTGCGCTTCCTCATCTTCATGGACTTCCTCGTCTTCATGGGCTTCCTCGCCTTCATGCGCCTCTTCGTCTTCATGCGCCTCTTCGTCTTCGTGGGCTTCTTCACTGCCATGATCATGCCCGTCATCTTCCATTCCTTCAAGAATCTCTTCTGCTTTAGCGTTGTCTCCAAGAGATTCCAGCAGATTGATTGTCACCATATCAGGATTTGTCGCATCGCGAAGCACATCTTCCACCCATACATCGGATTCGCCGCCGGTATAGATAAGCAGATCGCAGCTTGATATTTTCACAATATCCTCTACCGTGGGCTGATAACTGTGGAGATCAGCCATACCATTCAGCAAAAGCGTCAGTTCCACGTCTTCAGCTCTGTCGCCCATAATCTCCCGCACCCAGTCATATTGCGGAAAAATCGTGCAGACAATACTTATCTTCTCTTCTTCCTGCTGATTTGCCATCTCGCCATCCGCTTGTCCAAGCCCTGTCTGACCGTTATCAGCCTGTTCATTCCCTGCCGGTTGCTGTTCATTATCAACGGCAACATTACTCTGACCGCAACCGGACACACTTACCAATAATAACACCGTAATTAACAATATATTTATCGTTTTATTTATCTTTTTACGCCTCATATTCTAAAAACCTCCGATTTTCATGACATCAAAAATAAGTTACCCCAAAACGCCCCTGATCAATGCCTGCAAGCATTTCACATACGGCACCATACTATCTTCCGGAGATTCAACAGTCCATGCGTATTTTCATATTTACAAGAGTCGGTACTGCCGTGCGGCAATATACGGCACTGATCACTGCCGCTGCCGATAACAATTGAATCAGCACAAACAATGTGCTGATAAGAGACGTACTGAATTGTCTTAACAAGCTTTCCGCATATTTGACCTGAGCACACGCAGTACAACTGCCGCCAAACCCACGATAATCATGCGCATGTTCCCGATGCTTCACGACAAACGCTTCCGCTGTCAGGGCCGTCACTAAAAAGGCCGCCAAAAGAACAAGGGCCGCAAGCCTTTTTAACACCTTGATTCTTTTCAGGACATCTTGTGATTTACGCTCCATGCGCTCTCCTTTTAGTTAATGATAATCTGCGGGTAAACGCGAATAAGGCTTGCCTTATATATTGACAATACTCTTATCCCCTTCTGGTGTCAAGTATCCATAATCATTCCTGTTATAATTTCAGCAGAAAATGATTGACACAAAACACATATCATAAATAATAAATTCATGCTCAATTAATTTAATGAAAATAAAAAGATATACAGTAAACTAAGAACCAGCTACAGACAATCAGAATGACTGATAAGAGAACTTATTCATCTATTATATTACAATTTCAAAAAAAGTCAACAACAAATCTAATCGAACGAATTTCGCTGCTGAAATTAAGGCCATTTACCGGTTCTTTACCCACCACTCCGCCAGCCAGAAGAGATGATTTTCATTTTTCTGTCTGGCTCCTTACAGGAGGTAGTTTTGTAGTGTCTCAGCTTAAGCTTTATTCTTAAATGTTCTTAAATATTCTTAAATATCCTTAATTGTCCGTAATGTTCTTAATTATTCTTAGAACCAGGACGAAATACGATAAAACACCTGCGGTGCCATATTCTTCAAGCCAAAAGTGCCCTCCGCTCCCCCAAAAATAAGGTAAAACGAATACAAGCCCTGAAGAACCAAAATTCCCAGAAAAACCTTCGGAAGCGACATATGCATTTTCTTCGCCGTTTGTTGCACCTTAAGCTCCTCTTTCACTTCCTGGATCTGCTGTGCCGCCGACTCCATCATCTGTTCCGTCCAAGCCAGTGCCACGATCCCTGCCGCCAATCCGAATCCCCAGGTAAAGTCCGCCATGTATCGCTGTAGAATCCCGGCATAAGTAATATCTGTAACAGCTAAAGCTACCGAAACCGCCATTGCGGTCCACACAAACAAGGAAAGTCCTTTTTCTCTAAGCCGTTTCCCGACCGACGGCAGAAATCCGGTGAACCAGATAAATGCATTGCTTGTCATCAAGCCCCCATATACATATTCCGCATTGAGTTTTCCCATATAGCCCGTTTCCACCGGATCTCGACGGATAAAAGGAAAAACCGTATCAATCAACGGCAACTGAAAGAAGTAGTAATGCAGCCCTTGAAGGGTCTGCTCCAGATCAAACCTTCTCTTCGTCATATCATTACTGGTCAAACTGTAGGTTGCCCCAAAATCAAATACCGAACCAAAACGGATCCAATTATAATACATAATTCCAGCCGCAACTGCCAGGTACGGCACGCCAAAAGCCAGCTTATCCCGCCACGATCCCCAGGATAACAACTTCTTCTCCCGTAAAATAAGTATTGCGAGGCCTGAGTACAACAGCATCTGCGGACGGCAGCCCGCCACTAATGCCATACAAAGCGAACCAACGGCAAGAAGTACCCGCTTTTTAACCCCGCTCCCGCCCAGCGCCTTCAGCCAAAACACAAACCCTGCCGCAGTAAACATCAAAGCGGCAGTGATAGGCACTTTATACAAATCCGGATCCTTTATCAAAAAAATATGGCTTCCTAAAATCACCGTCATAAAAGAAACTAACAGCCAGATCAAAGGCGGTGTGTCGGGAAAAAAACGGCGGATCACTTCCCGGTACAAAGCAAAAACCATTAGCATAAAACCCGAAAACAGCAAAAATACAGCAAAATAATTAGGCAGCGGCAAATCCAAAATCATATAAAACGGCAAATACAATAAAAGTTCCGGAACAATCCCAAAATAAACATAATATCTGCCGTTATAATAAGCATAATCCGCTCGATAGGATACCCCTTGCGCCTGTAGCCAAATGGTATCATATGGGTTTTCCGCATTAATCATCTCTAGCGGCGGCTCATCATCAAACACCACCTTCCCTTGGACGATCAGCTCCGCCAGTTCCTGATACTGCCGATGATGCGGCCATGTCGGCCGCACAAATGCCGGATTCAGCACGGCCAGCTGATAACAGCCGATCAGAAGCACCGACAGAAGCACGATTACAGCCACTATCCGTTTCTTGCCCATAGCCCGGCACGACTGTGCCAAGGCTTTTCCCGAAAGCAAAAGCCAGCCGATTATCAGCACCAGATACAGGAAAACCATCCTGAACAGAGAAAAAACAAAGGGCAGCCTCACGTTCGCCCGAATGACCATGTTGCCGACAACGGTATTCTCCGGCGCTGTAAAGGCGATCTGAATATCTTTTACCTTTCCCGAAGTATGGATATCCGTAAATTCTGTCGCCCGAACCCCTTCCACGATAATGCCTGCAGGCAGCTCATACGGATAATAATTCCCCTCATCGCTCAGCCAGATTACATAGGAAACGGACTGCACAAGGCCATCTTCGCCGACAGCTCCCGCAGGTGACAGCGGCACTAAATCGAGGTGCATATTATAAATCCTTTTATTGATATCCGGAATGGTAACGGTAAGTATCCCGTCCGGCAGCAGGTAGGATCCGTCCTCCTGACGAATTGCCGCTCCCTCCCAGTTCTGCGGAGCCAGATTGATTTCCTGATAAAACATGCTGATGACAGGAAAAATATTCCACAGCAGTAATTCGGACAGGATTACTGCAAGGAAGAGAAGTATGGGGATTCTGGCTGTCTTAATTAATTCTTTCACTGTAATCTACTCCATGTTCATGGGGCTGTCGTTTCTCGGTCATATCTTTGTTTCTCGGTCATCGCCATATGGCCCAAGCTTCATCTGCTCCGGTTCCGGCTCCCGAAAATAAGTGCATCTAAGTTTCTCACCCTCAATTTTGGCTACTCCCGCTACCGGCGTTCAAGCGCCCTCCATGGCGCATGAAGCCTTGGTCGGACATCCGTGTCCGCCCATAGCTAGTCTTGTCTTACGTGAGAAACTAAGATGCACTAATTTTCTCCCGCAGTCACCGGAGCAGATGAAGCTTGGGCCATATGGCGATTCGGTATTCCAACTGATAGGAATAGATATTCTTGCAAATAAATTATTTCTTCCTTCATAAAGTGGCAGTGTCAAATTTTTATAATTAACTCATGTAAAAACCTTGATATTGTGGAAGTCCAAAAAAAAGAGCAATGTCCTCCCTTTTCTGGTATAATGTCAATCGCCAAACCAACCTCATACACAAGGAGACATTGCTTATGGACATTATACTTTATTTGTTAGGCATCATTCAACACCTTTATCAAATAAATTGCTGGCCTGCTGGATGCTAGTTATTAAATCTGATCTGCAGATATATCCCTCAATCAATGGGCTTTCGATGATTCACACTCCCTGAAGTAGCAGAAGCTTAAGATAGCCGATCTTCCAAGCACTGCCCGTTCAAGTAGATGACCGAGCGGCTGAACCGCTCCTACAAGGCTTCTTACCGCCATACAAACGGCTTTGACAGCATCGACGGCACAGGCTAAGACCTGAGCCTATGGGTCAGCCTATTATAACTTCCTCAGGCTCCACAAGTACAGTAAAAATAAAGTCCTCATTCAAGTAGAAATGCTAAAGGGTGCTGACAACATGCCCGCCAAATGGCAGCTTCTCCTCTTCCTTGGCCAGCAGACCATACTGAACATGCAGAAAAACGGTAATTTTAAAAGATTAACTCCATTACAACCTACCAGTTGGAATTCCGAATCGCCATATTGCCCAGCAAATCATCTGCTCAGGTGACTTGCGGTAGAAAATTAGTGCATCTTAGTTTCTCACAAAAAGATAAATTAGCTATGGTCGGACACGAATGTCCGACCAAGGCTTCATGCGCCATGGAGGGCGCTTGAACGCCGGTAGCGGGAGCAGCCGATACTTGAGGTGAGAAACTTAGTTGCACTTTTTTCGGGAGCCGGAACCGGAGCAGATGATTTGCTGGGCAATATGGCGATGACCACCTTATTTATTGGAAATACCGCACACCCGATTCAAATATCCTGACATCCCGCTCCCCATAAATATTGACCGCAACCCCATCCGTAACCCGCTCCGCATGAGCCATCTTGCCGTAACACCGCCCATCCGGGGAGGTGATTCCTTCAATGGCAGCATAGGATCCGTTGACGTTCCATTCTTCGTCCATCGAGATGTTTCCGTCCGGATCCGCATAGCAGGTGGCTATCTGGCCAGCCGCCATCAGACGGCTGATCTGCTCCTTGGAGGCCACAAAACGTCCTTCCCCGTGGGAAACAGGATTGACATAAGTATTGCCTAAGCCCGCTTCCCTTAACCAGGGGGATTTGTCGGAAACCACTTTGATGTATGCCATCTTGGAGATCAGGCGGTTGATGGTATTGAACGTCAGGGTCGGGGAATCTTCGCTCTGGCCGGTGATTTCCCCGAACGGAACCAGACCCAGCTTGATCAGGGCTTGGAAGCCGTTGCAGATGCCCAGGGCCAGGCCGTCGCGGCGATAGAGAAGGTCCATGACGGCTTCTTTAAGGCGTTCGTTCTGGAAAGCCGTGGCGAAGAATTTGGCGCTGCCGTCCGGTTCGTCACCGGCTGAAAATCCGCCGGGGAACATGATGATCTGAGAACGGGCGATTGCTTCGCTATATTCCTTTACCGATTCCCTGATATCGTCTGCTGTCCGGTTGCGAAAAACCTTGTCGATCACTTTGGCACCGGCCCGTTCAAAAGCCAGTCTGGTGTCGTATTCACAATTGGTTCCGGGGAATACGGGGATGAAAACGGTCGGCTTTGCGGTTTTCTCTTTACAGAGATAGACGGAATCAGCCTTGTATAGGGGCGTCTGAAAGATCGTGCGGTCTTGGGAGACGCGGGTCGGAAATACTTTTTCCAGTTTGGAGGTCCAGGCGTTCAGGGCTTCTGACAGCGGTAAAGTCATGTCCTGATAGGTGAAAGCGGGTTCGGGGATTATGGTGCCGATGATGCGGTACTTCAGCTCCATGTCTTCCATTCTTATTAGGGCTTCGGGGGTTATTTCCGCTAAAATATCGCCGAGATTGTTGCGGAAGAGTTTTTTGGCCGGGATGTCGGCTTCGATCGACACGCCGAGCTTGTTGCCGAAGGCCATTTTGCTGATGGCGGCGGCAAGGCCGCTGGCATTGAGGGCATAGGCGGACAGTATCGTGCCTTCGCCGATCATCTCGGTGATCTGCTGATAGGTCTTGCAGACCTGGTCGTAGATGGGCATCTCGTATTCGTCTCTGTCGATGATGAAATGAACCAGCTTATTGCCGGCTTTTTTGAGTTCCGAAGTAATGATATGGTTTTCTTTGGCGATATTGACGGCAAAAGAGACCAGGGTCGGCGGTACATCGATATCATTGAAGGTGCCGGACATGCTGTCTTTGCCGCCGATAGAAGGGAGGCCGTAGCCGGTCTGGGCATCATAGGCGCCGAGCAAGGCCGCGAAGGGCTGGCTCCAGCGCTCCGGGTCGCCGGTCATGCGCCGGAAATATTCCTGGAAGGTAAAGCGGATCGTCCGGTAGTCGCCGCCGCTGGCCACGATCTTGGCCAGCGATTCGGTCACGGCATATACGGCACCGTGATAAGGACTCCAGGAAGAAAGATAGGGGTCGAAGCCGTAGCTCATCATGGTTACGGTGTCGGTCTTTCCTTTTAAGAGCGGGATCTTGGCAATCATTGTCTGGGTTTCCGTCAGCTGGTATTTGCCACCGTAAGGCATGGCAACGTTGCCGGCTCCGATGGAGGAGTCGAACATTTCCACCAGGCCTTTTTGGGAACAGACGTTCAGGTCGTTCAGTTCGGTCAGCCAGGCTTTGCGGATGTCGCCTTCTGTCAGGGCTTCGGCAACACCTTTTATGGCTGTTTTCTGAAAATAGCTGTCGGTTTCGGAAGGAATGTTTACTTTGACGGCAGCTTCCTGATGGGCACCGTTGGTGTCTAAGAAAGCGCGGGAAATATTAACTATTTCTTGGTTCCGCCATGTTAAGATCAGGCGTTCCGTTGCGGTGACTTCGGCGACGGGGACGGCCTCAAGATTTTCTTCGGCGGCATAGCTTAGAAAGAGGTCGGCGTGTTCGGGGGCAACGACGACAGCCATCCGCTCCTGGGATTCGGAGATTGCCAGTTCGGTGCCGTCAAGGCCGGCATATTTTTTCGGTACTTTATCCAGATCGACGATCAGGCCGGGGGCAAGCTCACCGATAGCGACCGATACGCCGCCGGCTCCGAAATCGTTGCATTTTTTGATCAGTCTGCTTACTTCTCCGCGGCGGAACAGGCGCTGGATCTTGCGTTCGGTGGGGGGATTGCCTTTCTGGACTTCGGCACCGCAGGTCTCGATTGAGCTTTCGGTATGCACTTTGGAAGAACCGGTTGCGCCGCCTAAGCCGTCACGGCCGGTCCGGCCGCCGAGCAAGATGATGATGTCGCCAGGGGCGGTGCCGCCGCGGATTACACAGTTGCGGGGAGCGGCACCCATCACTGCGCCGATTTCCATTCTTTTGGCCACATAGTCGGGGTGATAGATTTCTTTGACATGGCCGGTGTTCAGGCCGATCTGATTGCCATATGAGGAATAGCCGGCAGCGGCGCCGCGGACCAGTTTTTTTTGGGGGAGCTTGCCCTTTAAGGTCTCGGATACGGGTACGGTCGGGTCAGCCGCACCGGTCACCCGCATCGCCTGATAGACATAACCGCGGCCGGACAGCGGGTCTCTGATGGCTCCGCCAAGGCAGGTAGCTGCCCCGCCGAAAGGTTCGATCTCGGTTGGATGGTTGTGGGTCTCATTTTTGAAGAAAATAAGCCATTCCTCGGTTTCGGAGCCTTGGCCGTAGTTTATTTCTACCGGTACGATAACGGAGCAGGCGTTGATTTCATCGGATTCTTCCATATCTGCAAGTTTTCCGTCATTTTTCAGTTTACGCATGGCAATCAGGGCCAGATCCATCAGACAGATATATTTATCGTCACGGTCTTTGAACAGTTCTGCTCGGGTATCCAGATAGCTTTGGTAGGTAGTTTCCATAGGGGTGCGGTAGTAGCCTTCACCAAATTCTACCTGGGTCAGTTCGGTGGAAAACGTAGTATGACGGCAGTGGTCGGACCAATAGGTGTCCATAACCCTAATTTCCGTCTCGGTGGGATCGCGGTGTTCCTCGTCCCGATAGTATTTCTGGATATGCAGAAAGTCTTTGAAAGTCATCGCCAGACCTAGAGAATCGTAGAGTTCCGCCAGATCCGCTTCGGACATGACGGCAAAGCCTTTGTAGCAACCGATGTCCTTTGGCTCGTCGTATGCGGTGATTAAGGTCTCCGGTTTGGTCATGCCGGTTTCTCGGGAATCTACCGGATTAATGCAATAAGACTTGATTCGGTCCCATTCTTTGTCTGTAATATCACCCGTTATTAAATATGTGGTCGCCGTCTTGATGACCGGCTCTTCCTCTTCGTTTAGAAAGCGGATGCATTGTTCCGCCGAATCGGCACGCTGGTCAAACTGGCCGGGAAGGTATTCGACGCTGAATGCCCTGCCATTCTCCGGGATGGCCACCGTTTCTTGATATAAGACATCCACCGGCGGTTCGGAAAATACGGTATTGCATGCCCTTAAGAAGATTTCCTCCGAGATGTTTTCCACGTCATACCGGATCAGTACTCTTACATCCTTGACAGCCGGCAGTTCCAGATAGCTGATGATTTCCTCCTTTAGTTCTTTTGCCCTTACTGCAAACGGGGGTTTTTTTTCTACATAGATACGTTTCACGTTTCCCATGACAATTATTCTGCTCCTTATGTCGTATTAAATAGATGATGTTATTCTTATTGATAAAAGAATTGATTAACTATGGGTTGTCACTATTATTAAAACCAGATTTAATTATGGAGGCATGGCGGTAACGTCCTGTTGCCTTATTCAAACACTAGTCCCTGCATAATGTAAAACAGTTCTTTATCAACCGCCGCTTCAGAAATCCCGACGGTCTTTGCGGCAATCCTTAAGCCTTCCAGAACATACATGATGTTGCTTGCCGCCCCGTGGGGGTTTTCACAATAAAATTCGCCTGAACGGATACCGTCCCGGATCATATTCTCTAGGATAATGACTCCGGCATCAAACTGGTTTTTCATTAAGTTATCCTTTTTCGAGACGCGGCCGCGGAAGTAATATTCGTAAATCGCCACGGTGAGGGAATTTTTTTTGCGCAGGATTTCTTTTTTCTGTTCCTTGAGAAAATAGGCCAGGATGTCAGAAACTGCCGCGTCGGGCGGCAGCCCCTCCGGTAACGGTCCGTCGTCTTCTGCTTGCGAAAGCTTTAGTACCTCCGCAAAGATTTCTTCTGTACTGCCAAAATATAAATATAGGCCGCCGCGGCTGATGTCGCATGCTTCCACAATGTCCTGCATGGTGACGCTCCGAAACCCTTTTTCGACAAAAACCTTTCTGGCCGTTTCCACTATGTAGCTCTTCTTTTGTTCTGATTTATCTCCCATAACCGCTCCTGTCCTTGTGAATAATCACACCTATGAGCAAAATAACAATCCAGCTTCGATCCAGCTTTCATCCGTTATACGAGCGGTTCATCCCATACTTCAAGGATTTCTTTTATTTTTACCAAAGCATGATAAAAAAGCCCGTTTTCTACTGCATCTGTCCATAACTTACCTCTGGTCATTCCTCCAAGCACATACTTAGACAGGATCCCGAGGATTACCTCCATGTCTTTCAGTTCCGCTTGACTGATCTGATACAGCTCGTCCTCCGCTGTTACCATATTACGGTTTGAATAAATATAAGGATAGTTACGATCCATCAGGCCGGTGGCCTGCATGCCTTTGACAAAGTTAAGCAGCGTGCCGTCATATACCGGAATCGATACCGAGTGGCTGGTATCCCCGCCGTCATATACCCTTGACTGGCTCTTGCCCTTACGCTCTGAAAGCCAAGGTATATAGCGGAAAAAGGGGTCAAAATCAACTCGATACTCTGCTATTTTCTGAAGTCTGTAAGCTTTATCATTATCCATGTTTCCCTTATTCCTCCCGTATCGCCAGTTGCCGTCCAGCTTATTATTCATTGATACAAATCTATATTACCATAAAATCTTTAAATGTACAGCCTGTAAAACATTGATTCTGCTAAATAATCGATAATTCACACAAATAAATGTTGGAAAACATCCGGCATTGATGTATAATATCTATTGATTCAGAAGCATCTATATTAACCTGTCTTTACTGACAGAGTTTACATCATAGGAAAGTGAGAGTTACGGATGAAAAAATTACTTAATACCAAATGGTTTCGCGCTGCCATTCCCGCCCTGCTAATCCACTGCAGTATCGGTACCGTGTACTGCTGGTCACAGATAAAGGGGGAAATCGCCGAAGCCATCGGCTACGGGACCAATGTGGCCCCATTGGAATGGGCTTTCAGCCTGGCCATATTTTTCTTGGGAATGTCAGCCGCTTTCGGCGGCAATATCGTGGAAAAGAATATCCACAAGTCCTCGCTGATTTCAGCCGTCTGTTTCACTGTCGGAATGGTGGGCACCGGCATCTGCGTATACTTTAAGTCCCTGCCTGGCATTTTTCTTTTTTATGGTGTGATCATGGGGATCGGCCTCGGTTTCGGTTACCTGTCTCCGGTCAAGACCCTGATGCTCTGGTTTAAAGAACAGAAAGGCTTGGCTACCGGTCTGGCCGTAGCCGGCTTCGGTCTGGCCAAGATGATTGCCAGCCCCATTATGGCTTCTTTGATCAGTAACTTTGGAGTCGTAAACATGTTCTATATCCTGGCGGTCATCTATTTCATCATGATGTTCTGCGGTCATCTGCTGCTAAAGAAACCCGACGGCTGGGTTGAGGAGCCGCATAAGAAGTCCGATGCCAAAGTCACAGAGGTATTTAAGAATAAGACTTTTATCGGGATCTGGCTGATGTTTTTCTTAAACATCACCTGCGGGCTTGCAATCATTTCCCAGGAAAAATACATCTACGCTGCTGCCGGTATCGGTGCGGCCATGATTACTTTCCTATGTTCGATGACAGCTTTGTTCAATGCGTTCGGCCGGATCGCTTTTTCGGCTGCTGCCGACAATTTAAAAGACCGGAATACGATCTATAAACTGATATTCATCCTATCGGCAGGTTTCTCGGTCATTACTTTTGTTACCAACGGCATTGCCAGTCAGCTTGTCTTCTTGGTTGTCGTCCTGTTGTGTATCATCAATGCCGGTTACGGCGGCGGTTTCAGTAACCTCCCCACCCTGCTTTCCGACCGCTTCGGGATGAAGACGATCAGTGCGGTACATGGGCTTGCCCTTTCGGCATGGGCTTTTGCCGGTATCGCCGGGAACCAGCTGAGCACTTTGATCCTGAATATGACCGGACAGTCTTATAATCATGTCCTGTATGTGACCGCGGCTCTTTACGCTGTAGCTCTGATTGTATCCTTTGTACTGGTAAAGCCTGGGAAAGTCGAGTAAGAGCGAAAGCCTGGGATAGTTGAGTAAGAACGCTGTGGAATGGCAATTCATGTATCTCTGACAAGTTAAGATGTTATAGATGAAAACAGATGAAATAGCAAATCGGAAACGCATTTGGAAAGCTGTGTCAAGATATTTATTTTCTTGACACAGCTTTATTATTTTTATTTTACATGGTCAGTGCTACGCTTTAGTGCTATCATCCGCACGCATAATTAAACGTACGTAATGTTGGCGCTCATGTTCGGTGCGGCAATTGCGACAGCTAGCGCAATCGGTGATTCAATCTCAAACTCTACATATAAAGAATCGCCTTGATTAACTGCCAGCGGCTCCGGAAGCACGATCAGCGAGGAAGCAAACTGACCGCTTTCACCAGCACTGACACTGGCGGCACCGTTTAAGCCCAGCACGGAAGCTATGGCATTCAAAGCCGTACCGGGAAGCGAAGTCGTGGCATCCCATGTGGCCAGATGTGCCAGCTCGATTCCGCCCAGATTGATCTTGCAGATCGGGGTGCTTCCACCGATACCACTGGAACCGTGTCCGATTGACATTTCCACCGGTGCGCCGATAAAACTGCCGGTAGTCGGATCCATATTGACTTGATTGGGATCCGCTGCCATCGTATTGGGTACTTGCCATAAGGTTGCCGTTATATTGACCGTCTGACCGGTGGTATAGCCGGTTTCGGCAAAGTCTGCGGCAATATCCGGTATCGTCGGAATGTCTGTTGTGAGGCCAAAAGGCTCAAGCAAACCTTCCAATATCGGTTTTAAAAGAAAACTCAACCCGCTGACCGCTCCGCTTATTACCCCGAAAATACTGGTCAGGACATCTAAGAGTTCAGTAAGTCCCGGGATAATATTCAGTACCTGCTGGGGATTCACTGCCGCTAAAGCATTGAAATCGGCGGCAAAACTGGTGACCTGACCGTCTCTTGGCATGACAATCGGGAATGGCGGGCCAGCTACGATGCCCCTCCAGATATCAATATCAGTATTACCGAGCTCGATGTGGGTTCCGACATTGGCCAAGCCTATGGTCGAGTTCAGTCTTAAGCTCACATCCGGAGTGTTGGCTACTCCAGTAAACTGTGTCAGCATAGCCAGCAAGGATGCCATGTCCGGAACATAAGCCAGATGGGTAGCTTCAAGAATGTCTTGAAATACCGAAAGCAACGGGTTAAATACCATATAAAGCGGCGAAGTCACCGTAGAGGCGATATTCATTATTACCTGCAAGAAATCCGCTGCTGGCTGCAGGCTTTCTCCCAGACCGCTTAGATCCAGGCCGGTGATCACGAAAGGCCAGGTTGTCGGCATCGTCCAGTTAACTGGGCCGGTAGTGAAGGAAACGATATTTTCGTTGCTTGTTATCGCGGCTGCTTCCGCACTGGTCAGCTCATTTGATGGTACTTTTGTAATTTGCATTGACATAAAAGTTCCTCCTGTTTTTCTTTTGTCACTTATACGGCAGAATTCCCTGAATAACGCCGCCCTCCTGCTTTTTGACACAAAACAAGCAGAAGGTCAAATTGGAAAATCACGCATTACTTTATTATACGCTGCTGTCAGAATTGTGTTACAATTTCAAGTGAACAAAAACAAGTTCGATGCATTCAAGACAAGTTCGAAGTATTCAAGACAAGTTCGATGTATTCAAGACAAGTTCGATGTATTCAAGACAAGTTCGATGTATTCAAGACAAGGTTCAAGAAGGTTCAAGACGAGTTCGATAAGTTCTCGTTGACAGATGACGGTGACGTAAGATATAATAGACTTCGGCAGTTTATCTGCTTTGTTCAGGGGAATCATACAGCGGCAGTATGACGGTCTCCAAAACCGTTCACGGGGGTTCGAATCCCTCTTCCCCTGCTATGTGACGCAATGTTCGAACACTTATTACATATTTATAAATGGTCTATTTGGAATTGTAATTTTTAGGCAATAAGATAACAGGTGTTACAGTGCGTGGAAATATTAGAAACGAAAAGAGGACTTGCCGGGGCGGCTTGTCCTCTTTTCGTTGTGTTGCTATTTCTTCGATACCGCCCCGTCATTCTTTCAAGGCTGCCCTGGTCAATTTACCGACAACCCGGTCGGGCTCAAGGCCTTTTTTTGTTTGAAATACCTCTATTGCATCTCCTGTCAACGTGCCGAATATTCCATCGATCCGGACATTGCTACCGTGCCGAGTTAGATGCCATTGAACCCACCGGACGGACTCGCCCTTGCTGTTCAGGCGGAGGCTCACGGTCGGCTCTTTGTAGGGGTTATTTGGGGGCACTGCCGTGGTGTCTGCTAGGAATAACGCTCTTTCTTCAACCCGTCTCTTTACGAGACCAGGAAGCACCTTGCCGCCACCTTTATTATACAGTAGCAGAGCATCTGCGACTTGCGTGAGATTGCGGTTTTTTATCAATGTCCTCAGATTGCCGGCTCCGCAATTGTAAGTGAAACTGACAAGCGCGTCAAACTGGCTTTGGCTTAAAGGCAGTACCACGTCATTGTTTACGGCGGCTTCAAAACCGGACAAATCGGCAAGCAGTAACCTGTCGGCTTCGGCCTGGGTGATGACTTTGCCTGGATAAACATCCTTTCCGGTGTGGCCATATCCGATTGTCCAGACATTGGCCGGACATAAATAAGACTGCAGACGGCAGCCTTCGTATTTTTTGATTAGATTTATTCCTGCTTGTGATATTTTCATTTGAAATTTCTCCATTTCAGTTTTTATGTTGACATATACACCAAGAATAGGGCAAACAACATCAATATCTGCGCTCTTAGTAACAGCAGTGATTTCTTCTTTTTACCATTTTTATTTTTCATCCATATAGCGCCCAGCCTGCCTGACCGGCACGGCCACGGCCAGAAACATGACCAGTGCTACGACTGCAATTGCGGCCCCGATCATTCTGGGTCCTCCAGTATTTCAACTGCCGTCAATTCCGCGCTCTTCGCATCGACAAAACCTTCCGCCAGTATGTAGGCGATTAAGGACGCACCGGACATAATAATTCCCGTGATTCTCTCGACACTCTCCGGATTAGCGCTAAAGGCCACCAGCAAGGCTGTAATAAACCCTACCAGCGCGACCCAGAACTTTCTGCTTGACAGTTTCTGCTTCCAATTAATCTTCACAATTCTTCCTCCACTTTCTTTGCTTTTTCTTTAATATTTTTTATCCAGCCACAGATGGACACCTCGCCGAACACTGCTGCAAAATATCCGGCTACTAAGCTGTCTGGTACTGCGCCTGTTTTAATATACAGCCATATCATAACCGCGATAAAAATCACGGTCGTTATTCCGACCAGAATTAGGGTTACATCTATTTTATTCAGTTTTTTCGGTATTTGGCCGCGCTCTTTTCGGCAGCGGATCAGCATCGTCCACGCGCCGGTAAGCGACCCTATCACAAACCCGGCTAGAAATATCAGGATCCACATCAAGCACCTCCTACAGCCAAGGCTGCTGCAACGAAGGATATCACCGCGCCGATCACGGCTGCTACAGTTGTCCTGGTTAGCCACTTATTGCGGTCTTTCATTTCTCCGATATCTTCTTTCTGCCGCTCCAGCTGCTCTCCAAGCTTTAGGATCTCTCTTTGATTATCATAGATCTGCTGCTTTGAACGGTCCCAGCCTTCGAGCTTTGCTTCGATTTTAATCAGGCGGTCTAATACTTCCCGCTCAAATGTGTTGTCTGGCATTCATCTCTCCTTTCGATCACGTTATTTTGTATACTTCACCCACACGTCGTATGGCCGCGCCGATCTAGCAGTTGTACTAACCGTCAGCAAGGCCAAGTCGCCAGAAGCAACAAAACTGATGCTGCTAGACACTATCTTGCCCCCCACGCTCGACGTCTGGTACGCGCAGACGGATGCTTTCCGATTTTCCGCGAGCTCCCAGTGGCCGCCAGCCTCAATGAGTCGATCCACCGCTACTGCTGTCGCGGCAGGCAACAAGGTGCTGGTCGCCTGAGTATCGGCCGCGCTCGTTATCGAGCCGGCAAAACGGCGGCCATAAAGATTGCTGCCAAAGTCGTATTCTTCCCCAATGGCCCAGAGATCAGGACGGTTCAATACAGCGGAAGCTGCTGCGTCAAGGGACAGTTCTTTAAGTGCTTCATGAACAGTTTCGGACATCAGGCCGGTGCCGCTGGGGTCGAATATTACCATGTCAGAGGTTGTCTCGGGAATGTAAATGTTTCCCTGGTTGTCCTCGATCACGATCTTAAATACTGCTGCCATCCTGTACCCTCCTCAGATATATTTTTACACTCTGCGACGTTTCATATGTGTCCCCGAATTTCACGCTGTCGCCATCCTCTCCTTTTGGCCCTGACGGTCCCTGCTCCCCGGTCGCTCCCGTGTCTCCTTTCGGGATCACAAAGTTTATTGTCGCCGCCGTCGCTGTTCCGCTGTTGGATACGCTTGGCGGTGTGCCTGCTGCCCCGGACGTCACCGTTCCTACTTTTATTGTGGCAGCTGTACCGGGTGTTCCTGGATTGCCTACGTCGCCCTTGGGTCCTTGCAGACCCTGGATTCCCTGCGGCCCCTGCGGGCCGATGTTTCCCTGCGGGCCGACCGACCCCGTTTCCCCAGTATCGCCCTTTTCGCCCTGCGGACCGGTCGCTCCCGTGTCTCCGGTGTCGCCCTTCGGACCTTGGATGCCTTGTGCCCCTGACAGGTCTGTGACAAACTCATATGCTTCGTTTCCTTTTACATATATTGCTGAATTGTCAGCATCTTCAATGTTTCCCGTCTCAATTATTACAAGTTTCCCGACCTCTATTCCGTCATTACTATAGCCGTTTTCCATTTCGGCTTTTGACACATAGACTCGAGAAATTGCAAAAGCTTCCCCAGTGTCTCCTTTCTCGCCCTGCGGCCCCTGCGGTCCAGCCGCTCCGGTATCTCCTTTTTCTCCTTTTTCTCCTTGCGGTCCTTGGATACCCTGGATACCCTGCGGACCCTGTGTCAGCTGAATCTCGGAAAGTTTCTGTGTCAAATTCTTACCGTCGGCAAATTTTATCGCCTCTGGCGACGTCAGCACGTCAACCTCCTCAATGACTGCGCCGGTCTCCGCGTCCAGTAACTGGACGCGCACTTTGCTCATTCCTGCCATTCTTTTAGTCTCCTAATTATTTTATTATTATCCCCATGGTGGGGCTTACCACTACATTTGTATCGATCACCTGCGCCTTCTCTAAAACCCTGAAATAAAATGTCTTTGGCTTGCGCAGAGACACGGGTATGTCCGACTCCGCTACCACTATATTTATTTTATTGTTGTACAGGTTTGCGGCGGCATCGTCCGAAAGCTGTTCCTGTATGTCATCAAACCATCTGTCGAAATTGGCTTCCAGTTCGTCCATGGTTGCCGTCATCTCGTCTTTTTGCTCCTGTGTCCAGTTATCCATTTCATCGCCATAATTCCGTTTGAATTCTGTTACCCAGGCTTCAAACTGGGTTGCGAATACAGAAAAATCCACATCGGCAAACTGGGACGCGACAAAACCGCAAAGATCAGGATTGGCCCGTGTGTCTGTTATGTTGGCCTGGGTTATGCGAACGGCTCCGGCCGGAACGTAGATTTCGGCAAGACACTTCTCCTGTACCGTTATGTTGTTGACCAGTTCCGGTGGCTGCGGACTGCTGGAGTATTCGCCCTCCCGCAGGAATATATTCGGCATACGGTCTATTTCGCTGTTTTGCAGTATCACCCGGTCTATCCGTGGGAACGTCCCGCTTGCCTGGGTTACTGTAAGCTCAAGTACGGTCGTGTTGTGGACGGTATGCTTGTTCAGGTATGCGTATCCGGTTTTTTCCCCACCGTCCACTTCTATCGTCATTGTTTCGCCGGTTGCTGTTACGCCAAGCTGCCCAAAGCACACGCCTTCCTTGTAGAACGGCGCCTTGTCTTCGTTCATGTCTTGCCCGTTGTATTTCCTGTCTGCGTTAATCGAATTATAAAAATAACCTTTGACCGCCATATTTTCTCCCTATTCGTCTAGCTTGATTGTTTCCGGAAGCGCATCCCCGAACGTGGGGACAACATACATTCCGCCGTATTCGTATACCTCGCATATTTCCGTAATACGCAAATCATGTCTTGTATTCCAGCTTTTTTTCTGGATTGTTACCTTGTCGCCTAAATCGTAGTCTTTGCCGTATATGAAATTTACATCCGGCTCAGCTTCTGCTTCGAACCCTTCTATTTCTGCATGCTCCTTCAGGTATTCCATTCCTTTCGCTTTGAGGGCTTCCAGATGTTCTTCATCTGTCAGTCCGTCCTTACTGACTTCCTTAGCGTCCAGGAAGTCTTCCCTTAGACCAAATCCGCTTCCACCGCCTATAGTGACGTATGTCCGGTTTTCACCCTCTCCTGGGCCGCCAATGACTAGGCTTGTCACATATTTCGCATCGCTGTAGGTATGCTTTGCGTGATTTAAATTGTTATACTTTTCAGAAAAAACAACCCTGGTATTTTCTCCTTGTTTCTGCGTCCTGTCTATGCCCTTATACGTTTCAAATACCAGTTTCTTGGCTTGGAAATCCGGTCTGATGCGGATGCCAACTTCTGCTATCCTGGCCAGTTTTGAAATGTAGGTCAGCATCTTTTTGTATGTGGCCTGGAAGGTTACTTCCGTCTGATCTCCGGTACCTGATGCTATTTCCAGCAGCGGTATTGCTGTCGCCCGGCCCAACAATGTCCTTATGCCCTCTTCCGCTGTCCCTGTGAAATTCAACAGCGGCCCTGTCAGGCGGTCGTTTATGATAATCGGGAGGAAGTATCCTGTCCTCACAATCTCATTCACAAGATTGCTTTCCTCTTCGGTCTGATCCCCCCTGATAATTGCCGCTTCTTTTTTATCTTTAATCGCAATTATGTTTCCCGGCTGCAGAAGTCTTAAATTTTCTTGCGTTATTGGACAATGCAGTTCAAATGTGCCACAGTCGTAATATTTACGGTGCCATTGCAGGGATGTGTGGTTTTCGATTGTTCCTTTCCGGAAGAGTTTATTGTCATAAACGTAAATTTCCATATTATACTCCTGAATACGAAATGCGGTAATACAATGATACTGTCAGGTAGTCCACCCCTGCGTCCGCCGAATATGTTATCGTGTTTATGCCCGGACTGAGCTGAATGAAATCACCTTCCTCATCCGTATACGCATTTATTACCTGGCCATTTAAACTCACTGCCTTGTTCCAGTCGGGAATGCCATATCTGTCCAGATACGCTTCTAGTTCCGCCTGGCTTATTCCGTCCAGCAGATATATGTTTTTATTCCCTGTCTGCGTGTTTATTACGGCATATTGACCGGGCTGTAGCGTGAAATCATTTCCCTGATACCCGATCTTCGTGAACTGCCCGGATTCCGTATGGTATATCGCCGGATTCGTCACGGCCCCGTCTGCTTGGAAGACAACTGTTATCCCTATGTTGTCCGCGCCGCTGGTATTTTCTATTTCTTTTACCAACTCCGCTTCCCTGTGCCCAAACTCCACCCCCTCTTCCGGGAAATCCCCCTCAAAATACCAGTCAGGCACCCATTCCGCCATTTTTACTTCAATACTCGTCGGGTCTTTGAAATACGGGTCGGGGCATTTCAGGGAGATCGAATAATCCCTTACTTTTCCGGTGGCTATGCCCGGCATAATACTTTCCACTTCGTACTCGATCGTTTTGTGGTTGTCGTCTTCTATGTATTCCATCAGGCCGGTGCGCTTCACAGGGAAGCACCTGTATAGCAGTTCCCGGTTCTCCCTATAGTTCCCTTCCATTTCAACCGACAGCATGATATTTCTTTCTCTTGCTGTCGCGCCCTGGTAGGTGGAACCGTCCGTGGTCGTATTCTCCGATGTTACAACGTTGCTTTCTATACCGTATATCCCTTCTATATCGACCAGATGAAAGGGCGTGAATTCTGTCCATGTGAATGTTGTGCTTACATTCTTGTCGCTGGTGCATATGACTTTTATATCCGACATATTTACCCTCTCTGCATCGCTAAAGCAATGCTTCTTGTCTGCATCCTGATCTGGCGTCCTGTTTCGTATGGGCTCAGCGCTTTTGGCGACGTGATATAATTGGTCTGCGTGAAGCCGCCGCCCGTGCCGCTTCCCGGCTCCACCATCCTGTTGACCGAATTTCCGGTCAGCGGTGTTACTACTGCTTTCCCGTTTACCATACTTAGGAGTTCCGGTCCTGCTTCTGCCACCATTGCTTGCCCTTCTTTCAGGATTCCGCCATGTGCCAGTCGCGGCAGGCTGACTTTGGCTATCTCGCCGAGGGAAACCCCGGGGATTTCATTTATGATCCCTATTACCCCGTTAATCAGGCCGATGAATTTATTTATTATATTCTCTATAGTTGCCAGACAGGTATTGATCGCGGATTTAAACGCATCCCCGACCGCCGCGCCTATTTTTGTACCGATATCGACAAAGCAGTTCTTGATTGACTCCCATAGTCCGGTAAAGAAGCTTACGACATTCGCAAAAGCATCTTTTATTCCCTGCCAGGCGTTTTGAAACTGCGTTTTGAACCACTCCGAAACCGTGGCGAATGCCATACTTATGTCTGTCCATCTTTCGCCGAACCATGTGCCGATTGCCGAAAAAACGTTTACGATCCCGTTATATGCTTCCGTGAACCTGTCCGTGAACCATTGGCCGATGGAAGAAAACAAGGTGGTTATGCCGTCCCATATGCCCTGAAACACTGCTTGTATGTCAATGCCAAAATTGTCAAAAAAGCCTACTACGAAATTGATCGCAGCTTGCAGTATGTTTTTTACAAATTCTATCGCGCTGCCGATGGCATCTTGAATATATGTCAGGAAACCGTCTGTGTCACCTTTTAACAACGCCACAATCGCATTTATTATGTTTGTCACGAAATCAATTGCATTCTTGACGGCTGAAAGCAGCGGTTCTAGTGCATTTATTGCCCCCATCACGATACCCATTACCAATTCCAGTATGAATTCGAACACCGGCTGCAGGGCGTTCATCAGGTTCATGAATGCTTCCTTGAGCTGCTCTATGATCGGCTGTATTTTTACCCACATTTCCTCAAAAGCGGTTTTTACTTTTGCTATGGCATTGTCCACTTTTTCCTTGAATTCGTCATTTGTCCTGTACAGTCCTACGAATCCGGCCGCAAGTGCCGCTATGACTGCGATCACAATCCCGACCGGGCCGGTGATGGCGGCTAAAGCTCCTTTTATCCCGCCTATCTTGCCTGAAAACGATGATACCGTTTTGACAACCCCGCCTATTCCCGACGTGAGTTTTCCGAATATGCCCAGCGCCGGGCCTATGGCTGCCACGATTCCGGCGATTTTGAGGATGGTTTCTTTCTGCGTGTCGTTCAGGTTGGTAAACCACTGTGAAAATTCTTTTGCTTTTTCCACTACCTGGGTGATGACCGGCTGCAATGTGGTCAGGATAGTGGAGCCCAGTTCTGCTCCGGCCAGCTTCAGGTTGTTTGCCGCTATGGTCGCCTCGTCCCACGGGTCGAGTGTCGCGGCAAAAGTCTCTTCTACAACGGTCCCGTATCCCGCCATCGAAGTGGACAGATCGTCCATGTCAATCCTTCCTTCGCGGATGGCGTGCGACATCTCGGCTGCCCCCTTGGTTCCAAAAACTTCCTGGGCAATCGCGAGAGCCTCCGTTTCTGTCTTGGCATCCTTTATTTCGCCAATTGTCAGCGTGAGAGCCTCGTCAACGCTCTTTCCTTGATCGGTGTAGATTTTCATGGATTTTCGTAGCCCGGCGATCGCCGTGTCCGCATTGACGCCGTTTGCTTCAAACTGCGCCAGCAAGTCAATTGACTGGGTTACACCAAGGCCCATTTCTTTGAACGTCGCTCCGTTTTTCTGGACGGAATCCATCAGCGCGTCGACGCTTATTCCCGTGTCTTGTCCTTTCTTGGTCAAAAATCCTAATATGTTCCCGGAATCTGACATGTCGATGTTCCATTGTTCCATGATTTTATCAACTTTTCCAATGGAATTGTTCAGATCTGTTCCGTTTATTTCGGAAAATTTTATGAACTGCTCCGACAGGTCTTCCAGACTCGCGCCGGTAATCCCGAAACGCGTATTTACTTCCCCTACCGCCGTTCCCGCCTTGTCCATGTTGGTGGGCATGTTTGCGAATATACTGTCGGCCACCGCCGTCAGTTCTTCCAGCTTTTCTCCGGTGGCTCCGGTCTTGGTGATTATTGTGTCGTAGCCGTCGTCAAGTTCCATGGCGGCAGCTATTCCAGCTGCTCCTATCGCCCCTATTGCAGCCGTGACCGGCAGAAGCTTCTCCCCGACCGCCGTTATTTTGCCGCCTGCCTTTTCGAACGCCTCACCGACATCCGCGAGACTTATATTGCTCTGTTTGGCCTGGTCTTCCAGGCTTTTCAGCTGTTCTTCCGTGGCGATTATTTCACGCTGAACCGCCCGGTACTGCTCTTCTGTCGCTTCCCCTTTCTTGAATTGCTCCTGTACCTGTTTTTCTGCTGTTTTCAGTACGTCAAGCTTGTCTTTTGTTTCTGATACGGCATCTGCGAGAAGCTCCTGTTTCTGCGCCAGGAGTTCGGTGTTTTTCGGATCCAGCTTTAGGAGCTTTTCCACTTCTTTCAGCTCTGTCTGCGTCCCTTTTATGCTTTTGTTAACATCGGTAAGGGCTTTATCCAGCTTTGATGTGCTGCCGCCAATCTCGATAGTTATTCCTTTTATATTATTTGCCATTTTCACCGTTTCCCTTTTTTAACTTGCGCAGTCTTTTCCGGTCCGGGACTGTCTGTTCGATGCGCCAGCAGTTCTTCAGATATTTCCTGCCCTCTTCTGTTTTGGCATTCTCAAAAATCATCGCTTCCCGTAGAAAAAACAGGTACAGATCAATCGCCATTTCCTGTACTTCGCAAACACTAAGATGGCAATAGTCCATGACCAGCTTCTCTGGCCGCGTCAATACTTGATACGGTATTTCGATGTCGTCCCCTTTTTCCTGCGGATAAAAGGGGATTTTCAGTTTGGGTCCGTTTTCAGTTCGTCAACAAATACCATGTAGGCATTCAGTATTTCAGTGCATTCTTCAATGTCATAGTCTTCGAGATCTTCTACTCTTACTATTCTTTTGTTCATGTTGTTGCTCAATACTGCTGCTAGGAGGCTGTAGACCGCATCCGAATCTTGCGCTGTGGGTTCATCTTCCGGGCCGATCTCCATTTCCTTGATTGCTTCAAAAACCTTTTTTTGCGGCATCCGCACGACAAGCTTTTGCCCCTTTTCTTTTACTTTGCCGTTTTCATCAACGATGTCTTTCATCGTAAACGGCCAGAATGTCCTTTTTATCTTGTTGCAATTGAATTCTCTAACCATGTGGCCCCTTTCTTAATATTTAATTGGCGGACCGCCGCTTCCTGTCCGCCATTCCATATTCTGCTTTTTACGGCGTCGTGCTTCCGTCGTCTTCCCCTTCCGCCGCAGGATCAATCATTTCCTCGTAAACAATCAATGTCCCTTCTTTATCCATCGGCACCGCTTTGAACTCCGCGTCAATAACGGTCTCGCTTTCTTTTGTAAAAGCAATCGTGAATCCTGCCTGGTTTTTCCCCACGATTGTTACCCTGATATCGCCGTCCTGCTCGTCTTTATGATAAAAGCGGAAAAGATAATTTATGCTGGTAGCATTTCCGATGCCGCCGATCTTTACGACGCGGCGGTTTCCTGTTTCGGTTACCCTGGCCGTGGAGCATAGCTTTTGAAGAGTGGTTCCGCACCATGTCATTATGCCGGATTTCAACAAGGCTTCCTCTTCCGTTACAATGAGCTTTGACACTTTCCCCATGTCGTCCTTGGCTTCGTAAAATGACGGTGTGTATTCGATGCTTGCCCCGCCCTTGATATGGCCGAGCCGGTTTTTTTCTGTTTCGATTACTGCGTCGCTGGGCATCTCTGCCGCTGTCCCCTCAAATTCTACGCAGTACAGATCTCCGCTTCCCAATACAATACTTTCTTTATTCATGCTTTATATTTCTCCTTTCACTTTGCTGAGCAGGCTCCTGATTTCGTAGGCTGTCTGGAAGCATTCTTCTTCCTCGATGTAGGCTATGAATTTTTCATGTTCCACGTCGGCCAGGACTTCTGCTTCAATTTGCTTCCTGATTATGTCCGTCTTTTCATCGTCTTTTTCTGTGTACAGCTCAATATCAAGATCCTCCTCGATCAGAAGAATTTTTGAGTCTGACCCTCTGCCCCTTCCGTGTGGCTGCAAATATACAATATAGGGTAATTCCGGTACCGGATCATCCACTGTCCCCTCGAACGCGTTTCTGGCGACCGGTATGCCGATCCTCTGTACCTTTTTGATTATTTCTGCTGCTCTCATGTCATCTGCCTACTTTCCGCGCTATTTTTTCGGCTGCCATGTCGCCTATCTGATCGCTTACCGGTTTGATATGTTCAAAACTCTTTACCCTGCCGCCTTTTCTGGACTGATGCCCTTTTTCCAGCAGATGTGTCAGCTGAGGATGCTTCCGGTTGTATACGCTGTATTGCTCAAGGCCTGTGACTGCGCTCGCCCTATTACTACGGACTCCGCTTGTCCACCCTTTTGTATACTTTCCCGTTCTTTCTTCATACGGGCCGCCTTTTTTCAGCATCTTTGCCGCTTCATCTGCGGTTTCTTTTATTCCTTCGTTTAGCGCTTTCTGCAGTTCGGTGCCGGACCATTCCTTCAGTTCTTCCTGTATCGCCTGGTCAAGTTTTCCGATTGATGCTATCATCTTTTTCCCACCCTCTCTTCTGCATAGAGTTCCATTTTGCCGTTGCTCTTTGGGCCGTATGTGCGGTATATGACATATTCTTTTCCGTTGTATATCAGGCCTGTCTGATCGGCGTATTCGAATCCCCATACTTCTGCCATGAAGGACGGTTTTGACCCTTTCTGTCCTGCTGCCAGAAATTCATCCCGCCCGACCGGCTTAATGGATGCATATACCGGCGTTTCAATGTTCTCGTCCTGATTTTTTTTAATTATTAACTTAACTTGAACTTCGATGGTACCCACCGCCTTTTAGTTTGATGCACATTGTCTGATACGCTTCCGATAATTCGGCTTGGTTGTCCGGACTCCCGAAATTCGCCTTCACATACATCAGGACCGCTTCGACAATCAGCGGATCTGGATAGGGATATTTAAGATAAGACTGATCTATCCCTATCCGCTTTAAGTCCGCAAAGGCAACATCGACCAGTTGCCCTACGTCGCTGTCCAGGTCATCAACAGACGTTTTCCGGATCCTCAACTTTGCCATTTCTATCAATCCGCTTTTTGTCATGTCTTTCCTCTTTTACGTCGTGGCTGCCTTCTTGACCCGAATAAAGCCGTTCCGGGATACTACGCTGCCGCCCATGAAAATACTTGCTTTGTATGCAATCATGCCTTGCCTGAATTTGTAATCTGTGGACTTTGCTGCTTCCAGATCGGAAAAAATCGCCACCTCGTAATTGCTCATAGGTCCATACGCCATCAGGTAATCACCTGTGGCGGCTTCGGTAGTGTTTCCACACGCACTGTTGATTATAAACGGCACTTCATCAATAGTCCCGGTATTCCCGTGATTTTTGATGGTGTAGTACTTCCGGCCCTGTTTGTCCTTAATCTTGGCAAATTTTTTCAGATCCTTCTTGTTCAGGACAAGCACTGCTACATCTTCAACCTCTTCATCGCCGCCGAAAGAATAAATGATTTCGTCCAGGGTTTCGTCGTTGATGTCGGAAATCGAAATGTCGGTATCCGGATCAATCACCTGCGACTCCGTATCTGTCGGGTTGAAGAAGATACCTTTGAATTTTCCGGTTGTTCCGGAACCGATCAGCACCTGGCGGCTTGCGTATCTTTTTAACGCCTTTGTCACGCTCCCCTCCACCACGCTGTCATAATCCGAATCGGGTAGCTTGACCATTTCTTCCGGCTCTTCGCAGTAAGCCGTAAGTTTCTCGCGTTCGATTTCCGCGTATCCGAAAGCAGGTTCGGAAAGGTTATAGTCTTCCCCTTCTCCGGTGGGGCCTGCGCCGTCACCGTAACTGATTACATACGGTCTCTTGTAGCTTTCGCCGCCGGCAAGAGGGACTGTTGTTACCCTGTCGATCAGGCTCGACACGTCGTTGAAGGCCGGGGCGATATCTCCCGACGTGTATGTGGGCATTACCGTATTTTCGGAAGGAATAAGATTTTTCACCCTGCGCAACACGCTCTTTGCAGAATATTTGACTTTTGCCCCGGATTTCAGCATTGCTCCGGATTTGCTTCTTGCTTCGTTCGCTTCTCCTTTTGCTCCCGGGTCTTCGTCTGGTTCTTCCCCTGCTGCCGCTGCAGCTTTCATCAGCGTCTCTCTGGTCTTTATCTCGTCTAAAATCTCCCCGATCAGGGACGCTTCATCCATGGCGGCCGCCAGTTCGTCGCCGCTGATTGTCTGTGCTTCCTTGCCGACCTTAACAAGTCTTGCTTTCAGGTCCTTTTTGCTCGCTTTCATCATTTCTTCTCTGGTCATGTCTGACTCCTTTCATTGGCCCATGTGTAATATGGTCTTATCAATTATTTTTTTTCTTAGCTCCTGATCCCGGTCTGCAATTCCGGCAGAGTCCGTTAATCTGGCCGGAGCCTTTTGGCAAAACCGAAGAGTATACTCTCCGACTGCTGCCGCTATGGTGTTTTCAGCGGTAACAGCAATCCGGAAATACTTCTCCGCCTCGGCTCCGTTTAGCCAGGTTTCCGCTTCCATAAGCTCCTTGATCTGCTCAATAGTTGCCCCTTCCGCCAGGTTCTCTTCGTAGATGCTCCATATCCCGGATTCTATGGCGTCCAGCGCGTCGGCCATCTTCCTAAGTTCTGTTGCGTTCCCCTCCGCCAAACACCAAGGTTTATGTATCATCAGATAGGCGTTACTCGGAATGTCTGGCGGCTCGCTTCCGGCGAACGCAATCACGGAAGCAATGGAACCGGCCAGGGCATCCACATGAACAACGATTCTTCCAGAATATCGCTTAAGCATGTTGTAGATGGCGATTCCGGCGAAAACGGATCCGCCGCCTGAATTAATATAAATGTTCAGGTCCCGGCCATTGGCTTCCTGCAAAAAATTCTTGACCGAGTCCGGATACTGGTCTTCCTCCTGCCATGCTCCCCACCAGTCAGAAACGATGTCACCGTAAAAATACAGATCAACGGTTGTTTCCGTAGCATTCCTGAATTCGTAGAATTTTTCAGTTGTTGAGCTTTGGGTTTTGGCTGTTATGTTTTTTGTCTTTGCCATCTCTAACCCCCTTTCATGATCTGAAAATAGATTTTTGCTGCCGCACGTGCTGCCTGCTCCTGCCTGTCGGATGCTGTGCTGCTGGTACCGTTTTCACCGTCACCGCTTTCACCTACCTGGTAAAGACTCTGATCGTCTGCTTTTACATAGTTTAGGCTGACCAGTCGCACGTCGCCACCTTCTACCGGCCCGTAATACATCAATTCCCGGTATTCATTGATTGTCATCGCGCCCCGGTCCAGCATGTACCCTGCTATCGCATTGCGCGTCTGCAAATTCGCATACTGTAGCAGGTTCGCGGCAAAGGTGATCTTGTTCCCGTATCCTATTTCACGCTGCGTCAGCAGCTTAAACGTAAATTCATATGACAGCTGTATGGCGATTGGCTCTATTACGTTTTCGTAAAAGCTCACCCATTCTTGTTCGCTCAGGGTTGACGTTAAAACCTTTTCGTTTACCCCGTAATACCTGTATATATTGTCCCGCAGGAATGCGATCTGGTTCGTCGGTATGACTCCGGAATTTGACTTGATTTCCTTGAAGTCGTATGCATTGTCGATTGCGGCCACTCCCCCGGCATTTTCGGCGTTCAGGTACGCTTCCTTGAATTCCCTGGCTTTTGCTTTCAGCTCTTTATCATCGGCCAGGTTATTATATTTCAGGTATCCGGCCAGTGAGTTGGAATTTCTCACTATGTTTTTGATCGTTTCCCCGGAAGTCTCTATCAGGTCAAGGCTTCTTTTCAGTTCCGTGTCCGGCGCCGTACCCATGAATCTTTTCTTGTTTAACCTGGCCTTGATGTGGATCACGTTCTGGTACGGTACGGTGTATGTCTCGCCGTCATAGTCCCAGCGGAACCGGAAAAGAATATTCCGGTTTTTATCCTCAAAGATCCGGTATGATTTCGCTGTCACCGGCTGAATGCTTTCCACCTTTGTAAAATCGTTATTGTAGAAGATCACGGAAAACGAATTCGATGTGTATATGAGATCGGCAGCGATCCGGTACAGGAAATCATACGTCGACAGTTCTGGACATGGCCGCAGTGTCAGTATCCGAGAAAGACCGTCATTTTTTATTACCATCCCTTTTTCATCCCGGCGTATTACCTGCGGCTGCAGCTTGCCTACATTCTTTCCTATCGCGTCCGCGACCGCCCCCACTATGTCATTGTCCCGCAGCGCCCCTGTCGGCATATATTCTCCGCGGGACAGAAATAATGGTCTGTATTTTGCGACAAATGTCCCTAAAAAATTGGCAATTATTCCCGTATTGGCCGCCCCCTTTCAAAAGAAAAATACTAAAAACGAGTCTATGGTTGCCCATAGGCTCATTGTAGGAAATTCCGTGTTAAAATTCTGACCCTTTTTTAAACTACGTTATTCAGCAGTTTTTTCCCTATCTCTGCATGATACTTGTGCCGGACCGTGAGCGCGTCAAACACGGACACCGCACCGTCTATCCTTAGCCTGCTTTCCAGCTTCCGGGGGGTTATCCGTTCATCCACGAGGCTGATGTCAACTGCTACGTTGAGCATGTGCGCTGCCAGCAGGCTGTTGTCTCCGAAGTCATACTGTCGTCCCTTGAGGTCGCCCTCAAACTCTCTTAAGATCGGTGTCAGGTTCGGCCCCTGCTTGACGCTGTCGGTGTGGAACCCTGCTGCCTCAAGGTCATCACTCAGGTTGTCGGCCATCCATAAATCATAGCCAATTTTAAGAGGCCTGATCTTGTATGTTTTAACCAGCTCAACGATCCACTTATAAACATCCTTATAATTTACCTTGACCCCCGGCAGAACCTTGAGGAACCCTTTTTCTTTATAGATCGCGTATGGCACGCCGTCTTCATCCGCCGCCACCTTGAACCGGTCTTCCGACATGAAGAACTGTGTAATCACGTGATCTTTTCCGTCTTTGTGGATTACCAGGCTGACTGCGGTCAGGTCCGTTGTCCTAGCAAGGTCAATGCCGGCAACACAGTAGCATCCCCGGAATTGCTCCAGGGTCAGGTGCTGATCGTTGCACGCTTTCAGCACGTCTTCATAATTCAGCCACGCTATGCTGTTGTTCTGCTTTATATTGCAATATTTCATCAAGAACTCGGCTTTGAGCGACAATGATCCTGCTGCTTTTGCGATTTCGTTTATGTAGAACCTTGGCAGTACCGAAACACCCAGATTGGGGTTGGATTTCTTGAGTTCTTCCAGATCGTCCCATTTTTCAATATCATCTATAATGTACAGGAACGGCAGTAATTGCCTTTCCCTTGAATTTCCTTTCAAAAATGATGTGGATCGGCGCATCAGTTCATCGTATATTCCGTCCTGCACTTTTCCCGCCGTGCTGATGGACAGCTGTAATGGCTGTGTCCTGGCCCCAAATGCCGATGACATTACTCCGTACTGGTCAAGTCCTCTCTGCCCTTCCCACGCTCCCATTTCATCCCCGACTACTAGGTGGGGGTTAAAGCCATCTGATTTTTTGGAGTTGAAAGCGATCTTTTTAATGCTTGTGTTGAATGATTTGAGATATATGTCGCTACGCCGTTTTTTTGTCCGTTTGCTGAGCCGGTGATCCATCTGTGTGATCTGAAAAAAGGCATCATATACCAGGTCAGCCTGGTCAAGTTTCGTAGCCAACATATAAATCTTTGCCCCGTATTCCCCATCAGCGTAGGCCATATATGCCGCAATGGCGGCAGCTAGCAATGTTTTTCCGTTCTTTCTCGCGACGACAATGAAAACTTCCCGGAACTGTCGGTATCCTGTTTCGATTTCGATAATGCCAAAAATAGCCGCAACTATAGCTTTCTGCCATAGTTCCAGCTTGAATAATTCGCCGCCCTTTTTCCCTTCCGAATGCCGGCAATAGCTTTCTATGAACGTAATCGCTTTATCCGCCTTGGCGGCGTCATAATGCCACAAACCGTTCACTATGCCTTCTGCTAAGATGTCATACACAAGCCTGATCCAGACTCCGACCGTAACCTGGCTATTTAGTATCGCTTCCCGGTACGCAAGAACCCAGTTCCCCATCTCATGAGTTCCTTAATTCCAGCAAATCGTCCACTAGAAATTCACTATCTTCAATTTTTACCGGTAAATATTCGATTAGATTATTAATAATCTGGGTGTACAGCCGGGAATATTTTTCATAAATCATGGCTGATGGGTGAGCCTTTATGAACTTCTGGGCGGCGTTTTTCGTCTCGACCGTCAGCCCTTCTTTTTTCATTTCCTCTTTCGCCTGAATGCAGGCGACTTTTAAGAAGGCGGCTTCCTCAATCGCGGATTTTATCAGAGTTTTCTTTGCTTCGTCCTTTATCTCTGCGAAGACCTCCGTTAAAAATTCTATCTCTTTTTTTATCCTTGCAGAAGTCAGTTTATTGACTCTGTTTTTTGCTGGATCAGGCATATTCTATCCCCCCTTATATGTGCGCGCCCCCGTAGCGTTTTTTTGACCTCTCTCCACCGGTTCTTTTTTTGCCAGAAAATTTTCCGGTACCGGGGGGAGTGGCTGGCGCTGGCGGCGTCAAGTTTCCGTTCTGGTCGAATCCATATCTTTTATGCTGCTTAGTGCTGTGTTCTTTATTGTGGCAGTCCTCGCAAACGTATTCTAGGTTGTTTACGTCGAGCGTGATGTAAGGGTTGTTGATGTTCTTCGGTGTGATATGTATCCTGTGATGCACTATTGCTCCGGCTCTGTAAATCCCTGTCCTTATGCATCGTTCGCATAACCCATTGGCATTTTTAATCGCCTGCTGCCTTGCTCTCTTCCACGCGGCAGACTGATAGAATTCTCTTGCGTATTCTTTCAAACAATCACCCCCTTTCCGTTTATTATCATAGGCTTACAACTATCCGTAAGCCTATGATAATATGAATCTTATTTCAGTTCTGACCTTTCTTAGCTGTCGGCACACCAGCTGTCATTCTCATTTTTTTTGCTACAAGGAAAATAAAATTATTTCGGTGTTCATAGAACTGTCGGCGACCGCACATGACATCTGGTATATGTTCATAAGGCATGTTTTGAGTGATGCTTTGATATATCTTATCCTGCAGGATCCTTCTCGCTTCTGGGTGTGGGATATCCTGACACGAGGCATGCAAGGCATCTTCAACGGCTGTTATGGCGGTGTGATCAAATTCACTTGCTTGTCTGGTTTTTACCCTCCCCTTTCTCTTTTCGTTTCCTTGTATGATGCTCTTAGCTGTTTTCTTTACATCCTTCTCCAGCTTTTCCAATTTATTCTCCTTGGCATCTTTGGCCTATTCCCCATATATAGGGGCGTAAAAAATATGTTCTGGACTGCTGCCGCGTTTACTGTTGTATATTTTTATTTCGATTTTGCCGTCAGACTCAGCAAAGGAAACGCGGAGATTGGCACTGTTCAGTTCCGCCCCCTTGCAGACATCCCTCAGTTTCGAAATGTCGCGGATCCCTGTGGTTACCTTTTTATCAAAATTGTCTTGCCATATCTCTACTTTGTTCCGGATGTACTCTAAGAATTCATTTCTCGCCCTTGCTTGATAGGTGTCCGCATCCCATTTCGGCGGATGTTTGACTGCGTCTGTCCAGCGCTGTGCCAGCTCTTCGCATTTCTCCTGATACAGTTTGTCCATTTCAATGATCTGCGCGGGCTTTAATCCAGTTTTTTCGTAAGCAAACAGCTTTGTGAATGCTTTCTGGATTCCGCAACTGCCACACCCTTCTTTTTCATGAAAATGTGTCTGCGTGTTGCAATATTCTTCGCAACCCATTTCGGCACACGATTCTTGCAGACATTTCAACGTTGCCTCCCCATCAATTTCTGATTTCATCGTCAGCATCTCCATCTTCTTTCATCCTCCTTTCAAGTTGGCCTGTCCCACCATGGGACACTCTACTAGCTTTGATTCTGATCCGTTTGCCCATTCTAACCACTTCTCAATATTCTCCATAGGATCCCTCCTTATATTTCTGCGCAATATTCGTTTGTGTCGATTCTTTTCACCTGCACGGCACCTTTGGACGTCATTTTCATCTTGGCTTTCGTTCCGTTTCCAAAATCAACCGCGATCGATGCTATGTCATATTCCACGATGGGATCTACTGCATCATGCAAGACCTTTGCTTTGTGCGCCGGAAGAGGCTTCTGCGACTCCGACCCGAAAAGCTTTTCTATTCGCTCATATGTGCGCTCTTTCTTCTTTTTTTTCGCAGCGTATGTTTTTGATTCAGCACAGCCGCATAGCTCTGTTGCGACTTCCTCCCGCTTTCCGTCCATATCAAGGCATATTGCCGGTATCTCAACATCAATTTCCGTTCCGCAGAATCGGCATTCGCCTGTTGTTACTATCAGGCTTTCGGGCGCGGTTTGCCTGATTTTTTCAAATTCTTCATGTAGCATCTTTCCTTCCTCCTTTTTCCTCCTTTTCCTGCTGCTTCTTTTTGTGGCGGTACAGGGCGCATTGTACCGCTCTTTCCGTCATGTTCATGTCCCACGCTATGTCCTTGGTTTTCCAGCCTGCCTTCTGGAGAGCCAGTATCTTGCCTATGTCTATCCTGGCACCCCGACCGATCGGTTTTGCGGCGTCCTGGGACGCGGCCTGCTCTGCGGTTTCTGCTATGGGTAGCACGGGTGTCTCTTTTGGTGTTTCTTTTGATGTTTCTTTCGGCTTTTTGTTTTGGGATTCCGGCTGCTGACTGGCAAACTCTATTATTTTGCCAGTGCAGACCTGACAAAAATCTTTCTCGTCCAATTCGTCCCATCGGAGCGGCCGGCGTTCCCGTTGTCCTGACATTATTTCTATCTTGGCGGATGTTTGCCCTGCCGGTATCTCTAAACCACACCTGTCACATATTGTTTTGGTTACTTTCATTGCTTTCTCCTTCCTCCTTCTCGGCGATGCATATTGATGGGTATTTTCCATGTCCGCAACATGCCGACTTGACACCTTCAATATGCCCCAAACAAGCATCATATCCTTCTGCTGTTGGCATTTTGCCACAATGCTTGCATGGTCTTTCGTTGATAATCGGGGTGTCGTCATCAACATATACCCATTCATTATTTTTGTAACTGATTTCATGTCCCCTTGTATAAGAAATAGCACTCATGATATTCCCCTTTCTTTAGTCTAGGTAACTTTTTCCGAATGCCTCCATATATTTTTCCGGTCCGTACCTCCTTTCAAACGTGATCTGAGCTGCCTGCTTCAGTATTTTATCTATTTCCGTATTTCGATGGACGGCCTCCGGGCCTTCTGTGTGGTGATGCAGACAGAGATATACCTTTAGGCCGTATTGCTCCGACAGACGGCGGCGGCCCGTGCCATATATGACATGATGCTCATAGGTCTGCTTGATCGAGTCGTCGCCGCGCAATGTCTGGCACAGGAAACAGGTGCCGTCCTTCCTGTGCATGATGCTTTTTGCCATCTACCACTTCCCCGTCCGGATCGTTACGATGATCACGCCGTCGGGCAGCTTCAGGACTCTTTCCATCTCCAGCATTATCTCCGTGATCTCGTCGCGAGGTGTCTCGCTGGTGATGATATGCCTCACTTCCTTTTTCTCCTCTGCCACTGATTCTTCTTCGGGTCTGAATGTCTTTTCGTATTGAGTATTTTCGCCATTTTCCGTGATTTCGACCGGGTGAGTTTCGGGTGCGTTCTCTACGTCTGCTGCCGGCTGCCCTTCTGATACGGGTGGTGTTTCCATATCTGCCGGGATTACTTCCGGATAATCATATATTTCTTTCTGGCCTAGAAGCGGCGGTTCTTCTTTTTGCGGTTCTGGCTCCGGTGTTTTTGCTTTGGTTACTTTGCTCTGTTTCCGCTGGACTGGCTTCTTTTCTTCCTGCCTCGGTTGCACCGGTGCAACTTCTGTCTTTGATGGCTTTTGGGGTTCCGATTCCGGATATTTTTCACCGAATGTTTTTTCCCAGCACTCTCTGGCAGTCCGACAAGTAGCATCGCTTATTTCCCATAGCATCATGACTATGTCGCCCCATCCATACACCTCTTTCTCTTCCGTCCGAACGTTGATTAATTTAATATCGTTTTCCAATCCTTTTATACATATCATCAGTCGGCCGATCCCTTTGACGCGGACGCTATGAATCGCTTCACCTTGAGGGGCTAATGTGTCAAGTATTTTCTGCTTTACCTGGGCGGCTAGTTCTGGTTTCGTCCCTATTTCCCATATTTCTTTGAAAAAGTCAGGTTGATCGTGAAGGAGCTGGTAAAGGGCTTTTGACATGTTGCTTTCGTGTTCCCTGGCCTGTGGCTCTCCTTCCAACATGACTTCGATGTCAGAGACAGCCCTTTCGGCGTCAACTTCCTCTTTGATTTCCAGAATCTCTGCCTTGCTGAAGGTCGGAGAAATTTCTTCATTCAACACTGTTGGAAGTCGCAGCATAAGGGCAAGCTTTGCATAGCCGAAGCCCTTGTACTGGCTGTCCAGTTCCGCCGAATAGCCGCTGATCGAAAACTGATCGTTGATGTTAGTGAAGCGGGAAACTTGAGTTTTGTCCAGATTGTATTCGCCCTCTGCAAATTCGGTCACCGTGGCATATCCGGATCCGGAAAGGATGTCCGTGTCGCGGGCCAGCTTGAGCAGATAGCCGATTTTTACAAAACCTTCTGCGGATCTCTGCAATTCTGAATCTACTGCTGCCTTATAGTCCTGATAGGATTTGTATATGTTCATTTTTATGACTTCTCCTGTTACTTTTTCCATTCGCCCTCCTATATCGCCGATTCCATGAAGTCTTCCAGTAGCGCATTTAGCACTCTTATGTTATTCTTCTTTTTCAAGTCCTCTATGTTTTCTTTTCTTTTGACCGCGCTTATCCTCGCCAGATCCTTATCCTTGCTGCTCAGACGTTTTTTGACTTCTGCCTGCCATTCCTTCAGGAACGGACGGATCCGTTCTATCTCTGGTTCTTCGTCCAAATAGCCCCGGTGCTGGCGGATCGTGCCGGACGGCTCAAACTCAATGGTATAGTACGGCATTTTTGGTTCATTCCGGCGGCGCAGAAAACATATGTACGTTTCCCTGGACAGTATCCTGTCAAAGTACCTGTCGGTCGCTCCAGCACAGTGGTGCAGGGCATTGCCATCTTCGATTATTTCTCCTAGCCTCTTCGGGACGATCATGATATACTCTTCGTTCTGATATTCGTACTTGATCCGAATTTCCTTCAGTATCTCTTCCGCTCCCGGAAATTTCTCGCGCATTCTCTTCTCGGCTTCTGCTCGCCGCTTTTTGTCCTTTTTCATAGCCTCGGCCATTTCCTTTTTTCTTATCTCCTCCACCATCTCGTCATGCCGCCGCTTCAGTTCTCGCGGCCTGTATACCATTTCGTCCGATGTGTCTTTCATCTGCTGGCTGGCCATGTCCAGGTAGTCTTCCCACTGGCTTATCACGGCGTGTGTCTTTTCGTTTTTATAGCTGCTGCCCTGCTGCCGGATGACGTAATTCATCACCTGTTCCGGCATCATCCTATCCAAGATGAACTGAATGTCCGAACGTTTTATCTTTTCCTTCACAAGCCATTCCAGCGTGGCCTGTTTCAGCTTTTTCCCTGTCAAGCCACACCATTGCATCCAGGCAATAGTATTTTCACCGCCGTCACAGTCGCGGATCCTGTTGATGATCTGGCGGTCATGTATTTTGAATACCTCCTCTATCGTGTCGCCCCTGAGGTTCAGGGGACCGACATACCCCCCCCACCAATACATGTTTTCCAGCGTGTCTTCCAGCAGCTTCCTGAAGTGTCCTTTGTAGAGATATTCCACTGTTCTTTCGACCCAAGGTTCTCTCATCGTCATGAGCTTGGCATAGTGTACTTTTTCTGATGTCTCCGACATCTGTTTGAGCAGCCTGCCCCATCTCTGGAACTCTGTGCCCCGAAGCCCTTCCTCTATGCCCCCTGGATAGAGATATACAGGGAACGTCCGGCGGTTCGCTGGATTGTTCCTGTCGAAGAGTGCCCTCGATGAACGTCTGTCATACTGGTTGTAGAACAGTTCTCTAGTCTTCCCTCTTGGGTGCTGCCGGTACAGCACCATGCGTTCCGATTCCGACTTTGTTATACGTTTTCCTGTGCCGCTCCATTCTAAGTCAATATCAAAATGCCTGTTCACGCTCTTTTCCGTGTCTATGTTCTGGATCAGAAGACAATGGGTCTCTTTGTTGACAGATCTTACCCTTTTTTTTGCCTGTACAGTCTTGCCGCACGCCGGGCATGTGACTACGTCGTTGTGGCGGATCTTTATGCCGCTGTCGGCGGATCGGCTACTGCATGCCGTGCAGATCCAATCTTCTGCCTGCTTGTCAAAAAACATGTACTCTGCGCCTGCTCCTGCCGTCTCAAATATCCAGCTGTCAAAATCGTCCGGAATCGCGGGCAAAGCATCCATGAATTGATTGAGTCGCAAAAGCCTTGATGTTTCGTACTGTATTCTTTTTTCTTGATTGTAGTTCGACTCAATGTCGTCTATGTCGCGGAGTTTTTCGTATTTCCTATACCCTGTCTTTATTCCTCCTAAAAATTCCTTCGCCAGCTGGGCATCTTTTGAGGAAACGACTACCTTGTCCAGCGCACTGTACAAAGACATCCAATACGGCGATTCGCCGCTTATCATCACGGACAGCTTTATTTTGCACCACTTTGGCTGTTCGCTTTTTTTCTCGATGTTGGTTATATATGTCTTGTAATTTCCGTTCTGATCCATGCAGTATCTGCCTATCAGGCTTCTGTTTTTCCAGAAGTCCAAGATCAGGATTTCACCCGCTCGCTGGATCGTAATCACCTCTCCTGTTTTTACCGGCTTTATCGGTTCCATTTCCGTTACTGTTATCCTTTTCAATCTTCCGCCTCCTTTATTTGCGAGTCGCCAAGAACATACCATGTGTCTGCTTTTATTTCCCCGGCGACCCTGAATATTTTTGCCCCGGTGAATTTTCCCGGTTCCGGCTCCCTAAGCAGACCCAGTATGCTGCCGGCCGCTCCTTTTACCCTGGGATCCATTCCTCTCGCAATGGCAATGGACCAGCTGTTGTGCGCCTCGGCTTTTTCTGGCCTCACCTGAGCTTCCCCTTGCTTCACCCATTCCCGTTTCGGATGTTCTATCATATATTTCATTCCATAGACGGCCATTTCGGCTATGCTCAGTTCTTTCAGCAATGTGATTTCTGTGCATGCTATTTTTGTGTCGAAAGCATCTTCGTCGATATTTCCGGCAGCTTCAACCATGAAAAACCTGCTCTGGGAAATGCGGTAGTAGGCGAAGCAGTCAAACGGGTTTTCCGCGCAGTGAAAGCCTCCGGCAGCACATTTTGCTCTTTCCTCTCTGACGGTCTTTCCCTCTTCAAATTTGTATCCCCTGCCTAGCAAGGCTTCAAGATTTTTTGATACCCCTTTGTATGCAATCACGGCAACACCTCATTTCAAGTAGTAGTTTTCAATTATCCTTTTTACGTCTGCCCTTCCCGGTATCCCGAGATATAGCGGCGGGTTCAGTTTTGCCGCCTTTACGATGCTGTCGGCAAGACGGACTTTTTTCTCGAAAGCATGCCTGAGTATCTCTCCCATGCACAGTTCCAATTTCTTTCCTCGCTTTCTGACGGCAAGGCACAGTTCCTTGTTTTCTGCGCACTGCTGTGCGATGTATCCTTTCCAGTCTTCTGTCAGTCCAGACAGCCGCAGCACTGCTGCCTCAATATTCAGTTTTCCCACAGCGGCCATGAGCGGGTTCGACAGCTCCGGAACGTCACCGGCGATGAAGTCCGCTGCATCTTCTTTGTCTATCCCATTTTCCTCTGCTATCGTATATATGGCTTCTGTGTCGCCCTCTGCCAGCTGGGCGGATGCTGCGCGATTCAGTTCTTCAGCTGAATCAAATTCTCCAAATTTCTCAAACATGTTCTCCTCCTCCTACTACCTGACCCACGTTTCGACAATGCATGCATCGTCCTTTTCCGTCCGGGGACAGATACGCGGAAATCCTGCTGCTACTATGTCAAGCCTGATTTCTTCCAGACTCGTCCTGATGATCATCGTGTTTGTCGGTTTTCCGGATCGGCCTTCCCATATTCTCGCTACGTAGCTCCGGGGGAAGTCAGCCGGGTGTTCGTAGACGGCTATCATCGGAATTTCCAAGTCGCTCATGTCTACGTATTTCAGGCTTCCTACTATCTTGTTCAGTGTTTTCAACTCCTTTTCCTTTCTTTTTTCTTTCTGTCCAACTCCCAGCGAAGCCATTCCTTGTACCCATGATGACGGTTCAAGGCTATGTCATATTCGTGCTGGCCTAGCAATTCTTCTACCGCCTGCCATTTCTGGCTGTTGGCCAGATCCTGGCCTTTGGCGTTTTTCCAGCTGGCACTTTTCCATTTCGGCAGCCATCCGTTTTCTATCGGTGCGGCCAGCTGGGCCGTGTCCGTATAGATTATTATGTGGCACGGGCGTGTAATTCTTTTCAGCGCCTCCTCCAATGCGGTCAGGGCTGCCTGGCATTCCGTCGCGTTTTCTATGTTCTGGATGTCCATTCTGGTTTTGGGCGCCCCTGATGCCGGAAAGCCTTCCAACACATAGCCGTACCATCCGTTACGGCGGTGAGGGGCTTTTATGCTCGTGTCCAGATAGATGTTTATATTTGGTTTATCCGCCACGGTTTTTCCCTCTCTTTCTTCTTTGCTGGCCAGCGATCCTCCGCATGGAATAATGTTGGTACGGATAGTCAGTTACTGGGTTCCAGCCGTTCACAATGGATTCTTTGATGATGTAACACCCCTTCTCCGGCTTCGGATCGGCCGGCCAGCGCTTCCGGCGCATTCTCTTTCTTTCTGCGACCGGCAGTTTCAGATTCCGGCTTCTGGTGTAGGTACACCATTCAGCTTCGCTTTTTGTCTCTTTTTTGATAATGTATTCTGCTAATTTCTGATATTCCCCATCCGCATACAAGGGTATGTAATGTTTGTTTCCGTGTGTCCAAAGTTTTTTTACTAGCTGGACGGTATTTAGTCCCTGTCTGCATATATCTTCAATCACAAGATGATGGTGGACGGCCTGTCCCCTCTTCCCGATTTCGGAAACCAGTATGTACTTAAATGCAATCCCTTCTTTCTTGAATTCTTTACGCATGGCTGATATAAACTTTTTAACCAGCTTGCGGCCGGTCCGAAAATCCGGCCTGTCCCTCGACCGATGTGTCAGGATCAGATGCCAATCGCCTTCCACAAAATTCATCAGGATCAGGCGGCGCAGAAACTTTCCTCTATTTGTCGCATTCTGTCTGGCGATATCCTCCGGTGTCCTCTTTCTTTTTTTTTCTCTAGGAACACCTGGCGCTCCGAAATTTCCCGGGTAGTGATTTTCAATATCTATGACCGTCCCAAGGTCATATCTTTTTCTTATATACATAAATCCTCCTGAGTGTTAAGTTTAATATCCTTATCAAGTCTACAAACGGTCGGAAAACCGCATTTTTTCTTGACTTTTTCCACTCAGAGGCGTACACTATATGTAGTAGTTGGTGTCCTCCTCTGAGTGGATATCTGGCGTAGCGGTCGTGACCCGTTACGCTATTTTTTTTGTCCGGCCATCTGGTTCGGTGGTGGCCTTCTGTCGCTGACAGGCCTCTTTTCTTCCGGGCCATGTATTTCCGCTATGTTCTTGCCATGAATTTTCCAGTACTCCTCAGTTCCGGCGATCAGGCCCGCCTGCTCAAATTGCATGTACACGATTGTCCTCCTTTCTTTTCCTTTCGTAGCGTTGCAGATCTCCTGTGGCTATTTCGTAGCATATTGTCTCGGATGTATGGCGGACCCGGCATATTTGACGGCCCCGTAAGTCGCCACAATACTCCCATGATTCAATTATTTCTGGATATTCTCCCGGTGCGCCGCTGCGGACGTAGGTGCGGACATTGTACTCCCTGTTCAGCCGCATACAAATTGCCCAGAACTCCTTATGGGCTTTCTTTCGCCTTTCTTCGCTTATTTGCTCAATTTCGTCATCGTCCTCATACTCCACTTTTCTTGCCACCCTCCCGGATCTTATAGTCCATTACGAACCACTGAACTGCTTGGTATGCATCCAGCCTATCGATGTTTATTTCTTTCCTTATTTTCTTTTTCAGGAATTCTTCCAGCTCTTTCGAAAAATCTTCCATGTCTTCACCGCAAAATGATGTCGTTTTTTTCTTTTCTAAAGTGGCATTCTCGGCGAAAATTCGTGTTGCTGAGTATAATGCATTTGTTTCCGTTTCTGAAGCAGCACTTCCCTTCGTTTTTACATATTGGCCCTTCCATTCTCTTCACCTCACTTTCCATGTTCTCTTTCAAGGGCGGATGATAATTCCAGCACCCTTTCTGCATACTCTGACAGTTTCCCTGTCCGGATCACATAGGCCTCGGCGTCCGGAAAGCCATTGTAAACCATCAGCGCTATGCCGATGTCTCCGTACCGGTCATGCAGTTCCATCAGGTAGCCGGCGGCCATCCGCATGGACTGCTCGGGATCCAGCAGATCCGTTATGCTAAGCTTATCCATTCGGTCCTGATGCCAACGGACATTGATCTGCATCAGGCCTACACAGCCGGAATTCTCCGCTTCCGGATTGAAACTGCTCTCTACCCAGGCTACGGCCTGTAGAATCTCTGGACAGATTCCATATTCGGCTCCGACCGTTTCTGAAATTGTGATAATTTCTTCCGGTACCGTAATTGATGTTTTTTTCTCTTCCGCATGTACCGGCGCCATGATAGCGAATACCGCAATCGCCAGTATCGCCGTGGCAAGAAAATTGCTAATTTTGTTATGCATTGTAAAATCTCCGTTTCGTATTGATATGATGTGTAGCAGATCCCGGCTAAGGCGATCATTGCCAGTGCCGCATAGTAGCCGCCTCGGCCTTCAATTGCTCCGGCCATAAGATCAGTTCCGATCAGCAGGCAGATGCAGCCTGTCCCGTGTATGAATTTTTTCCATTTCATTCTACGTATGCCCTCTGTGGCGCCTGTCCTGTTTCCATCATTGCAGCACGTTCGTCCAGCTCTGTCACGATGGATGTCAGGCAGTCATGTGCGGCCTTGATATCGTAGAAAAGAATCAGCGTGGTCAAGACTTTTCTGAAGTTGCCCCTGATATCAAAATCCCTAAGTGCTTCAATCAGGTAGTATGCCCCGTCCGACAGGTCATCAAATTGGTCTTTGTACTCTTGGTAGTACCCGTCCTCGTCACTGGCATATCCGTACATATCTCCGTTGTCCTGGATTTCAAACAGGTAATCAAGGATACTGTCCCTGTTCAGTGTCTGTAGCATCGATTTCTTCCATAGTGGTTTCTTTGATTGTTGCACCTTCTTTCCTCCTTTCTGCCATTGTCCGGAATCCGTCCTTTTCCCTTTCTTCCTCTTTTATCATTCCTTGACGGATCTGTTCGGCCTGAATATTCCTGGCTACATCTTCCATGCTGTCAAACCCCATTATCGCTTTAAATGTCTTTTCGATTGTCCATTCTTCCCCGCTATATCCTTTTTTTTCGGCAAGGCTTTGCCAGTGCGGGGTCAGTTCCTTCAGAACCTCTTGTTCGCGTGGCGACAGCATGTATTGTACCGGTACCAGTATGTATCCCTTGTAGTCTTCTGACATCGGCTTCACCTGTTCCTTTCATCAGGCAGGACTGCAAGCCGGTTGACCGATACTTCATAGGCAGTCCTCTCGCTTACCTGGTCCTCGGATATCTGCTTCATGTACGTCCGGCTCTGGATACGGCCCCAGACGGCACATCTGTCCCCCACCGAAAGTTCTCTGGCATTTCGGGCCTTTCTTCCCCAGCAGATACACTGAATATAGTCCGACTGTCCGTCTGGCCGGTTCACGGCAAGCAGCATGTCTGTTATTTCTCTCCCCAATGGAGTGATCCGATATACGGGTTCTTTGCAGATATAGCCATCCAGATAAATCAGATTTGCATGGGCGACCTCGCCAACGGCCATGAACTCTATTTTCGTGGCAAACACATATAACAGTGTCTTATTCTTCCCGTCTTCCTGGTAGTTATGGGAATAAAACATGCCTTCCACTTGAGCCGGCCCTTTTGCTACGGCCTGAATGCCGATATTTTCCGGCACCAGCAGCTGGATCGTGTCTGCCGTGCCACTCAGTCTTTCCGTCCGGATGCTAGCCCTGTAGAGTTCGTTCCCTTGCTTGTCCTGATAAGTCCTGAAACTTCTTGTTATTTCGCCGATTATAGTGACTTTATTGTTCTCAATTACTTTATCTGTCATTTGTGTTCTCCCTTCTTTTACTTGATCCGAAATATGTTTTAGTTGCATAATTTCCAGTTTTTCCCTATAATTTTTATACAGGCCGTTCACGGCGGCTGAGTATGAAAGAAAGGGGTACTCTCATGCGCAATTCCATTATTATCAGTGTTTCCGAGCTTCATTCTTTGGTCAAAGACATGAAACGTCAGGGCATGGATTATGTGCGGCTAACAATCAATGATGCCGAGGGGGACGGCGAGGATCGTCAACCTGCGTATGTCGATTTTTCTTGCAGCAGCAGGTCCGGATTTGATTCTTCTGTGGATTTTGAAACTATTGACGCTGTTGACAATGAGGCCGATTTAACAGACCTGTGACCTTCACCAAAATCAATCTTGTATTCCAGGCGCGGCGCATTGTCGCGCTTTCTTTTTCTTTGAATCATCTTTACCGTGCTGAGTATAGCCCTTCTTTCCTCTTCGTTTAAACCTTTGGCTTTTATTTTTAAATTCATCTGGTTCTCCTTTCCTCTGCCGGCTGGGTTGCACCGGTGCAATTTCGTCATATTTTACTTACCCTTACTCCCTCTTTTGTGACATCCAGGTCGTATCCCCTGGATATCAGCTCCTTTATTGCCCTCGGAGGAGCTTTCTTGATTACAACGCCGTCCATTACTATGTTCTGGTCGTTTACGTAGCCTATGGATATTTCAATGGGTGCTGTTTGGCCGTGCTGTATTTCAACCAACAGGTTTGCTATCTCTTTGTATGGCTCTTTGTATGGCTCTTTGTCTGATCTTTGCATTCTTCTCCTTTCTCCGGTTGTACCGGAACAATCGACTGATTATTTGTTTTTGTTTGATATTTTGGTTTATTTATCCTATAATCTTATGTACGGGCATTTATGATGCCAAATCAAATCCCTGATGAGAGGAGACGGCCGCATGGGATACTTACCTGATATTGGATATCCGCAAACTGGCGACATTGCCGAACCACACACTTATGTGTGTATGGGCTGTGAGGATAATGGTAACGACCAGAACATAATCGTTTTGACATCTAAAGAAAAACTGCCACCCTGCTCTAATTGCGGACCTACTTACTGGTTTCAAATGTAAATAATAAGCATTTCTGTTTTATCCTCCATCAGTCTGTCCGGCCCTTGGAGGATTTTCCCTGCCACTATTCCCGAGACATACCTCCGGTGAATACCTGAGTAACGTCTTTGGCTCCCAATATAAGCGCCCGATCCGGGCCGGTCATGTGAACCGCGTCGCAGAAGGCCAGCATCTCTCCGAGCGTGAATGTCTCGGGGTTTCTCCGCTTGTCCTGCAAACATCGTTTTGTCCTGCGGATCATGACAGCGGCCTTGTCCTCGTCACCTTTGTTCGGTATGTACTTCGCTATGATGGACTGGACTGTCTTTTGCCACTCCGCAAATCGGTATGGTTTTGTCGCTGGCATGGGTTCCTCCTTTCCTGGATTTGGCCTTCTTTTTACTTGTAATGCTGATGTTTTTTGTCGTATAATTAAAAAAACAAAAGGCGGTGATATAATTAATATGAGTGCAAAGATTACATTTTCAAGCGGTGTTTCTATTGATGTGAAGGATGGCGATATATTGATACCCATTATCTCCTGCTCTTCAGGTATCAATGAACCATTTGCCCGACAAGGCGAGGCTGTTATTATTGAACCTCATGTTCAATTGGGACTGATTCCTTCAATCATGGACGTTCTTACATCTTGTGATTTCTTCTATGCCTGCGGTAATTATGAAATTGTATATGGCTCAAAATCTATTATTAGTGTGGAAAACAACTAATCTGTTGCGGGCGGATCGATCAGTAATCCGTCCGTTTCCTCTCTGTAAAGGCGCATAAGTTCCTCTTCTACTGCCTGTGGCATTACTCCCTGGCATCCCCATGCAACTTCCTTATGCCTATGGTGTATTTTTTTGCGTAATTCTCCGTATGTCTGACTTTCTCCTTTCATTTGTTCATACATGGTTTTTATTATTTCTTTTATTTCTCTCATTCCTGATTGCATCATTGAGTGGTTCACCTCCTTTCTTGATCTGATACAAAAATTAAGAAGCTTATGAAACAAAATAATGATGATTCCAATAATAACTCCCCTAGATAAATCATTTCCCAACACGAGTTTTCCCTCCTTTCTTCTTTGATGGTTGAACAAACACTTACTTACGGCGGCGCTCTTGGCGTTTTCATTGCTGCCGCTCTCCTGATCTGGCGTATATTTACCGTATGGGCGCTTTTCTCATTAAAAAGCCGCTGAAAACCTGTTGACCGTCCACATACTCTCTAGCTGGTATGACCGCTGCTATTATAGGCGTTATTTCCTTTTATCTTTCGTTGACTTCTAGTTTCGATATGGCGTCCATATAATGCTTGAACAATGGCGCCAGTACACCTCCTATATCGCTTAGGAGTTCCTTTTCGCATTCGGCAAGCTCCGTCGCCGGATCAATGCTATCGTCGGGTACTTTAATGTAAAGCGGTACGGCGGGATATGGTGTGCCGTCAGGGGCGCGTAGCGCTGTCTGTCCAACCTGAACATATTTTTCCTTGATTTGATTTGTTTCTGGCATTAATCCCTCCTCAAAGCTTTAGGACGTTTCTAAATCATCCTGGAATATAAATTCAAGTCTGTATTCCGGGAATATCAGACTTTGCGTTTTTAAAGCTTCGGGAAATGTAAACGCGCTTTCACCCGCAATTTTTTTTTGAATAGCTTTGGTGCTTAAGTTGAGACAGCTCGCATATGCTTTTTTTGTAATTCCTTTGTTTTTTAGTAAGCAATCCAAATTTTTCAGCATAAAAATCCTCCTCCAAATCGCCCTATAGGGCGTTTTTTTATTATAATAATCCCTTTAGGGCGATATGTCAAGAATATTTTTATCCCTATAGGAACATTTTTTCTTGCTTTTATTTTTTTTATATGTTATTTTATCCTCAGGAGGTGCGGCAACATGGGATATGAAATCATCAAAAAACTTGCCAAGGAGAAAGGGGTTAGTCTGGATTGTATTGCTCAACACGCTGGCATAACTTACAATAGCCTTTCAAAGATTATAAGGAATACAATAAGAACCCCAAAATATTCCACTTTAGAAAAAATCGCGGAATCACTGGGAATGAGAATTGATGAACTGGCCTATGCAATGGGTATGACTAACATTCCACCTGACTTGCTAAAGGCTCCATTTAATATCACTAAAGAAGAGGAGAAGCTTGTCAAAGATTATCGCATGCTGGATGCTCAGGCGCGAAACGTCATTAAGATTGTATTAGACAATGAAATAAAGCGTATTGGCCTTAAAGATTCAAAAAAGTCGTTATATTAATAATCATTTATTTCACTTTTAAGAAGGCAAAGTATATTATGAAAAACATAAAAGACAAATTATTTTATCTATACGAAATTGTATTGGCGATTCTATCTGTTGCTGCTGTATTTTTAGCTTTTATTGACTTGTTTAACGGCTTAAGTAAGTTTCAGGCATTGATTGATAATACTATCCTCGCGATATTTGTAACTGATTATTTTGTTCGCTTAATAACAGCAAAAAACAAAAAGCAATTTTTAAAAACAAATATGCTCGATCTGATTTCCATAATACCGTTTAGTTCCATTTTTCGGATATTCAGAATAGCCAGGATAGCTAAGATTTTTAAAATCATAAAAATCGCAAAATTAAGTAAGGTGATGATTTTCTTTGCCCGTCTGATAAAAAAGTGCAATATTTTTCTTAACACTAACGGTTTCAAATATATGTTATTACTTTCATCATTCACGGTTATTATTGGCGGAGTAATGATACATTATGCCGAAAATATGACCTTGCAAGATGGTTTTTGGTGGGCGCTTGTTACAGCTACTACGGTTGGCTATGGGGACATATCCCCCACTACATTGATTGGCAGGATTGTTGCGGTAATACTCATGGTGGTTGGTATAGGACTTATTGGTTCTTTGACTAGCGCGATAACTAATTACTTCTTAATTAAACCTTTGAGAAAAAGTATGCGAAGTGAAATAATTGATACTATAAAACTCCAGCTTGATGATATTTCCTCTTTGACTGATAGTGACATAGACGATATATGTAACATTCTTAAAACTTTGAATAAATAATATTAGGGGGATATATGGCAACATCAAAAAAAAATAATAATATGACACCTGCGGTGATCTATGCTCGCTATTCTTCGCACGGTCAAACTGAGCAATCCATTGAGGGGCAACTGCGTGATTGCTACGCTTTTGCCGAACGCGAAGGATATGCGATTGTGAGCGAATATATCGACCGTGCAATATCTGGCACAGGTGCCGATAATCGTCCTGACTTCCAGCGTATGATCGGTGATGCGGCAAAAAAACAATTTGCGGTAATTATCGTTTGGAAACTCGACCGTTTTGCCCGAAATCGCTACGATAGCGCAACTTACAAGATGCGTCTTAAAAAGCACGGTGTTAAGGTAGTGTCGGCAACAGAAAATATATCCGACAACCCTGAAGGCATTATTCTCGAGGGCATGCTTGAAAGTATGGCAGAATACTATTCTGCCAACCTTGCGCAAAATGTGAAGCGTGGACAACGCGAGAGCTTATTAAAAGGGCATTATCTGGGTGGATCACCACCTATCGGTTACAAAATCGTTGATAAAAAGCTGGTTATAGACGAAAATAAGGTTCATATCATAAGGCGTGTCTTTGAAGAGTATGCAAGAGGCATTTCTAAAAAAGAGATACTTGCGGAGCTGACCGCAAAAGGTATAACCAATACCAACGGTAAACCTCTTACATCGTCGTGTTTTCAACATGCTTTGAAGAATGAAAAATATATAGGTATTTACCGGTTTAACGGCGAGGAAGTTCCGGGCGGATGTCCGGCTATAATAGATAAAAAGACGTTCTTGACTGTGCAAAATCGACTGGCTGAGCATCGAAAAACTGGTGCGGCATCAACCGCTAAAACTGATTATTTATTACATGGGAAAGCTTTCTGCGGCAATTGCGGAACACGTATGGTAGGCGAATACGGGCGCGGCAAAGGCGGTGGGATGTTTTATTATTATAGTTGCGGCAAGAGAAAGCGGTATCATTCTTGCAATAAAAAATCGGAAAAAAAGGGGTTCCTTGAATGGTATGTTGTGGAACAAACGCTCGAATATGTGTTAAATAAACAACACATTGATTTTATCGCAGGACGTGTTGTAGCGGCATACAATGATGAATTTAGCAATAAGCGGATAAAAGAATGTGAAAAGCTGATTGCCAAATTAGATGCAGACATAAATAAACTGATTGATACCATTGTCGTCAGCCCAGCGAAAGCGGCTGGACGGATAACGGAAAAAATAGAACTATTGGAACTACAAAAAAACGACTTGGAAGTTGACTTGTCGAGACTGAAAATAGCCAATGAAATTCGCTATACAAAAAGCCAAATTGTGGCTTGGTTAAAATCTTTTTGCGACGGGGATTTAATGGACGAGAAATTTCAGCGCAAGATAATAGATGTCTTTATAAATAGTGTTTATGTGTACGATGATAAAATAGTGATTTATTACAACATCCATGGAGGTAAACAAGTTTCTTACGTGGACATGCTTGATAGTACCGAGGAATTAGATGAAAATAACGGCGACGGTGTTCGAGCATTAAACCGTTCGCCCTGCTCAAGAAAAGCCAGTGTTGGCGCGGAAAGCGCGTGGATACTGGCTTTTTTATTTTCTATTTTATTTAGTTATCTATAGAAATTCGTAAAAATATGCCACATTTTTCATAGGTATGACACGAAATAATAGCACCGTATCACGATGATAATATCACCCGTTATTTATTTGGCATGGTCATACCTTCCTTACTTCATTGTCTTTCGGAAGTCGATAAGGGTATATATCACGCCAAACAGTTCCTCTGAACGCACTTCAAAAATGAGCGGAAAAAACTTCAATTTCCCTATTTGCGAGGCATGTTCAATCATTTCCTTAATTTCATCGTCAAGCGGCAGCTTTAATGCGTCGGCACGTGCTTTCTCAGGCATATAGATGCCCTTTCAATCGCTTATTCTGCCGCTCTCTCTATGACTGTACCCAACTGACCAGGTATTTCAGATTGTTTTCGCGCTTCCGGTCCAGAACCTGAAACTGACCTGAAAAACCTTTTTCTTTCGCCGCAATCTCAAAATGACAGATGGCGATTCCCATATCAATCCGGCTCATTTCCGTCTGGCCGGCCGAATAAAAATGAAACTTGCTGCCTCCCTCCTTGACAATCCGCCATGGCTGGCCGTTGATCGCAGAAGGAGCCTGCCTTGCCGCTTCCAGAATCTCCGCATACTCATCGTCAGCAGCCAGTGGCGTGCTGAAATCACTGTCAAAGAACAGTTCCGTCCACGGCTTACGGTTTCCGGTATTGCTCTTGATCAGGCGGCCAAGCAATGACTTCTTATCGCCGGCATATCCGACCGGTGTAACTACCGGCAAAGCTTCGTCTTCGGCAAGCCCCATCGCCCGAGAAAAACCGCTGCGTCCAAATGTTCCTCCCAAGATCACCGTCCCCAGGCCCAGATCAGTCGCAAAAAGTATCATTTTCTCAAACAAATAGCCCGTATCTTCCATGCTGTAAGCCACTGCTTTTTTACATGCCGCCGCCACAAAAAAACGGGCTCCCCTGATAACACCATATGTACCTAGCTTTTCATTGCCGCTACCGTTGTTTTCCATATATTGTAGGCGGATCGTATTTCCAAATACTCCTTTTGAGTGATTGATCTCCTCAATATAGGCTAACAGCTTTTCCTGTTCTGCTTTTTTAACAGGCTCTGTGCTGTAACTGCGGACTGATTTTCTTTTCATAATACATGCAATATCCATGACCATCCTCCTTGTTTCATCTGCATTAATGTGTTGTAGTTACTTATTTTACTATATATGCCGGCTTGCATATGGTTCAGAATCATGAAGTTATTGAAGACCTGTATCATAAGGCCAGAGAACGGAGGGTATTTTAAACAGAAAGTCAGCAAAAACCTATATCAGGTCAACGGCATCCCGAACTGTCCGTACCCCGATCAGCTTCATGCCGTTCCAGTCCTTGCCGCCTTCCGTGCAGGCTGCGATACAGACCTGCGGCAGAACACAGGCAGTAAAGCCCAGTTTGGCTGCTTCCTGCACCCGCAGGGCCGGCAGGCTGACTGACCGGACTTCGCCGCTTAAGCCGACTTCACCGAAAACGATCATCTTGTCATCGACTACCCGGTTCTTAAAGCTGGAGGCAATCGCCATGACAATCCCCAAGTCGATGGCCGGTTCGGCAATCTTCATCCCGCCCGCCAGATTGACATAGGCATCACTGGCGGCCATCTGCATGCCCAGACGCTTTTCTAAGACCGCCATCAGCAGGTTGAGCCGGTTGGTATCGGTCCCGGTAGCCTGCCTTCGGGGTATCCCGAAATTACTCTGGTATACCAATGCCTGAATCTCAATCAAAATCGGCCTGGTTCCTTCTAAGGAACAGGCTACTACCGAACCGCTGGCTCCCTCCGGTTTGCCGCTCAGCATGTATTCCGAAGGATTGGGGACTTCCGCCAGTCCCGCGGAACGCATTTCAAATACCCCGATCTCGTTGGTAGACCCAAAACGGTTCTTTACCGCCCGCAGGATCCGATAAGCGGCATGACGGTCGCCCTCAAAATAAAGCACCGTATCCACCATATGTTCCAGTACTCTGGGTCCGGCCACTGTCCCCTCTTTTGTCACATGTCCCACAATGAAAATAGCTATGCCTAATCCTTTAGCCAACTGCAGCAAGAGCGCCGTAGACTCCCGTACCTGGGATACGCTTCCCGGAGCGGAGCTGATCTCCTCACTATACATCGTCTGGATTGAATCTATAATCACTGCTTGCGGCATTCTCTTACGAATGATCGTTTCAATCGTTGCCAGATTGGTCTCACACAGCAGTTTCAAGGTGTCGCTGAACTTGCCGATGCGGTTTGCCCTTATCTTGATTTGCTGCAAGGATTCTTCTCCGGATATGTAGAGGATCTCCCGTTGCGACACCGCAAGATTCCGACATACCTGCAGCAGAAGCGTCGATTTGCCGATCCCCGGATCCCCGCCGACCAGAATCAGCGAACCGGGAACAATCCCGCCCCCCAGGACACGGTCTAACTCCGTAATACCGGCACTGATCCGTTCGGAATCGGACACTGTCACCTCTGACAAGGCGGCCGGAACAATGTCCTGCTGCCGACTCTGACCGGTACTCCCTTTGCTAGTCTTAGAAGCTATACTCTTCTCTTCGATAAAGGTATTCCACTCTTTACAGCCAGGGCATTGTCCCATCCATTTCGCCGATTCATGTCCGCAGTTTTGACAATAAAATATAGTATCCCTTTTAGCCAAATTCTCTTCTCCTTTGGTTGTATCCTTGCTTTGTCTGTGACTGTCCATCCCTTGTGCGAAAAATGTGCGCCATATCAGGCTTTCTTCTGATAATGGCGCATGGCAGATCTATTTATTTACTATTTATTTACCACTTATTTACTATAAATATTACTATTTTTATATACGATATTTATATTCGCTATTTATATACGCTAATTCTTAATTCTTGACCCATAGTCTATTCCTGCTGATGATCTAATCCTGCTGATTCATACACTAACGGATTATCTTAACACTTACTTCCCCCGCTTCCGCCAGCTCAACGCTGATAACCAGCTTGCCGCTGAGGTTTGTTTTCATCTTCCCGGCAGTACCGTCGTTAATGAACACCTGGTATTCCGCATTCTCCGCAAGCCCTACTGTGATCTGGGCATCTTCATTACCCTCTACGACAAACTGGATTCCTTCTTCCGATTCCTTAAAATTCAAGACGCTAGTACCGGGAACCGACTCATATACAAACATGCCGTTCTTTTCCAGTTTCGTCATCGTTTTATACGTCTTGACCTTCCACAGATTCCCCCCGTATTCAAAATCTTCCAATTTTGCTTTGTTCTCCAGCTTGTGGTTACCGAAGCTGATAGTTCCGTCCGCACCGGCACACAGTAATTGCTCCACAACTGCCATCTTTATGTCCTCCTTATAAGTTTCCTGATATATTTACAGTATATTATATCTCACAGCTTAAATCTACAACAATCAATCGTGATCAGTAATATCGGCGGCGCTACGTCACTGTTCACTGTCTGGCCGAAGTGTATCCAATGGCTACGTAATGGCACTACTGCCTTACATCAAAGACCACTTCGCCCTTCTGATACCCGGCATGAACATGATCCCCTGCTTTCACGCGCCCAGCCAGGATCTCTTCCGCCAGCTTATCTTCTACCACCGACTGCAAAGCCCGTTTCAGCGGCCTTGCTCCCATCTTCGGCTCGGAATGCTTCTCCGCGATATGGTTCTTCAAAGCACTGCTGATGATCAGGCGGATGTTCATCTGACTCTTGCACCGCTTAATAATATTATCCGCAAGCAGTGCCGTGATCTGATTCATCTCTTCCTTATCCAGCGGATGGAAGACCATGATCTCATCGATCCGGTTGATAAATTCGGGTTTAAATAGCTTCTTCACCTCCTCCATAACCCCTTTTTTCATCTTATCATAATCCTGTTCTTTTGTTGTCTGAGTATTAAATCCTAGATTCTTCGGATCGACGATCCGCTGCGCCCCGGCATTGGAGGTCATGATCAGGATGGCATTCTTAAAGCTGACCTTCCTTCCCTTGGAATCGGTAATATGGCCGTCATCCAACACCTGAAGCAAGATATTGAAGACATCCGGATGCGCCTTTTCGATCTCGTCAAACAACACTACCGAATAAGGATTCCGGCGAATCTTCTCACTCAGCTGCCCGCCGTCATCAAAGCCCACATAACCGGGAGGCGACCCGATCATCTTTGAAACCGAATGCCCTTCCATATATTCCGACATATCCACGCGGATCAGGGCATTCTCCGAACCGAACATCGCCTCGGCCAGAGCCTTGCTCAGCTCCGTTTTCCCGACACCGGTAGGGCCCAGGAAAAGGAACGAACCGATCGGGCGGTTCGGATCCTGCAGGCCGACTCTTCCCCGGCGCATTGCTTTAGCAACTGCCGATACCGCATCGTGCTGGCCGATGACGCGCTTATGGAGGATGGACTCCAGTTTCAGCAAGCGCTCGCTTTCCTTTTCCGCCAGCTTTTTGACCGGTATCTTGGTCCAGACGCTGGCTACTTCCGCGATGACATTCTCATCGACGATATTGGGCATTTCCGTCTGCTTTTTATCGTTACGGTCTTTAATCTTTTCATACTTCTTGATTAAGAGGCTCTGATCCCGCTTTATCTCCCTGGCCCGGTCATATTCACCCAGCTTCAGGACGTTTTCCAGCTGTTCGTCCATGGCTTCGATCTCAGAGGTGAGTTTCTTGACCTGTTCGGGGACATAGGCGATTTTCAGCCTGACGGCGCTGGCGGCTTCGTCAATTAAGTCAATGGCTTTATCGGGCAGATTCCGGTCATTGATGTAGCGCTCGGACAAAAGAACCGCCGCTTCAATGGCATCTTCCGTGATCGTCGTCTTATGGTGTTCTTCGTATTTGAAGGCAATGCCTTTCAGGATACGGATCGCCTCCGCCGCCGTCGGCTCAGCCACGTTCACGGGCTGGAAACGGCGTTCCAGGGCCGCGTCGCGCTCCACATATTTGTGATATTCGGTAATCGTGGTAGCCCCAATCAGCTGGATCTCGCCTCTGGCAAGGGACGGCTTCAGGATGTTGGAAGCGTCTATCGCGCCTTCGGCTCCGCCGGCGCCGATGATCGTATGCATTTCATCCAAGAACAAGATGACGTTGCCGTCGTCAATCACTTCCTTGATTACTTTTTTGATGCGCTCTTCAAACTCGCCCCGGTACTTGCTGCCGGCGACCATGCCGGAGAGATCCAGGGTCAGCACTCTTTTGTTCTGTACGGTAAAAGGTACCTCGCCGGATATGATACGGGAGGCCAGCCCCTCTACTACGGCAGTCTTGCCGACACCCGGCTCACCGATCAGACAGGGATTGTTCTTGGTCCTCCGGCTTAGGATCTGGACGACCCGGCGGATCTCTTCTTCCCGGCCGATGATCGGATCCAACTTTCCGTCTGCCGCTAACGCGGTCAGGTCGCGGCTGTACTGCTCCAGTACGGATACGCCTTTTTTCTTATTTTGCTTCTTAAACAGCTCTTCTTTATAAAGGGAGGCATCTTCGCCGATCGAGATCAAAGTGTCTACGTATAATTTCTGAATCGAGGTACCCATGGTATTTAAGAGCCGGATTGCAACATTCTCGCCTTCTTTGATCATGGCCAGAAGCAGATGTTCGGTTCCGGTCCGGTCCATCCGGAAACGTTCCGCCTGCCTGTGGGCTTCTTCCAGCACACGGACTGCTCTGGGAGAATAGCCGTCCTTTCCCATCGTAGCTACGACCGTATCCGGGACGATGAGATCACGGATCATTTCTAGCAGCCGCAATTCATCGACGCCGTTGTCATGCAGGACTTTGGCTGCTACACCGGTTCCTTCTTTGAGAAGGCCCAATAAGATATGCTCCGTTCCGACATAGCCGACCCGCATGCGGGCCGCTATTTTTTCTGAAAGTATAAGCGCTTTTCGGGCTTTTTCGGTAAATTGAGAATACACTTATTTTGCCTCCCTATCTGTCAGGATCTATGTTATACTGAACGTCTCTGGGTTTCAGGGACGTCCTATAGACATTGCCATCCCCTATAAATCTTTATCATCCATATTTAGGAATTCAAATTCAAACTCATCGTCATCATTGATAAAATTCTGCGGTTTTCGGGGCGGGTTATTGCCCGGCCGGTTAGCGGGGCGGGGCGGCTGACCGGATCTTTCTGCTGCGTGAAGTTCCGGGTTTCCCGGACGCCCTGGCCGACGGTTATCTGACGGCTGTCTTGACGACGACTGTGGCTGTCTTGACGACGACTGTGGCTGTCTTGACGACGACTGTGAGCTCCTTGGCGGCCGGGACTCTTGATCTGATGCAGGCCGCGGCTGGCGCTGGCCGGAACGTGGATCTCCTCTCCTGTCACCGTCACGGTTCATCCGTCCGGCCGGCTGGTTTCGCCGAAAGTCATCGTCATCTTCTTCCTCTTCCTCCTCATCTTCATCGTAGTCATTATAGAGATCGCGTATCTTAAAGAACAGTACCGCTACGATTAAAGCCAGAGCAACAATAAGCACTGCCAGGATAATAATAATGATTCTTCCGTTTCTGACCTGACCCTCATATTTCTCCGTGGTCTGCTCTACTGTTTCTCTTAAGCTGATCAGGTCCGGGACATTATACTTTACTCCTGCTTCGTTATCATATATATTATACTCATATTCACCGACCTCATTGGCTTCATAATGAACTTCATAAAGTACCGCCTGATCACCAGTTTCGTCAGCCGGTGCCGCCGAAGTGCCGGCCGGGCCTTCATCACCGGCGCCATCATCACCGTCTTCCGCCGGATCTGCTTCTGACGTTGTATCTTCCGACTGTTCCCCCTCATCGGTGCTACCTTCCGATGGCGTGGTCGAGATCAGATCGTAGCGAACATAGCCGGTTATTTCTCTGTTATTGTAAGTGCACCGCATCTGATACCACAGTTTCCCGGAGCTGTCGGTAGCCTCCCCGATCAGGGTAATCTGTGTCCCGCTGGGAAGTGATGTTATCCTGCTGTGAGAAGTGGATGCCCCGCTGCGAACCACTACATCGCTGTTGCTGATTGTCGCCTGCACTTCTCCGATCGCCGTCGGCACCGTTGCCGGCGGTTCCGCTGCTGAAGTTTCGGTCGTCTCAGCCGTGGTATCGGAAGAGCCGCTGTCACCGCTCACTTCCACGAGATCGGAGCGAATGTAGCCGTAAGCATTGTTGCCGACCGCTATTCGGTACCATAGCATACCCGAAGAATCTGTGGCTTCTCCTTCCGACGGGAATGTTTTCCCCTTTTCGGTACTTCCCACTACCTCACTGGAAGTACTGGCCTCTGCCCTGATCTTCGCCGTATCCGCACTGACGGTCAACTGCGCTGCCGCTGCCGACATCACATTGGCCCACAGGCTAAACAATAAAACCCCGATCATCAGCTTCTTTTGGTAATTTTTTTTCATTTTTCCCTCCAAGTATATAAACTCATACAGCATTGCAACTCTTTCGTCTCGGCGCAGTGTCTTCTCATAGCATCTTACCTGCGTGAGGCTTCGCCTGCGGCAGTTGTTTTACATCTCTTTCGTCTAGCCGCAGTGTGATCAGAATACTTCGCGGCGGTATCTTTTCTGACCAGTGTGATCCTCATCCCGCTCTGCCTTGCCGTAACCGCCCATAATGTGTAATTTACGGATATCCTCTTCATAGGCTTTATGGTAATCTGCTTCACATTTTTTACATACGCGACCGGAGCGGATACTGACCCCGCACATCTCACATAGTAGAAAACTCTTGGAATCCTTAGTTATTTCAAACCTTTCTTCCTTGATCATATTGTTGATCGACCTTCGGGTCACCCCCGTAAACTCTGAGATAACGGACACATTGGCACCGGGATTTTCTTCCAGATAATTACGGACTTTGCCATAATCGTCATATTCACGCTTTCCGCATACTTCACATTTATATTCTCCAAGTCCCTGAAATATCATAACACCTTCACATTCTGGGCATACGCTGGGACGGCTAAATTCTTCTAACTCGATTCGTTTCATATTATAATCCCCCGTGGATTCTGCGCTCGCAGCTCGCGCTGAAACTGTTACATCATCTTTTGTTTATCAGGACACAGGCACCTCATCGATGGCTTTTCCGATATCCGTACGCATATACTTATTATCAAATTCAACCCACTCTGTCGCCCGATAGGCGTTTTCTCTGGCTTCCCGCAGGTCGGCACCGGTTGCTGTCACACCCAGCACGCGGCCGCCGTTTGTCACGATGTCTTCCTCCCGCTTCGCGGTTCCGGCATGAAAGCAATAATAGTCTTTCGTCCCCTCAAATCTCTCCAGCCCCTTAATTACCAGGCCTTTCTCATACTGCAGCGGATAGCCTGACGATGCCAGGACGACGCACACAGCCGCATTGTCCTCAAACTGCAGTTCAACCTCGGAAAGCCGGCCGTCGATACAGGCTTCCATGACTTCAACTAGGTCATTCATCATCCGCGGCAATACCACCTGCGCTTCCGGATCACCGAATCTGGCATTGTATTCCAATACCTTGGGGCCATGTGCTGTCAGCATCAGCCCGAAAAAGATTATCCCTTGAAAAGTCCTGTCTTCCGCCGCCATAGCGTCAACAGTGGCCTGGTAAATATTGGCCTGACAGAAAGCGTTCAGTGCTTCCGTATAAAAAGGACTGGGGGAAAATGTTCCCATGCCGCCGGTATTCAGCCCGGTATCCCCGTCGCCGGCCCGCTTATGATCCTGGGCGGATGTCATGGCTCTAATCGTTTTCCCGTCGGTAAAAGCCAGCACCGACACCTCCCGGCCCTGCATAAATTCTTCGATTACCAGCCGGTTCCCGGCGTCACCGAACTGTTTTTCCTGCATAATGGACTTAACCCCTGCTCGGGCTGTGTCGATATCCGCACAGATCAGGACACCCTTTCCCAAAGCCAGGCCATCCGCCTTCAGCACGATCGGAAAGCTGGCCGTCTCAAGATACTCATAAGCCGCGTCGGCACTGTCAAAAGTCTCATAAGCCGCCGTCGGGATATCGTATTTTTTCATCAGATCCTTGGAAAAAGCTTTGCTTCCTTCCAGTATCGCCGCCGCTTTGTTCGGGCCGAAGACACGGAAACCAGCTTCTTCCAGGGCATCCGTCAGGCCTCCCACCAAAGGATCATCCGGTCCTACCACGACCAGCTCCGGCGCTATTTCTTGGGCATAAGCCACGATTCCCGCAAAGTCCATCACATCAATGGCACGGCACTCCGCCAGCTGCGCTATGCCGGCATTGCCCGGTGCACAGTAGATCTGATCGGTATGTCTGCTTTTATGAAGAGCGGTCACAATGGCATGTTCCCGGCCGCCGCCGCCTACTACTAGTATTTTCATATTAATACCTTAATACCCTTCTTGCTGTTTTTCATTTATTCCGCATTGCCAGCATGTCAATCGCTTGCGGCAATAATATCCATTCTGCCTCTTCCATCACCCTGCGCTGAAGTGATTCCGGCGTGTCGCCGTCTTGTACCGGTACGGCTTTTTGTAACAGTATCGGCCCGGTATCCATCCCTTCATCCACGTAATGAACGGTCGCGCCGGTTATCTTTACCCCTCTTTCCAGCGCCTGCTCATGTACTTTCAGGCCATAGCAGCCAACTCCGCAGAAGGAAGGAATCAATGACGGGTGGATGTTGATCATCCGTCCTCGATATTGTGCGATCATGGCCGGCGGTATCTTCACCAAAAATCCGGCCAACACGACCAGATCGGGGTTCAGTTCGTCCATCCGGACACAGAGGGCACGGTGAAATTCTTCCCGGCTGCCGTAATCCTTCGGGGCGATACAGATTGCCGGGATGCCGCATTTTTCTGCGCGGACAAGGGCGTAGGCATTGCTGTTATTGCTAATAACACCTGTTATTCTGGTGTTTCTGATCCGTCCTTCCCGGATGCCGTCAATAACGGCCTGCAGGTTGGTTCCGCTTCCGGATACCATCACCACGATATTCAGCATCGAACTCAGCATAGCGTAACACCTTCTTCGCCTGCTTCGACCCGGCCGACCGGAAAAGCCTTCTCGCCGGCGGCCGCTATGGCTTCGACTGCCCGCTCTGCGTCATCGGGATTCACTGCCAATATCATGCCCAAACCCATGTTATACGTACTGTACATCGTCTTATCATCTAAAGAACCTTTTTCCTGCAACAGCTTAAATATGGCAGGAATCTCATAACTGTCTTTCTCTACCACTGCCCGGATCCCTTCCGGAAGCATACGGGGAATGTTTTCATAAAACCCGCCGCCGGTGATATGGCTGCAGCCTTTCATGGTTATGCCGGCATCCTTGACCTTCCTCAGTGCCTTGACATAGATTTTGGTCGGCTCGAGCAAGGCCTCGCCCAGACTCCTTCCCAGACTGTCATAATAGGTATTAAGGCTTTCTTCCGTCATATCGAACACTTTACGGATCAGTGAAAAACCGTTGCTATGTACCCCGGAAGACGCGATGCCGATCAAAACATCTCCCGGCTTCACCGCTTCACCGGTAATCAGGTCTTTCCGCTCCACCAGACCAACCGTAAAGCCGGCCAGGTCGTACTCATCCTCCGGCATCATATCGGGATGCTCGGCTGTTTCACCGCCGATCAGCGCACATCCGGCCATCCGGCAGCCTGTGGCAATCCCTTGGACAATCGCTGCGATTCTTTCCGGGATATTTTTCCCGCAGGCAATGTAGTCCAGAAAATACAGCGGCTCGCCGCCGGCGCAGGCAATGTCGTTAACGCACATGGCCACACAGTCGATTCCGATCGTATCATGTTTATCCAGCAAAAATGCCAGTTTCAGTTTGGTTCCCACGCCGTCTGTTCCCGATACCAGCACGGGATCTTTCATTTCTTTGATCGCCGCCAGGGAAAATGCTCCCGAAAAACCGCCAAGTCCGCCTAAAACCTCCGGGCGTTCGGTACTCCTGACATAGTCCCGCATCAATTCTACCGATCTATATCCGGCTTCAATATCTACCCCTGCTTTTTTATAGTCCATCTCCTCTTCAGCCTTTCTATATTTATATGTAACCGCCTCGGCATATATCTTTCTTACCGACTTTACTGGCTCTGTTTCTAAGCGCATCGCCAGATTATGATTTAATTATGATTGAATTATAATCGGATTATGATTGGATAATAAATAAATCCTGATTTAATATTCTTTATAACCAGCTTCCTGAAGCCTCTTGTCCTTGTCTTGCACGGCCTGAGAAAGTTTCTCGGAATAAACCTTCAGCCTCGCCAGCAGCCCGGCATCGGCAACTGCCAGTATCTTAGCTGCCAGCAGCCCGGCATTAGCTCCGCCGTTAATCGCCACGGTAGCCACTGGAATCCCGGACGGCATCTGAACAATGGAATAAAGCGAATCCCGCCCTCCCAGAGAGGAAGTATGCATCGGTATCCCGATCACCGGCATCGGGAAGATCGCCGCGCACATACCGGGCAGATGGGCCGCCATCCCGGCACCGGCGATAATCACCTTAAATCCTTTCGCCTCCGCACTGCGGGCATATTCAAAAAAAACTTCCGGCTCCCGATGCGCCGATATGATATTTATCTCAAAATCAATGCCTAGTTCCTCCAGAATATCCGCTGCCTTTGCCATCACCGGCATGTCCGAATCGCTTCCCATTATGATACCGACCTGTGCCATCTCATCCTCCATCCATAACGTATGTTATTTGTATAAGGAACGCTGCGCTGCCCAAGAAAGACCGCGGCGCCGTTCTTCTATAAGAATCAGTTTACTAAAAAAATACCGCCTGTGCAAGTGTCAATCAAAAGCTTTGTTCAATTCGTCCAAGCCGGCCAGCACAAACCGGCCTTCCTTGATGAGCGTGATCACTTCCCCGTGTTCGGAAACCACCGACAGTTCCCCCAACTCATCGTAAGGAATGGTGATGTCCGTATGGCAGTTAAAATAAGCCTTGCCCGGTTCTGTTTTTCGTAAGAGCGATATCTCGTTATCCCTTGCGGCAATCCTTTTGCCGTCCGGATTATAGACCTTGACATCCTCCGCATGAGAATAGCAGGTATCACCGAAAGCAAAGTGGGGTCCGGTTTTTTCCGCTATCAGAATCGGAAAACGGTCACTGATGTGATATTTCTTGCCGACCATATAAGCCGTGGTATTGGTTCCGATGGCGAATTCGCCCATGGGCAGCGATTCATGGTGAAACAGAAGATTGTCCTTTATATATTTACGGTTCTCTGCTTCCGTGTCAAAGTTAGCACAGCCATAAGACGTAATCATACCGTCCTTCACATCCAGAACCAGCTCCCGGTATTCCAGCTCATTTAAAAAGACGTGGGAAATATGCAATACTCCTTCTGTTCCCTTAAGACGGGGCGAAGTAAAGACTTCTCCTACCGGAATATTCACATCTGCCACGCAGTTCTCGAACTTGGTTTCCTTCTCGGGCTCTGTAAGCGAGACGAGACAGATCTTCAGATCGGTGCGGTTGGCCCCCATGCCCTTCACCAGCACATATTCTCCGCGGTCAAGCGTATCTATCATGATCTGCTGCATGTCCCGGTACAAATCATACTCCAATGTATTAATACGGATCGTTTCATTGAAGATATCACGGAAATCTTTGCCGATCTCCGGTGTCGGAAAGGCGATGATCGTGTAGCTTCTTTCTTCCCCGGGAATATATCGGTTCTGCAGTTCTCCTGCTGCCGACATGTATTCCGTCACCAGTTTTTGCTGCTTCTCAGATAGGTGTATGGCCGCTTCTTTATATGCCGGCGACACCGGCCGCTCTCCGAACACTTCCACAACAGCCGGCCCGCCAAAGACGGCCGCCTGCTCCCGGTATTTCTCATAGGCCGCCTTAAGTGCCTTAAGCCGTCCGGACATAAGCGGCTTGTCAAGCACTAAGGCTTGATCGTCCTTATGATCATAGTCATACTGTTTATTCGGTATCGCACCGTAATAACCGACCCGGCTGACGCTCCGGCCTTCCAGGATGCTGGCCGGGGCCCGGTAAATCACTGGCTCTAGACCCAGCGTGGCAAAATTAAGCACTGCCTGGCGGATCATCCTTTCAAAACCAAGGCAATAGCGGATATTAACTGATTTCTTTTTCCCGATATCCTTACCCGTGAATTCAAATCCTTTCCGGTAACCCTCCGTAAAGGTATCTGCCATCAGCAGAATAACCTCTTCCGGCAAAGAAGTAAGATGCTTCGCCATAGCGATTTCATGTTCTGTAACATACTCCCCGTAATAATAGAGATATCGGATATCAGATAAGTCGCAGTTCCTGATCAGCTCCGTGGCAAAATCCCTGCCGGGATCAACCAAGCTGGCGATCTTCTCCATTGCCGCATCCCCGGCATAATCACTTACAAAAGAACCGATCACCTGCCGGAGCTCCTCATATTCCGGCATATCATCCGCTTCCCCGCTCCCGGCCGGCAAAGCAAAAGCTCCATATATCTGTAAGTAAAGCTCCATCCGGATCAGCATCAGGTCCTTACGCTTTTCATGCGCATATCCGATCAGGCTGCGCAGCTCAACATAAAGAAAGGAAAGAATCTTTCCGTAATCAGCCCCCAGGATCTTTTCGGCGAAAACCGGTTCGGCATAACTCTTATCATAATTCTCCGGTAGAATATCTTCATACAGCCGCCAGTTCCGTTCCCTGAGCTCCTCCAGCGAAGCCCGGGTAATCATCCCGCTCTCGACAAATTCAGCCGTCTCCGCCAGTAACGTAAGAAATGCTGCTGTTTTCTGAAAATATGTCCGGTATGGCTCGGAAACTGCCGTCTCCGTTCCTATTTCAGCAATCCTTGCTGCCGCTAGTGTATATCTCTCCGCCAAAAACGTTTCCGTCAACATTCCTTTTTCATCGTCCTCCATGTCTAAGTTGTCTAAGTTATTTTCTAAGTTATTTTCTAAGTTATTTACATTGTTCCGGCATACATAATCAGGCTGATCAGTCCGATGGCTATTACATTCAATCCCAGCCCCAGTCCCGGAAACAGCTTGAAACGGTCTTTTTCCGTTATCCCCACAATTCCCATCACAATACCAGTAAAAGAAAAAATCATCACAAGCAAAACGGTAGCAGCATACCGATCTGGCACAGAACCCCTGCTGGCATAAGAAAAGTAAATGACAAAAATAAGAGTCCCTAAAGAAATAGTTCCCAAAATAGTTGACATGATTCCCTTTTTGGCATGGTCTTTATTGGTAAAAATGTAACCCTTTTTCCTGCTCATATTATCCCTTAAATAATCCCTTAAATAATCCCAAAATCAATACCTTAAATCAAATACTTTAAATCAATACCTAAGATGAATTCCATAAATAAAAAATCAAAACAAAATCTTTGACTTGCCGGACAACAGCTTGGCACCACTGATAATCAGCAGCACGCCGGCACCGATGCCGATGACGATGGCCACGACACCCATAACGATGTTGACCGCCCCTGCTCCGTTCATAATCTTATATGTTTTTTCTTCCATATTACCACCTTTCTTTATATGCATTACTACGCCATGTGCTATTATGCCTTATGCATTACAGAGCCATGTACATTATTGCCATGGTATTATTGCCATGTGTGATTTTGCGCCCCATACTGCCGATAGTACTCGCCAATCTTCTTTTTCAGCTCATCATCAATATATACATTTCCCTGATATGGTTTATTATACAAGTATTCCACCACTTCCGCCATAGTAACAATAGCTTTTGCCGGCATTCCGTACTGCTCCTGTATTTCCTCCAAGGCCGAGCCTTCGCCCTTACCCCTTTCCATGCGGTTCAACGAAACCATCAAACCTTTCACTTCCACTTTGGCCTGTGCTGTCAAGATCGGATAAGTTTCATCAATCGACTTGCCGGATGTGGTCACATCTTCAATTATCACCACCCTGTCGCCGTCTTCAAGCGGGCTTCCCAACAAGATCCCGCTGTCCCCATGGTCTTTTGCTTCCTTGCGGTTAGAACAGTAACGGATTTCCTTTCCATATAATTCACTGATCGCCATCGTAGTCGCTACAGCAAGCGGAATCCCCTTGTATGCAGGGCCGAACAGGACGTCAAAATCCAGGCCGAAATTCTCTGCTATCGCTCTGGCATAATACCCTCCCAGTTTTCTAAGCTGTGTGCCAGTCACATAGCCTCCTGCGTTCATAAAAAACGGCGACTTACGTCCGCTCTTCAAAATAAACTCTCCAAACTTCAATACTCTGCTGTCAATCATAAATTCAATGAATTCCTGCTTATACGATTCCATTTTTAACTTGTCCTGCCCTTTCCTGCTTCATCCAGTGCCCCGTTTATATCCGCTATCATATCAATCACGGCCGCCCGTGAAGCCGCACCAAATCCGTCGCTTCCATAATCGGCATATTTGTCCTGCTGATATGCCGCAATAATTCCCCGCGAAGAGTTCACGATCGCTCCCGTCCTGTCGCCGTTAAAAAAGTGCACCAGATCCGCCGCCGTTCCTCCCTGTGCGCCATAGCCCGGTACTAACAGCAAAGTTCTGGGCATCACCTTCCGAAGCTGTTTCCCCTGTTCCGGATAAGTGGCGCCTACCACCGCTCCGACATAACTGTACTCTGCGCCCATCAGATCATCGCCCCACTCCGCTACCTTTTCCCCGACCAGCTCATACAGCGGCTTCCCGTCAATCAACTGGTCCTGGAACTCACCGCTGCTGGGATTCGACGTCTTAACCAGAACAAAGATCCCTTTCTTCTCTTTTTTACAGACTTCCATAAACGGCTTCACCCCGTCCGTTCCCAGATAAGGATTGACCGTCACAAAGTCCTCGGCAAAACTATAAAAGGCATTTTCTCCCACCTGTGCCTGCCCCAGATGACCGACTGCATAGGCCGACGATGAGGAACCGATATCATTCCTTTTGATATCGCCGATCACCACCAGCCCCTTTCCCTTGGCATAAGCCGCTGTCCGCTGAAACGCCATCAGTCCTTCTATCCCGAACTGCTCATACATGGCAATCTGCGGTTTCACCGCCGGTATCAGATCATAGACATGGTTAATGATCTCCTTGTTAAACTGCCAAATCGCTTCCCCGGCTCCTTTCAGTGTCTCTCCATATTCCGCAAAGGCCGCTTTCTTAATATAATCCGGGATAAATGTAAGCATCGGGTCAAGCCCGACCACCACCGGTGCCTTTGTTCTTCTGATCTTTTCTGTTAACACATTAATCATGCCATAACTCCCATCACCCTTATTTTTTAAAGGATGCCCCTGCCATCGTTCCTGCCGGATGGTCTCCGAGACACCCTTAACTCACTTCATACTATCGTCAAACCTTCACCATACCTATCTGATCCGCATATTTCTTGATATTTGAAACATTGGTATACTTCCGGAACCCTTCTCCTTCGATCACGACCAGCGTCGGTGCCTGCATCACGCTATACCGCCCCGCCAGTTCTACGTTATCCTCGGCATCAATAACCATCACCGGCATCCCGTTCAGATACTCTTTGGCCGCCCGGCAGTTCGGACAGGTCTTGGTGACAAAGAGATAGGCGGCATTGTCCGGCCTTTCCACGATCACCTCTTCCTTGTCGCCGGTCAGGGTGACGACACTGGTCACCGGCTTTTTCAGCAAGGAAGTCTCCGGCTGATATTCCCTGCGGTTTTCGTATTCCTGAAGCTTTCCGTCATTCCAGTTCTGCACCGGCCGGTAGTAACCGGTAATCCGGCTGTAGACTTCCGTCCTCGCCCCGCAATGCGGGCAGCTCTTCTGTTCTCCCGTCAGATATCCGTGTTCCTTACAAATGGAATATGTCGGCGACATCGTATAATAGGGAAGCTTATAATTCTCCGCAATCGTCCGGATCAAAGCCGCCGCCGCCTTCCAGTCGGGCAGCTTCTCCCCCAGGAAAGCGTGGAAAACCGTTCCCGAGGTATAGAGCGTCTGAATCTCATCCTGGATGTCAAGGGCATCAAAGACATCGTTGGTAAAGTCAACCGGCAAATGGGAGGAATTGGTGTAATAAGGCACATCCCCCTGCTTGCCTGCCGTCTTGATGGCCGGCCACTTCCTTTTATCATGCATGGCCAAGCGATAGGTCGTGCTTTCGGCCGGTGTCGCTTCCAGATTATAAAGCTCGCCGTATTCTTCCTGATAGTCGGAAAGACGGCTGCGCATATGGTTCAGCACTTCCTTGGTAAACTCCTGCGTCTTCTTTTCCGTCATGTCGGCACGCAGCCAGTTGGCATTCAGCCCTGCTTCATTCATCCCAATCAGCCCGATCGTAGAAAAATGATTGTCAAAGGAACCGAGGTATTTCTGCGTGTAAGGATAAAGGCCTTCTTGCATCAGCCGGGTAACGACGCCCCGCTTGACATGGAGGGACCTGGCCGCAATGTCCATCATCTTATTCAGCCTGGCATAGAAATCGTCTTTATTTGAAGCCAGATAGGCAAGCCTCGGTATATTAATCGTCACCACGCCGATACTGCCGGTACTTTCTCCCGAGCCGAAGAAACCGCCGGTTTTCTTACGCAGTTCCCGCAGATCCAGACGCAGTCGGCAGCACATGCTGCGGACGTCGCTGGGTTCCATATCGGAATTAATATAATTGGAAAAATAGGGAGTACCGAACTTGGCTGTCATTTCAAACAGCAAGCGGTTGTTTTCACTGTCCGACCAGTCAAAATCCCGGGTAATCGAATAGGTCGGGATCGGATACTGGAAGCCCCTGCCGTTGGCATCACCTTCAATCATCGTTTCGATAAAGGCTTTATTGATCATGTCCATTTCTTTCTTACAGTCTTTATAGCAGAAGTCCATCTCCTGGCCGCCGACGATCGCGGGCAGCTCCGCCAAGTCAGAAGGCACGGTCCAGTCCAGGGTAATGTTGGAAAAAGGTGCCTGGGTTCCCCAGCGGCTGGGGGTATTTACCCCATAAACAAACGCTTCAATGCATTTCTTGACTTCTTTATAGGACAGCTCGTCAGCTTTGACGAACGGTGCCAGATAGGTGTCAAAGGAAGAAAAGGCTTGCGCTCCCGCCCATTCGTTCTGCATGATGCCCAAAAAGTTCACCATCTGATTGCACAGTACCGAAAGATGTGCGGCCGGAGCCGAAGTGATCTTACCGGTCACACCGCCCAGCCCTTCGCTGATCAGCTGCTTGAGCGACCATCCTGCACAATAGCCGGTCAGCATCGAAAGATCGTGGATGTGGATGTCCGCCCGCCGGTGGGCATCGCTGATTTCCTGGTCATAGATCTCCGACAGCCAGTAATTGGCCGTTACCGCACCGGAATTACTTAAGATGAGTCCGCCCACCGAATAAGAAACAGTGGAGTTTTCCTTGACCCGCCAGTCTTCGATCTTGACATAGCTATTGACGACCTCTTTATAATCCAGGATCGTGGACTTCATGCTGCGGATCTTTTCCCTTTGTTTACGGTACAATATGTAGGCTTTGGCGGCTTCCGCATAGCCGGCCTGCTCCAATATCTTTTCCACGCTGTCCTGGATGTCTTCGACGGAAATGCCGTCGTCCTTTACTTTGTCCTGAAAATCGGCTGTAACACGAAGCGCCAGTAAATCGATGATGTCATTGTTATACCTCATGTTGGTCGCGTTAAACGCTTTCATAATGGCATCGTTGATCTTGGTTAATGTAAAAACCGCTACTTCCCCGTCCCTCTTTACTACCTGAAACATTACTTTCCTCCCAGACCTCATATTCTGCTTGCTTTGTATCGCTTTTGTACATTCAGCACTTTCAATAGAGTAAAATAGTGTCAAATTGCAGTAGATGAAATGCTGTAATAAAACATTATTAGTTTACATAAATAGGTAAAAAAACCGACTGATTAGAGTTTATCACCTAATCAGCCGGTTGTCAAGACGAAACACAATATGTTGTATGAATATCCTGTTGGTATTAAGATATATTGTGTCTGTAATCGACAGATAATATGTTATCGCTGTGGATTTCGGCAGGATGTGAGCTTGGGTAGGGTGCTGTGTGGAGGTTATCGTATGTTGGGTAATATGACGATTCGGTATCTCAACAGTTTTAATATTCAAGTAATATTGACAACACTGATCCTGACCGCTAATTCTTCCCAGAAGTCCTCGATATTGGCTCCAGAGGCAATGATCTTCTTTCGTTGGTCGATAAAGAGTAAGATATCCTCATACTGATCGAGTAATCCATGTTGATTGAGACTTACTTGTAAGTTCGGTAATTCTGATCGGAAAGCTTCGAATTCTTCTTGAAGATAGGAATAATGAACTATGCCGATGCAGTCAAAGCCAAGAACTTCACGAATCTCTGGTATCTCATTGATAACAATGCTGTTGTCTGTCGATTCAAACAGCAGTATCTTGACTTCTAAGCCGATGTTGTTGCAATAATCCGCATATCTTTTAACATAAACTGGGTCTGGCATGATTTCTTGCATATCATATTTTCCAAACCAATTATTAAATGCCTCGTCACTTAGTAATTCAGCCGTTTTGTCATTGCATACGTCCTCCAGAGGCCAGGCATGGTATGCCGCATTACCTTTTTTGACTTGTGCTACGACAAATCCGTTTGGGTATAGGTTCATATTATCTGGTCTCCAGAAAAATATTTTCCCTTGCCGCCAGTATATCATCCGGATAGGTCTGCAGATATCCGTCCATCAGCACGCCGGCTTTCTTGTAATCTCCAAGGTATTCATAGGTAATGATTTCATTGAAGCGTAAGGTCTGTAGAATAGGATTATCTTCTATCTTCATGCCGGCCTGAAATGCGGCCAGGGCGGCATCGTATTCCTTTAGTTTCAGTTTGCAGATGCCCAGCTGATTGTATACATGGGGGGATGCGTTTCCGGCATCCAGATAGGCATTATAAACACTTACGGCATAGTTATTGTCTCCCAGTGCCTCGTAGGTCCTGCCTAAGAACAAAACGGCCTCGTAGCTCTCGTCCCTGGCCTCTTCCAGATATGTCCTGGCACTTTCAAAATCACCCAGATAGTAGCTGATCCGGCCTTTTTCGTATTCTGTCATCTTGTCGGCGCCGCTTTCCATGGCCGCATGGAGATATTCCTGGCCGACTTCTTTATAACCGTTATCGGTCAGGATCGTGTAAATCTCGATCAGCCGGTCCGAATCCCTGTCCAATGCGAGGGTCTTGTCAAAATCAGCCCTGGCGGCGTCCAGATTGCCTTGTTCCGTCTGAATGGCACCGCGCAGATAATAAGCATCCTTGTCGTCTTCCCGCAAGGCTAGGATCGCATCATAGGCGGCAACCGCGGAGGCCTTCTGGCCGGTCTTATAATAAGCTACGGCCATATAGTAATTGATGTCATAGTCGATATTGTCCGGTATCCCGTCACTATAGGAAAGAGCCGTCTGAAAAGCCTCGATAGCCTCACTGTAAGCTGTCTTGCCCATATAGCTAAGACCGATGCCGCGGTATAAGAGGCGCTCATCTTCCCCGGCGGCGGCGGCATCAGCAAAGCATGCCAGCGCTTTGTCATAGTCCAGTGCTTCGACCGCTTCCATGCCAATGTCGATGTTAGCCGAATCTGCCCCGATGCCGCTGCAGCCGGAAGTACCGAGCAATATAATAATTAAAAGTATGGTTATAGTTAAGTTGGTGTTTTTATTCATACAGACTCCCATGTGTTACCTGCAACATTGACGATTGATTTTATTGATCATTTTATTTATATTGTTCGTAATATTTTAATTCATGTTATTTATATTATTCGTAATTTTTTAAATTATTATGGTTTTTGAGCTTCGGCAATCTTTCACTGCGGTATCCGCAGGACGATGACCGTGCCTTCCCCGGGCACGGAATCAATTTCCACGCGGCCGCCCAGAGTCTCAAGGTTACGGGTTACAACATTCAGTCCGACCCCGCGGCCCGAATATTCGGTAATCTGATGTCTGGTCGAAAAGCCGGGATTCATGATCAGCTGATAGAGGGCTTTATCGTCAAATTCCTGCTTGTCTTTCCCCTTGATCAAGCCCTGCTCCAGAGCAATCTCGAATATTTTTCCGGCATCCAGTCCCCTGCCGTCATCGGTGACACTGACATAGACTTCATGTTGGCAGAAACCGGCCTCAATCACAATATTACCTTTGGCGGTTTTCCCTTGGTCCAGCCTTTCCCGCTTGCTTTCTATCCCATGATCTACGGCGTTACGGAGGATATGCATCAGGGCATCCGAAAGCAGCGTAGCGATATTGCGGTCGATCTCGGTATTTTCTCCGATGGCTTCCAGCTCCACTACCTTGTTCAGCTTGCGGCTGATGTCGTAGACGGCCCGGTACATCTTATGAAAAATCACTTTCATGGAGACCTTGCGCATCGACAGCACGGCATCCTGGATCAACCGGATCCGTTCGGACATTTCTTCGTTTTGGTGGCAGTCCTTCAGTTCGTTGACCAGACCGGCAAGGGCATTCAGTTTCTCCAAGGGAATACTGATCATGTCCTGTGAAGCATTTAGGCGGGAGCGGTTACCCTTAAGGGTTTTTCCTTTTCCGGCGCCCTTCTGGATGACATAGGCACCCGGCACCAGTTCGTCTTCTTCCTTATCACGCTTCCAGTCATCGTCCAGACGGATGACCAAAGCATCGGGATCATTGTCCGGATCGGGAAAACCGAGCAAAAACTCCTCCACCGAGCTGGCCTGAATCGTAACATCCTTTACGCCGGAACTGTCTTCCACCAAGGCTTCCAGCTCCTGCTTCGTGCACCGGCTTTTAAGCTGGATATGAAAACCTTCCCGCATAATGGCTCCGGCCGTCTCGTGATCGGTATCGATATCCTCCGGCGTATAGATCATTTCCTCCGCGACATCCTTCAGGGCAAACACGGCCGCATAAGCCCGGATATTACTCATTTCCGTCCCCAGCCGGTAATAAATGTCAATACGGTAGTACTTTTTTACTTCAGCGGCTTTCGGTGCCACATAAAACTGCTCGGGAACTGTATAACGGTTTTCAGGCAGCGGTTCTTCCCCTTTGTGGCGGATCGTCGCTTTTATGTCAGCCAGCAGGCTCTCCAAATAGGCCATTATATCCCCGGCATTCCCCGAGGCTTCAGCCCCGGACTGGATTTTCACTAGCTCAGCTGTAATAAAATCAGCGGTTTTCAAGATACCTTCGACCAGCTCGTCATGCGGAACCGCTTCGGGATAGACCCCCCGCAGACAGTAGAACACATCCTCCAGCTTGTGAGCCAGGATACTGACATTTTCAACCATCATAATGCCGGCGGAACTCTTTATGGTATGCATGATCCGGAACATTTCATTGATATTATCTTCTGTAAAACGCTGGGCCGGGTCGGCCGCCAAGACAATTTCTTCCAGTCTTGCCGCCAGATAACCGTTTTCCAGCAAAAAATTATCTTCTACTCCGATATACGACTGCAACTAAATCACCCCTATTTTTTTTAGAACTTCTTCAAACTTCTCAAAATCGATCGGTTTGGCACAGTAAACCGTGCAGCCCATCTCAAATGCTTTCTTAATATTCCGCTCGACATTCAAAGCGGAAGTCATAATGATCTTTACGGCTTTTTCGCCAGTCCGGCCTTGCTCTTTCTCAATATCACGGATGGCTTTCAGCACCTGATAACCGTCCCGGACCGGCATCATGATATCCAGGCAGATCAGTTCATAGGGCTCATCTTCCTCTAATGCCATCTGAAAAGCCTCCACGGCTTCCTCGCCATCGACCGTAATGTCGCAGTCTCCAAAAGAACCCAGATATTTCTTCATAAACTTCCTGCTGGAAAAATCATCCTCCGCAATTAAAATCCTCATACTAAGTCCCCTTTGTTTTTATTTTCTGGTATTCAAGACGCTGTATATTTTTGGGGCAATATTCGGGAGTCCGACCTGATAGGTCACAGCGCCGATCTCATGTGCCACCTTCGGCATCCCGTAAACGGCACTGGTGACTTCGTCCTGGCCGATGGTTATGGCACCCTGGCGGTGCATTTCCAAAAGACCCTCGGCCCCGTCAGAGCCCATCCCGGTCAGGATGACACCGACCGCTTTGTCTTTGGCCGCCTCCGCCACAGAATTAAACAGGACATTCACCGAAGGGCAATGACCGCTGACGCGTTCCCCGAACTTGCATTCCACAGTAAGCCCGTCTTTTTTCTTTACCACACGCATCTGTTTATCACCAGGCGCCAGCAGGACCTGTCCCTGCTTTACTTTGTCGCCGCTCTTGGCTTCTTTCACCGCCACCTGGCACTGGTTATTCATTCTTTCGGCAAACATGGCCGTAAACCCGGCCGGCATATGCTGGACAATGACGACACCGGGGATGTCCGTCGCAAACTGGGTCAGGATATCGCGGACGGCCTCGGTACCGCCGGTGGAAGCGCCGATGGCAATCAGCTTGGTTTCGCTGCTTCCCGATAAACGGCTCGGGTCGGCCCGCACGACCGGAACCTCTTTCTTCTTGCGGTCATGCAGCTTGGCAGTATAGGCAACCTTTACTTTTTCATTCAGTTCCTGCCGCATAAACTCGGCCAGCTGGCTTCTGGTCAGGCCGGCAGGCTTATGTACGAAATCAACCGCTCCCGCTTCCATGGCATCAAAAACACGGTCATCCAAGGAACTGACGACAACGACCGGCATCGGATACTGGGGCATCAGCCGGCGCAGAAAATCAAGGCCGTTCATTCTGGGCATTTCAATGTCCAAAGTCATGACATCAGGCCTCAGCTTCACGATCAGATCTCTTGCTTCATAAGCATTGCACGCTGTCGCAATGACTTCAAGCGCAGGGTCAGCATTCAGGCTTTGCTCCAAAACATTGCGGATGACAAAGGAATCGTCTACTACTAAAACGCGGATTTTTTTCATGTTTCCTCCAATTATGTGATACGATGTGTTTTACTGCCCGGGACTGGCTTTATAATAACGCCTGATATTCAGAAGGCATTGAACGGAACCATTACAATTTGTATACAGTATAGCAGAATAGCACCTTGTTAGCCAGCTGTTTTCTTTACGAATTATTTTCGCTGTAAGATGTTTGTTACTTTTCGCTCCCTGATGTCGTATCACTAAGTTTATAGAAAAGAGAGTAGGGGGAGGGCTCGGGGGCCGGAGGGCCGGATGGTCGGATTTTCGTTAGGTCATAGTAGCCATTTTATATCCACCCTTGATTCTACTGAAGCGATGGCATCTTCAATACTTAAGTGACCTCCTCCGCCTCCAAATGTACCTTTTTTAATTAAATCTTCAACACATACATAGTAACATTCGACCGCTCCTGATAAGGTTAACTGTTCCTCCGGTTTTACCACGTTTATATTCATATCCGCAACTGCCTATGTATTTTCAGGAAAATTTCAGTTAAGTAGGGGTCATATTTGACAGCACTGCCGTCTTTTATTTTCTGTAAAGACTCGGGCAAAGGATTCTGCGAATCAGCGGCAGCATTAATAAATTGATCAAAATCATCAGCCAATCGAACGATCCGGGCCGCCAGAGGTATCTCATCTTGGGCTTCTTGCCAGTCTGTATGATGAAAACGGATAATGGCCAAGGCCGTTTCCATAAACTCGCCTTGTTGCTCGCTATGAAGCAAAGACTCAAGAATCAGCGCTCCCCTTTCGGTATGACCAAAAGAATCAGTCGTATCGCCGGGATCGTCCCACATCCGACCAAGGTCATGCAGCTTAGATGCCGCCTCCATCGTATAAATAAAATCTTCACTGATCTTCATTTCATACATTGGCAAAAGCTGCAGACATTGCGTCAAAATCCGACTGTTATAGCTGACGTTTTCCAGATGCCTGGGCGGCTCTCCGCATTTCCCGGCAATAAGACGGGCAAGCGAGGACAATATCTCCTGCTTTTCATCCTCACTCTTACGGGCCTGTTCTGTCAGCATTTTGTGCAGGCGGTGATTAAATGTTTCCAGCTCCTGCTTCAACCGATAATTCTCCATCTGATTCTTAATGCGCATCGTTACTTCAGTAGCTTCAAAAGGCTTCGTAATAAAATCCGTCGCCCCCAACTCAAGCCCTTTCAGCTTATCCTCCATGGAGTTCATTGCCGAAATAAAGATAACGGGAATATCCCTGGTTACCGGATTTCTTTTTAACAGCGCACAAAATTCATAGCCGTCAACATCAGGCATGGAAACATCCAGCAATATTAGCTGCGGCAAAACCCGGCGGATAATCGCCAGGGCCTCCTCTGCATTACCGGCCGGCAACGGTATGTAACCCAGCTCCTTGATTATCTCAGTCAAGATTTCAACATTGATTTCCATGTCGTCCACAATCAGGACATGTGGCTGTGTGCTGGCGCCACCTTCCAAAACATCCAATTTCACGTTAGAACTCCTTTCAGTTTGCAATAGATATGAGAGGCGGGGGGCTCGGGAACCGGAGGCTGGGCAGTCGGCTTTTCTCTCTGGAAGCGGCGTTTATAGCACTCCGAGGAACCCAGAGCCCCCTCTTTTCTTTTAGCCAAATTACCTTGACGATGTCTACAACCACCGCCCCAGCGCCTCCTGCAGCACCGCAAACCGTTCCCTGCTCTTCCCCTCATCTTCCTTGCGCACCGCCATCTCCAGCCGGAACAAAAGCTTCCTGACATCTTCCGGTGCCTCTGTAAGAAGCCTTTTAAGCCCCGACGCAATATTCTCTGCCTTTTCCCATGCTTCCAGCTCCAACGCCAGAATCAGTTTCTGCATTTTCTTCTGAATCTCAACAACATTCTCGGCCGACCCAAAGCGGTAAACCGATTCCTGCGGCTCCTCTACCACAAATATCCGTTCAGCAGCATCCGCCAGTAAAGTGTTGCTGCCGACATCCTCTTCCGCCTCCGCTGTTTTCACCCTGACAACAAAAGAAAAATTACTCCCCTTTCCTTTCTGGCTGTCCACCCGAATGTCCCCGCCCATCAATTCAACCAGCTCTTTTGTAATAACAAGTCCAAGCCCCGTCCCTCCATGCTTTCTCGTCGATGAGCTGTCTACCTGCGAAAAGCTCTCAAACAACCGGTCCCTGTCCTCAGGGGCAATGCCGATGCCGGAATCACTGACCATAAAAAACAGTTCGGTTTCCTCCTTATATTGCATCTGCTTGTTTACATCGACCCTGATAAAGCCGGCATCCGTAAACTTAACCGCATTAGAAATCAGATTATTTAAAATCTGGCGTAGCCGTAAATCATCCCCGGTGACATGCCTGGGCACGTTATCGGCAATATTGAGCGTGACGCGAAGGCCCTTTTCATTAATGATGGCCGCATTGGTCGCTATGACATAGTCCAGCAGTTCGTAAAGGTCATACCGTGTTTCATGCAGCTCAAATTTGCCGGCCTGCAGTTTGGAAAAATCAAGGATATTATTGATAATCGCCGTCATGTCGTCACAACATCTTTGAATAATCTGCAGGGTTTTTTTCTGATCCGCCGTAGGCTCATCCGTAAGCATCGCAGAAGCATGCCCCTTGATGCCGTTGATGGGAGTCCGCAGTTCATGCGTCATGTTGGCGATAAATTCATTACGGACACGGCGCATTTCCTCCGTTTCCGCTTTCAGCAACGCCACTTCCTTTTCCATGTTCTTGAACAGCGTCATATTCTGTGCCACTAAGTAATCAGGGAAAAGCCGCAAAAAAACGGGAAAGCAGGTCCCGTTTTTCCGATATGCCAACATGTCGGTACTTTCTGTTTGATCTGAAATAATAGAAAAGATATCTTTCTGCCCGTTTTCCGCGCCATGAACAAAAACAGACGCCAAAGGAAGGCCGCAGATATCCTCTTCATAGCCCAGCTCCTCGCTGGCCGCCCGGTTACAAGCAGTGATTTTTCCTTTCCGGTCGTAGGTAATAATCATTTCGATGGCATGCTCGATTATCTTATTCATGGTTTGGCCGCTCCCGCCAGCGATAGTTTTATAATAATTGCTCTAAAATAGCGAGTGTTTTGGAATAATCATATTCTTCCACGCTTCCATAGATTTTTTCCAGTAATTCGGCATCAATGTTCTCCCAGGCCTTGGACTTGATCTTCTCAATAACCTGCTCACATTCCTTGGCTTTGGCCAGAAGCAGAAGCTGTTTCAGTTCCGCAAGCAAAAGCTTACATTCTTCCCAGCTGCCGGCTTCCAGGTTCTTATGCTGTTCGATGCCGATGACAGCAAGGATCATCGGAGCCATCCGCGACATCCGGTGATAAAGCTGCTGATACAGGCCGATATCCGGATTGCCGTCCTTGATGGTCTGTTCAATCTTCTGCAATATCAGGTTCTCTTCCTTGAGCGAGAGATTGGCGGTTACGCCTTTTAGGCTGTGAATATATCTGCGCAGCTCGACCAAATCGGATTCGGCGGCCTCGGCAACGTCCATCATGCCATTTCTGTCCATATCTGTGGCAAACTTACGCAAGGACCGGCAGTAGGTCTCGTATTTTCCGGCAAACCTGGCCGTCGCTTCGTCCACGTCGATACCGAGTTTCTCCAGCTCGGCTTTCTGGGAGTCGGTTTCTGCTTCCAAATCCAGAGTTTCTGCCATATCCAGAACGACTGCTGTCTCCACTACTTCTACTTTGGATGATACCGGAAGCCATTTTAACAGTTCATGATAGAGCCTGTCCAGCTCTATCGGCTTGGTCACATAGCCGTTCATCCCTTCTTCCAGACAGACAGCCATCTCTTCATCCATCGCGTTGGCTGTCATGGCAATGATCGGAACCGTCTGATAGGGCTTGCCGCAGCTCCGGATCGTTCTGGTGGCTTCATGGCCGTCCATAACCGGCATCAGAAGATCCATAATCACCAGGTCGAACTCCTCCTTATCAAGCCATTTAATCCCTTCTTCCCCGTTGACGGCAATCACCGCATGGATGCTGAACAGCTCCAGGACACCGGCGATCACATCCTGATTGATGGCATTATCCTCGCAGACCAAGACCCTGGCATTGGGGAAATGATACTTTTTATTTCTCATGCTGTATGTCGGCGAAACCCCGCCTAAAAGGGCACATAAACGTTCCAGAAAGCGGGTAGGCTTGTAGGGCTTCTGAAGAATAATCAGCTTGGTCTTGGCAAAGGGATAGCTTCTGAAAGATTTTAGGATGTTCTGATCCAGTTTGCTCTCCAGGATGACGATGTCATATTCCTCCGCCTGTTCCCTGATCTGCTCCAGCGCCGCTTCCGGCCGGGATTCTTCTGACCTGGCCCCGATACTTTTCAGGAGTTCTGTCATAACCTGCGCCCCGGCAGCGGCATTTTCAACGATCAGGATGTGCTTGTCTTTCAGGATCGCAAAAGCTGACTTATCGATTGCCGGTTCATCCCATTCGCTGATTCCCAGCGGAATCCGGATTTCTGTGACCGTCCCCCAGCCTTCCTGACTCTGCATAGAAATCGAGCCGCCCATCAGCTCAACCAGATGCTTGGTAACCGGCAGGCCAAGCCCGGTCCCGCTGTTCTTCCAATCAGCCGCATTAAACTGTTCAAAGGGAATATAAACCTTGTCGAGCTGCTCTCTGTTCATGCCGATTCCGGTATCGGCAATCCGGAACAACAAAAGCTGCTGTTTATCCGGCAGGATGGGCTCTGTTTCCTTATTTTCCACCGAAACCCGTAGCATGATGTTTCCGCGTTCGGTGTACTTGGCGGAATTGTCCAAGACATTCTGGATGATCTGCCACACCCTGACCGCATCGCCGATCACCTTGCGCGGCACATCGTCTTCCAGCTGCAGCAGCATGTCAACATTCTTATCCCCGATTCTTTCAAAGGCGGTCTGCATCGCTTTATACAAAATACTTTCGAGAATAAATTCTTCTTTGATGATATTCAGCTTGCCGGCATCGATCTTGGAATAATCCAGGATGTCATTGACAATAGCCAGCAGCAGCTTGGCCGAGAGGCTGATTTTCTTGAAAGCATCGCGGGTTTCTTTTTCATAGGTCTTCTGCAGCTGGATGTCTGCCAGTCCGATAATCCCGTTCATCGGCGTCCTGATCTCATGGCTCATATTAATAATAAAACGGCTCTTTAACTCATTGGCTTCACGTTCCTTATCAGCAAGGCTCCTGAGCAGTTCCGCTTCTTTTTTTTGAACGGAAACATCCTGAAGCACAACGGAAACGGAAGGGCTTCCATTATAAAGGATTTCTGCCCCGACCGTCCGCATCAGGGCGATTTCCTCGGAAGGCAGAAGGTAATCCTGTTCTTCTGTGAACACTGCCGGGCTTTTCCGGACGCTGCTGACAAATTCACGGATGCATTCTTTACTGGTCCGGCCATTGGACTGCTGATCCGGCAAGATTGTCCAGATGTCAAATTCTGCTGCTTTTTCGCCATTAAAAAGAAACGTTTTCTTAAAGGCATCATTGCCGTAGCTAATCGTCAGTTCCTTGGGGTTAATGATGAACATCGGCCAGGGCAGTGAGTCGATGATCTGCTTCATATCCCGCTGGCTCCGCCGATAGGCATCACGGTGGGTCTGAAGCTGTTCAATACCGACGAGATTCTTCTGCAGTTCTTGAAGCTTACGGTTCTTTTGAACGACAAATATTAAGACTGTAACTAATATTACGATAATAATACCCGATAACCCTGCTAACAATTCCGCCATATTATGCCCCCTCGTCACTGCTCTTCATGTTGAAGCTGCCCCTTTTGAGTTACTGTTCCGACCAGTCGAAGTGCGTCAAACCACTGCACCACAGAAAGAAGACGTTACTCATCTTCAAAGAAAATATTACTCGTCTTCTAAGAAGACGTTACTCATCTTCAAAGAAAATATTACTCGTCTTCTTTGTTGTCACTTAAACTCTTAAACTCTTCCTCCACCTGCAGGAAGGCTTCCAGAACAATGGGATCGAAATGGCTGGGCATAGTACGTCCGTCGCCGTTTACAATAATGTCCTTGGCCATGTCGTGCAGGTAAGCCTCTTTGTATTCTCTTCTGCTGGTCAGGGCATCGTAGACATCCGGCAGGGCAACGATCCGGGCTGCCAGCGGTATCTCGTCGCCCTTCAGTCCCTTGGGATATCCCGTGCCGTCATATTTTTCATGATGGGACTCGGCGATGTCAATCGCCGTCCGCAGATATTCTTGGTTTTCCTGGTACAGCTTCGCGGTATTGAATAAAACCTCGGCGCCGATCACTGTATGGGTCTTGATAACGTCAAACTCGTCATCGGTAAGCTTGCCGTTCTTGAGCAGGATCGAATCCGGTATCCCGACCTTGCCGATGTCATGAAGCGTGGAGTATACAATGATTTCCTCACATTGCTTGGGCGTCATCATGTTAGGGTGAGTCCGGAAAATCTGGTTTACCAGAAGCTCGGTATATTTCATGATACGCTGGATGTGCTTTCCGGTTCCGTTATCCCTTCTTTCTGCCAGCAGCGACATGCCCATGATGATCATTTCACGGGAATTGGTCAGCTCTTTCGTGCGTAACTTAACCAGATGTTCCAGATTGTCGCGGTATAATTTGCGCTCGATGCAGTTCTTGGTCTTAACCAGAAGGACGCTGGGAACATAAGGTTTTCTGATATAGTCCTCAGCCCCCATGGATAGCCCGTACTCTTCCACATAGGTATCGGTCTCGCCGGTGATGAAGATGACCGGTATCTGTTTGCACCCCTTCAGCTTACGGATCCTTTCCAGAACGTCAAACCCATCCATGTCCGGCAGCCCGATATCCAGCAGGATCAGATCCGGCTGTACGGTTTTCAGTAAATTAATGGCTCCCGCGCCGTTAATAGCCACAAAAACCTCATATTCTTCATCCAATATGGCCCGCAGCCCGTCAATATTTTCCTTACAGTCCTCCACTACCAGAATCGAATTCTTGCTAATCATCTTTCTTCTCCTTTATCATAATATGGGGAGGAACCAGGTGCCTCACCGGGTTCCCAAAAAGGCTTTGATTTCCGCAAACTTTTCCTTAGCCGTCTGATATCCGTGTTCGTAGAAACGCATCAGCTTATTAGGATCGCTCTCGCTGTTCTTAATCGCCGGCTGAGTCGGCCTGATCACATAAACCCTGCCGTCCTTTTCCAGCTGCTCCACGAATTCCAGAGCATGGTTATAGCGTTCCGCCCGGCTCTTTACGACCTCAATCAGCCGGGGATATTTATGGTATACCCGTTTTATCATAAATTGATAGAACCAACGGTTTTTTTTGCGGTATTCTTGATTGCGGGTAAATACGACAATGGCTTTTTCAATCCCGTCATCTATGGCTTTTTCAATCGGGATAGCGTCATAGATCCCGCCGTCTAAAAGGGGGATTTCATCTACCTTGACAATGGGTGCGATGAACGGCATGCTGTTGGATGCCCGGCAGATGTCCATCAGCCGCTCCTTATTTTCAAAAGTATCAAAATAAACGGCTTTTCCCGTCAGGCAATTGGTGGCATGCATCACCAGTCGCTGATCGGAAGCAAAAAATGTCTCATAATCAAACGGTACCAGTTCATTGGGAATCTGGTCAAACAAAAAGTCCATATCGAATAAGCCGCCGGTCCGGAGAAAAGTCTTTAGCCCGACATATCTTCTTTCCTTTAACGGTTCAATATTGGTCTGGATAATTCTTCCTTTCTGCTTCGATACATAATTCAAAGCCGCATAAGCGCCGGCCGACAAAGTAATAATATTGGGGAAATGAAGGGCTTCTTCCAGAAAATAATCCAGTACACCGGCTGAAAATACACTTCTGAATGCCCCGCCTTCCAAGACAATTCCACTATTCGTCAACATATTTCATCCTTTATGACAGCATTCGCAGACACTTTGTCTTGCAGAGACTTTGTTCTGAAAATGCTTTGTTCTGAGAACGCTTGTTCTGAGAACATACTGTGGTTTATTACTAGATATTATATCATAAATACCACAAGAAAACATCATCAATTATTTATGTTTGGGGATTTTGTATAGGATAGGACTTTTTCCATGCTTAGGGAACCGCCGAAAAGGTCAAGGGCGCTTCCAATCGTTACATTTACCCGATTTTGTCCCAAATATTTTAGTTTCTCCAGATCTTCATAGGAATGTACGCCGCCAGCGTAAGTAATCGGATTCCGGGTCCAGCTTCCCAGCAGTGCCGCTAAAGTTTCGTCGATGCCGGCGGACTTTCCTTCGGCATCAACGGCATGAACCAGGAATTCATCGCAGTAACCGGAAAACTTTTCCAGGGTTTCGAGCGAAAGGATTGCTTCGGTGTATTTCTGCCAACGGTCGGTGACTATATAATAACAGTCGTTTTTTTTGCGGCAGCTCAGATCAATTACCAGCTGTTCTTTGCCGACGGAACGGTGTAGTTTTTGCAGATTATCAAAGTGGATCTGGCCGTTCCTGAAGACATAGGAAGTAACAATGACATGAGAAGCTCCGGCCTCAAGAAACAGCCCGGCATTTTCCGGAGTAATCCCACCGCCTGCCTGTAATCCTCCGGGATAAGCTCTCAGGGCTTTTAAAGCCTGCGCTCTGGTGGACGGATAGGTTTCGCTTTCTGGTGGATTTAAAAGAATGACATGGCCGCCCTTTATACCGTAGCTTTGGTATAATCTGGCAAAATGCGCAGCATCCTGAACTGCAACAAAATTTTCGGTGAGACCGGTTCCTGCTGTGGTCAGAGTGCCGCCTACAATCTGTTTTACTTTTCCGTTATGGATATCTATGCAGGGGCGAAATTCCATGTGTTATTTCCTTTCTTAACAAAATCATATTAGTTCTTATACGTCGGCTTGATAAATCATTACGATTATATCATACGGGAGTTGACAACGGCAATTGCTATGATCTCATTCTGTAAAAAACTTCCATCATATCAGGAAGCCGGACAGGAAAACTATTAAAGATCACAAATAATATTTTTCATCATTTCTTGTCAATTTTGGTCATCATTTCTTTATTATTTCCAATGATTTCTTAACGTTCTTCTACCGTATATTTACCCTGTCGTTGCGCATAATAGCTTAAGAACCGTTGTTGCGGTTCCTGGCTATAAAGCGTTTTAATGATAGAAAGAAAAGCGTTTTAAATAAGTTTAAAGGAGTGAAATTATGAAAACTTGGAAAAAACTGATTTCGGTTTCCTTTGTGTTGACTATGCTCTGTATGTTTTCTGCCTGCGGGCGTAATGAAATAACAGACAATGTAGACGGAACTGTAAACGGAACTACCGATATGGATGAAACATCCACTGACAGAAATAGGAATGATACGGCTCTTGACCAGACCGACGATAACAACGGGATGAACGACACCAACATGAATGACACTACCACGAATGACACTATGAATGACACTACCGACAATGGTAACGGCGTAAATAACGACGCCTCTATGTTGGAAGATGCCGGCAATGCAGTCGGCGACGTAGTGGAAGACGTAACCGATGGGGTGGAAAATGTGACCCGTGACGTAGTCGGCGGAAATGACAGCAATAACGAAAATACCGGAACGAACGATATGAACAATGGTACGGTAAATGACACTAACGACAACAATACTACCGGAACCACTACCGGAACCCGTTACAATAACGCACGTAACTATGGAACAAGGTATTAACCGGCGAAATTGTCATAAAACAATGTAATAAACAACTTTTTCTCCTGTTAGAATGATATCGGGGCAGCACCCTTAGAGGGTGCTGTCTACATAGCGTATCGTCATTCGTTTAGGAGCGTCATTCATTTAGGACCGTCATTCATTTAGGACCGTCATTCGTTTATCACATGCGACATATGATACCGGCCGGCCGGTTTTCCCGCCAAGAATTTAGCCGCCTGAACAGCGCCTTTCCCGAATACTGCTTTTGAATACGCCGCATGAGAAAAGGTGATGACCTCATCCGTTCCGGCAAAAATGACATCATGTTCACCTACAATGGTACCGCCGCGGATCGCCGAGAAACCGATTTCTTTCTTATGACGTTTTTCTCTTCTTTCGCTTCTGTCATAGATATAAGAATATTCCCCATCCAGCTCTTCGTTAATGGCATCACCCAATGCCAAAGCGGTTCCGCTGGGTGCGTCTAATTTTAGATTATGGTGTTTTTCGACAATTTCAATGTCGAAACCGGCAGGAGCCAGTACCGCAGCTGCCTCTCTGATCATTTTCAGCAACAGATTGACACCCAGCGACATATTGGCGGACTTCAGGATCGCGGTTTTTTCGGCTGCCTTTTCCACTTTGCATTGCTGTTCCTGAGAGAGACCGGTAGTACAAAGCACACAGGGGATCTTATGGCCGGCACAATATTCCAGCAGCCTGTCAACAGCAGCGACAACGCTGAAATCAATGATCACATCAGCCTTTACATCGCAAGCCATGATATCTGAAAAAACGGGAAAGGGATTTCTGCCTTCGTCATAGGCATCCACGCCTGCGACAATTTCCGCTTCCGGATCGGCAGCAATCAGATCAGCAATGATACGACCCATTTTCCCGTTACATCCGTGCATAATTACTTTTATCATACCTGTTATCTCCTTGTCATTGGCGGTTCCGGCAATAAACGTGATTAAAGTGTTTCCCGTATCGGATGATCACTACCGGATTATAAAATACCGTATTCTTTCATGGCTTTTTCCAGTCTGGGGACATTAACTGCTTCCATCTCGGTCAGCGGACGCCGTAATGTACCTACCTCCATGCCCATCAGGTTCAATGCTTTTTTGACTGGAATCGGGTTTACTTCGCAGAACAGGGCACCGCAAAGCGGTATGGCATCCAGCTGCATCTGCGCACTTTCCGTAACCGCTCCGGCTAAATAACGGGCACAGATGTCGTGGGTCTGCCGGGGCGCGATATTGGATAGAACGGAAATCACTCCTTTTCCGCCCAGGGAAAGCAATGGGACAATCTGGTCGTCATTACCGGAATATAGGTCTACCTTGCCGCCTGCCAGATGCATCAGTTTGGCAATCTGGGCAATATCCCCGCTGGCTTCTTTTACTCCCACGATATTCGTTACTTCTGTGCACAGCCTGACAACGGTATCCGGCAGGATGTTGCAGCCGGTCCGACTCGGTACATTATATAGGATAACCGGTATCTTCACGGCATCGGCAATTTCTTTAAAATGCTCAAACAAGCCTTTTTGCGTGGCTTTATTGTAGTAAGGTGATACGACCAGCAGCGCGTCGGCGCCGGCTTTCTCAGCTTCCACGGAAAGATACACCGCCGTGTCGGTACAATTGGAGCCGGTTCCCGCAACTACGGGTATCCTGCCGGCCACTTTTTCCACGCAGAACCGGATCACTTCGATATGCTCCTCATGGGTCAGGGTTGATGCTTCTCCCGTTGTGCCGCAAGCGATAATCGCATCGGTGCTGCCCTTAACCTGAAATTCGATCAGTTCTGCCAGTTTCTCATAGTTTACTGCTCTGTTTTCGTCAAACGGTGTCACCAGCGCGACACCTGCTCCGGTAAATACTGCCATTTTTCTCCTCCTGCCTAATACATATGTTGGGTTTCGGGATAAGGCACCCTGTCCTATGAATGAAAAATGCCGGCATGCGGCCGGCTATTAAGCATTAACAAATCATGATCTGTCATACTTCCGATAGCGCCCCACCAATTACTTGATGACAGTCATGCAATTCTTCATTGCATGCCCAAGGACCGAATTGCAGCGGGTCGGTTCCTTTCGGCGTTTTACCCTTTCCTTTTTCTTCAACTGTATCTGCTACATCGGAAAAATTACTGATGAAAAACGCAACCTCTATCCCTGTTATTAATTTAAATCAATCATAGCACTGCCGGATGTTGTTGTCAATGAGTAGTTTGTGAACAGTACTGGCTGAAACTGGCTGACTGGCTGAACTTGAGATTCTAACATATATCTCAGAGAATGCAAATAGCAAATTAATAAAAAACTACTTACCTCTAATAATTTTCGGGTTCCCATAGTAAAACCTGCCATTTCGCAGGCGGGAATGCCGGAACCGGCGCCAGTCTTGGCCGCCAGTTCCTACAATATCACTCATTAAGATTGTCTATGTGATATCTCGTTTCATTCAATCAATTGCCAGACATCGCTCTTGCCCGGCACATCGCCCTTGGTCCACCACTTGGCCTGATAAACATGGCCTTCATACGTGACTCTGTTGCCGCCGGTATAAGCTGTTTGTGGATTGTAGGATCCGGAAACTCCGCTGTCGGTATTGCCTCCGGAAGCCTTTTCCCATGCCTGGTTGACATCGGGCGCTCCCCCTCCCTGAATCCACCACTTAGCCTTATAAGTTACACCGTTATACACTGCCGTATCTCCGGCCACATAGATCCTGCCGGGATCATAGGTATCCTCGGTGTTGCCAGGGTCAGCCGGTTCCTCCCCGCCGCTGCTGCCCTCTTCTTCCTCCGGGTCTTTGCCGTCCGGCTTTTCGTCTGTTTTTCCGGGATCATCACCTTCTTTTTGATCTTCTCCTCCGGCGGTATTATTCTGGCCACCGTCCTCTTCTCCGTCAACTGTTTCATCTTGGCCGCCGGTCTGGCCGTCTCCGGCTGTTTCATCCTGGCCGCCGGTCTGGCCGTCTCCGGCTGTTTCATCTTGGCCGCCTGCCTCTTCTCCGCCGACTGTGTCGTCCTGATCGCCGGTCTGGCCGTCTCCGGCTGATTCCGGAAAGCGTACTGTATCGCCCATGCCTCGTAGGGTCGGATAGCTGTTTTCTTTTATTTCCCAGATGTCTTCAAAGTCCCAGCCGGCATCGGTGTAAGTGGACTGCCGCTTCATCTCTTCGGTGGTGCGGCCCTCCGCCTGGCCGCCGGCTTCGCCGGCCAGGTCGGTGTCAAAGTAGCAGTTTAGGATGATCCCGGCACTGCCGCTGAAACCGCTGGGATTATCCGACAGGGAATAGCAGTTTTCGATCTGTGCGGTATTTTCTATTTTGATATAGCCTACGAAGCCTGCTGAGCTTTTTTTCGCTGATACATTCCCGGTAGAAAAGCAGTTTTTCACTGTGACGGTACTGGTTAAGTAGCCGGCAAACCCGCCGGCGGTGATCCCGTCCGTCACATGGCCGGTCGCATAGCACTGCTCAAAAAGCCCGCCCGATACATAACCGGCTAGGCCACCGACATATGATCCTGCCACATTGACGGCGGCATAAGAATTCCTGACTTCCCCGCCTTGCATATACCCTATCAGGCCGCCGGTATGTCGGGAGCCGGTCACAAGCGTGCCGGCCACGGTGCTTCCTCCGATCATGCCGGTGCTGTGACCGGTCAAGCCGCCCGTATCGGAAGTGCCTGTCACAGCCACGTCTACGCTACATGTTTCAATAATACCGCTGTTGTGTCCGGTCAGACCGCCCGTCGCAAGACTGCCTGTCACGACTCCTTCTACGGTACAGGCTTCGATGTCACCTGCGCTGTAGCCGGCCAGGCCGCCGGTCTGGTTCCGCCCCGTGACCTGTATGCCCTCTAGGGAAAGGCCGGTGATTTTTCCTTTGTTATATCCGAACAGGCCGACATGATCCTGGTCCGGCAGGGCGACCGTCAGGTTCCGGATCGTGTGGCCGTTTCCGTCCAGCATGCCGTAAAAAGGGTTTTGAGAACCGCCCAGCGGGATCCATTCATGGCCGCTTAAATCAAGGTCCGCTGTCAGGCGGTAACTGCCGCCTAAGTTCTGGCGGATGTTTTCCAGCTCTTCCGGCGTGCTGATCTCCGTATAACTCCTGGCCGGCTGGGGCAGGCCCTGCAGAACCGGATAGCCTTCTTCCCCCGTCATCCAGACGCTGTCAAAATCCCAGCCGGTGTAGGTGGACTGCCGTTTCATCTCATCGGTGGTACGGCCTTCCGGCTGGGCGGCGGTTCCGGCCAGATCCTTGTCAAAGTAACAGGCGGTCATCGTTCCGGCGATGAGACTGAAGCCGTTGGGATTACTGGACAGGGAATAGCTGTTTTCAATCCGCAGGTCAGGAGCGTAAGATGATGCTGTGTGACCCACAAATCCTGCCGTATTGCTTCCCAAGGATACATTTCCGCGGGCAAAGCTGTTCCTCACTATGACAGCCCCGTCTACGCAACCGATAAACCCGCCGGCAGAAGTACCTTTCACATGTCCTGACGCATAGCACTGCTCCAGGAGCATGTCGTAAGCGGAACCGGCCAGACCGCCGGCATACTGAGTTCCTGATACATTCACAGCGGCATAGGAATTCCTGATTTCCCCTTCCCCCAAGGTACCGGCCAGACCGCCGATGCTGCTGCCTTTTCCGGTTATCAGGCCGCCGGTCACCGCGCATCCTTCGATGCTGCCATAGCTGCTGCCGACAAGGCCGCCGACAGAACTGCCGCCGCTCACATAACCTTCCACAGAGCTTGCTTTGATGCTGCCGTCATTATGGCCGACAAGACCGCCGGCATCATCGTTGCTGCCCGTCACATAACCTTCCACAGTACATGCATCGATGCTGCCGTCATTATAGCCGGCCAGGCCGCCGGTGTCATCGTTGCCGGTCACAGAACCATCTATGTGACATGACATGATACTGCCGTAATTTATACCAGCCAGGCCGCCGGTAAAGTTCCGCCCGCTGATCTGGACGTTGTCCAGGGACAGGCCGGTGATGACTCCGTCATTGGTTCCGAAGAAGCCGACAGCTTCGCCGGCCGGCAGATCGACCGTCAGGTTACTGACGGTATGCCCGTTACCGTAAAAGACACCTTTAAACGGTTTTCTCATGGTGCCGATCGGAACCCATTCTATGCCTTCCATGTCGATGTCTTCGGTAAGGCGATAAATACCGGCCAGATCCTGCCGGATCAGCGCCAGCTGCTCCGGGGTGCTGATGTCTTCATATTCCACTAGGTCATACAGGTTGCTGACGGTACCGTCCATGAATACCAGTTCATAGGAAGGGCCGCTACTGACGGTCAGTTTCCCTTGACCTGCGGCAGTACGGATACTTATGCTGGCAGTCCCTTCTATCCAGCCGGCCTCTACATCTTCCTGCCTGATGCCTGACAGGAACAGGATGCGGTTGTCCCCGCCTTTGTCGATGACGGTATTGTCTCCGAACCAGTTCCCGAAGAAATAGGTGTCGCTGCCGCCACTGTCCCTGATCACATTGGTACCGTGTTCGTACCAGTAAGCATCTGCCGCACTGGTTCCGGTGACGGTATCGTCGCCGACGGTTCCGATAAAGATATTCTGCCGTCCCATGTCCGCCAGATAGCCGTAGGTGCTGTTTGCTTCGGCCAGGACATCGCGGAAACTGTCGGGGGCTATGTAACCGGACATGGAAAGGGTATGGATATTGATGACGAAGTTGACCAGCAGGCTTTCCCCGCTGTCCCGGTCTGCTGCGATCCGCTCCAGAAGGATGGCGGCCACGCCAGAGAAGTCAAGGGTCATGTCTTCGGGGTCGGCACCGGCCGGCACAGCTGCTTCATATAGGAAGCGGTAATGGGTCTGGGCCATTAATATCTGATAAACCGTATTGGATATATGGCTGTAGCCTTGGGTGATGACCGCCATGGCATTGGAGCCGGTGCCGCCGGTATATTTTTCTCCGATGAAAGCCTCCAGCACTTTCAGGCTGCTGTCCGTACCGGTCCATTGATAAAGGATCTGGGGCATCAGATTTCTGCGGGCAGTCTCGTCCTGCTCTGCGATAAACCTCTCCAGCAGGCTCTTAAGGCTGCCGGAATCATCCCGCATCAAGGCCTGATGAAGGCTGTAGACGGAGCCGAAGCCACGGATATCCGGCAGAGCCGCCACTGCCGCGCTTACGTCCAGCTGCTCTTCGGCATCAGAATCAGCCAGGTCGCGCACGAACCAGATGTCCGCGACATCGGCCGTGGTCTGATCTGTTTTCGTGACAGTGCTGACCTGCCTGTGGATGTTGCCGTGGACATCCTGTATATCGGTCTCTGTATAAGCCAAATCGACGGAGAGGATGCCGGCTTCTTCCAGAGTGGCCAGTTCGCCCGGCGCAGAGCGGCCGTTGCTGTCGGCATCCTGCCAGATGAGCAGCGAGCCGAAGAGGGCGTCCCGGGCATCAAAGATCCCGTCGCCGCTGTCGTCCAGATCCCTGAGGGCTTCAAAGCCGTTGGCGGCATCCTGCCCGTCCCGCAGCAGGGTATTGTTGCCGAAAAGCTCCCTGCCATTGCTGATCCGGCCATCACCGTCCAGGTCACGGGCCAGGATGCCTTCGGAAGGCCCGGCCCAGCCGGTCCGAATCCGGAAGGAACTGCCCTGATGGTTGAAATAGATGCCCTGGCTGAGGGGAAGGGTCTCGATGCCCGCCCCGTCCAGGTCGATGAGCAGCGGGGACACGGTATCTGCGGCGATGCCGAGGGCGTCCTTTCCGTAGGCCACGGCATTGCCCATGCCGGTATCAAGGATCTGCCTGAAGAAGCTGGCACCCTTGTGCATCCACACTGTCTCGGAGGAAGCGGACCGCTCCTCAGCGGTTACCGACTTGACTTGATAATAATAATCCGGATCGGAAAACCAGCCTTCCACGGTTTCCGTGAACTCCGGCTTGTCCGTGTCAGTGGTGCCGACCAGGATGTATGGGCCGGTCAGTTCTTTGGAGCGGTAGATTTCATAGCCGGTCACGTCGTCAGTGTTGGGGCCGGTGATTTCCCATTTGATGGTATATGTATTAAAAACATGAATAAAGCCTTTTGTCTGGGTGGAGTATTCGGTAATCTGCGGTATGGGGATGTCAGTGGACATCTTGACAGCCGCTTCGGCATCGGCAAGCGGATACTGGTAATCGGCTACATCAATATTCATGCTTTCCCGGTTATCCTCTATTACGGCAGTACCCGACTGCATGATGATATTCCTTACTTCCGCACCGGTCAGATTCGGATTGGCGCTCCATACCATAGCGGCGATCCCGGTGACGTGGGGGGCGGCCATGGAGGTCCCGTCCAACATGAAGTAATAGCCGTCGCCGTATTCCGGGGTATCTATTATTACTCCCTCGTCGTCGTAATAGGGATAATAGGAGGCTGCCGTGGTACTATATATCCGCACGCCCGGAGCCACCACGTCGATATCAGGGCCGTAGTTGGTGAAGGAGGCCATGTTATATTTCCCGGGATCCCTCGGATCGTAGGGCGGAGTGACCGCTCCTACGACTATGGTACGGTTGCGGATATCGATATCTTTGAACTTGACGAAGGCGTTGCCGGGATGTTTAAAGGCATTGCCGGCGGCAGCGACGATGAGGAAGTCACGTCCTTTGTCTCTTAAATCTGTAAGCATTTCCTCATACTTTGGTGTGTTTGTCTCAAATTCACTGCCCAGGCTGATGTTAATTACACGGACACCTTGCTCGACAAGCCAGCGTATTCCCCAAATAACTTCTTCCTCATCTATAACGCCTTCAGGTGACACGTCGGCACCGTACATCATGCCCGGCTCAAGATCTACTACTCCAGTAATACCAGTCCTGTTGTTATGAATAGCCGCGATCGTTCCCATGACATGAGTGCCATGGATCTGATTTAAAAATGCTTTTTCTGTTTCTTCGTTGACGTTTTCATATCTTAGCTTTACATCCAGCTCCTTTAAATCTTCATGGCCAATCATAAAACCATCGTCTAATACCCCTATTTTTATGTTATCAATTTTATCTGGCAATAGTTTCCATGCTTCTGGGGCATTAATAGCATCAAGACCCCATTGCCGGTAAGGCAAGTTCCATTCGTAATATTCAGGAGCTGTGTCATATAGACCTAAAGATGTCCTCTGTTTATATTCATCTAGGCCATTAACTTCATTGCTGACGGGCGTTTCACTCCACCATGGGTCATCTGTCTGATACAGGGTCAGTCCACCCACATAATAAAGTTTTACATTTTCAATCTGTTCTTCATATTTGGATTCTAACTGCTCACACATGTCCTCCAGCTCTGCCTCAGTGCTTTCAGGTACCTGGATATAATATCTATCTATCATTGATAAATCACCTATAATTTCCCCTCCGATATCTTCTATCATTTCCATTACTTCCTCATCAGAAATGGTAGTGTCAAAAACCACCTAC
>DBDJ01000020.1:0-4537 GCA_002293525.1 Lachnospiraceae bacterium UBA935
ACGTCACGCATTTTCATTCTTCAACCTCTTTTCTTCTCATACTTTGACCGGTAACGGGTGGCATTGCTTATCTTTCACTAAAATATCGCCAATACAAACAACAACTCCGATACGACAATAATATCATACCGGAGCAAATCCAATCACATTTATTGAGTCCAACCACCTCTACACCGTCTCATACCAGCAAAGCTCGCCGCCCTCCAAGTCAACAATCCGCCGCTCGCCGTCGCCGTCATAAATCACCGTAGCCTGCGGCCTGTCACTATTATTGCAGACACAGTACCGCCCGCTGTCCGGATAAGCATGCACATCAACCGCCGGATTTTCCGAAAACCACCGGTACAGCTGGTCTTCCGCATGAGAACACCAGAGGATAGCCCGATGCAGGAGCCGGGCATTTTCCGCGCTGTAAGGCAGCCCGCTGAGATAGACCGTCCGCCCCTCCGCGTATTCATTAGCCGCAAGCAGGACTTCCTTGTCTCTCTGAACCAATACCGCCGTGCCGGCATAAGCATAAACCGTTCCGGCCGTCTCGCCGAAATCGATATCCGTCATAACGCCGTCAGTAATGAAATGAGACTTTTCTTCCCAGTTATACTTATCATACCCCAAGGTAAATCCCGTTTCCTTTTCCACACCCAGCGCCTGCCCCAGCTGCATATAACGCCCCTGCCACTGATGGCCTGACGGTTCACCGACGCCGATAAAGCCGCCGCCACCGGCAATAAAGCTGCGGATCGCCGTGACGATGGCCGGATCCTGCCAATAGAAACCGCCGGTATGGGCGGTATCCCCGGCACCGATGTTGAATATGACGTCGAAGTCATCCAAGATGCCGGGATCGGCAAGGATGTCGTCGAAGCTGATAAACGACACCGCATAAGGCGCCCCGGAAAGAATCTCTATTACCCCCGCATAGCTGTAATTCTGCTTCTGATACAGGGCATGATGCACCATATGGCAGCCCCAGGAGCGGGCCTTGCCCCAACAGTTCAGGACGGCGACCCGTTTGAAGTAATACGGGGCAGCGCCTTTCACATTGTTATAAAAGGTGCGGAATTCATTGCAGATCTTCTCCACATAGTCCACAAAATCGGGGAATTCCAGTGCCAGTTTCAGGTAGCCGCCATAACCGATCCGGTCGATCGGGCTCCGCATAATGGCCCGGCGGGCACAGAGCCAGTTTTCTTTCGCTTCGTGCCCGGGGTCGCCGCCCTCATGGAACGTGTCAGGGAAAAAGTAAGGCAACAGACGGCCTTCAGTATAATCAACCCCCTTGATATCACTGATCAGCCGCAATGTGCTGCCGTTACCGACACTGCCGACTACCGCGTCCAGTCCAATCGCGGCAAATTCCTCCATATAGGGTTCTGTCCCGATAAAATGATCGCCCAGGAACATCATCGCTTCCTTGCCGAACTCGTGGGTGATGTCCACCAGTTCTTTGGCCAAGGCGGCCACTTCCCGGCGCTGGAAGGCCATAAAATCTTTGTATTCCTTGCTCGGGACGCGGTACTGGTTATTATAGTAGCCCTGGTCAATGATATATTCGGCCCGGAAAGGATAACCGGCTTCCCTTTCGAACTGCTCCAGGATATAAGGGCTGACAGAGGCGGAATACCCGTACCAGTCAACATATTTTTCCCGTTTCAGCTCGTCAAAGATCAGGGTGAACTGATGAAAAAACGTAGTAAAACGAACCACATCGACATGGGGATTGTCTGTCAGGAAACGGCGCAGGCGTTCCCGTGAATACGCCTTGGTCGCCGGCTGGCGGACGTCAAAGGTAATCTGCGGTTCAAAATCCTTCCAGTCATTTACCACGGCATTGTACATATGTACCGGATCCCAGATCAGGTAAGCCAGGAAACTTACCGTATATTCATGGAACCGCTGTGCTCCCTTGATGACAACGCTGCCGCTTTCTTCCTGATAATTCCAGCTGTCGGCGGCAACCGTTTCGCCCGTGGTGCGGTCAATTACTTCCCACCAGCGCTTTACGTCGTCACGGCTGTTTACCTGGACTAGCTGCCCGCTGATGCCCTCCAGCAGACGGATGGAAAGTGACTCCGTGCTGGCGGTGTGAAATGCCGTCATCAGGTAACACTGCTGAATCTCTTCCGGATGAGCCTTGGCCCAGTCATTGTCTTTTCTGGTGGTATAATAAGTTGCATAGATCTTGGCGCCGCTTTCCTTTAACGGGGCAGGAAACTCCGTCCCGTCACAGTCACGGATCGCATCGGCTCCCCAGCGCTTCAGCATTTCCAGCGTCTGCGGGATGATATCTATATCGGTCGGTATCGTAACCCGGCCTGTCATTCTTGAAGTCGTCATTTTACACCTCTTGCATTACGCAAGCTAAGCCGTACGCTTTTGGCCTGCGGATCTGCTCACAGATAAATTACACATTATACTCAGTAATCACATCTTTCAATTGTGTAACCTGTTTTTCTTTCTAATGTTTATCAACACGGTTAAATCGCATATTATATAAAAACAATAAGACAAGCAAGCCGCCCACGCCAAGCAGCATATTCAGCAAGGAAAACCAGCTGATCTCCCTCTGCCCGTTGATAATCAGCCACATGCAGAAAATAAACCAGAGGGCTGACAGGATTCCTTCCCATCTTCTCATACGATATTCATTCATATTCCACCTATCCTTTCAATCCGCCCAGCGTCATACCCTGTGTCAGTTTCTTCTGAACAAAGATATAAAGAATCAGGGTAGGAAGCATGACGATTACCAGTCCTGCGTACATCTGTCCGTACTGAGCCGCCGATCGGAACCCTTTCATCAGATTCATCAGGCCAACCGGCAGGGTTCTGCTTCCGTTCGCTTCATTCAGCAATGTCATCGATAATATATATTCATTCCAGAAGGACAGGAAATTAAATAAGATAACCGTGACAATACTGGGCTGCGCCATCGGCAGGATTACCCTGACCATGGTCTTGAAATAACCCGCCCCGTCCACATAGGCCGCCTCTTCGAATTCATGAGGCAGGGTAGAGAGGTAACTGGAAAGCAGATAAATGGTAAATGGCAGAGCCGTCGAGGCATACACCAATGCCAGGATAAATATATTGTTCAAAAAGAAGCTGGTGCCGATAATCGGCCGCAAAGCCCGGTCGCCGTCAACTAACATCAGGAAGATCGGCACGACGATATAGTTCATGTTGATAAACAGGCCGCCCATAAACAGTATATTCAGCACCCCTCTGATACGGAACTTAAAGCGCGACAAGGCATAAGCCGCAGGCAGGGCAATGACCAGCAGCAGGCCGATCCCGACAGCCGTCACTATCACGGAATTCATAAAAAACTCGCCCATCCGGGCCTCGTTCCAGGCTCCGGCAAAATTCTGTATCCAAAGTGTTTCCGGCAAAGCCCAAGGATTCTGGTAGAACTCACTGTTCTGCTTCACACTGGCCATAAACACCCAGAACATCGGTACCACTACTGTAACCGCCAGCACACTCAGAACGAGATACATACAAGCTTTACTTAATATATTTGATTTACGCATAATTTACCTCATATCCGCTTAAACGGACCAAAATCAATATTTGAAAACGCTTACTTTCGTGCTGTCGCTTTAAAATTCCAGATGTTCCCGCTTGGTAATCGCATTCAGGATTGCCGAAAGCGCAAATGAAAATATGAAAACGACCACGCAGATAGCCATACCGTAACCGTAACTTGAATTGGTATATGCCTGTTTGTACATATAGCTCAGGAAAACTTCCGTGGAACTGTCCGGCCCGCCATCGGTCATCGCCTTGACCAGCGTGAAGGACAGATTGATCGTGCTGATAATGAAAAACGTCAGGGTGGTGCGCAGGTTAGTCCATATCAAAGGCAGGGTAATAGAGAAAAACTGCTTGGTATGGCTGGCTCCTTCCAGATCCGCGCATTCATACAGGCTTTCCGGAACGGAAGCCATGCTGGCCATATACATGACCATGTAATAGCCGATGGCTTGCCAGATCATCGCGATCGCTACGGAGAAAATAACGATTTTCTGGTCTCCCAGCCAATAGACCGGTTCGGCATCGGCTCCCTTGAAGATTGCCAGGATCGAATTGAGCAGGCCCTGGGCCGGATCATAGATCGCACTGAAAATAGCTGAAACCACGACAATCGACAGGATGTTGGGGATGTAGAAAATAACCCGGTACAGGTTCTTGCCGCGCAGGTTCTCCCTTGTCAGGATAGCAGCAAAGACCAGCGCCAGCCCCAAGGTAAACACGCTCACAAGCACGATCAGCAGGATGGTATTCTGCATCGAGCGCAGAAACTTATCATCCTCGATCAGGAGCAGGAAATTATCAAATGCGACAAAACTTTTTTTGGCCGTGAAACCGCCCCATTTATATAAAGACATTCGGAACACGCTTAGGGTGGGGTAAACCATGAAAACCAGAAACAGTACCACCGCCGGGAACAGACAGAAAAAGAGAAAACGGTTACGTCCTTTGCGTTTGCTCATGTCAGGCCTCCTTTTAGAAATGGCGGCGGCTTTGCCGCCGC
>DBDJ01000020.1:4562-4682 GCA_002293525.1 Lachnospiraceae bacterium UBA935
TAATCTGTCATTGGCTTCGATAACTTCTGACAGCCATTGTTCCTGGGTCTTGTCACCGGATACAAGGCTGTTAACCGGATCAAAGAAGGCGGTATTGGGTGATAAACCTTCTACTGCTTC
>DBDJ01000020.1:4714-5041 GCA_002293525.1 Lachnospiraceae bacterium UBA935
AGGAAGTCATTGGCGCCGACGATTGAAATCGAAGCGTCATACTGACCAAAGATAGCAGCTGCAGTATCGCTGTAGAGATAGCTCAGCCAAAGTTTTGCCAGATCCTGATTCGCGGCAGCGGCCGGAATCCATGCCTGATCAAANNAAATAGGTGTAGCAGTAACGGTCTCCGCCTGCACTGGTTGCCGGTAAAGCCATGAAGCCATACTCAAAGCCATCAGCCTTAGGAGCATCCTGCATCTCGCCGACAAACCAGGTTCCGCAAGGAATGAACAGGGCTTTGTTGTCCAGCAGAAGCTGCTGGTTCTTTAAGTAATTATCGCCATT
>DBDJ01000068.1 GCA_002293525.1 Lachnospiraceae bacterium UBA935
TGGCGGCCATCGCCGCTGCCCTTCGTGCCGCCGCTGCCGCTTCTGCCGCCGCTGCCGCTTCGGATGAAAAAATACCGGTGTTCATCGCTGTTCCTTCCATTTCCTTCCATTTCTTCATCGAAGGCATCTTCTGTGCTTTGTATCCTGTATCAGATGGCCGTGGCCTGACGCCGTAATGAATCATCATTATAGCAAATTTTTTTATGGTTATCCATACAAGTCCAAAAATAGACATTTTAAAACCGAAAATTGTAAAGCAACCCTTAAAAACTGCTCTAAGACATAATATAATATGGAGCGGAATGTACCCCTCATACATTACGCCCCGCTATATATAAATCATCATCACCGCCAAATAACTTCCTCAACAGCTTTGGCCATATACGGCGATGTTAAACAGAAGGCTTAAGAAAATTGATATGAGTCCCGCAACCGCAGATACTGCCAGCGCCTCAAAACATATAATTCGCTGTCAGGGTGGCTCCCAAAGCTCGGTGGATGGAATATTCTTTGATATACATGGTTACATTGGTTTTAACCGCACCGATTTCCAGTTGCAGCAAAATGATAGTGACGTATGCGGAGAGCAGGAGGGTGATGACCAAAATAGCCAGCAGCTGCATCATATCCGGCGATAAGCTGACTTTAAAGCTGACATAGCGGTAATCACGGAACTGTTCAAATATAGGGTTGACAAAATAGCGTAAACAGGTCATTGTTGTAAACGCTGATTTCAATATATTCTCCGTTAGCAGAATTTATCATTTGATAATTAATAGCGTTGCCCATTGCGTATATATGCTCAACAGCTGCCACATTTCTTATTTCTGCCAATACTTGATTATCAAACTGAGGGTAAAAATCCGCCACTTCGCTTTTGGGATATATCCATGAAATGACAATACGGCATAAACCTTGGTCTTGATAAGTGTCGAGGCAATCTGTCCGCCGGTTAGCTGTGTCAGGATGCGTGTAAGGCTTTGTGAGGCCGTTTGAGAAGGTGATAACTTTATCGGAGCTGGTACTGCAGCTGATCGGATCAAGAGGCGAATTCAGCATGAATTGTAATTTGGTTGGTTCTGGGGGCGCAACGGCTCTGGGAAAACCATGTTGTTCCGAGCGCTATCGGGACTGATGAAGGTTGATTCCGGCAATTAATTGAACAGGAAAAAGAAAGAGGTGCTTTAATACTTTTAGCCAGCCACAATCAGGATGATATGAGAATATTGGCCGATTGTGTTTATAAAATAGTAGATGGCAGCATTGAAAGAAAGGAGGCAGAGCTGTGAAATACAGATGGGGGATATGCCTAGCATCAATAACTATTTTAGCAATAACGGTATTCGGTATGTATGAAAAAAGAACATATACCGATGTATCACAAGACTTGTCATATTTAGATGATATCCATGTGGCTCAGCTTCCAGAGAATTTGTGTCTTAGTGAAGCGGAATACATGTCAATAAGCCTGCCGGCGGTTCCTATTATTATAAGGGCATCCGCCCTAGATAATGTAGAACACATCGGTGGAACAAGTAGGCAATTAGTAAAAGTAGAAGAAATTTATAAAGGTGTGGACATTAAGGCAGAGCAGGATGTATATATTATAAGTTATCAGGCAATAGATTTACATTAAATCACTTCAGCATATAATCGCTTCCCACACGCCAGACGTTGTTTGCAATATGCTCGACTGGTAAATCTTTGGTGACGCTCCAATTGGCGAGCATTTTTATCGCGGTTGCGGTCTTGGTCTTGCGCTGAGGCTCAGGCAATCGAAAACCCAAGCCCTCCGGCCCCCGAGCCCTCCCCCTCTCATTTCTATAAACTTACGAAAGCATTGCTTTACAGAATAGCTGGCTGTATAATAAATAAAGCACAGGAATACAAAAAGCAGAACAGGAGACGTAAAATGAGCTACCAAGAGCTAAGATTCGACCAGAGCAGTAATTTTCTCGTAACCGGCGGGGCCGGCTTTATCGGTTCCAATTTATGTGAAGCGATCCTCGGCATGGGATATAACGTCAGATGCCTGGACAATCTGTCTACCGGCAAATATGAGAATATCAAGGCTTTTGTCGGCCGGCCGGGATTTGAATTTATAGAAGGTGATATCCGTGATTTAGATACCTGCATGCGGGCGACAGCGGGAATAGATTATGTCTTGAACCAGGCGGCTTGGGGCAGTGTTCCCAGAAGTATCGAGATGCCGTTATTGTATGAAGGGATTAATATTATGGGTACGCTGAATATGATGGAGGCGTCAAGGCAAAATGGGGTAAAAAAGTTCGTCTACGCTTCCAGCTCTTCGGTGTATGGGAATCATCCTGAGCTTCCCAAGCGGGAGGGAAGAGAAGGGAAGGTTCTTTCCCCTTATGCGCTGACTAAGAAAGTAGATGAAGAATATGGCCGGTTATATAAGGAACTGTATGGATTGGATACCTATGGCTTGCGGTATTTTAACGTGTTCGGGCGGAGGCAGGATCCCGAAGGAGCATATGCCGCCGTTATTCCGAAATTTATCAAGCTGCTACTCAACGGTGAGGTTCCGGTTATCAACGGGGACGGAAAGCAGTCGCGGGATTTTACTTATATAGACAATGTCATCGAGGCGAATCTGCGTGCCTGCCTGGCGGCTTCGGATGCGGCGGGCGAAGCTTTCAATATCGGTGCCGGCGGCAGGGAACATTTAATCGATGTGTATCATGGACTGTGTGATGCTTTAGGAAAAAAGGTTGAACCGGTGTTTGGGCCGGAGCGCAAGGGAGATATCCGGGATTCAAATGCGGATATTTCCAAAGCGCGGCAATTACTGGGATATTGTCCGGAGTATGACTTTGCGAAAGGGATTGCCCTGGCAATTGACTGGTATAAGGAACATTTATAATGAGACAAACCAATACGCAGGGAGGAGGATAAGAATTATCAATGAAGTTTAAAGTATCTGTTTTTGGCGTAAAAGATACTACGGAAAATATCGTGGAGTATATTCATAAAGAGATCTGTCCGGTGGATTTGGTGATAACTGTCGCTAAGGCGGTGACGGAAAGAAATGAAATATCCGGCTATAAAGGACTGACCGTGCTGACGGAAAAATATGGGATTCCGGTGTTTGAGGCAGACAGCTATTCTCTTACTGACGAGAAAACCAAAACATTTTTAGAAGAGAATGAATTTGAAATCGGCATCTCCATGGGATGGCAGAGACTGGTGCCGCAGGCCGTATTAGACAAGTTTATCTGCGGGATATTTGGTTTTCATGGTAACTGCGGCTACCTTCCTTTCGGTAGGGGCCGTTCTCCGCTTAACTGGTCGATTATCCAGGGAGATACCCGCTTTAACCTGAATCTTTTCCGTTATGATGAAAAGGCAGACAGCCCCAATATCTTTGCGACGGAGATGTTTTCGATTACAGTGCATGACACTATCAGAACTGCACAATATAAGAACATGATTTGTTCCAAGCGGCTGATCCGGAAGCTTTTGACGGCATATCGGGACGGCAATATTGTTATCAGAAGGGATTCGAAGGATTTTGACTCTTGGTTTGATAAACGGACGACGGCGGACGGCAGAATTGATTTCCGGCAAAGGACAAGAGAGATCTATAATCTGATTCGCGGGGTCACGGCACCTTTTCCCGGCGCTTTTGCCATGCTGGGGGAAGAAAAAATGATTATCTGGGAGGCCCATCCTTTTGATGAGATCATGGATTTTTCAGCTTATGCTCCCGGTGAGGTCGTCGATGTGTTTGACGGAAAAATGGTGATCCGTACCGTAGATGGATCTTTATTGATTGAGAGGTATGAATGCCGGACTGAAGTTTTTATTCATGATGTTTTGAGTTGACTCCTAAATCTAAGTCAGGGCCAGTTCTGACCGGTGCAAGAGAAAATCAATAATGTTTATATGGGCGATGCCGTTCCTGCTAAAGTCGGTTTTGTCCAATGATAATACATATTTGGGGGAGGCATCTGTTATCGGTTTGAATGCACCGAATTCGCGTTCGATGGTGGTTTGGCTTGCCAGCAGATAGGTGACTTGGATAAAGCATTTTTTCCCGTTTCGGATTGCAACAAAGTCAACTTCGCCCTTATAGGTCTTTCCTGTAAATACAGTAAATCCCCGCAGGATAAGTTCATTATAAATGATATTTTCTAAAAAGAAAGTATCTTCCAATTGAATCGTATTGGTATTTATAGTTCGTAGGCCGATATCGGTTGCATAATATTTTTCTCTTGATTTTAGAGCTTCCTTTCCGGAAATATGGTATCTCTTGACCGCGTGTATTAAAAAGGCCTTTTGCATCTTGTTGATATAATTATGCACTGTCCGCTCGGAAATGCTTGAATAATTATTGGTTTTACAATAATTCATAATATTTTCCGCAGAGAATTCTTTGCCGGCATTTGCCAGGATATAAAGAGAAATCGCTCGGAAAGACTTACGGTTCATATTATTGCTTTTGCTGATAATATCTTTGTTGATAATGCTGTCATAGAGGTTATCGATGTACTTGCGTATAGATACCTCTTCTGTGAATTCGAAACGCAAGGGAAATCCCCCCCATTTCAGATAATTATAAAATAATTCATCGTTATATTCCCGCCCGTTAAGCACAAGAAAGTCCTTCATCTCTGAGAATGAAAATGGCAGGATTTCAAATTCGACGGTTCTGCCAGTAAGCAAAGTAGCAAGTTCGCCAGAAAGAAGGGTGGAATTGCTTCCTGTTACAAATAAGGAGACATTTAAGGTTGCCCGGAAGGACGCCAAAGCTTTTTCAAATTCATTTATGTGTTGTATCTCATCTAAAAATATATAATATTTGTCATGATCGGTTACTTTGGTCTTAATCTCATCATGAAGGTCTTTTGCTGTTTCAATGAAAGCATAATCCAGATCTTCCAGGTTCATATAAATGATATGATGGGAAGGTATGCCCTGAGCCGTCAATTCTTCTTGAATGGTTCCTAATAATACTGATTTTCCGGCGCGTCTGATACCGGTTAGGACTTTAATTAAGTCAACGTCATAATATGGACGAATCTGTTTCAGATAGTTTTCTCTGATTAATTTCACAGGGTACCTCCTGTACTTTATAAATCGAAAAATTGCGCGGAACTTTGTTTAATTAACACTAACACTAAACATATAGTAACACAGGAATAAAAACCACGCAAGATAACCTTTCAAAAACTAATAATTATTTTATTTTTATGTAATATATTTAACGGATTTTGCTAAGATTTTGTAATTTCAAACAATTAATTTCCAATTCGATTCCGGGAAAAGTTGAATTATTCAAAATTCTTGTCCTTTTACGCTTTTTAAACTATAATTCACTTATACCTTTGTATTTTGTATTAGGAAAGGACACATTCATGACGGCACCTATCCGTATTTTGCATGTATTGGGAACAGTAAACCGCGGCGGCGCGGAAAGCCGTATCATGGATCTGTACCGGAAAATGAACCGGGAGCGAATCCAGTTTGATTTTCTGGTGCATACAGACAATGAAGGGCATTTTGAAAAGGAAATAAAGGATATGGGGGGCCATGTCTATCGGGTTCCGCGTTTTCGGGGGAGTAATCTGTCGGCTTACCGTAAAGCGTTTTGGGATTTTTTTACAATTCATAGAGAGTTTAAGTTTGTTCAGGGACATATGACCAGTACGGCATCGATTTATCTGCCGATTGCCAAAGCTTCAGGGGTTTCCATTACGATAGCGCATGCCCGCAATGCCGGCGTCGATAATGGGATGAAGGGCATGATGACCCGCCTGCTGCGCCGGAATCTGGATAAAAAGGCCGATTATCTGTTTGCCTGTTCGAGAATGGCGGGGGAAGCAGTTTTCGGGCGGAAGGCGGTCTCGGACGGGCGGACGGTATATATCCCCAATGCGATCGAGGTTTCCCGCTTCTGTTTTAACAGCCGGATGCGGGATTCCATAAGAAAGGAACTGGGCCTGGATGGTCAGCTGGTGATCGGCCATGTGGGACGTTTTGATTATCAGAAGAATCATGAATACCTGATCGATATATTTTATGAGGTTCAAAAGCTCTGCCGGGAGGCCAGGCTGGTTTTATTGGGCGAAGGCGCCGGAATGGAAACGATAAAAGGGCTGGCGGCTGAATTCGGGCTGGCGGAAAAGGTATGTTTTCTGGGAAATCAGCGTAATATTCAGGATTATTATCAGGCCATGGATTATTTCGTATTTCCTTCCCGTTATGAAGGGCTTCCGGGCACGGTGATCGAAGCCCAGGCGGCAGGGTTACGCTGCCTTATTTCCGATGCGATAGCAGAGGAAGTAAGGATTACGGATTTAGTTCAGATGAAAAGCATTAAACGGCCGGCCGCAGAGTGGGCGGCACAGATTCTTGAAACAGCGGATTATCCCAGGATAAACCGGGAAGAAGAGTTAATCAGGAGTGATTTTGACGTAAACCGTCAGGCGGCCAAAATGGCCGGTTTTTACCTGACCGGTGATATGGCCGGATTAACTGTGAATGAGGAGACTTAAGTTGAAAAGGAAAATGATGCTGATGGTACCCATGCTTCATCAGGGCGGATATGAACGGGTATGTTTGACTACGGCGCGGGTGCTGGAACCTTTTTGCGATGTTACCGTAGTTATTTTTGATTCTGCCGACATAGCCTATGATGTTTCGGGCCTTAAAATCGTGGACATCGGTCTGGGTGTCAAAAAAAGGAAATTATCCAAGATCATCAATATTATCCGCCGCACGCTTAGAGTACGGAAGCTGAAAAAGGAACTAGCTCCCGAGGTTGTTTACAGCTTCGGCCCGACAGCCAATATGGTTAACGCCTTTTCCCGTACCAAGACCGCTAAGGTATGGCTGGGGCTCCGCAGTTATGACGATGTCCGTGACAAAATCAAAATGCGCCTGTTTGTCAAGCTGGCTGATCTAATGATCTGCTGCACCCGTCAGATGGAAACAGAACTTCATGATAATTATCAATTCTATCAAACCACCACATTATATAATCTATTTGATATAGAGGCCATCCAGCGCGAGGCTTACGCGCAGGAGGCAATATTGCCTTGGGGCGATGAGGCCATCTGTCTGATTTCGATGGGCAGGGATGCTGAAGTGAAAGGTTTCTGGCATATGCTGAAGGTGTTTTCGCTGGTACACGATCATGTTCCAGATGCCCGGCTGGTAATCCTGGGTGCCGGAAGCTTTGACGAATGCCGCGAACTGGCCGCAAAACTGGGCATACAAAACCATGTCTGCTTTGCGGGTATGCAGACGGCTCCCTATTCTTACTTACGAAAAGCCGCAGTTTATCTGCTGACCTCCCGCAATGAAGGCTTCCCCAATGCCATTGTAGAGGGCATGGCTTTGGGCCTTGCCGCCGTCAGTGTAGACTGCCGGACCGGACCGGCGGAAATACTGCTGGAGAAGCCGCCGACAGAGGCAGAACGACAGAAACGCTATCTTGAGGATAAAATAATCTGGGGTGACTACGGGGTGCTGCTGCCGGTTATGGATGCGGAAGAAGACTATGATATCCATATCAGTGAAGCAGAAAAGAATATGGCCGCGGCAGTGCTTAAACTGCTGGACGACCGGGAACTCTTAAAAAAATATCAAGAAGCAGCCGCCTTGCGCGCCAAGGATTTTACTTACGAAGCTTATGTCAATCATCTTATGTCACTGTTCGATGCCGCTAATGTAACTGTTCAATAGGTAATATAAATAGATTTAAATTGCGACTACCGTAATTTTTGCCATCAGCCGAAAAACCCAAGTCCTAAGGTAACACTGATTAAATCAGTATTTCCGGGTTCCTCGGAGTGCTATAAACGCCGCGTCCAGAGAGAAAATCCGACCATCCAGCCCTCCGGTTCCTGAGCCCTCCCCCTGCTCTCTTTTAGGGAGTGAATAAAGATATGTTTGAACAAATATTAAGAATATGTTACAATAACACAATTGGAGATCAAGCATGACAAAAATACTTTTTCACCTGAACTGTCTGGTTCAGGGCGGAGCGGAACGGGTGGTATCCAACCTGGCCAATCACTTTGCCGGTGAAGATTATGAAATAATCATTGCAACCGAATGGCAGGGCGAGAATGAATTTAAGCTAGAGAAAGAAGTCCGCCGCCTTCATGTAGGACTTATTCAGGGAGATGAAAAGAAAGCCCGTGTCAGTCAGGCACTGCTGCGGGTTAAATATTTACGGAGGGCGATCCGGGCAGAAAACCCGGATGTTGTCATCGCCTTTGGCCACAAGGCCAATTATCGGGCACTTACGGCGACAGTAGGGATGAAGACGCCAGTCATCATATCGGTGCGAACTGATCCCGTAGGGCATTACGACGGTCTTGCCGACAAATTCCTGATCCCTCTGTTATATCCCCGAGTGGCCGGCTGCGTATTCCAGACGGAAGGGCAGCGGGATTTTTTCCCACGGTTTGTCCGTAAAAAATCGCGGATTATCTTAAATCCCTTGAATCCCAAGTATATCGGGGTGCCAAGACCGGAACGGCGCGTAAAGGAAATCGTTCAGTCGGGCCGACTGGTAGACTTTAAGAACCAGCCCTTGTTAATCAGTGCCTTTATCAAGGTACACCGGCGCTATCCCGAGTACACACTGAAAATATATGGCGGGGATTCTCGTGACGGAACAAAAGAGATTCTGGAAAATCTGATTGCGGCTAATAATGCCGGTGAATATGTAAAGCTGATGGGGGCCAGCGATACCTTGGAACGGGATTTGGTAAATGCGAGCCTTTTTGCTTTCACTTCCGACTGGGAAGGGCTTCCCAATGCGCTGATGGAAGCCATGGCCCTGGGTCTTCCGATTGTTGCTACGGATTGTCCCTGCGGCGGGCCCCGCACGATCATGACTGACGGGGTGGACGGCCTGCTGATACCGATTAAGGATGAAAAAGCTTTGGTGGAAGCCATGTGCCGGTTAATTGAAGATCCAGACCTGGCGGAACGGCTGGGGGAAGAAGCCCGCAGCATCAGCGAAAAGGCCAGCGGCCAGATCGTCATCAGCCAGTGGCGGGAATATATCCATGAACAGATAGGATGAAGGTAAGCATATGTTTTCATTTAATGACTACAAAGATATTATCAGGATAATCCGGGCGACCGGCCTTGCCGCCGATTATCGCAAGGCCCTTACGCAAAGCAAGTTCATTATTACCCGTCACGACGTGGAATATAGCGTGGACCGGGCCCATGACCTGGCCAAGGTGGAAGAAAGCCTGGACTTTACCGCCAATTATTTCTTTCAGTGGACCAATAATTCTTATAACATTCTTTCCCGCAAGAATTCGGCGATGATCCGTGACATGCATGAGCGCGGTCATAATATTGGGCTTCATTTTGCCTTAAACGGCCTGACGGATATTAAAATGATTAAACAGCAGATTGGGAAGGAAATGAACATCCTTAATGAAATGCTGGGGTTTGAGATCACCCAGTTTTCCATCCACCGTCCTTCTCGGGATGTACTGCGGGCCAATATCAAGCTGCCGGGCATACTGAATGCTTATCAGGATGATTTTTTCACCTTTGCCGAAAACCACCCCAGAGATGAGGAGCTTGCGGTCAAATACCTGTCCGATGCCAACCATATCTGGCGCTATGGCTATCCGGATGAAAAAACCCTGCACAGCTACGATAAACTGCAGATCCTGACCCATCCTTTTGCCTGGACCAAGCAAGGTTTTGATAATTTTGATAATTATAAGTCGCTTGTCCGGGAAAAATATCAGGAAATGATCGAAAGCATCGACCATGAATGCAAGGACTTCGGTGAATATAAGGATTATTTTATCACGCGGAGCGTCTAAGGAATCCTGATTTAATCAGTGTTTCCTTAGATACGAATTAGTAATGATATTGTAAGTCAGTGCCAGCAGGAGACAATAAATGTGCGGAATATGCGGTTTCATAACCGATCGGAACATCGGTTTGGCGCAGTTGAAAATAATGAATGATGCGATGCTTCACCGTGGTCCTGATGACAGCGGTGAGGAGATCTATCCGCTGCGGGGAGGGAAAACGATCGGCCTGGCACAGCGGCGGCTTTCGATTCTGGATCTTTCCGCGCTTGGCCATCAGCCGATGCATTCGGCAGACCGGTGCATCAGTGTCGTTTTTAACGGTGAAATCTATAATTATTCCGAGCTAAAGAAGGAACTGGCAGATTATCCTTTTCAGTCAGACGGTGATACCGAAGTGCTGATCGCGGCTTATCTGAAATGGGGGATCGACTTTCTTCACAAGCTGAACGGCATGTTTGCCATTGCCCTATGGGACCGGGAGGCGGAAATGTTTTACCTGATCCGCGACCGGATCGGTAAAAAACCGCTTTATTATCAGGAGGAAGAAGGGAATCTTTATTTTGCTTCCGAACTAAAGCCGCTGATGCAGCGTCCCGGATTCCGGAAGAATATCAGAAAAGATGTCATTTCCCGTTATCTGTATCAGCAGTATATCTGTCATCCGGACAGTGTGTTTGAGGGGGTTTATAAGCTGCCGCCAGGCAGTGTCCTGACCTGCAGCTGCCGACCGGAGCAGGGTTTGTCTATTAAGATCCGCAAGTTTTGGGATGTCAGAGCCATCTATGCCGAACAGCAAGAATATCCGGTAAAAGAGTATCAGCAGGCTAAAATGGAACTAAAGAGCCTGTTGCAAAAAGCCGTTTCCCTGCGCATGATTGCCGATGTGCCTGTGGGCTTATTTTTGAGCGGCGGGTATGATTCGTCGCTGATGGCGGCGATAGCCGCCGAAAACGCGGCCGGGCCGGTTAAGACCTTTTCCATCGGCTTCCATGAAAAAAGCCATAATGAGGCCGAATATGCCAAGAAAGTGGCCGATTACCTTGGCTGTGACCACACGGAAAACTATATATCAGAGGAAGAAATGTTTGATCTGGTGGAAAGTATTCCCCAGTATTATGATGAACCATTTGCGGATTCCTCACAGATTCCCACGATGCTGGTGTCCCGGCTGGCAAGGAAAGCGGTGACCGTGGCCTTGTCGGGGGATGGCGGAGATGAATTTTTCTGCGGCTACAATATTTATGAAAAGGTAAGGCAGGCACAGTTGTTGGATGTTCCCGGAGTTATCCTCCATACGCTTTACAGCCTGCCCGGAATACGGCGTCTTCATCTGCGGGACAAGCTGCCCTTCCGGGTGCGGGCGATCACGGAAAACCGTAACCGGGAGACCAAGGTTCAGTTTGGTGCCGGCAGTTACACGGAGATGGCGGTTAACATGGTCAGCCGTGAAGATTTTTCCGGCGGCCAGGATCTTGCCTGTAATTATCCCGTGGAGAGCGAATATTCGGTAAACAACTGGCAGATCCGCAGGATGCTGTTGGATATGGATACCTATTTGCCGGCTGATATTTTGTGTAAGGTGGACAGGGCTTCGATGAAGTATTCCCTTGAGGCCAGATGCCCGATTCTGGACAAGGATGTGATGGAGTATTCTTTCCGGCTTCCCCACCGCTTTAAATTTGACGGCAACGAAAAGAAAAAAATCTTAAAGGATATTGCTTATGACTATCTGCCCAGAGAGCTTTTGGACCGCCCTAAGACCGGTTTTAGCGTGCCCTTGGATAATTGGCTGAGAGGTCCGCTTAAGGAGCAGCTGCTGGATATGTGCAGCAGGGATTATCTTAAGGATCAAGGCTTATTCCATGCTGACTATACGGCGGGTATGATTGAAGCCTATCTTCGTTCGGGAGACGGCGGTCCGGCTACCGGAGCTAATTTTTCAAGGCTTACCTGGGCTTTTTTTATGTTTCAGAAATGGTATCAGTCCTATGGCATCCGGTAAGGATGGAATATAAGGTTAATAATATTACATTAAATAATATAACGTTTAATAATGTTACGGTAAGTAATGTTCCGTTAAGTAATGTTCCGTTAAGTAATGTTACGTTAAATAATCTAACAGTAAATAATGTAACGGTAAATATAGAGGAGACTCCCATGCGTGTAGCCATGTTAAGCGGGTCGCTGACCAAAGGCGGAACGGAACGGGTAATCGTAAATCTTGCAGATTTTTTGACTAAGAACGGCCATCAGGTGGTTCTGGTTACGCAATATCAAAAAGAAAATGAATATCCGCTGAACCGGAGCGTTAAAAGGATAATTTCTGACATTACACCGGAGGAGACCAGCAAAAACCGCATGGTTAATTTCCTTCGCCGTTTTCATAAGCTTAGAAGAATCTGGAAGAGCGAAAAACCCGATGTGATTTTGTCTTTTATCGGTAAGAATAATTTGATGGCGCTGTTGACATCCGCTTTTCTTCCGGTTTCAAGGGCTGTTGCCGTCCGAGGAGCTCCCGATGCGGAATATTACAGCCGCTTCATGCGCTTCGCGGTCAGATGGCTGTTCCGTTATGCGGACGGCGTGGTGCTGCAGACGCAGGCAAGCCGTTTGTTTTTCCCGGTTGCTGTCAGAAAAAAGGCGAAGATATTACCGAATCCGGTAAATCCGGTTTTTTTCCGCCCCCGATATGAGGGGGAACGTGAGCGGTCGATTGTCGCCGTGGGAAGAGTGGATGAAAATAAAAACCATCGCATGCTGATGCAAGCATTTGCCGGCATTGCCGATGAATTTCCGCAATATAAGGTGTATATTTACGGAGAGGGCAGCCTGAGGACAACCCTGCTTCGGGAAGCAAAGGAAATCGGTCTGGAAGAGCGGATCCTGTTGCCGGGCAGTTCGGATCATATACCGGAGCTGATCTACAAGGCCAGCTTATTTGTTCTGACCTCCGATACGGAGGGCGTTCCCAATACCTTGATTGAGGCCATGCTTTCAGGGTTAGCCGTGATAGCGACCGATTGTCCCTGCGGCGGTCCCGCTGATCTGATCAGGGACGGGGTAAACGGCCTGCTGACTCCGGTGCGGGAGACAGAAAAACTACGAGAAAACATGCGAGAGCTGCTAAGCAATTCCCGGAAAGCTGAGGCTATCGGGATTGAAGCTGCCCGGCTACAGACAGATTTTGCTCCGGAGCAAATCGGGAAACAATGGGAAGACTATTTATTAGGTCTGAAACGCCATAACCGTAATAAAAAATAATCGAAGTAAAATAATCGAAATAGAAGATAATAGCAATAAAGGTAATAGCAATAAAGGTAATAGCAATAAAAGTAAAGCAATAAAGATAATCATAATAAAGATAAAGTGTAATAAGCAAGGAGGGTTAGCATGAGGCTAAAAGAAAGCATACAAGCGGTTATTTTTCTGTTTCTCTTTTCTTCTGTCTTAATATCGCTGACCTATATCCTTCGGGTCAACGGGGAAGTGAAAGATATTTTCACGGGCTTCTATGCGGAAGAGGATCATTCGCTTGATGTCATTATGATCGGCTCCAGCCCGGTTTATCCGTTTTATGCGGCTCCGCAGCTGTGGGGGGAATATGGGATTACCAGCTATCCTCTTTCCAGCCATGTCCAGCGTCCCAGTGCGGCGCTTCCGCTTCTGAAAGAAGCTTATAAAACCCAGTCCCCGGAAGTGGTGGTATTCGAGATGCGGATGTTTACGATGGAAGACGGGGACATGGCAACGAATATGGCCTATGCCAGAGGGGTTACCGATAACCTGAAGTATTCATGGAACCGTGTTGATGCGATCAACCGGCTGGTAGCGGATCAGAGCGAACGTTATACTTACTATTTTGATATATTCAAGTATCATTCTAATTGGAAGACCATAGTCTTGGTGGATCAGCTTGCCTGTTATCGATATGAAAAGAAAAGTCCTTTGAAAGGCTTTGCGATGGAAGCCGGCGTTGATCCTCTGGAGAAAGAAAGAATACCGCAATGCAGCCATATAACGGAGACGATGCCGATACCGGCAGAGCAGGAGGAACGGCTGACCGAGTTGCTGGATTATCTGCGGGAGCGGGGACAGAAAGCTTTATTTATCGTATCGCCATACCGAATTGAAGAAGAAGAGCAGATGATGTATAATTACATGTCGGGCGTTATTGAAACGGCGGGGTTCCGGTTTATCAACCTTAATAATTATTATGAAGAAATCGGGATTGATTTTACGACGGATTATTATGACGGCGGCGGGCATGTAAATGCACTGGGAGCAACGAAATGCACGGCTTTTCTGGGTGATGTCTTATGTGGGAATTTTGCTTTGGAGAATAAGCGGCAAGGTCAGGAAAGCACGTTCAAGTCATATCCGTCATGGGAAGAGGCTTATCAGCGGTATCAAAAGGAAGTTGCCGAAGCACTGGTGAAGATTGAGAGTATGGAGTGATTATGTGCGGGATAGCTGGGTTTTGTAATTTTGAAGGGGATCTGCAGAAGAATATCGAGCGGATGAAGGAGCGGATGTTTCATCGCGGCCCGGATGCGGGAGGCATATGGATATCGGCAGACCGGGATGTGGTGTTTGGGCACAGACGGCTTGCTGTCATCGATCTCAGTGAGGGCGGAGCCCAGCCGATGGAGTCACACAGCGGACGGTCGGTGATGGTGTTTAACGGGGAGATTTACAATTACAAAAGGATAGCGGAGCGGTTGCTGAAAGAAAAGAAGGTGCGTCAGTTCCGGGGGACTTCCGATACGGAAGTATTACTGGAGGCCATAGAGGCATATGGGATGAAGGAAGCACTTATCCTGTGTAAAGGGATGTTTGCCTTGGCCGTGTATGATAAAAAGGAGCGCACGTTGTCTTTAGGAAGGGACAGGATTGGAGAGAAGCCGCTTTATTATGGGTTTGTTGGGAACACCTTTGTGTTTGCTTCGGATATCGGCTCCATAGAGGCCTTGGAAGGTTTCCAGAACCCTATTGATACCGGGGTCCTGGATATGTATTTTTTGCATGGCTATATTCCGGCGCCTTATTCTGTTTACCGGGGCATATCTAAGCTGGAGGCAGGAAAGATTCTGGCGGTTCGGCATCCCTACCGGGAGGTCGCAGCTTATCCTTACTGGTCGATGAAACAGGCGGCAAAGCGCGGGCAGGAGTCGCTTTTTGGAGGAAGCCGGGAAGAAGCCGCCGATGAACTGGAACGCTTGCTAAAAGCTTCGATCAAGGAACAGATGGCAGCAGATGTGCCGGTAGGTGCTTTTCTTTCGGCAGGAATCGACAGCAGTACCATCGTGGCTTTGATGCAGTCGCTTGACAGTGGAAGGGTCAGAAGCTTTACGATCGGAATGGATGTGAGCGGGTATGATGAAGCGGTTTATGCCAAAGAGATAGCCGCCCATCTGGGCACAGAGCATACAGAGCTTTATATAACGGAACAAGATGTTGAAGCAGTAATCCCGGAGCTGGGACGGATATACGGAGAGCCTTTCGCCGATTCCTCTCAGATACCCACTTATCTGGTCAGTAAAATGACCAGGGAACATGTCACGGTTTCGTTAAGCGGGGACGGCGGGGACGAACTGTTCTGCGGTTATAATTCTTATGCTTCGGTAGAACGTATCTGGAATAAAATGAAAAACGTACCCTATTTCATTCGCAAACCGGTCAGCCAGCTGGTCCTTCACAGCCCTTTGGCACGAAAGCCGGTTATCCGTATCAAGGGCGGGCTGCTGGGGGCCAAAGGACCTGCGGAAGTTTATATCGATTCTTACAAGTCGGACGGGATCGTCAGGAAAATCAGCCTGAATCATGAGAAGCGCCCCTATCTGTTTGACGGGATGGACACCCGTTTTTTTGTCGAATCCAATCATAACATGATGCTTCTTGATATGCTGATGTATCATCCCGACGATATTCTGGTAAAAGTGGACAGGGCCGCCATGGCGGTTTCTTTGGAAACAAGGGTTCCCATGTTGGATAAAGATGTGGTAGAATTTGCATGGAGCCTGCCGATCGAGTATAAACGGGCGGACGGTATCGGGAAAAGGGTACTGCGGGACGTGCTGTACCGCTATGTGCCCAAAGAAATGATGGAACGTCCTAAGAAGGGATTCAGCATTCCGATTGACAAGTGGCTTAAGCAGCCGCGGCTGCGGGAGTGGGCGGAAATGCTGATTAACAGGGATGTCTTGAAGCGGCAGGGGATATTGGATGCGGATGTCGTCTGGAAGATATGGAACGATTTTATTGAAAAGGGCGAATGGCGGATCCAGATCTGGTATATTCTCATGTTCCAACAATGGCAAAGCGAAAAGTAATTAGCGAGGATGGGAGTAGGTATGGTTATAATTAGAATGTCGGGCGGGCTGGGGAATCAGATGTTTCAATATGCGTTGTATTTGAAACTGTGCTCGCAAGGGAAGACGGTGAAGTTTGATGACATCAAGGAATATCGGCATGATAATGCGAGACCGATTATGCTGTCGGTGTTTGGGATTGATTATCCGCGGGCGTCTTGGGATGAGATTACGGCGATGACGGATGGCTCTCTGAAAATGTCTCATCGGATCCGCAGAAAGTTATTTGGCCGCCGAAGCTTGGAGATAAAGGAAATAGATAACAATTTCGACAGTAAACTGCTGGAGCATGATCCTGCTTATCTGTCTGGATGGTTTCAGAGTGAGAAATATTTTAAGGATATTGAGGATGAGGTTCGGAGGGTATTTACGTTTCCGGAGCGGAGCGTTATGCATCTTCCGGCGGATCTGGATCAGCATATCGGAACGTATCAGTATATGATTGACAATAGCGAAGCGATCAGCGTGCATATCCGCAGGGGTGATTATCTGCTGGCGGACGAGCGGTATGGGGGTATCTGCACGGACCGGTATTATGAGACGGCGATTGCTTATATGAAGACCAGATATCCGAATGCTTATTTTTATGTGTTCAGCAATGATGTGAAATGGGCGAAAAATTGGCTGGAGGCACGGTATCGACAGCCTGGGGAGGCGGAATTGCCGGAGCAGTTTACTATTATTGAGGAGACTACTGAACATACCGGGTTTTTGGATATGATGCTGATGAGCCGGTGCCATCATCATATAATAGCGAACAGCAGTTTCAGCTGGTGGGCGTCGTGGATTAATCATCGGAAGGATAAGTGTATTATCGCGCCGGCGAAGTGGTTCAATAACCACGAGTGTAATGATATTTTTACACCGGGGATGATCAAGGTGGCGGCGGACGGCAGGTTAGTGTAGGCGGACGAGAGGAAGTTTAGTAGTTTAGTTATTAGGTTTGACAGGCAGGAGGCGTGATGGGGGTTGACGGACTGATATCGGTGATCGTGACGGTATATAATATCAAGGACTACCTGCCGCGCTGTGTGGAATCGGTGATGGCCCAGACATATCGGGAGCTGGAGATTATTCTGGTCGATGACGGATCAGTCGATGGTTCCGGTGAGGTCTGTGATGAATATGCCGGGAAGGATGAAAGGATCAGGGTTATTCATAAGAAGAACGGCGGAGTTTCGTCTGCCCGCAATGCCGGACTTCAGATTGCCAGGGGGAAGTATCTCGGATATGTGGACGGGGATGATTTTATTGATGCGGATATGTATGAGAAAATGCTTGGTGCCTTGATAGCTGAGAAGGCCCAGGCGGCGGTATGTGAGTATAAGCACTTGGGAGCCAGCGGCCATGACCGGGTGACAACGGGAGAAGTAATTGGTCTGTCAAGGGAGGAAGCGCTGGATATTTATATCTGTGGTCACCGGAAGTACCGGATCTATCCTGCGGTCTGGAGCAAGCTGTTTTTGCGGGAGTCGGTAGATGGGTTACGGTTTGCGGAGGGGAAAACATCGGAAGATATTCTTTATACCATCGAAGCTTTTTGTGGGATAGAACGCTGTGCTTATGTGGATGTCGCCTGTTATAATTATGTGGTTGACCGTTTTGACAGTATCATGAACAAGGAGGCCGGGGAGCGTCGTTTTGCCTTTGAGATACCGATGTGGAAGGAGCAGGAAGCCTTTCTGCGAAAGCAGGGAATGGAACAGTTAGCGGACAAATCGGCGTATTATTTTTATCGGCGGATGCTTTTTTATTATATAGAGTTCAGAGATGCGGATCAGCAGGATTTTGCCGCCAGGCTGGTACAGCTGCTAAAAAGCGAGGAAAAAAAGATTATGGCGGTTTATCAGAAAGAATGGAGTACCAAGGGAGACCGGGTCAGGATGAAGATGATGCTCAAGGCTCCGGGCTGGTATTACCGGGCCGTAAAGCTGTATGAAAAATATCTGCTTCCCTATCGGCAAAAAAGCCGTGAATGCGGCTGATACAGCGAATGCGGCTGATACAGCGAATGCAGCAAATACGGCAAATACGGCTAATGCAGCTAATGCGGCTAATGCAGCTAAAGAAGCAGAGGGGTCATCAATACGGTCATGGCGGAAGAGAGGATATGATACCTATGGCGAAGGCGGGAATGTTTACTAAACTGAAGTGCATATTGGATAAAAAACAGAAAAGGCAGTTTTTTGTGCTGGGAATCATGATTTTTATCGGCGGCATCTTGGAAACTCTCGGTGTTTCAGCTATGATACCGGCGGTGTCGGTTATCATGAACCCCGAAGAGCTGACCGAGTTGATTCGTGAATATGAAGCTTTGGAAAATATCTATCAGTTTCTGAATATTCAATATAGCGGTCAATTGGTAGTGATCCTGCTGACGGCATTGATGGCAATCTTTGTGATTAAGAACCTTTATAGTTTATTGGTGGTTTATCGGCAAAATAGCTTTATAACCCGTACCCGTAACCGAATGATCAGCCGGGTGATGCGGGAATTTTTGAACCGTCCCTATGAAGACTATCTGGGGGCGGATATCCCTACAGTTTTCCGGCTTACGGACAGTGATATCCCGCAAAGTTTTTCCCTGCTTCTGGCCTTGCTGCAGCTGGCCAGCGAATTGACGGTATCGGTTCTGATCTTTGCCATGCTGGTGATAATTGACTGGCGGATGACACTGTTTATCATGGTGATTTTCGGCGGGATGACCCTGTTGATTATCAAGGTGCTGAAGCCCAAGCTGAACGCGATCGGGAAGAAGAATCAGTCCATCCAGTCACGGATTGCCAAATGGCGTATTCAGGCCATATACGGGCTTAAGGATGTGAAGGTGTTGAACCGTGAAGAATTTTTCGTCCGCAATTATTATGAAAGCGGCAAGATCGGTGCCAATGTGGCCAGGAATTATGCCGTTCTGAATAATGTGCCGCGGCTGCTGATTGAAACGGTTTTTATCGTCAGTATCCTTGCTTTTATCTTGCTATATATCCAAAACGGGGGGAATACGGATTATCTGATTACGACTATCAGTGCCTTTGGCTTGGCGGCGATCCGGATCATGCCCAGTTTTACCCGGATCAATACGTATGTGACAGAAATCTCCTATACGCAGCCCAGTCTGGATTTTCTGTACCAGAACCTGCAGGAAGGCATGAAAACCGATGCTCATATGGCAGCAGAAAAAGAAAAGCAAAGCTCGCCCAAACTGTTATTGCAGGAAAAAATTGAACTGAAAGGTATCACCTTTGCTTATCCGGGCACGGAGCGGAATATTTTCAGCGATGCCTCTATGCAGGTGCCAAAAGGGAAGTCGGTCGGCATCATCGGGGTGTCGGGCGTCGGGAAATCGACTATCGTGGATATTTTGCTGGGTCTTCTGCATGCCGGGAAAGGGAGCATTACCTGCGACGGCCGGGATATCTTTGAAAACTATGAATCATGGCTGGCACAGATCGGTTATATCCCGCAGGCGATTTATCTGGTGGACGAATCGATCAGGGACAATATTGCCTTTGGGATTGATCGCGACAAAATCGATGAAGAAAGAATCTGGAAGGTGCTTGAAGAAGCCCAGCTGAAAGAATTTGTCGAAAGCCTGCCGGATGGTATGGATACGACCATCGGCGACAGGGGCGTCAGGCTGTCCGGAGGGCAGCGGCAACGGATCGGGATTGCGAGAGCTTTGTATCATAATCCCGAGATACTGGTGTTTGACGAGGCGACATCGGCATTGGATAATGACACGGAAAAAGCGGTTATGGATGCCATAAATAGTTTTCACGGGAAGAAGACGATGGTAATTATCGCACATCGGCTAAATACGATTGCTAAGTGTGATATTATTTATAAGGTGGAAGACGGGAAGCTGATCAAAACGGTTTTGGACTGACATACCGGCAGCGTGAAGTAAATGGGCAGGAGCTATCATGATTGGAACAGAGTTTTTAAAAGGACAGGGACTGGGAAATCAATTATTTTGTTATGTGACGACGAGGGCAATCGCTGAAGAAAAGGGATTTCGGTTCGGAACGGCTAATCAGAAGCAGTTTGCCAATAATATTCACAGTAACCGCGGCATGTACTTTATGGATGTCGATCTTGGCTATGAAATCACGGAGGCTGAAAAAGAACGGTTTAACCGATATGATGAAGCTGAGCTTCGGCTATATATCGGCAATTCTAAGCATGACCTGGAGCATGGCTGCTATATTAGCGGTGCCGATGAAAATATCAGGAATCTAGCCGACAATACCTTGCTGTATGGTAACCTGCAGGATGAAAGTTATTTCAGGAAATACCGGGAGCAGATTCGGCAATGGCTGCGGATTAAACCGGAATACGATTCCTATGAATACAGCCGGGACAACCTGTGCATCATCAATATGCGCGGAGGAGAGTACACCGGCAGCCCGGAGCTTCTGATCAACAGAAAATATTGGCTTAAGGGCATGAAAAACATGAAGGCGATTCGCCCGGACATGGAATTTATGATTGTCACCGACGACGTAAAAACGGCGGAAAGAATATTGCCGGGCATTCCCGCTCATCACTTTGACATGGGGAAAGATTTTGTGACGCTTAAAAATGCCAGATATCTACTGTTATCCAATTCTTCATTTGCCTGCCTTGCGGCATTTATCAGTGAAACGGTGCAGTATGTGATCGCGCCGAAATATTGGGCCAGATATAATGTGTCTGACGGGTATTGGGCATCGGAGCAGAATATATACCAGGGCTGGCATTACCAAGACCGGAAAGGGAAATTATACAGTGACGAGGAATGCCGTCATGAGCTGGAACAATATAAGCTGAGCAGCCCTAAGTACAAACGGGCCGGCCGGAAACTATCAGGGCTAAGACTGGGCCGGCAGAAATTAAGGAGTCGGATGTTATATGGAAAGTATTATTGTTTAAAAAGGATTCGGGGCATCGCCAGAAGGATCAGGCGCATGTCAAGTAAATGACAGGGGATAGCGGATGTAGAGGATATGAAAGACAAAACAACAGGGAAAATAACCAAGAAGCTTAAAAAGAAAAATATAACAAAGAAAAATATAACAAAGAAATTACAATTACCGCAGCTAACCCTTGCGGCCATGACCAGCGTGAAGCTATATGAGACAATCAAAGCCCTGCAATACAGTATGCGGGGAATTGATTTTGGTGAAGTAGTGCTGATTACCCATAGAAGGCCGATATTTCTCCCTCATAGCATTACCTGGAAGAAAACCACCAGGCTTTCGGAGATCGATCACTTCAACTACAAGATGGTTTATGATCTGGCCGATTACATCGATACTCCTTATGTGCTGCTGATCCATTACGACGGCTTTGTAGTGCATCCCGAAAGCTGGCGCGAGGAATTCCTGGAATATGACTACATCGGCTCGCCATGGCCATTACCGGAGCGGGAGCATGGTTATCGGGATGCTTATGGCAACCTCTGCCGCGTAGGCAACAGTGTTTCCTTAAGAAGCAGCAAACTGCTTCGCTTTCCCCGTCAAGCAGATTTAAAATGGGAGCCTTCTAAAGACGGCACTTACAACGAGGATATTTTTCTCTGCTGCATGAACAAGCACCGGATCGAAGCAGCCGGGATGAAAATCGCTCCCTTGGAGACAGCCAGGTTTTTCGGCCACGAACATCCCCTGCCGGAGACTGCGGGCATCGCCCCTTTCCTTTTCCACAAATGGCGCGGTCCCAATGCCGTTTACCCCCGCTTTGTGAATCCCCTCACGAAACGCTGGCTGGGGTTGAAAGCTCTCATCAGAAAATATATTTTCAAAAAATAAGAACAGACCACAATGTCGATACTAATAGAGTTGGCAATAGTTGACATTGTTGTGAGCACAGAATAGCCGTTAACAATAAATCACGCAGAAAGAGATTGACATGATATACGACTGTATCCCCTTTTTTAACGAACTTGATATCCTGAAATTACGTCTTCATACCTTATCTCCTTACGTGGACCGCTTCGTAATTGAAGAGGCCACTGTTACCTTTTCCGGGGAGCCCAAGGAACTTTGCTTTGAAAAGAACAAAGAGCTTTTTATAGATTTCCTACCGAAGATCGACTATATCATCGTAGACGATTCCCCGCAAGCAGCCACTACTCACGAAAGAGACAAATACCAGAAAAACAATCTCATCAAAGGATTAAATAAGCTGAATGAAAATGACATCATTATTTTCAGTGATGTTGATGAAATCCCTGATCCGGCGGTATTGCAAAAGATTATTGCCGGTTTTGATCCCGATAAAATCTATCATCTGGCCCAGCGGATGTTTTACTGCTATCTGAACATGGAGGAAATATCCGGCAGTCTGCTGTCCATTACCGGTGAATTTGCCGGAGTGGAAAAAAAGCAATGGCTGGGAACTAAGATTTTTTCTGTGAAAAATCTTCCTGACAGCGGTATCGTCGATATCAGGGAAGCCGATCCTGACAATGAGTGCAGCATCCGTGTGCCTGACGGCGGCTGGCACTTCGGTTATATGGGCGGTAAGGGAGAAAAGGATGTTTCTAGACGCATCGGCGTAAAAGTGCAGGCCGCCGCGCATCAGGAATACAATAGCCGTGATTTCCTTGCCGAGGCACAGGATAAGCTGATTCTGGGCCAGGATATCTTCGGGAGAGCAGCGGAGTTTATCCGCGTGGAGATTGATGACAGCTTTCCGGCTTATCTCAGGGAAAACCAGGAAGAATACGCGCATTTGATTATGCCTCATATCGGAAAAGGGAAAACTGGGTTTACCAAGGCAGCGATGAAGGTGAAAAGGTTTACCCGGAAGGCAATAAGGAAGTCGGGAAGAATCTATACAAAGGCAGCGGAGCAATTCAAGTTGAGCATCATGGCGGCGGGGATTTTGATGGGGTTTATCATCAGTTTATTGCCAGAGTTTTATCTGAGCTTTATAAACAGGGCAGCCGGTGATGATTATGGTTATGGAAGCCTGACAAGACAAGCCTGGGTTGACAGCTGCTCTTTGCTGGAGGTCATCAAGGCCGCAGGCCGGACGGTAAGACAGTATTATTATGGCTGGCAAGGCACATGGCTTTCGGTTTTTTTATTTGGTTTCCACCCGGAAGTATTTCATGAGAAGGCTTATTTTGTCGTAACGATACTGGCTCTGGCGATGTGGATAGGAGTAACGGCACTGGTTCTACATTATTTTCTGGTCCGGAAAGCGGGTTTTACCAAGAGTGGCTTTGTGGCCATCAGCTTCCTGTTCCTGCTGATCCAGATCCAGTTTATTCCGGGAACCAAATCTTCTCTGTTCTGGTATAACGGCATCATCCATTACCTGCTGCCTTATACCCTGTGCCTGTTATTAGTTTACCTGCTGGACAGCTTTGCCAATTACAAGGACGGTTCCTTTGGCTGGGGATGCTTTACCGGCATCCTGTTGCTGATGGCCATACTGGGCGGCGCCAGCTATCAGGCGGCTTTGTTTGCACCGATCATTACCGTTTGCTATATAGCGGCAGAATATTGGAAACAGAAGCGAAAAACGATATTTTTATTATTCTTGCCATTGTCAGTCCAGATACTGGGGCTTATAATCAGTATGAAGGCACCCGGGAATCAGGTCCGGGGCGGGCAGGATTTTGGTTTCAGCCTGGCCAAAGCGGCGGAGACAATCGGCCGGTCATTGGTTGAAGGATGCCGGCAGATCGGCGTTTACCTGACGGAAAAACCGCTTGCCATGATCGGCTTAATCCTGATGGCGGTGACGGTCTTCTACGTCTGGAGCCGGACCGAGGCCAAACATCGCTACCCTTATCCAGGTCTGGTTGCGGTAACGTCATTCGGGATATACTGTGCGCTGTGGGCACCGGAATTATATGCGGGAACGGATGTTTCACGGGGTGTTGACAATATATATTTTCAGGCTTTTGTGATGATGGTTCTGATAATCAGCTGCTATACCGGCGGCTGGCTGAAATACCAAGGCCGGCTGAGGGAATTACCGATTTCGCGCTCCGTGGTGCCGGCGCTGGCGGTTTGCCTTTTGTTGACCGGAGTGTTCCGCAGCAACATCAAAGATACAACGTTTTGGCAGTGTCTTGATTATATTGTTTCCGGACAGGCCGGCGACTACCGGGAACAAATGAATATCCAGACGGCCGTCCTGCTGGATGAGGATGTTAAGGATGTCGTGATTCCCTTTATCAATGACGTTCAGGGACCGCTGATGCATATGCCGGCAACCGGTGATGAAACCGCCTGGACCAATACGGTAATGAAAGAATTTTATGGGAAAGACAGCGTAATAGCAATTGACAGGGGGATTTGGAATGAAAAGTATGGCAGGAATTAAAAACCGCATAAATCTCACCGGATTTTCCGTCGCGCTTTTTTTTACCGGACTTACGTTAGAACTGCTGATTCTTCTGGTTGATAAAAGTGCGTTGACCAATCCTTGGGAAGGGCAGCTGTTCCGGGTGACCTTTTTATTGTTCGCCCTGAAGATTTTCTTTACAAAATTTACCCTGAAAGAGTGGTTTTGGATCGCTGCGATGATCCTTCCCGGCATAGCCGTATACTTAAGTACCGGGGAAAATGTCATGATCCGGGCGGCTGTTTTCGTGGCAGCCATGAAAGGACTGCAGCTCAAGCCGGTCATGAAATATGTCCTGCAAGTGACGCTGATTGGAAGCATTCTGATTGTTTTCCTGGCTTTTGGGGGAGTTTTAGGGTCAGTTACGATGGCCGATGAGTTCCGCGAGGGCATTATACGTGGTGTTTACAGCTTCGGTATGGGACATTCCAATGCCGTCCATACGATGTTTTTAATGATTATACTACTGGCACTCTATGTCTATTCAGAGAAAATGTCCGTCGGGGTCTTAGCGGCCCTGTTTATTGCCAACGGCATCTTCTTTCTGTTCACCGATTCCAAGACCGGGATGGCGGTGACCGCGATGGCGATACTAATGGCGGGGGTAATGAAGGGGTTTCCGCGGTTGCGGGACAGTCGGCCGATCTATCTTCTTGGGATAGCCGGTTTTGGGATCGCTATCGGGTTTTCCGTCTGGGCCGCAGCTAACAGCATTAATACCTGGCATAACCCGACTTTGTTTAAGATAGATTCGTTTCTGACCGGACGGATGATCAATCTTTATTGGGATAACAATGCTCATGCGGGAGCAATCGAGACCTGGACCCTGTTCTCGGCACCTGTGCATCTGGAATACTATTTTGATATGGGCTGGGTCAGGCTGTTTTACTGGTTTGGCATCATTCCCGGCGGCATCCTGGCCGTTATGCTGATTTTATTGATTTGGCAGTGCTATCGGAAACGAGATTATATGGGTCTGGTCATGATTGTTTCCCTGATCATCTATACCGTGATTGAAGCCCATATTATCTCGGTTTACTTGGCCAGGAACTACCTTCTGTTGTTATTCGGGGCATATTGGAGCGATATTTTTCACGCTGGCTCAAACCAAGAAAACCTGCCCAAAAACATCTGGGCAATCAGAGGCTCCGACTTTCATATTCAGAGATTCAGAAAGGAAAGGATAACAGATGCAACAGAAAAATAAGGTGGCGGTAATATATGGACTCTGGTTTGCGGATCTGCTAAGCATTATCTTGTCCTTTGTGTTATCAACCTATATCCGGTTCGGCAATTTTCGTGACATGGGGGACAGGCAAATCCATTTTCAAGTTGCCCTATGCATGCTATTATCCTGTACGATATACAGCTTTTTTATTGACTGGAACCGGGATTTTGTCCGCCGGAACATCGGGAAAGAATTATTCGCTATCGCCCGCTATGAGGGAGTCCTGATCGCGGTGGCGGGCTTTGTCATGTTTCTCCTGAAATGGTCGGATCCGTTTTCCAGGGTGGTCATGCTGATTTTTATTCCCTTGAACTTCGGCATCACTTTGTCCGTCCATGGTATCCTTAAAAAAATCTACCGTACCCACTTTTCTTCCGACAAAAGCATGATAAAAGTATTGCTTGTGACCCAGAGCGACCTGCTGGATAAGACGCTGGAACGGCTGAAAAAGGAGCTGGATATCAGCTACAGGATCGTTGGAATCGCCTGTATCGACGGCGGCGGGAAGGGAAACAGCGAAGATGACATTCCCATCGTGGCGTCTGCCGAGAATCTGATCCCGACAGCGACAGCCATGGCCTTGGACGAAGTATTTATCAATGCCCCCGGGACACCGCAGAATGAAATTGACAAGCTAATTATCGCTTTTGGTGAAATGGGGATAAATTGCCATTATAACCTCCAGCGGGAAAATATTCAGCTGGGCAGCAGCAAGCTGGATTCCTTCGGTTCCTATTCCGTCATTACCTACACCCGTTTCCAGAAAAGCTATAAGCGTCTGCTGGTGAAGCGGTTTATTGATCTGGCCGGCGGGTTAGCCGGAGCGGCGATTACCGTGCTGTTTTATCCCTTTGTAGCCGCCGCGATTAAGCTGGAGTCCAAAGGCCCGGTTTTCTTCTCCCAGCTCCGGGTCGGCCGCAACGGCAGACGGTTTAAGATCTACAAATTCCGTTCCATGTATCAGGACGCGGAAGAAAAAAGAAAAGAGCTGGAAAACCGGAATGAGATACAGGGCGGCTATATGTTCAAGATAACCGATGACCCACGGATCACCAAGGTCGGCGCTTTTCTGCGAAAGACCAGTATTGACGAGCTGCCGCAGTTTTTTAACGTCCTGAAAGGCGATATGAGCCTGGTGGGCACCAGGCCGCCTACCGTCGATGAATTCGAGAAGTATAACCAATACTACCGCCGCCGGATCAGTATGACACCGGGACTTACCGGGATGTGGCAGGTCAGCGGACGCAGTGAGATAGATGATTTTGACCAGGTAGTGAAACTGGATCTCCAATACATTGACAGCTGGAACCTGCGATTGGACATGAAGATCCTGTTCCAGACGATCGGCGTGGTTTTATTCAGAAGAGGGGCAAAATAATGAACCTGGTGATTGATTGTTTTAAACTAGTCAAAGGTGCCGGTAAAAGCATCGGAATCTACAATCTGACCAAAAGCCTGGTCGATTACCTGGCTCGGCGGCAGACGGAAAAAAGCGCGGCCGGCAACGACCGCATCATCGTATTAGGAAACCGCCATAACCGCCCGGATTTTGCCGTTGACGGCATAATATTTGTAGAGATAACAAAGAACCCGCTGAATAAATTATCCTGCATTCTATGGGAACTGTTCGGAGTTAATGCCCGCCTAAAGAAGCATCACGCCGACCGAGTCCTGTTTCCGCGGGGCTTTGCACCTTTACACTGCTCGGTCAGGGATACCATCATCGTTCATGATATGATTCCTTTTTTTTACCATGAGAACTATCCCGAAGTCTTTAACCGATTAGAAAATGCCTACATCATGAACCGGCTGAAAGCATCGATCAAGCATGCCGACCGGATCATCACCATTTCAGATACCTCACGGCAGGAAATCATGAAAAAGGTTCCGCAGTCAGCCGACCGCATCACCGTCATCTATAATGGGCTGAATCACGTCAGTGCCCGCCCCGAAACCGCTTCTGCCGCAGAACCGCAGCCTGCCGCCGCCGCGCCAGCAATAGAAACCGCCCCCGCCTCAGAAATACCGCAGCCCGCTACCGCCGCGCCAGTCCCATCATCACATACACCCAAATATATCGCCGCAGTCACATCGGAATTGCCCCATAAAAATGCCCGCGGCATCATCAGAGCCTATGAAGCATACTGGCGCTCCGGTACCGATCCGCTGGAACTGAAAATAGTTGGCATCGGCGATGCAGCACAGATGGTTCAGGATCCTCAGGTTCTGAAACACATCCACTGCCACAAATATATCGGAAAATTCCAAGACATGTGTACCCTGATCGCCGGAGCGGAAATATTTCTCTTTCTATCCTATGCGGAAGGCTTCGGCTTCCCTCCCTTAGAAGCCATGCAGCTGGGAGTGCCGGTCGTCTGCTCCAACCGCAGTTCCCTTCCGGAAGTAACCGGAGCAGCAGCGATACTGGTCGATCCGGACGATGCCGCCGCCGTGGCCGCCGCCATCCGGAAAATGACTCAAGAAAACGATACCCGGGAAAATTACATCGCCGCCGGCTATGACAATATCAAAAGGTTTACATGGGACAGCCAGGGACTGCTATATGAGAAGGAATTATTCCGATGAGTAGACTAATTATCTATGACACCACCAACTTCATAGACTTTCCGATTGGCGGCCAGCTGACCAGCATCCGCAATTTTTTACGTTATGTCTGTGAACACTACCCCCAGAGGACAAAAGACATCCTCTTAGTCGGGACTACTACAGACGAAGAGCTGACCGGACAAATAAAACAGCTGGACATCTTCGGTCAAAAGCTCCGTTTCCTGCCCGTAGCGACAGCGGAAAAGGATCTGGCCAACATCAAGAAATCCCTCCGTTTCCGCTATGCAAAAGGACTGCTTACTCATCGTAAAACCCTCAAATTAACCAAAAGCGACTGTCATTACATCCACACTCCGGAAGCCTATGGCATAATAAAACTGCTTTGCCCAAGGGCCATCTGCCTCCTATGTTCCCATGGCAGTTATTTTAACATGGAAAAAGGCTTCCGCTTTCACCGCAAAAACAAACTTATCCTGAAAGGCTTTCAGCTTTACTTAAAATGGATCCTGCGCAATGCCAAAACAATCTTCATAATGGATGACGACAGCGAAGAACAATATAAAAAATACAATAAAAATCTCCAACGCGTTCAAAATTCCATCATCTGCCCGGCCACTGTTACCAAAAAGAGACATGAAGGTACCGATTTCCTTTTCGTCGGAAGATTATCCCGTGACAAACGGGTCGAGCCGATTATCCGTGCCGTCCTCTCCATGACCGACGACTGCCGCCTGACAGTAGTGGGCAACGGCGAAGACTACGACAACCTGATCGGCTATCAGTCAGAGCGAGTGAAATTCATCGGCGCCGTCCCCCCCGAAGCCGTAAAAGACCATATGCAGTCAGCCGATATCCTGGTCATGAATTCAGTTTTTGAAGGCCTTCCGATGACAATACTGGAAGCATTAAGCCATGGCCTTCCTGTCATTACCACCAATGTAGGCGCTATCGGCGATGCCGTAAGGTTCGGCCTGGACGGCGAAGAAACCGACGGTACCCCGGAAAAAATCAAAGAAGCCGCCGAACATATCATGGCCGATTACGACAGCTATGCGCAAAACGCATTTCAACGCGCCAAAGAATATGACTACCGAACCGTAAATATAAAAATCTATGACACCCTATGCCAATTTTGGAAGGAATAACGTGATCTTTGCCATCGGTATCATGAAAGCAGTGCTTCCATGATACTGATGGCCATTCGGCCAATGTTAATATATGTTCATCCAATTGATAAGTGTAACCGGACTGCACTAAAGCAGTGCTTCCATGATACTGATGGCCATTCGGCCAATGTTAATATATGTTCATCCAATTGATAAGTGTAACAGGACTGCACTAAAGCAATAAAGCCGTTTATAAAAAATAGTTTGATCCAGTGCAATATGCTATAATAAAACGTACAACAACCCTGCGGAGTATATCATGCCAAATAAAATGATCAGTATTATAGTACCAGTATACAATGTAATGCCTTATCTAGACAGGTGCATCAGCAGCCTCCAGAGACAGACCTACCAAAACATCGAAATTATCCTGATCGATGACGGTTCTACAGACGCGAGCAGCTCCATGTGTGACTGGTACGGCGAGGACGACCCCCGTATTCAAGTCATCCACAAAAAAAACGGCGGCCTGATGTCAGCCTGGAAAGCGGGCGTCAGTGCCAGCCGCGGCGCCTACCTGTGCTTTGTAGACAGCGATGACTGGATCGATCCCTGCATGATTACCGAAATGGCAAACCATCTCCTCTTCACACCAGGCGAAATCATCTGCTGCAATTATGTAATAGACCGAACCGACAGCACGGCCAAACAAAAACATGGCCTCCCCCCCGGAAACTACCACACCGCCACCGCAAATCTCTTCACCCGCATCCTAGGCAATGAAAATCGCAGTATCTCCCTGTCAAGATGCATGAAACTGATTTCCCGCGAACTGATTACCGACAATCTCCACTACTGCAACCAAAAACTAAAAATGGGAGAAGACCTCAACATCATATTGCCCGCCCTGCTGGACAGCAAACGCATTGTCATCATGGAAGACGCTTATTATTACCACTATTTCTACAACCCCTCGTCCATAGTACATGCCTACGACCACGGCCTATATGAAAACATCCGCCTGCTCAAAATAGTCATGAACAACGTCTTCAAAGACAAAGTACGGCTGAATCAACTCCCCGTCCCCAAACAGTCCATAGAAGACCAATGCGGCAGGGAGTACCTCTTCCTGCTGATGCTGGCTCTAAAAAACGAAGCCCGAGGCAACCCCCAAAGAACCTACCTCAGAAACATCAAAACCATATGTATTCAAGAAAAAACCCCGCAACTGATCCGCCGCCACCCCATCCGAGTAATGAAAAAATCGGACAAACTCCTATACCTAGTCCTAAAATACCCTTACCGCCCCCTCATTTGTCTCTTACGCACAGCGACAAAATTATTTTACCACACCCGCAACACCCCAAAACCCACAAAGAAATAACAAGAGCGGAGGATCTATCACCAGTGCAAAAAAACCAACAAGACAAAATCCAACAAGACAAAATCAGCATAATAGTACCAGTACACAACGGCCAAGCCTACCTCACCCCCTGCATAGAAAGCATAACGGCTCAACCCTCCCCCCCCCTCCCCGAACTGGAAATCATCATTATCAACGACGGTTCAACGGATAATACCGCCGCCATCTGCCACTCCCTATCAGAACACCATCAAAACATCCAAATCATCACCATGGAAGACCTCGGAGTATCATGCGCCCGCAATGCCGGCCTATCAAAAGCCACCGGCAATTATATTACCTTCATTGATGCCGACGACCGCCTCCTGCCAGGAACCCTTCTTTACTTATGGGAACTGTCGGTCCGCACAGACAGCGACATCACCGGCTGCGGATTCACAGCCTGGCACAACGAAGCAGACCTCCCCCAAAACCCCACCCCCCCTCACCCCAGCCCCACAGAACCAAAAGAAGATATTGACGTTCCCCACCATAAAGAGCTATCATATACAGGGATGCACTTCATCGACCAAGGCATCCTAAACGGAGACACCCGCTGCTGGGGCAAGCTCTACCGCCGCCAATGCATAACCGCACTGACATTCCAAGAAAACCTGACCATCGGCGAAGACATGCTCTTCCTCCTAGCCGCCACTCAACAAGCAAACAAAATAACCACCACCGACTATAAAGGATACGCCTATTTCCAAAACCCCAACGGAGCCATGAACCGTATTTTCAAGGAAAGCTACATGGATCAGATCACCTGCTGGCAGATAGCCACAGAAAGAATCGCAACACTCCGCCCCGACCTAAACTACAAAGCCGCCGGAATCATCCTGATCTCCATCATGCTCACTGTAGGAAAAATAGCCGAACTACCAAAGCACTTACGCAAGCAACACCAAACCAAACTCACCCACTGCCACCACCAGCTAAAACAAACCCTAAAAACCCCAGGAGCTTACCCCTCCCTAAACAAAAGCTATCGCTTAAAAATAACCATCTTCAAGCGATTCCCCCAAATATATACAAAAGCCTACAACCTTTACCACAACCTAAAACATACCAAACCCAATAATTAAACAAATAAAAAACAAATAAAAAACAAATAAAAAATAAATAGATAACAAATAGTTAAATAAACAAATAAACAAATTAATACAATCCCCACTACCAGTCCAAAACAATATGTGGATTAGGCCCTATGCAGCGGGGGAAGGCGGGGCGGGCGGCGGCGGGAGCTGGGCTAACTGGCTTTGGCGATTTTGGGAGCGATCTTAGCGATCCTTAGTAGCCCCCACCACAGTACAGTAATGTGCGGACACGGATGTCCGCACAAGTCAGCACGCGCCAAGGAGGGCGCTTGCTGACGGTTACGGGAACTACCGATCACGGAGAGGGGATACTTAGGATCACTTAGATCGCGGACACATGAGCCAAAGCCAGTTAGCCCAGCTCCCGCCGCCGCCCGCCCCGCCTTCCCCCGCTGCATAGGGCCGGGGAACATCCCCCCCCAGACAGGAGCCCCAACCATGGAAAAAATCATCTTCTACATGCACGCCGGCAGCGGCAACCACGGCTGCGAAGCCATCCTCAACAGCATCCTGAAAATGCTCCCCCACCCCGCCGCCGTTATCACCAACAGCGTCCAAGAAGACCTCACCTATTCGCTGCGCAACACCTGCGACCTCCTCCAAGAGCGCCAATTCTCCAACCACCGGGCCGCCCACATACTATACTACCTCTACCGCAAGCTGACCGGCGACAAAGAAAGCTTCATCCGCTACCGCTATCACAAAGTTTTCTCCCAGCCCCCCCCGGCCCCCCCTCTGGCAATTTCCATTGGCGGAGATAACTACTGCTATGATATAATGGTAAAGGATCTGATCCTAGCCAACAGCGCCTTCCACAAACAAGGAACCAAAACCGTCCTGCTAGGCTGCTCCATAGAACCAGAGCTGTTACACGACCCGGCAATCATCCGTGACATGAACACCTACACCGCAATCTACGCCCGGGAATCGATCACCTACGAAGCCCTGAAACCCATCCTGGCCAAAGAAACGCAGCTCTTCCTATACCCTGACCCAGCCTTCACGCTGGCAAGAAAAGATCTGCCGCTCCCCCAAGGCTTCACCGACCATAACACCGTCGGCATCAATATCAGCCCGATGATCCAAGACAAAGAAGAAACCTCAGGAGTCACCATGACCGCCTACCGGACGCTCCTGCAGTTCATCATCGCCAACACCGACATGCAGATTGCCTTAATCCCCCACGTCGTATGGGAACGCAATGATGATCGCCGCCCGCTCCAGGAACTTTACACTGCCTTCCGCCACACTGGCAGGGTAGTCATGATCCCAGACGCAAGCTGCGAAGAACTAAAGGGCTATATTGCCCGCTGCCGCCTGTTTGTCGGCGCCCGGACGCACGCGACAATAGCCGCGTATTCCAGCCTCATCCCGACACTGACGGTCGGATACTCCGTGAAGGCGCGGGGAATTGCCAGAGACCTTTTCGGTACCGACGAACATTTCGTCATCCCGGTTCAGTCACTCCGCCAGGAAACCGACCTGACCGCCGCATTCCAATGGCTTATGCAGGAAGAAGATGCCATCCGCCATAAACTGACCGCCATCATGCCGGAATACCGCCATCAAGCCTTACAACAAGGGAAAGAAGTAGAAAAGCTATGGGCAGAGTTAAACTAGCAGCCAGAAATATCGCCTTCGGCTACATCAGCAATGTCATCACGGGTCTCTTGGGCTTCCTCCTCCGGACCGTTATTATAAACCAGCTCGGCGATGCCCTGAACGGGGTAAACGATCTATACACGAATATCCTTTCCGTACTCTCCATGGCCGAACTGGGAATCGGAACTGCTTTGAATTACAGCCTTTACGCCCCGGTAGCCCGTAAGGACTATGCTAAGATCAAGGCTTATATGATGCTTTATAAGAAAGCCTATATCACCATTGGCGGCATCATAGCCCTGTTAGGGGCGGGAGTCGCCCCCTTTTTACCTTATCTGGTGACCATGCCAGAAGGGATTGAGATTGCCGTCAGGGATCTTACGGTCTACTACTTTATTTTCTTATTCAATACGGTTAGTACTTATTTCGTGGCCTATAAATACAGCCTGGTCAATGCAGAACAAAAGAACTACATCCAGACCAATGTGATCACCCTGACCAAGATGATCACAGTAACCGTACAGATACTGATTATCTACCTGACTCATGACTTTTTCTGGTACCTGATCTCGGCAGCAGTCATCGAACTGTTCCAGAAGATCTTTGTCAGCCGCTATCTGGACAGGCTCTACCCCTATTTAAAGGATAGAACGGCAGAGGCTGACGGAACCGGTCATTCGTATCAGCGCGAAAGCGGGAAACTTTCAAAAGAAGAAACCGGCACGATCGTGACGAAAACCAAGGCGCTGATGTTGCATAAAATCGGTGATGTTGCGAGGCTACAGACCGACAGTATGATAATTTCTTCCTTCATCGACGTTTCAGTGTCCGGCTTTGTAGGCAATTATAACTTGGTCATTTCCTTTGTGTCTAACTTCGTGAACATTATTTTTAACACGGTCATGACCAGCTTCGGCAATCTGATTGCCACGGAATCAAAGGAAAAGCAGTATGGTATGTTTCAGGTATACCGCTTTACCGCTTGCTGGATCTATGGGTTCTCGGCGGTCGGCTTCTTTGTCTTATTATCGCCGTTGGTCCGGCTGTGGCTGGGCGAGGAAAAAGTCCTGGAAACGGCGGTTACCTCATGGATATTGATTGATTATTATTTTAAGGGCGACCGGATTGTACTGTCCAACTTTAAGACGGCAGCCGGCATCTTTGAACAGGATAAATACCTGCCGTTGCTCCAAGGCTTGGTCAATCTGGTGATATCCATTGCTCTGGTACAGCGCATCGGTTTGGCCGGCGTGTTTATCGGAACGCTAGTATCCGGCCTGATTGCCAATATTGTCCGTCCTTTGATTATTTACCGGGTCTGTTTTGACCGAAAAGCGACGGGTTATTTTATGGATCTGCTGAAATATCTGGCCGTCATAGCCGTAACGCTGGCATTCAGTATGGCGGCTGGGGCCGGACTGATGCCCGAGGTGACGGTGCCGGGCTTTGTCTTGACGGCGATTGCCGTCACCGTTATCTTTAACGGGATCTTTATCGCTTTATTCAGGAAAAGTAACGAGTTTATGTATGTATGGAAGCTGTTTACGGGAAAAATCATCGCCGGGAGGGAAAAACAGTGAAGACAAAAGAGATGGTTCATGTAGCATTATATGATTTATTGCATTATCCGAAGCGAAGTGCCGGCTGGCATGTCAAAAGAGCTGTCAAGCTGCTTACAGGCCGGGCAGCGGAGCCTTTGGATCAGATTAACTGGCCTACCGGCCTGCTGGCCAATGCCTTGATCGTCTTTTATAAAAATAACCTGAATTCCGAAGAGTCCTTACTGATTATGAGGGCTCTGCGAAAATACTTTGACCGGTGGATAAACCGCCGTCAAAAACTGCATTATATTGACGATGTTCTTTGCGGCCTGGCCCTGATCGAATATCAGCAGCTTACCGGAGAGGCGAAGTACCAAGAGGCGCTGGAGAAGATGGTGCAATATCTGTATCACCATGAAACCGACAAAGAAGGCTCACTGCCCTATCGTCCGTCCCAGCAGAACGGTCATATCTATGCGGACGGCATTGGGATGATATGCCCTTTCCTGTGTAAATACGGGATGACATATAATGACCCCAATGCTTTGAACTTGGCAGTAAAGCAGATCCTTAATTTTACGGCCCACGGTATGGATGACCGGAGCGGCCTGCCTTACCATGGATATGAATATCTCAGCGGGATAAAACAGGGAATCATCGGCTGGGGACGCGCTGTCGGCTGGCTGATGATGGGGATGGCAGACAGCCTGGTTTACATGGATAAGGAATCGGAAGCTTATATTGCCGTCAAACAAGCCTTTCGCCGCCTGGTGGACAAGGTTGAGGCTTATCAGCAAGAGAACGGCCTGTATGCCTGGCAGCTGAGCGCCAGAGAAGGACCGGCGGATACCTCGGCGACGGCCATGATTCTTTATTCCATTGCCAGAGGGCTGGAACATAATATTCTGATCGGCATCCACCGTTCCCGGCTGCTGCGTGGGAAAGAAGCGCTTTTGGCCATGATAAAGGACGGAAAGCTGGATGGCGGCATGGCCGAATGCGGCGGCTTTGGTATTTATCCGCAGCAATACGGTGCTTATCCATGGTCATTGGGGCCGGCAATCGCGCTGTTTACCATAGGTGTGGAATGAATGGAATTATAATGAGAACGCTGCAGATAGGGAAACACTGCAGATAGAAAACCGGATAAGCCGGCGGAAAGGAAAAATGTCGATGGTAATCATACAGGTAGCAGGGGGTTTAGGGAATCAGCTGCAGCAGTATGCTTTATACCGTAAATATCTGGAACTGGGCCGGGAAGCCCGTCTGGACACGTCGTGGTTCAGCGATCCGAAGACGCAGGAAAGGGTTCTTGCCAAAAGAGTATTGGAACTGGATTATTTTGACCGGCTGGAATATGTCACCTGCACAGAAGAAGAAAAACGGCAGTTGATCGGCCGGGCCGGGCTATCAGGGAAGCTCCGCCGGAAGCTGCTGCCATGGAGCGTCCACCGGTTTCAGGAAGAATTGGCTTATCATGCCGAGCTGCTTGATTTTGAGGATATGTACCTGAGCGGTTACTTTGCCTGTGATTACTATTATGCCGATATTTTCCCCCTCCTCCGCCAAGAAATCCGTTTTCCGCCCGGCACCGAAGCTGCGAATCAGGAGATCGCTGCGGCGATGCAGAAGACGGAGTCGGTCAGTATCCATGTCCGCCGGGGCGATTATCTGGATCCGGAAAATCAGGAACTGTTCGGGAATATCTGCACGGAAGAGTATTATGAAGGAGCGATGGCCTATATTACACAGCGGTATCCGCAGGCGCGATTTTATCTGTTTTCCGATGACAGCAGTTATATCCGTCGGCAATATCAAGGCGAGCAATATACGGTCATCGACTGGAATCAGGGAAAAGACAGCTTTTATGATATGTGGCTGATGAGTAAGTGTAAGCATAATATCTGTGCCAACTCCACGTTCAGCTTCTGGGGAGCGAGGCTGAACGGCCATGAAGCCAAGATCATGATCAGGCCGTCCCAGCACAAAAACACCGTGATCTGTGATTCAGATATGCTGCATCAGCTTTGGCGCGGCTGGACTTTCTTAAATAATAAAGGAGAGGTATTCCGTTGAAAAGAAAAAGAACCCTTTATGGGACCGTGATCGTAACCTACCGCTGCAACGCACGCTGCAATATGTGCGACTGCTTTAAGGATCCTACCAGACCAGAAGAGGAGATTGCCTTGGATGTCATCCGGAAGCTACCGGAGATGGCTTTTACCAATATTACCGGCGGAGAACCGTTTGTCCGTCAGGATATCCCGGATATCGTCAGGGAGCTATACAAGAAATCCGACCGCATCGTCATTTCAACCAACGGCTATTTTACCGACCGGATCATCGCTTTATGCAAGGAGTTTCCCCAAGTAGGGATAAGGATCAGCATTGAAGGCCTGAAAGAGACCAATGATGCGATCAGAGGCATACCGGACGGTTTTAACCGGGGCTATCAGACCCTGAAAACCTTGGTGGACATGGGACATCCCGATGTAGGCTTTGGAATGACCGTCCAGGATATGAACAGCAAGGATCTGGTGGCTTTATATAAGATATCTGATGAGCTGAAGATGGAATTTGCTACCGCGACGCTGCACAACTCCTTTTATTTCCGTAAGACCGATAATAAGATCGAAGATAAGCGTAAGGTGGCGGAAGCCTTTGCGGAACTGATCAATGAATTGTTAAGGAGCAAATCGCCGAAGAAATGGTTTCGGGCTTATTTTAATCATGGCCTGATCAATTATATCTACGGCAATCAGCGCCTGCTGCCCTGCGACATGTCAACGAACGCCTTTTTCATTGACCCCTTCGCTGATGTGATTCCCTGTAACGGCATGGAACAGAAGGCAGTCATGGGGAATCTCGGCGAGCAGGAGTGGGAAGCGCTGTGGCAGTCAAAACAGGCTGAGAAGGTGCGGGAATGCACCAGAAACTGTGAGCGCAACTGTTGGATGATCGGCAGTGCTTCTCCGGCGATGCATAAATACATCTGGGTTCCGGCCTGGTGGGTGTTTAAGCATAAGTTCCTGAAGGGCGGGAGATATTCGTTGGCAGAGAATAAGTTTATCTAAGGAAACACTGATGCATCAGCGTTTCCCTAAGCTCTTTTTGCGATCACATCCCTGACCCGTTCAAGATCTTTGGGGGTATCGACTGCCATGGATTCCGAATCCACGGTTACGGTCAGAACCCTCTTGAAATTCTCCAATAGCCGTAGTAGCTCTATTTCTTCTGCCTGTTCCAGGTTGCCTGGCTTCGTGATAAGATAAAAATCTAACGCTTCTTTCCGGAAAGCGTAACAGCCGACATTTTTATAATACGGAAAGCCGAGCGCTGCTTTTGGAAAGGGAATTGCTGATCGAGACATAAATAATAAATACCCGCTATCGTTGACGGCCATCTTGATGGTAGTCGTATTTACGACATCGACCGGTTGCTGAAAGGCTTCCTTTAACATAACCGCATCCGCTTCCGGGTCACTGGCGATTGCTTCAATCAGCTGCCGCTCGTCTTCAGCCGTGATAAGCGGTTCATCGCCCATGATGATTACATACAGATCGGCAGCGACTTTCTGTGCCACTTCGGCGACACGGTCGGTTCCGGTGGGATGATCATCCGAGGTAAGCATGACTCGCATCCCCAGCTCATTGCAGACATTCACTACCCTTTCATCCTCTGTGGCGATGATGACTTCACTATATTCCTTGACTTTTTGGGCTTCCTGATATACCCACCAGATCATCGGTTTGCCGGCTATGTCAGCCAAGGGCTTCCCCGGAAATCGGGACGACTGGTAGCGGGCCGGTATAACGGCAACTATCTTCATAATTCCTCCTGTCGGTTATCTTCACTAAGTACCTGTTCTAAGCTTTTTCTGGGGAAAACCTCCAGTGCGCCGCCTCGGGTACTGTTATAAACCGCTACTTTTTGCTTGTCCAATATCTTTTTCATAATCCGATAGCCTTTTAGTTGTGCTGTAGCATTCTTAACTGCATCATCGTTGGTTTTTTCCTGATCGGTGACATTATTGGTAAAATGCTGATTCATATTGGAACAATCTGCTCCTAACAGATAGATTTCTTTAAAGCCCATATATTGGGCAATGGCCATCGTGACCGTAGTAACTGTTCCAAAAGCATAGGCCCCTGCTACCATATCCGGAGAATAGCGGAAATATTTAAAATCGCATAAACGATTCCAAGGCGACATAGAAAGGTATTTGATTTTCAGGCTGTGATCCAGTTTTTTTAGCTTTTTAAGGCTTTTATTAAATATTACCCCTTTCTTTCCAAGAGTACCCACGTCAATTTTATAATGGTCCAAAATCTTACTAAGATATGGCGAATCTGTAAAAACATAATAATCTGGCCGCCACTCGGTCTGATCGTATAAAAGGAAAAGGGTATTCAGGCCAAAGGTGATTTCATCTTTTAATTTTTCCACGTCTTCCCGCCTCAGACTCGGACCGGTTGCTATTATAAAACATCGCCTGCCTTCATACATCCCTTTGAGATGGGCTATTTGCTTTAGGTTATCACTGAAATGAACCCCTGCCTTTGATCTTATTGTTCCTGTCAGCATAAATAATAAATGATAACGCACATAAAGATACAGGGCTTTTATTTTATCCATGGCCTATGCCTCCTTAAAAATCTCATCCAGCTCCACCCTGGGGAAAACCTCTAGCAGACCGCCCCTTGTTGCATTCAATATCTTTATATTATTTCTTTCAGCATACTCAAAAGCCACCTTAAAGGATTGGATCATTCCCTCGCCTGTCGATTGGTCCCAGTGGTACTGATAATTAACATAATCAGTCATTTTGCTATGGAGCTTGTCCGGATCAGAGTAATTGCAGTCAACTCCTAACAGATATATCTCAGAGAATCCCATATATGCCGCTATCTGTAAACATGCGTATACTACGGAACAGCCGTCGTATATTTTTTTGACAATATTATTACTGAACTTCGTTACTGGGAACAGCTTGGGAAACATATTCCAGAAGAACCGGGAACAATCCAGAGGAAACTTTTCAATATTATCATGTTCTACATGCATGCGGTTATCGGCAATAAATAAATTATTAACTTCGTAAGTTTTGATTTCTTCCTTAAGATTATTAAATGTATCTGGATCAATAATGCAATAATAATCAGGCCGCCAATTTATTTTATCAAATAATTTCAGACAGGTATTAACTCCAAAGCTGATTTCTCCTTGAAGTTTTTCGACATCTTCCACACATAAGCTCGGCCCGGTGCCAACAATAAAACATCGTTTACCGGCATGGATATCTTTATATTTAATCAGATGGTGATAGGATTTTTTGTGAAAAAGTCTCCAGATGAAAAAACTGGTTCCTACCGATTTCCATAACATACCATGCAGTATCTTTAATTTGCGTAATAAAATTTTCATGATTTTCTCACTCTGTTTTATCTTCTTCGGGTACGCTTAATTTGTCTAATCCAAGATATTGTGTCCAAAAAGATAAACCATTAACCTCGTTGACTCTTGATTTCCATTCGGCGGTGACTGTTTCATGCCGAGCGGTGGTCTTTAAAATCTGCCTTAGTATTCTTAGACTTTCCATAAATAGAGAATAGCTTTTTTCTAAATAATATCCCTTTCCAGAGTATTCATCATAGCGGAATATCTTTTTGGCTAGAAAAGTATTGATATGCGGGCTGGAAACAAGTGTCAGTTTTTCAGTGAATATGGCCGGTAATATCCAATTGATTAAACTTAGTAAAACAGTAGATAAAGAATTTTTACTTAATTTCCCTTTTCCTTTTATAATATCCTTTGGTTTAAAAGAGGTCTGGCTAATAGGAAGCCATTTTTCAGTATCAAACCTTTTAATGTCTTCTAGAATTATGTCAATATCCTGATTTTTAAAAGCATCAAAACCTGAGTAAAAATCCTTTACTGCCTTCTGCATTATTTTTATTTCCGTGTATTGATATCTCACGATATTATAGAGGTAAAATATTAATAATTGCTTTTTCGCTTTATACTTATTAAATCTTTTATTGTGTACGGCATTAAGAATAAGATAATTTCTGGTATCAAAATATGCATTTGTGTTTGAAGTAAAAGCCAAGGCATTATGATGCCAGACACAAATACCATTCATCGTAATAATGGGTTTACCGATGCGAACCCCGTACTCCACATCGTCATTATGAATAAAAATCGGCAGCGGTAATTTATATTGCCGGATCAATTCTGTCGGAATCACACAAAACCACCAGCCATTCCAGTTAGAAACGGTTTCTCTTTCATTGATAATGACATTTTTAGGTTTTTTCAAGTTTAAGTATGCATTATTTCTTTTGGAGTTTCTGTTATTCCAGTATCCGCCAGCTTCTAACTGGCAATATGGTTTCTCAATATCAAGAAGTGCTCCGCCGACTAACATGGTACTAAACTCATCTTTAAGAAACTGTAAGAATACATATAATCGCTTAACAATATCGGGATCATAAATCACGTCATCGTCCATTAGAATCACATGAGTAAATTCTTTTTCCGGGCTATTATATACAGCTTCTATCAGGCAACGGGTGAACCCGCCGGCGCCGCCCTTATTTTGATTTTTGTATATATGTATTTTTTCGGATTCTATTTCTCCGTCTTCAAGATACTGACCATTGTCCGATATATATATCTCAACATTGTAGTTTACATTATTTGCGCCTTTATCTAATTTTTTTTGCAGTAATGCGATATTTTGTTTAATCTCTGTTTCTCGTTTATAAGTACATATCCCAATTGCCAGACGTACCCTCGTTAAATCAAATGAGGTATTCTCATGAATAAATTGAAGAAAATCACTTTCGATGTCAGTATCTTCTATAGCATGGAGCTTTACAAATAGTATGCCGGTTATTTCCTCAGCTATTTCTTTTGTATCGATTTTGATAAGATACTGCGTTCTGCTTCCATCTATAAATGCTTCACTCAGCATCCTTTCATTGCCATTTTCACATTGGTACATGATATGCAAGTTAAAAAGACCATCCGAATGGATCATAAGTGCCAGGGTGTCTAGAGTAGTATATTTTTTCCATTTGCCAATTGAAAAGGCGTTAAAATAGGTATTTGTAAGCAGATACCCGCTCTTTGCCAGCTTTATCCCGGAATCGGCATATTGAAAGCCTTCACCCCGGTAATATAAATCTAGCTCCGTACAAATACCCTTTTCCGGAAACATAAGATTTTGTATTATTTCAAAACTTTGCATTTATATATTCCTTTGAAAGAGTATTTTTATAATGCCAGATTATTATGTTATCATCGGTAATATATTATTTCTTGAATTACTGTAAATTTTTGAATAAAATATATATTATAATGATGGATCTAGTAGATTTCTGATTTTTCCTTATAAAAGCTTTCAAATGTTTCTTCTTTCATTAAGAGTCTCCGCGTGTGCTCAGGAGACAAATAATATTTTTGAGAAGATAGTTTAATGTCATTTCCTTCTTGTATGGCAACTGTCATTTTAATCGCCTCATTAATATGATATCCAGGAAGGTTTATGACTGCATAAAGAGAAACCGTTTCATCGGTTTCGGTAATTTCAGCTTCATAATACCTTTCAAATTTTTCGTTATTTTGTTTATAGATAACAATATAGATCTTGTCAATGTTACGAATATCTGTATGAACCGAGCCGGAGAGCAATAGTCTATCGTTAATAAAAATATCCGACACCTCAAATAAAATATCATCAGTCAGCATGATCTCATCGTTAATTTCAATGTATTTTCCAGTCAGGATCCTGTTAGCAGCCAGTGCTAATACAATCACGGAAATGTAAATGCTTATCAATATTAAAAAGTATTTTACTGAAGTTCTGAACATATTGCTCCTTATTTTATTCGCCATCTTTCCATTTTGATATTTTATTTGATATTTATCAAAAAGCTGTATATAAATATTTGATGCCAAAAGGCAAAAAATCCCAACCACTTGTACTTATTAACCGTAATTAACTTTAGATTTTTGAGCGGCAGGGCAATGATCAGCAAAGCCAAACCAGGTAAAAAATATCGCCCCTGCATGCCAAAAATATAAGCTTGCGATAATCTTGTGTAAGAAAATAAGAAACAAGCACTTAGGAACAGACACATCATAATAAAAATGGCAAGCAGCTTTTTCTTTTGTAAATTGGTTAAGATATTATGTTCCCTGGTGATGAGCATCCCCCAGATGACCAGAATGAAAAATCCGACAGCTAACCAATTGGGCATTACGATATATCCTTGAGTAAAAAACGAACTAAAGAGCATGCCTAGCCAGATTCTTGATTGGCTAAAAATAGTATTTGCCGCCAACGGAACTATTTCGATAGGATGGCTGATTATGTAGCCTAAAGAATAGCCGAGTCCCCCTCGGGCTAATTGATTGCCATTCATAATCTGATATATCACATCAAATTTATTTGAAAAAACGGCAATAATTATTATAATTACCAATATTGTAATAGGTATGATCACTTTTTTGTATTTTAATATACCGTTGGTAATTTGCTTTCGATTCATCAGGATAACAGGCAGAAAGCAAAGTGGAATATATATACCATATTTTATCATTACTATAAAAAAGCATGAAATAAAGTAGATCATTCCCTCACATATCATTTTTTTCTTGTTATTGTCTTTTATGAGTGTCCATTTTAGAGATAAAGAAATGATAACAGCACCGGCCGCAATCAATAAGGGATCTTCGGAATAGGTGCTTGCTTGCAGGAGTGTGATCGGTAACAGTAAGATAGCCATTAAACATTCTTTTCCGACCGGCATTTTGTTGACGGCATAATATGCTCCCAGACAAAATACCAGCAATTGTATCAGTCTGCCCATAATAAAGAGATAAATAGGTTCCAATCCTATCATTAGGCCCAAGGAAAGCCCCAAGGCCGTGGGCAGATGTGAAAGCCAATAATTATTTGTTATCACGTAGCTTGGAGTTGTTAAAAAAGTAGTATCTCGCATATTGTGATCTATAAAAAACCCATCAGTATAAATATATTTGCCGTATAAAGTTTGGTCAAATCCATTTTCATGACCAGTTGGTCTTATACGCTCTAAATTATTATCAGCCTCTCTGATATAAATATCATAGACTGCTGCGTCGATGTTTTGGAACCTGTTGACCAATACATAAGAATTGTAGAAATGGCGTTGTGACTACCGCCAGTCCGATCGACTGAAAACCTAAAAATAATAAAATGGCCGATATAAACGGATTCAAGATAACTTGAAATAAATCAATCAGTTTCAAATAAAAGAACTTTTCCTGTGCTGCGATCTGGCAACTGAATGTGCTGTCGATAAATGTCAGTGCCATACCGATAACCATCAATATTAATAAAGTTCGCATCCTGGTATATTCTGTAACGGAAAAACCCGCTCCAAAAAAAATGGTTACATTGGCTGCCAAAATCATCCCGAACAATAGGCATATACCAGCTATGCATAAGAAAACGGTTAAAAACATTCCGTTTAATCTTGCCAGTTTTTCTCTGTCATCCTCATGATTGACGGCCTTGTATCTCGAATAGAATCTGATATAGGATGATGAAAAACCAAAGCCCAGTAGACCGAGATAGGAAACTACCGAGCCGGTCAGCTGATACAATCCATATTCGTTCTGGCCTAGAATCCGCAAAGCGATAGGGGTATAGATAAGCCCCGACAAAACTAATATTCCCTGGGTGGTCCAGGATAGGATAATACCAGACTCTTTCTGATTCATCGCCTGTCTCCAAGATCTGTCATATTATTTTTGCTGAGCATATACCTGTAACAGTGTACCAAAATTAATAACCCTATGAAATGTCAAAATACCCGTTTTCATAAATCTCTCCCGTAGATTAATTCCCCTATGTAAAACACCACATTCAAGAAATTCCGGTGTATTTTGCGCCTCTCATTGCATTATATCAGTATTCTTATCTATTTACAACAGTAGAGAATAATTCAGACTAATTGAGAATAATTCAGACTAATTGAGTACAATTCAGGTTACTGTTCAGACCCTAGCCGAAGTGCATTAAACCACTGCTCCCGAGTAACAACGTTCTGCGAACGTTGTACACAAGTTGTAAAGAACACAACTATAAATCGACATTTTTTTCACAAAAATAATTTACTGGTTTTTTATGAATAATATTGTCTGCATAATAAAAAAATGATAACATAAATGGAGCAATCAGATTGATTTTATAAGTAGATTGTTTATTAGGGGGAGTATATATGAATATTCGTATTTTGGATTGTACGTTGCGTGACGGCGGCTATTGTAACAATTGGAAATTTGAAAAAAAGAATATTGTAAAAATAATACATAATTTGTCAGAAGCCGGGATAGATATTATAGAATGCGGATTTTTGACGGATCACACACCCCATGACAATAATATAACGAAACATGATAAGTTAGAAGAATTTTCTCAATACTTTAAACGACAGGGGAACCAAAAATTTGTTTGCATGATCAATTATGGAGAATATGAAGCAGCAAATTTGCCGGAATATCATGAGGGACTGATAGACGGAATACGTGTTGCGTTCCACAAGGATAACATGGTCAAAGCTTTAGAGGTTTGTAAGGAAATTGGTAATAAAGGCTATCTGGTCTTTGTACAGCCGATGTTGTCTTTAAATTATACGGATGAAGAATTTTTGGAACTGATCAGCCGCTGTAATGAATTTACCCCCTATGCTTTTTATATTGTTGACAGTTTTGGCGTGATGAAGCGTAAGGATTTGATCCGTTTATTTCATTTAGTGGATCGTAATCTAAAACAAGATATTGATATCGGTTACCATTGCCACAATAATTTACAGATGGCATATTCCAATGCCCAGACTTTTGTTGATGGGAATCTGAGGAGGAATCTGATCATAGATTCCAGTATTTACGGTATGGGCCGGGGGGGCGGCAATTTGAATACAGAGCTGTTTGTTGATTATTTAAATGAGAATTATGGCAAAAATTATGTCCTGAAACCACTATTAATAACCATCGATAAAGTGATAAGTCGGTTTTATCCTGACAATCCCTGGGGATATTCTCTGCCCAATTATCTTTCGGCAGTAAATAACTGTCATCCTTCTTATGCTGGTTTCTTGGAAGAGAAGAAAATGCTTACGGTCGATGGCATGGATGAGATCTTTAAAATGATTTCTCCTGACAAAGCAAATACTTATGACCCGCAGTATATTCAGAATCTTTATAGCCGATATATGTCACGGAGCAGTCATGGCGTTAGTGTTGGTATGGAAAATATAGAAAGCAGCGTCAAAGATAAGAAAGTGCTGATAATTGCACCTGGCAAAAGCGCCGCGAGAGAAAAAGAAAAAATAGCAGAGTTTGCCAATGACGAAGATGTTGTAAGTTTTAGTATTAACTTTATTTACGACTATGTCGACTGTGATTTTATTTTTATCAGCAATATTAGAAGATACCAAGACATGGACAAAATTCACTTAGATAAGAGAAAAATAATCATAACATCTAATATTGAGGGAGATGACCAGGTATTTGCCACCATACCTTATGGTGAATTACTGAATAAATCGGATATCGTTGGAGATAATTCCATGCTGATGCTGATAAATTTATTAACCAAATGCGGAATTGGGGAAATATTTGTTGCTGGCCTGGATGGCTATGCATACAGCGGAAATCAGAACTTTATTAATGAAGAGATGTCTTTTTCGGCATCTCCCAAATACTTTGAAACAATGAATAAAGAAATTGAAATTGCTCTGAGTGATTTCAGTAAAAACATACAGATAAGGTATCTCACCAGGCCAATGTTCTTAGATGTGGGGATTCAGTAGAGATTCTGAAAAAGAGGAGGAAGTAGTTTTGTTTTTTGTAAGTAATGTTATTCAGCCGAATATAACGTATGATTATTTACCAAGCAGATGTAATCATATTGATTGTTTTACCATAAAGTGATATGATAACCAGTGGAAGGAAGTTCATCTGGGGAGAAAATAAAGAATGATATATAATAATGATTCACATACGTTCGCAATATGTGCTTATCAAAACAGCCCTTATTTGGAAGACTGTGTTCGTTCGTTAAGGTGTCAGGAGATTCCCACGAAGATCATTGTGGTGACTTCCACACCCAGTGAGTATATTGAGGATATATGCCGGCGAAACCGTCTTAGACTGTTCGTCAATACAGGGAAGACCAGTCTGGCTGATGACTGGAATTATGCGGTCAGCCGTGTAAAGACGCCGCTCGTCACGCTGGCTCATCAAGACGACATATATGAGCGGAATTATACCAAATTGATTTTAGAACGCAGTAATCATGCGCGGCATCCCTTGTTGTTATTTACGGACAGTTATGAGATACGTGGCGGGAAGCGATCTTATTATAATAAGAATCTAATTATAAAGAGAGTGTTGCTGTCACCGTTGCGGTCACCACTGTTTGGCAGCAGTATTTGGGTTAGGAGACGGATTTTGTCTTTGGGCAATTCCATCTGCTGCCCTTCCGTAACGTTTGTGAAGAAAAATATCGGGCAGCCTTTTTTTGAAGATCGGTTCAAAAGTAATATTGACTGGCAAGCTTGGGAGACGATATCCAGGTCAAAAGGGGAATTTATTTATATCAACAGAAAGCTGACCGGACACCGTATCCATGAAAGCTCGACGACGACGAAGATTATTAATAGCAAGATCCGGACTAATGAGGATCGTCTGATGTTTGAGTTGTTCTGGCCAAAGAGAATTGCGTTGTTAATCACCAAGCTGTACCGCTTGGCAGAAAAAGGAAATAAATAAATCATAAGGGGCATCAAATGAATTTACTGATAATTACTGCAGAAAATTTCGATAATAAAGAAAGCAGCGGAATCTATAAAAAACTCCTGACGCAGATAAATGCGTTTAGTCGCGCCGGATTTCAGGTTGCGTATACTTACACTAGGAACGGAAAGATTTATTTAAATGAAGACAGCCAGGAAACAGATTTGGGCAGACGCGGTAAATTACTGGGAAAAATTGATGTTTTTAACAAAATTAAAAGTAAGGTTGATTTAAGAAAATACCAATATTTTTTTCTCCGATATGCACTGTCTGACTTTGCTTTTTTATCGTTGCTAAAAAAGATTTCGCGAAATAAAAGCAAGATAGTAATTGAAATACCGACTTATCCCTATGGGAATGAATTGAAAAAAGGGATTAAGAATAGAATCAATCTGGCTATGGATATATTTTATACTAAGAGGCTATATTTATATGTGAATATAATAGCTACCTATTCTGATGATAATAAGATATGGGGGATTCCGGTAATAACATTAAAAAATGGATATGACTTTGAGCCGGTTTCTCTCAAGAATCACATCCATCATGACGATCAAACTCTTCATATGCTAGCTGTTGCCAATTTTGGGCTTTGGCATGGCTATGAAAGAATGATTCAGGGAATGGGTGAATATTATGCCGGCGGCGGGAAGAGAAAGATTGTTTTTCATGTTGTCGGTGAAGGTGCGGAAGGAACTAAATATAAAGGTATTGTCAAGCAGTATCAATTGGAGAAAAATGTAATTTTTTATGGCAGAAAATCGGGCAAAGAACTTGATGAATTATATGATATTGCAGATATTGGTGTATGCGCTCTGGGATTTCACCGAGTAGGGGTTCATCGATCTAGTGAGCTTAAAAGTCGTGAGTATGCTGCCAAAGGGCTTCCGATAGTCGCCGCTTCTAATATTGATATCTTTCCGGACGATTTTAAATATGTCCTATATGTTCCGCGGTCGGATATACCGATTGATATCGAGGTTCTATGTGCGTATTGCGACAGTCTATATATTGACGAGGGCAAGGAAAAAGTAGCGGAAATGATAAGGAACCGTGCGATAGGAGAATGTGATGTCACTATATTTATGCAACCTGTTATTGATTATTATTTTGGGCATCTAAAATAATAACTTAATAATATAATCTATATCATAGAGGATATATTATGAAATTTGCATTGATCGGATGTGGCAGAATTTCTCCCAACCACATTGTTGCGGCTGTCAAAAATGAGCTGGAAATCGCGGCTCTCTGTGATACGGAAGCGGCGAATATGACGGATAAGGTCAAGAAGCTGAAATTACATGCGGACATCCCGTGTTACAGCGACTATAAAGTTATGTTAAGTGAAATCAAACCAGATTTAGTTGCCATCGCCACTGAATCAGGCAAGCATGCGCAGATTGCGCTGGATTGTATAAAAGAAGGCTGTAATCTCATCATTGAGAAACCGATCGCTTTGTCCCTGACTGATGCCGATGCCATAATTGCGAAAGCCAAAGAAAAGAATGTAAAAGTATGTGCCTGCCACCAGAACCGGTTTAATAAGTCTATACAAAAAATCCGAGAGGCTATGGAGATGGGCCGATTCGGAAAATTATTATATGGAGCCGCCCATATCCGATGGACCAGGGATTATGAATATTATTCCCGCGCTAAATGGCGCGGCACGTGGGCTCAAGATGGGGGAGCATTGATGAATCAATGTATCCATGACATTGATCTGTTGCGCTGGATGATGGGTGATGAAATTATTGAGGTGGTCGGCTTCACGGACAGGCTGAAGCATGACTATATTGAAGCCGAGGATATGGGAATAGCGTTGATCAGGTTTAAAAATGGCAGTTATGGGATTATAGAAGGTACTACTGATGTTTATCCTCGCAATTTGGAGGAAAATCTTTACATATTTGGTGATAAGGGAACCGTCAAAGCTGGCGGAGAGTCGGTAAATATCATAGAAGAATGGCGATTTTCCGACTATATCGACATACCTGAGGAAGTTATTAAAGCATATCAAGAAGTCCCGCCGAATATTTATGGCTATGGTCATTCCAAGCTATACAAGGATGTTATTGAGGCAATTATCGAAGACAGGCCCCCATTTGTTGACGCCGAGGCTGGGAAACGGGCAATGGAGCTGGTATTGGCAATTTATCAGTCAGCAGCAACTGGCAAAAAGGTGCAGCTGCCGATGAAGGAGTGCGCTACTACGGATTTTATTGATCGATTTTATCAATAGGAGCAGATTACAAATGGAATTTATTGATTTAAAGTCTCAATATCAGACCTTAAAGCAGGATATCGATCGCAGCATGCAAGCGGTTTTGAATGAATCGGATTATATCCTGGGCCGACAGGTTGAAGAACTGGAAAAACAGTTATCAGAATATGTAGGGGTAAAGTATGCCGTGGGCTGTTCAGACGGAACGGCCGCGCTCCAGATGATTTATATGGCCTATGGGATCGGCCGGGGTGATGCTGTTTTTTGTCCGGATATGACTTTTGTTGCATCTATTGAACCGGCCTGTATGCTGGGGGCAACCCCGGTTTTCTGTGATATTGGCCGTCAAAGCTATAACCTTTGTCCGACGAGCCTGGAGCGGCAGATATAGAATGTGATCAAAAAAGGCGAACTGGTTCCCCGGATGATCCTTGCCGTTGATTTTATTGGCAATCCGGCAGATTATAACACTCTTCGGGAGATTGCCTTGCGTTATGACCTTATTTTAGCAGAAGATGCCGCCCAAGGAATGGGAGCATCCTACAAAGGACAGAAATGCGGATCATTTGGGGATATTGCCGCTACTTCTTTTTTCCCTTCAAAGCCCTTGGGCTGTTATGGGGATGGCGGTGCGGTGTTTACCGATAATGAAGCAATGTGGGAACTTCTTAAGTCTTTGCGGGTGCATGGAAAAGGAAGCAGTAAATATGAGAATATCCGGATAGGCCTGAACTCTCGTCTGGATACCCTGCAGGCAGCTGTTTTGCTGCCTAAATTAAAACGTTTAGAGGAAGAAATAGTTAGGCGTCAGTATCTTGCTGCAAGATATGACGAGGCCTGTAAGGGGAAGTATATTACCCCAGCGATACAAGAAGACACAGTCTCTTCTTATGCACAATACGTTTTGCTGGCGCAGGATAAGGCGCATCGTGATTATATACGAAAGGAGCTGGAAAGCGCTGGCATACCGACGCTGGTTTATTATCCCAATCCGCTTCATTTAATGAAAGTATTTGAGCATAATGGGAATTATTTTGAGGAAACATACGAAAATACGATCAGCTATGCGGAAAGGACATTTGCACTGCCTTTTTCAGCCTATCTAAAGGAAGCGGATCAGGATCGGGTAATCAATACTTTGTTACGGTTATAGTAACCGGGGCGTTACAGTTCAGACCACCGCGAGGTGTTTTGCGCTGTTCCGCAGAACGTTGTTACTGTGGTGCAGTGGTTTGATGCACTTCGGCTAGGGTCTGAACAGTAACACCGAAGCTTAACTATTCTCATAGAAAATAGAACTTTTATTTGTACTTTTATTATTATATGTTATACTTTATAAAAACAATGAATTGAGGTTAATTAATACTTTGAAATTTCTCATGATTACTTATGATAATGACTCCCATATTTCCTACTTTAATATGGGCACTGCCTACATTGCCGCCGCCGTACGGAATGCGGGGCATCAAGTAGAAATATACAGTCAGGATATTTACCACTATGATGAAGAGCACCTAAAACGACATATAGACAGCAACGATTACCAGATAGTGGGTATAGGCGCTTGCGGAGGATATTACCAGTATCGTAAAATAATGAAAATATGCAATGCCATAAACGAAACGCAAAGCCGGCCGCTGATTATATTAGGTGGGCACCTTCCCACGCCTGATCCGGAGTATTTTCTGCGGAAGTTCAAAGCCGATTTTGTTTGCATGGGCGAAGGTGAAATAACAACTGTCGAGTTGCTGGACGCGATAGAAAATAAAACAGATATTTCAGCTGTAAAGGGAATCGCTTACTTGGACAGGCAGTCTGACGGAAGCTACAATTTCGTGAAAAACGAAAGCCGTCCTCTGGTTGAGAACCTGGATGAAATTGCCATGCCGGCGTATGACTTATTTAATATTGACCATTATTCACTGAATATGCATCCGAATCAAGAACGGAATCAGCGTTCCATGTCTATCCTTTCCGGCCGGGGCTGTGTATTCCAATGTAATTTCTGTTACCGGATGGACAAAGGATTCCGGCCAAGGAGCGCAGAGTCGATTCTGCGCGAGATTAAATACCTTCAGGATAACTATGCCATTTCCTATATCTGTTTTGAAGACGAACTTTTAATGAGCTCCAAGGAAAGGACACTGACGCTTTGCCGGGCTTTTGAGGAAAGCGGGCTCAATTTCACTTGGCGGTGTAGCGGCCGTCTGAATTTTGCTACCAAGGAAGTGCTCACAGCGATGAAGAAGGCCGGCTGTGTGTTTATTAATTATGGCATCGAATCGCTGGATGACACTGCGCTTAGGAATATGAACAAGGCTCTGACCGTAAAACAGATTATCGAGGGCATTGAAAACACATTGTCGGTAGGTATTTCGCCGGGTTACAATATTATTTTTGGAAACATCGGCGAAACTGCCGAAACCCTAAGAAAAGGTGTCGATTTCCTGATTAAATATGACGACCATGCCCAGCTTCGGACGATCCGGCCCGTTACTCCTTATCCGGGTTCGCCGCTTTATTATCTTGCCATTGAAAAAGGCCTGATTAAGGACATTGCGGATTTTTATGAAAATAAACATAGCAATTCTGACCTGATGACCGTCAATTTTACTGATCTGTCCGAGGAAGAGTTCTATTCAGCGCTTCACGAAGCCAATATGCGGTTGTTAGATAATTATTACCATCATTCAGGCATGCGCAATAAAGAAATACTTGACAATTTATATAAAAACAGGGATGCTTCCTTCCGAGGGTTTAGGAAAGTCTAAACCCCTAAGACAGACAATGAAGAGGAATTAATCGATGAAGAAAATTGTAAAAGAGCAAAGCAGTAATATCATAGTCTTTTTGCTATTCTGTGCCATAGTTTTTATTTCCAACTGGTCGATCTTGCTAGGAAATAACTTAATGAAATATGATATTATGGATGCTCATTATCCTAATTCGCTGTTTTTATCTAATTGCCTGCAAAACGGTGTTCTCCCGCTCTGGAATCCGCAGATTCGGTATGGGATACCATACTATACTACCATAGGCGGACCAGTCTGGTATCCGACTACAGTTATATTGGCATTGTTTGATTATCCCTTGGTAAGCGTGGGGATTGAATATAGTTTTCACATTGTCATAGCTTGTTTTGGGATGTATTTGCTGATCCAGTCATTACTGGATCAGTCCAGCTGGCGTTATCGCCGCGTCATTGCCATAATGGCGGGAATTTTTTATGGTTTTTCCGGGGTATTTATGTCCAATGCGCAGCACATAATGATTATTATCAGTGCCGCTTGGATCCCCATGGTGCTGTATTTTGTCCGCCGCTATGTGCAAAGCCAAAAGAAGTCGTTGCTTCTGATTGCCGGTTTTTGCAGCGGCCTCAGTGTTTTAGGGGGGTATCCAGAATTATGGGTAGCGATGTTCCTGGTCTTAATTCCTTATTGTATCTGGCAATATGAAGCAATACTCCCTATCAAAAAAAGAATCGGCAAAGCCTTTGTCTTGTATTGCAGCATCGGGATCAGCACGGTATTGGCATCCTTTGTCACCCTTTTTCCTTTTTTGATAGGAATCAATAACTTTGACAGGATGACAAGAGATTTAGGGATGCAATTGAGTTCTTATAATTTTGAGTTAATATTATCGGCTTTTTTCCCCAACGTCACTACCTATATCCAAAATGCCGCCAAACCAATTGATATCTCTATGATGAGCAGTTATATCGGTTTGTTCAGCATACTGACGATACCGGTCATTTTTCGGAAAGAAAGTAAGAACAGAATATGGTGTCTTGCGATTGCTGCTTTTGGTTTTCTGATGATGCTGGGAGACAAAACTTTTTTTCATGGTTTATTTTATCGGTTTTTCCCCATGTTTGATACATTTCGTTTTCCCACTTTATGGAGATGTATTGTCGCCTTGTTTTTATTGATTGCTTTATCAGAGTCATGGCTGCATCTGCTGCAGGATGCTGACGAGCAAAGAACGGTTTCCCGGCTGGCTGGCAAGGCGGCCCTGGGCTTGTTTTTTTTGGCGGTGTTGATCGGGATCATCGGCCAAGTTCAGATTCCATCCGGTGATAAGATATTTAGCGAAAAAATAACAAGTGATTTATGGATAACATGTATCATCATCTCTGCCTATAGTGCTTTGTTTTATGTCATGGCCCGTGCTAAAGAAAATAATGTCAAAATCCATATCCTATGTATCCTGGCAATTGTAATATTCGAAGTTTCGTTTTATCGCTATGAAATCGGACCGGTTACCATAACAAAAAAATTTCCCACGGATTCGCTAAATAGCCGTACGGTATCAGATCATATTGAATCGGAAACAGAAAAAAATAAAAACCGTGTCCGGTCGGTTGACTTTAAGGATGCCATCAGGAGCCGCAATGCCGATTCCATAAGTCATACGACCCCCACTTTGGAAGGAACCCTGAATGAAGAAGGATATACAGTAATAAAAAGACCCAATGAACTTCAATACACAGGTTCTGTCAATGCTTTTATTACCAGGCAGAATCCGGTGGCATATTTTACCGGCAATGTAGTAGATAATCAAGAAATATCACTGGAAGAATGGCTGCAGAAGATAACGGCAGACCCTTCAGAAATATATATGGAAGAGAGTGGGATCAATCAAGGCTTTACCGAAACAGTCATAGGGGAAGCTCAGAATTTGACTGAAGAAGCAGTTGGAATATCAGTGGATGACGGAAACTATACGTTGTCTGGCGAGTTTCCAAACGCATCATCAAAAAAATTTACCCAACTGAGAGTATATGTTTCTGGAAGCGTGACGGATGTCGTGATGGTTGATATCAGCTTTGTATTAGAGGAAGATGGGAGCTCCTATCAGGAACAGATATATTACGTATTTGAGGATGACAGAGGTAAGTATTTTAACGTATATATGCCGGATGACAAGTCCTATTCTCAGATCGTGATAAACCCTCATGACGATGGTGTGGGCATACAAGAGTCCTATTATATTGCAGGAGAGCGGATTCGCAAGGCAGATAATGTTAAGGTGGAATGGTTTCTGCCTAATGACATCAGCTTAACAGTGAATAATGAAGATACCGGATATCTGGTATTAATGCAGTCTATGTATCCTATGTGGCATATGTATGTGGACGGGGCGGAAGAAGAAATCAGCCTGATCAATGGTTTGTTCATGGGAGCAAAACTGGAACCGGGAGTTCATGAAGTGCGATTTCGATTTATTCCTTGGGATTTTTATGTGGGGGCAGTGGTTTCCGGCGGGTATTTTCTGATGATGATAATTATGATAGTGCATGAGCATCGTAAAAAGGGTAAAAAAAATGACGGTAATTAACGATGGTATAAAAATGTCATATGAAAAAGGGCATGTTTTACTTAGATGTCTACAAGATAAAGATGCCCCCTTGATGTATGAATGGATGCAGGATCCAGACATTACAAAATATTTTAGATTTGATCAAAATATGACAACCATGGAAAGTATAAAACAGTTTATTCAGGATAATCAAAATACAGGCAAAAACATTCATTTTGCGATCGCAGATGCAAAAAGCGATGAATATTATGGGACAGTAAGCCTGAAAGATATTGACTATAGCGCAAGAAAAGCAGAATATGCCATCGTCTTAAGAAGGCGATGGCAAGGAAATGGATATGGTGCTGCGGCAACAGTGATGATTTTGGACTATGCTTTTTTTACACTGAATCTTAAGCGGGTTTATCTAAACGTGTTAGCCGATAACATAAATGCCATTAAGCTATATCAGAGGCTTGGCTTTCAATATGAAGGTGAATTTTTGGATCATCTGATGACAGCTAATGGCATATCTTCTTTGAAATGGTATCGTATCATGAAAGAGGAATATGAAAAGATCAAGAGATAATTTTTAGCAGTTCTTTTTTTATGTTGTTCAACGAATCCGGTTTGAATAATGTTTCTGAAAACTCCTTAGAATCTTTCGCAGAAAACCTCCTTATTTCCCGCAGCAGTTCCTGTTCATTGTTAATATAAGTAGCAAATCCACGCGCCACCAAGTCATCAACATAATAATTTTCATCAGTGCTATATATTAAAATACTGCCTTGAAAAGCCAGTGCTTCAAATAATGTTGTGGAACCGGCTCCGACATGGTATTTTGAAACCGCCATGATTTCATGCACATTTATATTCCGATCGATTACTTCGATGTCGGGGTGATCCATCAGGCAGGGGTATAATGTCCGCCAGTACTGACATTCCGATGGATGCAGCTTGTATTTTATTGAATATCCTTCGGCCTTACTTATTTTAGCAAAATCCACTGCCATTTGACTTAGTTTTTTGCCGATGGATCCTTGTGAATAAAATACAATTTGTTTTTGGTTCGGAAGAAGTTCTTTAAGTGAATCAATCGAATAATCCATCACGGGATAGCCGCTGCTGATCAGTTTGGTACATTCCGGCATCCTCATTTCAGCGGTCCAGTAATCACCGAAAGTAAATATATATGAGGGAAAATATTTGTTAACGGAGCTTGTGTCAAGGCAGTTATATGCAATGTGCTTGGAGCCGGTCAGGCCATGCTGCATTTCAATGACAGGTATCCCTTGTTCGTGGGCAGCGTGAATTAATGCCATATGACGGTTGCTATAGTATTCATCTAAAATAACACATTTGTTTTTTACATTCAGTATTTTTGAATAATAATCTTTTCTTAACCGGAAATCTTCCACCAGGAACATAACCGAGTAGGCGTAGTCATCGTCTAATACAATATCCAATTTTTCCTGAATCATTTGCAGGTAGCTGACAATTTCTTTTGCAGGGTAACGATATTTTTTAATAAATTTGAAGGCTGCTCCCAGGAAAACTTCTTTTATATTACAGAAAACATCATTTGTGCCCTTGTATAATATATCTTTAGACAAAAGCGGGTTATAAGAGGTATGAAACTGCACCGGCAGACCTGAATCCTGTAAAAAGTCCAAATAGGGCTGTAATCTTTTGCCGCTTATGTCACGATAATAGTTCTTGCAGTCAACAAAGATTTCTTTAGGAGTGGCGGATATCTTATTGACGATCTGCTTGGGGATATGACGCAGTAGCCTTAAATATGACAAATAGTGGTTCTGGGTTCGATCAGGGTGAATATTTTCAAGCTTTTCCACATAAGACGTAAAAATCCCATCTCTGATTAAATTCCAGAAATAAATGCCTTTATATTGAAAATGAAAGAAGTTATTTTCTTTTTCAGTCAATAAAAATTCCTCGCATCTATCCATAAAACTTTCCCTTTCCTTTTCAGTGCTTTCCTGATAAAGATTGTCTGATTATACTTAGTTTATCACGGTGCAAATAGATCAGCAATCCTGATATGGCGGCACAAGCTACGATTAAGAGATAACGGGCGACCGGAAAATGATACAACGGAATAATCATCATGGAAATGATAAACAGAACTGCGGCTGTACAAAATATAAATTTATTGTCATAAAACTCTTTGACTTTTAATTTTCGGCATGAATAAAAGTGTGTACATAACAGAACCAGATAGCCGATCAAAGTCGTATATGCCGCCATAATATATCCCCAAACCGGGATCAATAAGATATTCAAGATCAGGTTTACAGCTGCGGCAATAATAGTATTTTTAGCGATTCCGAAGGTTTTTTTATGATAAAACTCCACATTGGCATAGAAGGTATAAAGAAATGCGAACATACGTCCGGCAATAAGCGGTGGCATGAGGAAGACACTTTCCCGATAATTATCACCGCCGATAATCAGGACTAATTCTGGGGCAAATAACATAATCGCTATGCTGATTGCACAAAAAATAAAAATATAGGGTCTGCTGACTTTCTTAATCAAATTATGATTCTGCCTGTGTAACTGCTCAAAAAGCCAAGGTACCCAGGCATGATTGACGGATGACTGCAATATCATGAAAATGACAGAACATAAGTAAGCAATATTGTAAAGTGCCGTATATTCTGTACCCCAGTACCTGGTAATTATGATCTGATCTGTCGTTCCCAGGATATTGCTGGATAATAAATGAGGTACCAGCGGTATTGCGATCCGTAATGCATATTTACAAAATTCCCATTCAAACTTACGGCCTTTATATAGGATGAACAGATAGAGTGCCAGATTAAAAATTGTCAATGATCCGGTTCCGCCGATAATTTTACCCCATGCTTTATCGTCTGATACCATCACCAGTAAAAGTGAAATCAGGGTTGCGGCAAGAGCGGGTGCAATCGAAAAAAAACTGGCACTTTTGTATTTCATCAGCATCTGATTATTGGTTGCTAAAAGTTTTGTGGCTGGCACTATCATCAGATGGGTGAACATTACATGAATATACACGATATTCATATTAAACAGGGAAATGAAAAAATCCTGAAAGGTTAGCACAATAAGATAACAGATTCCGGTGAAAGCAGTACCGCACAGTAAAATTGATGAAAGAAAAGAATCCAGTTTTTCCTCGTAATCAAAGCGGGCTCTGTTTATGGAAGAATACATTTCCAAAGTGACGATAATAGACAGGAGACTTAGCCAAGAATTAAAATTATTATAAAAGCCCAGATCCTCTTGCGACATGATCCGGGTAAAAAGAGGCATAGTCAGGAATCCAATACCTTGTAGCAGAAAATTAGAGGCAATATACCAGCTTCCGGCTTTGATTGTTTTACTGTTTACATTATCCATAACCCTGTAAGTATAGCATATTAAAATATAATTTGCCAACTTGTCATTTTTATTTTATGTTTTTTTATTCGCCATATTGTGAAAACTTATAAAATAGGATACAATCTTATGAGTGGAGAGGTGAAAGATTGAAAGAAAAGCACTTTCAACTATTGATTTTGGGTGCGGCAGAGCCGCAGATGGGGTGAAAATATGAGAAAAATAGCGGTTTTGACGTACCCGGTGAAACATCGTAAAACGTTCGATTTGTTGAGTTTGTTAAAAGGGAATGGTTATACTGACGTATGCGTCTGTGCAATACCATTTCATTATCAAAAAAAGAAATTCCCAATATATCAGCATCGCCCTGAAATGAATTACAATGTTCCAGAGTTAAGTGAGTTATGCCGTAACCTGAATTATAAGTATGCGGAGGGGTCGCTTGATTCCTTTGGGATTGAAATCGATAGAGTGGTATTAGTAGCTGGTGCCGGAATAATTCCAGATGACTTTGTAAGAAGTCATGTGATAATAAATGCTCATCCGGGATACATTCCCAATTGTAGAGGACTAGATGCCTTTAAATGGGCGATACATGAAAAACAACCGATTGGCGTAACAACGCATCTTATTGGAAAATACATTGATGCAGGTGATATAATAGAACGAAGAAAAATTGATGTCTACGATACGGACACATTTCATGCCGTTGCTGAGCGTGTCTATGAAAATGAAGTATCCATGTTGGTTGAAGCGATAGAAAAGTATGTGCCTGATAATGTTACTTTGATATTACCGGATGAATATGAATTACACAAGAGAATGCCTGAAACTGTTGAAGAAAAACTTTTGGAAGACTTTGAAGGGTATAAAAAACTCTTTGGGATAAAAAGGGAGTGAACCTATGAATGAGGGTAAAATACGCATCAACATTGATATCGTCGCAGTCATATGCTATTATGGTCTACAAGAACAAGAAAAGTCTATAATCAGGAAAGAGTGCTTATAATATGTGCGGAACAGTGAATGTACTGATCAGTGCCTATAATGGCGAAAAATACATCGAAGAGCAAATCGATAGCATTCTGCAGCAGACCTATAAGAATATCAAAATCATAATCCGTGATGACGGTTCTACAGACAGTACGGTTAAATTAATTGAAGCCAATCCTTTATACAAAGACATAGCGATCTATAAGGATAGCAATATCGGCCATGGAAAGAGTTTTCTAAAACTGCTGGAGTATACACCGGAGGGAGATTATTGGGCTTTTTGCGATCAGGATGATGTCTGGGAACCACAGAAACTGGAGTGGGCGGTCGAATGGCTGGACAAGCAGAGGGGGAGGGCGGCCCTTTATCATGGCTCTTATGACATGTATTCTGAAGACTTATCGGTCAAAGTCGGTGAATATACCAGGCCGACAAGCAAAATCAAGTTCTACAATACGATAACGGACAGTGTTTATCAGGGCTTTTCCGTCGTGATCAACAGGGAACTGCGTTCATTATTACGGCGCTGCGATATAGAGCGTCTTACCGCCCATGACTGGATGGCCGGAATGATTGCGGAACAATTCGGGACCGTTTTCTTTGATGCAAGGATTACGGCAAAGCACCGGCGTCTGAAGAACAGTCTTTCAGCGATGAATCTGTCTAATCGAGCGGCTTGGTTCATGAAGGCGCTGCAGGGTAAAACGGAAATATCAACCACCGTAAAAGAGTTCCTGAGGGTGTTTGGTGATGAAATCAGTGTTTCCGACCGAAAAATATTAGAATGGTTCGATCATGACAAGTATTGCATGAAGGATGCTCTGAAGAAAGCATGTTATTACAAGAGATGGAGGCCGTCGATACCCTCGGAAATTGCGATCAGAGTACTGATGGTTTTGGGGAAGGTTTAATAGTAGTATTGGTGTGGGGAAGACTAAACTGAAAATATAAGGAATGAAACATGAACAAGATCTTGCTGATTATCCCGGCTTATAATGAAGAAAATAATATTGTGTCGGTAGTCAATAATTTAATAAGCAATTTTCCGCAATATGATTATATCATTATTAATGACGGTTCCACCGACGATACCAGGAAAATCTGCCGCAACAATCAGTTTCAGTTTTTGGATCTGCCGGTAAATGTCGGCCTGACCGGTGCAGTCAGAAGCGGGATGAAGTTTGCCAATTATTATGGTTATGATTATGTGGTTCAATTTGACGGAGACGGCCAGCATCTTCCGGAATATATTGAGGATATGCTGAAAGCAATGAAGGAAACCGATGCTGATATTATTATCGGGTCGAGATACAAGACGAAGAAAAAACCATTTACAGTGAGAATGATCGGCAGTCAGATTATCACGCTGGCAATATGGCTGACCACGAAAGGCAAATATCTCGGCGATGCAACGTCGGGAATGAGATTATATAATAAGAAGATGATCAAAAGATTTGGCTATAATATGCAATATACTGCCGAACCGGACACCCTGGCTTTTTTAATTAATAAAAATATCCGGATTGAAGAAGTGCAGGTGGAGATGCGGGAGCGGATCGCAGGCAGCAGTTATCTGACAGTCGGCAGAGCAGCAAGGTATATGCTTCACATGTTATTTTCTATATTGATATTCCAATGGTTCAGACAATAGTAACTCAGACAAGAGTAACACAAGAGTAACTCAGACAAAGTAACTCAGACAAAGTAACTCAGGCGATAGTAACACTAATAACTTGAAAAGGGAAAATAAACAGAAATGAATGTTACATTACAAATAGCCCTGCTTATATTTGCTTTAGTAACCAGTGTATGGATCTTGCGCAAAGTGCGGAGATGTAAAGTAAAGGTCTATGATGCCGTTTTTTGGGTTTCGTTATCTTTTCTTTTAATCTTTCTGGGTATTGTGCCGAATGTTTCGTTTATCATGGCAGACATTCTGGGGATTCAGTCTCCGGCTAATTTTGTCTTTTTAATTATTATTTTCCTGTTACTGGAAAAAACCTTTACTTTATCGATTCAAGTATCGCAGCTGGAAGATAAAGTAGAGAATCTGACCGCTGAGATTGCCTTAAGAAGTAAGGCTATGGAAAATAAGCTGGAAGTCAAGGAGCAGGATGATAATGAAGTTAAGTAAGTTAAGTAAGATTACCTTAACCTTAAGCCGCCGATCGAATATCATATTTCTTTCCGTATTTTTAGTGGTTTCCCTGATTTCTCTGCTGATGAAAGATACGGTATCCTACGAGGCGGTTGCCTCTTACTGCGATTCGGTAATTGAGCTGTCGCTGCAAGACGGCAGCGTCTTAAAACAATCATGGCAAGCCAGCAAGAAAAAGATATCCGGAGTTCGCATCGCGACTCAAAACGGTGCCGAGTTATCCGGCAAGCTCTCGATGTATCTGGCCGAGGGGGAGACGATAATAACCGGTCCTTATGAGTTGTCGCTGGAAGATGGGAGCACCAATGAGCTAGAGTTCCGTTTTGATCGTCCGATCACGGTCGAACCGGGCCGGCGTTACGATGTCTTTCTGACAGGAAGTGCTGCCGGGCCGGCGATTCTTAGGATTGATGCCGATGCTGATCACTACGGCTGCTTTCTTGATGGCCGGGACACAGAACAAGCGGCCGGAATCGGGATTCAATATGTGAAAAACAGCCGGATATTCTGGCTTTACCTAATACTATCTTTGATTTTGTCGGTAACATTGGGAATCATGCTGTTATCGGGAAAGAATTTTGCGGATACGGTTGGCATGTCATTCATTGCCATCGCGTTTGTGATTTATTTGTTCGGCATCTTAGGGATATTGGAGACCGGCGTCCGGTTTATGATCTTTAGTGCTTTCTTGCTGCTGGCGGTAGAGTTTGCTTATATATTCAAGAAGAAAATCAATCTGGCGGCTTTCTTTACCCCGGCCTTGCTGATCTGGCTTGTCCTTTTTATCTGGGTTATTCTTCGTAATCAAGGAGTATTCCGGGCAGAATGGGATGAGTTCTCACACTGGGGACTCTCTGTCAAGGACATGTTTTATTCTGATTCCTTTGCCCGTTATGCCGGAACCAACAGCCTGATGCCGAGTTACCCGCCCTTTTTGGGCGTCCTTCAATATCTTATGATGTATCTGAATAATGTATTTACCGACAATATTCTTTATATAGCCAATCAGCTTCTGATCATCAGTTTGCTCTCGGTCATATTGAAGAATACCTCCTTCAAAAGATTTAAGACCGCTCTTGCCGGAGGGTTATATCTGGTAATGATCCCGATTGTCTTCGTGGGAGTTGCTTACCATAGCCTTTATGCGGACAGTATTCTGGGAATCTTGATGGCCTATATCCTGGTCTGTTACTTTACCGAAAAGATGAATGTGTTTAACTGGCTCAGAATAGCGTTGGGGATATTTGCGCTGAGTCTGACCAAGGAGACCGGAATCGTACTAGCTGGTATCAATGTCCTGATTATAGCCGGAGATGTACTATATCAATATTTTATTCACAAGGATAAAAAGAAATTGATGCAAGCAATCAAAAAGACCAGTTTCTTGCTGCTGTTTTTTTTGATTTCCTTCGTCTCATGGCAATTATACTTAAAAACCCCGATTGCCAGCATTATCCCTGGCATAATGAATCATTACGGAAGTGGCGGGGCGACTGAAGCAGCGGACAAAAAGGCGGTGAGTGGCCTGATCGAAGCTGGTCTTGAGTTACAGTTCGGGGATTTCTTGACGGGAAGGGGAACCGAAAGTCAGTATTCGATTATGAAGCGCTATGTCACGGAAGTCTTCAGTGGTCCGGCTTATCATGTCGGTCCCTTGACGTTTTCGGTTGTCGGGGTGCTATTGGTATTATTGCTGTTTTCTTACCTGATCTACAAAAAGAACTGGGCAGAAAGCAATTCCAGCCGGCTGTACCGGGGGATGATGGGATTGACGATAGGAAGCACGGGATATTTTGGTTTTTTGATGCTTTTCTATATTTTTATTCTCCCGCATCCGACGCAGTTTTCTTCTTTTTATCGTTACCATGGGACTTATCTGCTGGCTGCTTTGATTGCTTTTATCTCCCTGCTGTTCATTTCCCTGACGGAAACCGCTGAAGGGTTGGAAAATAAAAAGTTATATCCGAAAAAATACAAAATAGGAGCAGTGCTGATTGCTCTGATGATAGTGACACCGGCAGAGGGTTTTTACTATAAGCCGGTCGACCGCCTATCCAATCCCGATGCCCTTTATGGCTATGACGAAATAGCGGAAACATTCCGCGGGTTTGCCGACAGGTCGGATCATGTTTATTTTATCTGTAATGATTCCGGCGGCTATTCCAACCTGGTTTTTTTAAACGCGATTGCTCCGGTTCATACCGATTATCTGAAGCAGAATATCCATACGACGAAAAGCTCCAAAGGAACGTTAGTCACCGTGGCTGAATGGAGCAGCCAGCTGGACGAAAAATATCAGTATGTTTTCATATTGCATGCCGATGCCTTATTTAAGTTACAGTATCAAGAGATTTTTGAAGATGTCGGCCAGATCGCTGACGGAACGGTTTTTAAAGTGACCAAGACGCAGGATGACAAGATATCGCTCCGGCTTATTGCCAGTGTGAGTGTAAAGGATTATATATAACTATGAAGATCATTCCATTTTATTTGCCGCAATTTCATGAGATCCCGGAAAATGACCGTTTCTGGGGAAAAGGTTTTACCGAATGGACCAATGTAAAAAACGCCAGACCGCTGTATGAGGGGCATAACCAGCCGGTTGAACCCTATATGGATCATTATTACAACCTGCTTGAGCCTGATACTTTGCGCTGGCAGGCAGGCTTAGCCAAGCAATTCGGCATCTATGGTTTCTGTATCTATCACTATTGGATTGAAGGCCGGAAATTGCTGGAACGTCCGGTAGAACTGCTGTTGTCAAATAAGGATATTGATCTGCGATTCTGCCTGTCATGGGCGAATCATAGCTGGACTGATTCATGGGGAGGCGATAACTCCACCCTGATCGCCCAGACCTATGGCGGCAAGGAGGACTGGGAAGCCCATTTTGAGTATCTCCTGCCCTTTTTTAAGGACAGCCGCTATATCGGCATTGATGAGAAGCCCCTGCTGTTACTATTTAATCCGGAAGATATTGACCGTTTAGATGAGATGCTGGATTACTGGCAGGCAAGGGCTGTTCAGGAGGGCTTTCCGGGAATTGCCTTTGCCTATCAGAATTATTATTATGGGATGAAGAAAAATAAGGATGACAGCCGTTTTCAATATGGCATTGAGCATCAGCCGGCCTATGCTTTTTATGACTACCGTAGTAAGCTGACGATGGCGGTTCGGCAGTATGGCTATAAATTCTTGTCCTTCATACAACGGAAGGTGAAAATCAAAATCAAAATGGATGTTTCCAAATTAGAATTTATGGAGTATAGTAAGTTATGGGAAAAGATCTTAAAACGGGTGCCGATTGATGAAAAAAGGGTTCCCGGAGCATTTTCCGGCTGGGACAATACACCTAGAAAAGGGAAACACGGTCTGGTAGTCAGAAATGCCAGCCCCGAATTGTTCGAAAAATATCTGAAGCTACAGATCAGAAGGGCCAGAGAAGTCTATCAAAAGGACATGCTCTTTATAGCGGCTTGGAATGAATGGGCCGAAGGCTCCATGCTGGAACCGGATAAAATTAATGGCTATGGATACCTGGAAGCGATCCGAAAGGCTCTGATGGAGACAGAGGAATGGGAAGACAGTTAGGGATAGCAAAATTTCAAGGAGCAGAAGGAGAATGTCACAGATGTCTGAACCGATGGAGCTGACATTATCAGAAATACTTTATTATATCTTTTTCGGCTTGCTGTTATTTGCGAAAGGAATTGGCTTATATGACGGACAGACCGGATTCAAGCTGTTTTTGATTCTGGCGCTTTTGTGCATGGCGGTGAAGCTGTGCATGGCGAAGTACCGGGCGAAAGAACTGGTGATTATCCTGCTTATTCTGGGGTTAACCAGTATTTCCTATCTGATTTCCGGTGACAAGGGAATGTTCCTTTATGGCTTACTGATTGTCGGTATGAAGGACATCCCGATAAAGAGAGTTTTTAAAGTGGGACTGGCCGTCTGGATTGCCGCCTTTGGCGGTCTGGTACTTATTTCCCTTTTCCGCCTGCATGATACCCCTTATGTAGTTCATGAAAAGTTAGGCCTTGGTCGCATCTTCAGATGGGGGCTAGGTTATTCACATCCTAATGTGTTACATATCTCTTACTTGATTCTGGCCATACTTATTGTATATGTTGTATATCTCATCAGCAGCAAAATCACCTGGAAAACCGTCTGCTTGCTTTTCTTAGGAAACTGTGTTGTCTTTCTGTACTCCGTCAGTTATACTGGCTTTGCTGTAGTGGCCTTGTTCCTGGCCGGCATAGTTTATGTACAGAAACGGGGCAAGCTATCGAAAACCGAACGGTTCCTGGAAGAAGGAATGCTGCTTGCCTGTGTAGGCATTTCGTTGGTATTTCCGCTGGTTTTGTCGCCAGACAACCGTCTTTTTCAGGTCTTGGATAAGCTGTTGAATGACCGGCTGTATCTTGCCCATTATTTTCTGCAGAACCAAGGGTTCAGCCTGTTTGGTACCAGACTGGAAGATATCTTTACCGCCCAGCTCACATTGGATAATGCCTATGTCTTTGCCTTGACGGCCTACGGCATAGTCCTGTTTACTATGATCATTGGCTTGTATGGCCTGCTGCTTTATGTCTATGGAAAAGAACAGCGAAATATTGAGATCGTCATTATCTTATGTATCCTGTTTGCCGGATTAACCGAGCCTTTTTTATTCAATACTTCTTTTAAGAACCTGTCCTTTCTTTTTGCCGGCGAACTTCTTTTTAGGAATAGCCGCAAAGGTAAAGTACGGTCATGGAAATTTGACACAAGCTGGGTGGGCCGATGCAAAAGCAGCATGAGAGAGCAGTTAGGAAGTTACGGGAAATACATTTTTTTATTCAGTCTTCTGATCGGCCTGCTGGCCGGAAGAAACCACTTGGCTGCCGGCCTCGCTACGACAGGCTATATTGTTCCGCGGATTTTTAGTGATACGGTTTCGGAGGAACTTCATTATATTGACGAGTCGGAAGAGGAGCAGTATCAGGATTATGCGATATTGGGCAATGAAGCAAAGGATCCAGCTATGCCGATGGAATATGTAAGCGGAAATATTGTTACCGTCGAAAGTGTGCGCAGCTTTCTGGGAACAACTATTATTGTTTTTGCGGCATGTATGGTTATTCTTTTGGCAGGAAGCACCGTGGTAAAGTTAATCAATAAAAGAACTAAATAAGGATGCGGCATTCTATGCAAAACAAAAACAAGAAACAGAAAAATCCCTATAAAGTAGCTATGATCGGCCAGAAACGCATCCCTTCCCGCGAGGGCGGCGTGGAAGTCGTAGTCGGCCAGCTGTCGGAGCGCCTGGTGGCAGAAGGCTATGCCGTAGATGCCTATAATCGTTCGGGTTATCATGTTTCCGGGAAAGAATATGACCGGCAAGGAAAGAGCCGCTATTATAAAGGTATTAGGCTTATTGTGATTCCTACTTTTGAGAACGGCAAGCTGAATGCGATCGTGTATTCGACGCTGGCAACGCTGCGGGCCTTATGGGGCCGCTATGACGTAATCCATTATCATGCCGAGGGTCCGTGCGCCACCCTCTTCTTGCCCCGGCTTTTCGGCATCCGCGTTATCGCGACCATCCATGGCCTCGACTGGCAGCGGGCCAAATGGGGAAATTTTGCTTCCCGGGTGCTAAAGTTCGGAGAGAAAATGGCGGCCCGCAAGGCCAATGAGGTCATTGTCCTGTCGCGCAATGTGCAGGCTTATTTTAAGGAAACCTATGGCCGGGATACCCATTACATCCCCAACGGAATCAGCAAACCGGAATACCGGGAGGTTAAGCTGATCATGGAATATTACGGCCTTAAAAGGGATGGCTATATTTTATTTCTGGCCCGGCTGGTGCCGGAAAAAGGCCTGCATTATTTGCTGGAAGCTTTTGCCGGCCTGGAGACGGACAAAAAGCTGGTGATTGCCGGAGGCAGCAGCCATGCCTTTGAGTATATGGAAAGAGTTCGGGAACAGGCTGGCCGCGACAGCAGGGTCATAATGACCGGCTTTGTACAGGGCCGTGTACTGGAGGAACTCTATTCCAATGCTTATTGTTTCGTGCTGCCCAGCGATACGGAAGGGATGGCGATCAGCTTATTGGAGGCGATGAGTTACGGGAATTGCTGCCTGGTCAGCGACATCGCCGAAAACGTTGAGGTGACCGGCGATAAAGCAGCGGTCTTTAAAAAGGGAGAAGTGAAAGACTTAAGGGAGAAGCTTAAGACCTTGATTGAGGATGAACAGCTGGTAGCTGCTTATAAAAATACGGCTTCCGACTATATATGTGGCAAATACAGCTGGGAAAAAATGACGGAGCAGACCCTTGAGCTGTATGGATTCCCATAATTGCTTTTGATAATGTAAAGGAGCGAAAGATGCTGAGACAATTAAACTGCATATTTTCAAGGAAAGAAAAGATCAAGATCGGAATCCTGATCGTGATGATTATTATCGGCAGCTTTCTGGAACTGCTGAGTGTAACACTTTTTATGCCGTTTATAGAAGTCTTGATGGATTCTTCCCAGATCTATGAAGACCGTTACCTGATGTTTTTTTATGACTACTTGGGATTTGGCCAAGCGGAATATTTTCTGGCGGCCTTGGCCGGCTGTATCATAGCTATTTATGTTGTTAAGAATATTTATCTTATCATTGAAAAAAATATTATCTATCGATTTTCCTATCAGACGCAGATGAAATTATCCACCGGCCTGCTGGAAGCTTATATGAAGGAGCCGTATACGTTTCATCTCAATAAAAATATTGCTGTTTTGCAAAGGAGCATGCAGGAAGATGCTGATTTATTTACCAAGGCCATTATCCACGCGATGGAATTGCTGGTAGAAATCACGGTATGTATAACCTTGGGAATCTATTTATTCGATGTCAGTCAGTCCATTACCGTTATCGTCGTTATCTTGCTGGTTCTTTGTATCGGCGCTTTCTTTCTGATATCAAGAAAGTTTTCCACCACCCTTGGCAGGAAGAGCCAGCAGTATAAGGGGAAGCTGTACCAGTGGATGAATCAGTCCCTGGGCGGCATTAAAGAAATCAAGATCCTGAACCGGGAAACATTTTTCATTGATTCTTACCGCGATTATTTTAAAAAATACGCACATGGACTAAAAGTAAGCCGGCTGCTTGGGGTAGTTCCCAAGTATTTTGTCGAGATGTTCAGCATGACGGGCTTATTGGCGGCAGTAATAGTAAAACTGCTCTATGGGCAAAAAGATTTTGAAGAGTTTATTCCCCAGCTGGCTGTATTCGCGGTAGCTGCATTTCGGTTATTGCCGTCGGTCGGCCGGATTAACGAACATTCGACCAATGTAATGTATGCGGCGCCTTCCATTGAACTGATCTATCATGACCTGAAGGAAGTAGAAAATCTCCGCGAAGAAAACCGAACCAGGGATGAAGAATGGAAGTTTACCGACAGTATTAAAATCAAGAATGTCAGGTATCATTATCCGGACTCGGAGGACATGGTCATCGACGGGGCTGATTTTGAGATAAAAAAAGGAACCAGCGTGGCTTTCATCGGAAGTTCAGGCGCCGGAAAGAGCACTATGGCGGATATTATCTTGGGCTTGCTTTCGCCCAGTTACGGCAAAGTTGAGGCGGACGGATTAAACATTCATAAAAATATGGATACCTGGCATAAAGAGATCGGCTATATCCCGCAAGTGATTTATCTGTCGGATGATACCATCCGCAATAATGTTGCGTTTGGCATCTGTGAAGACGAGATTAGGGAAGAGGCGGTGATAGAAGCCGTTAAGAAAGCGCAGCTATTTGAGTTTATCGAAGAACTCCCTGACGGCCTGGATACTTTTGTCGGAGACCGCGGGGTGCGTCTTTCCGGCGGGCAGCGTCAAAGAATCGGGATTGCCCGGGCACTTTATCATGATCCCGAAGTGCTTGTCTTAGACGAAGCCACATCAGCGTTAGACCATGATACGGAGCTTGCGGTCATGGAATCGATAGAAAACCTTCAGGGAACCAAAACGATGATCATTATTGCGCATCGGTTATCAACGATCAGGAACGTTGACGTCATCTTTGAAGTTGAGGATGGCAAGATCGTTATGAGGGATAAGAAAAAAGTTTTGCATGGGAGTCGGCATGAAAAAGGATATTCCGATGAAACACAATAATATATTGGGAACAGACATTGCTGTAACCGATATGCAAGAGACCGTACATTACCTGACTGACGGTTTAGCGAATTACGGCGGGGAATATATTTGTGTTGCCAATGTACATACAGCGGTGATGGCTTATGATGATGAGGCCTATCGCCAGATCCAGAACCATGCGGCCATGGCGATACCGGATGGAAAGCCGTTGTCTTTGCTGTGCCGCATCCGGGGGTTCCGTGAGGCGCAAAGGGTGGCCGGTCCGGATCTGATGGCGCGTTTATTGGAAGAATCGCTTAAAACAGGCCGCAGCCACTACTTTTACGGCAGCAGCGAGCAGACCTTACAGATGCTGGAGGAAAAACTGAGAACCCGTTATCCGGGTATCCGGATAGCGGGAATGTATTCGCCCCCTTTCCGGGAACTGACCGAAGCGGAAGATCAGCTTGCAACCGGACAGATTAAGGCTGCTGATGCCGATTATATCTGGGTCGGCCTGGGAGCCCCGAAACAGGAAAAATGGATGTATCGCCATGAAAGAATGTTCCGGGGGATCATGATCGGCGTCGGGGCCGCTTTTGACTTTCACGCCGGTACCGTCAAGCGGGCGCCGCGCTGGATGCAGGAGTGGTGTCTGGAATGGCTTTTTCGCCTGTTTCAGGATCCCCGGAGATTATTCAAACGTTATATTTACACTAACTTTCGGTTTATCTGGCTAATTATCAGGAAAAAGCGGGTTGATACATGAAGATTTTGATTGTCAATAAGTTTCTTCACCCCAACGGCGGGTCGGAGACCTATATTTTTAAGGTCGGTGAACAGCTTCAGCAGATGGGGCATGAGGTTCAGTATTTTGGCATGGAGCATGAAGGGCGGCTGGTGGGCAACCAAGCCGGGAGCTACACGGCCGACATGGACTTTCATACGGGAAAACTGCGGAAACTGATCTATCCCCTTACGGTCATTTATTCCGCTTCGGCAAGGCGGAAGCTCCGCCCCGTTCTTGATCAGTTCCAGCCGGACGCCGTTCATCTCAATAATTTTAATTTTCAGCTTACCCCTTCGATTCTCTATGAAATCAAGAAATATGCCAAAGCATCGGGACGAACTATCAAAATTATCTATACCGCTCATGACAGCCAGCTGGTGTGTCCCAATCATTTGATGCAGAATCCGATAACCGGCGAAAGATGCAGCCAGTGTCTTGAAAGCGGGAGCTTATGTTGTGTAAGAAATAAATGTATCCACGGATCGCGGGCGAAAAGCCTGATCGGGGCTGTGGAAGCGATACTTTATAAGCGCTTGCGGACCTATGATAAAATCGATACGATTATCTGTCCCAGTAATTTTCTAAAGAAAAAGCTGGATACCGACCCGGTCTTACGGAATAAGACGATGGTAATGCCTAACTTTGTTGATCAGCAGCAGCAGGAGCCGACAGTAAAAGAGGATTACGTACTGTATTTCGGAAGATATTCGGCGGAAAAAGGCATCACGACCTTGCTGAAGGCGTGCGCTGCGCTGCCCGATATCCCCTTTTGTTTTGCCGGATCCGGAGCTTATGCGGAAGCAATCGCTTCCGGCAGCAATATCAAGAACATGGGTTTTTTGAGCGGAAAAGAGCTGTTTATAGCGATTGCCGCCGCCCGTTTCAGCATATTTCCGTCGGAGTGCTATGAAAACTGTCCGTTTACCGTTATGGAATCCTTGATTTGCGGTACTCCCGTCATTGGTTCTGCGCTCGGAGGGACGCCGGAACTCTTGGAGGAAGGCGTTACGGGGGAGCTGTTTGCAGGCGGGAACGATAAGGAACTTGCGGAAAAAATATCCGCCTTATGGGCCGACCGGGAGCGGCTGGAACGATATACGGAAAACTGCCGGTCGGTTGAATTTGATACCGTCCAGGAATATTGCCAAAAGCTGATACTGCTCTATCAAACTGATAACGAAGATAAAAATAACTAGGATAAAGATAACAGAGATAAAAATAACAGAGATAAAAAATAACGGGGTTAAAAATGATAAATGAACCGATAACCACAATTAAAAATAAAATAAAAGCCATCTTAGCCGATCTATATGACTTTTTATATCGGAAAAAACTCTTTAAAAATCATATTAAGGTCATGACGGTAGAGGAAACGATTGATGAACTGCTACATTCGGAAAAAAGCCTGGTTCGCTTTGGTGACGGTGAAATCACGGTATTAAGAGGCAATGACATTAAGCTGCAGCAGACTACCGAGGAAATTAAGGCCGGGCTGACACGCATATTGGCTTATCCGTATGATGGCCTGATGGTTTCATTGCAAGATATTTTTGAAGGCGTTGCAAGCTATCAGGAACAGAGCCGCAGATTCTGGAAGGAGCATCTTTTATTTTGCCGGCGGCTCTATAACCGTTACTGTAACCGAAGCAGAATATATGCCAACACCTCATTTTCCCGTTTCTATTATGTGTTTCAGGATAAACAGCCCTGTAAAGCGTGGATCGATAAAATAAAAATGATATGGGATAATAAAGATATTGTGATAGTGGAAGGAATGAAAAGCCATAGCGGTGCGGGCAATGATCTCTTCCTTGCCGCTGCCAGCGTGGAAAGGATACTCTGTCCGCCAAGCAATGCCATGCAGTCATTTGACAGTATCTTAAAAGCCTGCGAAAGCTATCCTAAGGATAGGCTGTTTCTGCTGTCGGTAGGAATTACTGCCAAATTCTTGGCTGAGGAACTGTTTTTAAAAGGCTATCGCGTGATCGACATCGGTAATCTTGATATGGAATATGAGTGGTATTTACAGGGAACCGATCAGAAACTGCCGTTAGCAAAGCATGGCCTGGTTACGGAAGAGGAAAACCGGGCCGCTGGATATACGGAGTACCTGCAGCAGGTCAGAAGGGTGATCAAGTAAGAAGTGGATTTATAAATGATTCGAGTACGGGATGGGTTCAGCGTGGAAGGATTCTCTAAATTAGTCTTTGTAGTTCCCGACATGGATGGCGGGGGAACCGAAAAGGTTATTACGTTACTGGCAAATGAATATGTACGAAGAGGACTGGCGGTAGGGATACTCACCTTTGCCGGCAATACTTATGCCTACCCGCTGGACAGCCGCGTCGAAAGATTCAGTGCGGCCATGCCTTCCGATGGCAAGCTTACGGTACGCTTCAAGCGCCTGTTAAAAATGCGCCAGTATTTTAAGCAGAACAAAGGCTGTAAAATACTTTCCTTCAGTACCTTCGGTACCGGTTATATCGTATTATCGACCCTTTTTATGAAACGTGATATGCTGGTGTCGGAAAGGACGGATCCGCTAAGCTGCGATCATAAACCATATCGTAACTTTTTTTACCGCTTTGCCACCCGTTTAGTCTGCCAGACAGCGGACGGGATCCGGTGCTTTCCCCGAAGCATTCAAAAAAAGGCCTGTGTCATCGGCAATCCCCTGTCTGCCGATCTTGCTCCGGTATATGAAGGCGAAAGGAGAAAATCGATTGTTACTGCCGGCCGACTCCATCCGGTGAAAAACCAGCATATGATGATTGCGGCATTTAAACGGTTCAGCCAGCAGTTTCCCGATTATAGCCTTCATTTTTATGGGAAGGGGGCTTTGGAGGCGGAATTAAAGCAAGCTGCCGAGCAGCTGGGGCTATCGGAAGCGGTGATATTTCATGGATTTTCTGAGCATGTGGACAGGGATATCCGGGAAAGCAGCATTTTTGTCCTTTCTTCCAATTATGAAGGAGTCTCCAATTCCATGGTGGAGGCTCTGGCATTGGGTCTTCCGGTCATTGCCACCGACTGCCCGATCGGAGGCTGCCGCACTTATATCGAACCGGAAGTGAACGGACTGCTGGTGCCGGTAGGCGATACCGAAGCAATGACAGAAGCCATGTGCCGGTTAGCCGGCGATGATGAGCTGAGACGGCGGATGTCGCAGAATGCCGCTAAAGTACGTGAGCAATATTCCGTGGCGAAGATCGCCGATCAGATGCTGAAAGCGGCAGAAAGGCGATAAAGTATGAAGGTAATGTATATGTCGCACCGATATCACACCAATCAGAACGCGATTGTCAGGGGCTGGAAGCAACATGGCGATGAAGTACTGTTTTTAAGCCAGTATGCCGGCCGGATCGAAGATTATACGGAAATCACCCCGGTTGTCATCGGCTATTCTTTGCTTTACCGTTTCTTTGATTTTATTTATGTAAGAATCATCGCCCGCTCTAACCCGGCGGCGGTTGATCTCAAGGTAAAATGCGGTTTTCCGCCCCTGATGAAACTGGCCGCCCAGATCAGGAGATTCCGGCCGGATATCGTTATTATGCGAGAGCGCTCGCTTTATTCCATCTGTACTTATGCTTTATGCCGGCATTACCATATTCCTGCCTGTCTTTATGTAATGAATCCCGTGTGGGGAGAGCCGCCTGTGCAGGATCTGCCGCACCGGATCGTCAGAAAGCTGACACCGAAGTACCGGCTCACGCCTTCCCTGACCATCGGAACAAAACTGGAAGGAAAGACGGAGGATAAGGATGCTTTTTTTGCTCCTTATCTGATGGAACCGCAGGTTCCGCCGCATAAAAGGGCATATTTTCAGGATGGTAAAATCAATATCTTTGCCATCGGCAAGTATCAGCCGCGAAAGAATCATTACCTGATCCTTCAGGCAGCAGCAGCTCTGCGGGAGAAATATCCGGATATCCGGCTTACGATAGCCGGGGAACTGTCCAACGGCTTTCATAAAGAGTATTATGAACAGCTAAAGCAGTATATTGGCGAGAATGACCTATCAGACATGGTCACTTTATATCATAATCTGACGAAGGAAGAAGTGAATCGGGAATACCGCAAAACAGATCTTTTTGTCATACCCAGCACAGGGGAGCCGGGCGCAGTCAGTCATCTGGAAGCCATGGCCTTTTCCGTGCCGGCGATCGGAGGGTCGGATAACGGTACGGCAAGCTATATCATCCCGGGCGAAACCGGCTATGTGTTCCGGGACCGGTCAGTAGAAGACCTGGCAGAAAAAATTGAGCTAGTGATAGGGAACCGCGAAGGCCTAAAAGAAATGGGACGCAAGGCTTATGAACATGTGGCAAGGGAGTTTCAGTTTGATCGGTATTATAATAGTGTAATCCGGATTTTGGAAAAAAGCAGAGAAGGAAAATAACGATGGATATCAGCGGTTCACTGGTTATTATTACGCCCACCTATAATCGGGCGGGTACTTTAGGAAAGCTTTACCAAAGCCTGAAAGAGCAGAGCTGCCAAGATTTTTCGTGGCTGATCGTTGACGATGGAAGCACGGACGGAACCGAAGTGCTTGTCAGGGAATGGCTCGGGCAGGATAAAGTCAGGCTTACCTATTTTAAGAAGGAAAACGGCGGCAAACATACGGCATTAAATGCCGGAATCGGCATGATTAAGGCAGACCTTACCTTTATCGTAGACAGTGACGACTATCTGACAAAAGATGCGGTCACAACGGTTTTACAGTATGCCGATAAATATGAAGGCAGCCGTTCAAAAGAACAGCTCTGCGGATTTTCATTTTTACGTCACGGCTCGGACGGCAAGGTGAACACCGCATATTTCCGCCAGGATGAACAGGTGGCGAATTATGTGGACATTCGGATCAATGGCAATATCGGCGGCGATAAAGCAGAAGTTTTTTATACGGCTGTCTTAAAAGAATATCCGTTTCCAGAGTATCCGGGAGAAAAATTCATGCCGGAGGATGCCGTCTGGATAGCAATGTCCCAAAAATATAATATGGTTCACATTAACAAAGGGATATATATCTGTGATTACCAAGAAGGCGGGCTGACCAGAACCGGAAGAACCATGAAGGTGCGTTCGCCCAGAGGAATGATGCTGCGGTCGGCCTTGTTTATGAATGACCGGCGCGTATGTGCCAAAGTCAGGATAAAAATGCTTCTTTTATATATTATTTACTCTCGCTTTGCCGGGCTCCGGGCCATCGAAGCCGGCAGACAAATAGATAATAAATTCTTGTATTTTATTATCTATTTTCCTGGAGCAGTGATACAATGGCAGTGGAAAAAACAATTAGGAGCATAATTATTTATGATGAAGTGTGTTAAGTTAGTCGATAATATTTTTTTTAAAAGGCCCTTAATATCGTTGATTATCATTCTGGCGACTACAGAGGCTTTAGTGCTAGCCATTGAAGGTCACTTTTATAATGATACAGTACTTGTTTATGTACTGCCATTGCTTTTATGGATGATCAGAGAAAAGGGGAAAAGCGGAGAAGAGGGGATAACAAAAGGAAAATCTGAGAAAGCAACATACCGGTCAATGGTGATTCTCGGCATGGCGATTGCTGGTGGAATCATCGGCGGGATGGTCTTTGTTGTTTGCCATGCTCGCCTTGCCATGTGGGGGGGCGAAGGAATTAATCATGTGCCGATTAAAGCATTAGTAATAACTGCCGGAGTCGGCACAGTAGTTTTGTATCTATGCCGGAGCTTCCGGGGATGGAAAAGAGTTACCATTCGTTCGTTAGCGGCAAATCTTGCTTTGTGCCTGCTAATGGTACCAGGTTTGCAGTTACAGAAGGAACTATCAGTCTGGTCTGTCACCGGATGGATTGCTGCAGCCATATGCTTTGTGACTTTTATGGTTAATGAGCGGGAAGAAAAAAGAACCCGGCTTGTCATATCCGTATTTTCTATTTTATTTAGCTGCTTTATGGCATGGGGGAATCTGATCCAGATATCGGATTATCTGGATCATACCGGAAAAAGAGTAGTGCTAGGCACATTCATCAGTATGTTGGGCTGGTATCCGGTTTGGAGGAGTTTTATTACATCACTGTATCAGCTTATAAAAAAGCGTCTCGACACTTATGAAATATCCAATCAAAAAGGTGAAAATAAGCCAGTTAAATATTACATATCATATATCGCATTATTTATAGTAGCATGGCTGCCTTATTTTCTGGCATTTTACCCCGGTGTACTAAGCAGTGATTCGATCTCTCAGGTACAGCAGGTAATCGGAGAACTGCCTTCCAGTAATCATCATCCCTGGATCCATACAAGACTTATCGCGCTCTGTTACCAAGTAGGTTATGCGGTCGGCGGAAATGCCAACAGCGGAGTAGCTGTCTACTCGGGGATATCGATGCTGATGCTGGCAGCAGCTTTTGCTAAGATAGGTGTCTGGCTGCGGCTGTCTGGCATTCCCCGCATCATAAGGGTTATCAGCTTACTATTTTTAGCATTTTGCCCGTTCAACGGCATTTACTCCATAACAATGTGGAAGGATATACCGTTTGCCGTATTTGTCATTTTATTTATGGTAAATATCCTGGAGCTTGCGCAGGATTATCAGGATAACAGAACCTCTGTCAGTCACTGGATCCAATTTGGCTTATTTAGTACCCTGGTTTGTCTGTTCCGCAGCAATGGTATTTTTGCCTGGCTGTTTACGATACCTTTTATGGCCTTTTATTTCCCCAAATTCCGTAATAAGATAGTTGCGCTGTCCTTATTAGTTCTGAGCTTGTACTTTGGTTATCAGTCAGTGTTGCTGCCTTCTATGAATGTCATCCAGCCGGATATCATAGAATCCCTATCCATTCCGATTCAGCAGATTGCCTGTGTAGTAGCGAAGGGAGGTGAGTTGCCGGATCAGGCGATTAAAAAACTGGAGCAGGTCGTGGATCTGGCCGAAGTATCAGAGACTTATCAAAGCCATACATCGGATCCGATGAAGAGGCTGATACGTGCAAAAGGAAACAGGGATGTGATCAGAGAACAGGGGGGAGATTTTCTAAAAATATATCTGGATATCGGATTAAAATATCCTTATTATTATGTAGAAGCTTTTATTGAGCAGACCAAGGGATATTGGCATCACAAAGAAAATGACTGGATTTACCACGAAACCTTTATCACCGAAAACCAGATCAGCATTTATCGAGACGGCAAGCTGCCGGAAGGAATATTAGCTTTTTTAGAAAAACTGCTAAAGCTTTGTCTGGATGGTTTCCATGTGGTAGGTAGTCTTGCCCTGTTTACTTATGTGATTTTATTCGGCATTCTGACAGCCATTATTAACAGGAAACAGATCGCAGTGTTTATGCCGCTGCTGGGCATCATCCTGTCACTTCTGCTGGCAACTCCCCGGTATGGAGATTTCCGATATGTATATGCCCTCTTTGCGGCATTGCCGCTGTGTGTGGGATATAGCCTGTATTCGTTTCAAAATACTAAAAATGAGGAGGGGGGTTAACAACAAGACCAAGAAGTCTGTTCGGGAGAGTACAAATGAAAAAAATTAGCGTTTATGCAGGGGTCTTTATAAAAATTCTTTTTGGGCTATTGATATTTTACATATGGATAAAAAGCATTTTTTTAAGTGCGGTAACAGATATTCATGAAGCCAATCATATCAATAAAGACAAGTGGTGGATTCATATAATCCTTTTATTGGTATTTATCGCGGCGGTGAGCTTGTTGCAGTATAAGGCAATTCGATTTCATCCTAAGACTTATGTGCTGCTGCTGGCAGGAGGGATGATAGCTGGAATCATCTGGATAGCGATGACACAGATAATACCGACAGTTGACCAAGGAGATTTGGTTCGCATTGCTTCGGACTTAATAGAGCATATTAATGAAGAATTTCATCAATATGGATATATGCAAAGATATCCGCATCAGCGGACGATCGTTTTAATCTATTATCTTTTGTTTCAAATAGCCGGCAAAAATAATTTTTTGCTTATGCAATTGCTTAATGTTTTTTTTCTGGCAGTTGTTATGGTTTATGTTGGCAGGATATTCAAACAGTTATTTCCAGACAGTGACAGAACCAGCATACTGTTGGGAATGGTTTTGTGCATACCGTTCAATATGTATATTGCTTTTGTTTACGGTACTATTATGAGCCTGATGTTTGCCGTTATGGCTATTTACTATTGTTTATGCTGTTTGGAACACTTTAGCTGGAAGCATTCTTTGCTGGCAGCGTTCTTTTCCATGCTGTCTGTCTGTGCCAAAGCCAATGCCCTTATATTTGTCGTAGCTATTATTGTGATGCTGCTCTTAGATATGATGACTGATTTCAGGCCGGTGAAATTGATCCTGCCAATTATCATCATTGTGGTCTATGCTATGGGAATGAAAGCTATTGATATAGGCTTTGAGAGTATTTCTGGTGTACCGATCTCAAAAGGGGTGCCGCAAAGCGGTTATATTGTAATGGGATTAAGCAATGACAGTTACAGAGGTCCAGGCTGGTTTAATGGTTACGTCATGTCGAAATATAATGAACTGGAATGTGACTATAATAAGTCAAATACGGTTATGCAAGAAGAATTGAAAGATATCTTGAAAGATAAAATAAGACATCCCAAAGAATTTATCAGCTTTTTATATCAAAAAAACGCGACCCAGTGGAACAACCCGACTTTTCAGTGTTTTTGGATCTATACGATATGCGAATCCAGGGTGGAGCAGTCGGGACTCGTAAAATCGGCATTATCTGGAAATGTAAATAATTTGCTTGTTAAGTTATGTAACGTTTTGCAAAGCTTATCTCTTATGGGGGTGGTCTTGTTTTTGTTTCTTCGTTCCCGATTAAGCGGGAAACAGCTTATTTTTGCCATAGTCTTTATTGGAGGCTTCCTATTTCATAGTTTTTGGGAAGCTAAGGGACAGTATACAGTAGTATATTATTTTATTATTTTCCCTTATGCGGTACTGGGGTATCATGACATAGCAATCAGGGTTAATAAAGCTTGGATAAAATATTTCAGGAAAAGGAACGCTATTAGTGCTAGGTCGGAAAAGGAATTATAAGAAAAGGAGTAAATTAATAGGAAAAGGATTAATAGGAAAAGGAAAATGGAAAAATGAATCATATTAAGAAAACAGTGGGAATGAAAGAATATCTGATCTATGCATTATTTTTGTTGGGGGCATTTGTTTTTGTCCTGTTTTTTTCCGTCAGTACATCACCGCTTTATGCGAGTTATGGATCTGATTCAGCGATATTTCAGGTTATCGGGAAATACTGGGAACTAGGAAAGATACCATATCGGGACTTATTTGATCACAAGGGACCTTTTATTTTTCTGGTTGATGCCATCGGTTATTTTATTACCGGAACCAGGGAAGGCATTGCAGTGGTTCAGGTCATCAGTCTTTTTGTCAGTCTGATTGGTATCTATAAGATATGCAGTATCTATTTTGAAAAACGCTCATCCGTCTGCTGGACTTTTGTTACCTTGGGTTTTCTGTCTCTTAGCTATGAGGGGGGAAACCTGACGGAAGAATATGTTTTTCCGTTTCTGGTTTTTTCCGCCTATGCACAGTTGAAATACATGTCAAGCTATGGACGGCAAGGAAAAGATCATGATTATAAGTGGGGGGTGTGGTATGGCGTGACCTTTTCCTTATGTGTGTTAACGCGGATGACTAATGCCGTAGGGCTTTGTAGCGGTATTCTGGTTATATTGTGCCTTTTGATACGAGAAAAAAGATGGAGAAATGTCGGTAAGAATACCTTGGCCGTTTTGGCAGGATCATTTCTGACCGCTCTGCCGTTTGTTATTTATTTTCATATGCAAGATGCGCTCTATGAGATGTACTACGGAACCATTGCACAGAATATCATGGCGGCGGAGTCGGTCAGCAACTTCTGGTGGAGTACTTCGCGTTCGTTGGTTGGCTGGTCACATGTAATGATTGCCCATCTTTGCAGTTATGGATTAATGATTGCCGGCATCATGGCTATCATAAAGAAGAAAAAAGAACTGGCATTTTATTTTTTGACGGTGGGCATCCTAATGACGGCCTATCTGTTCACTAGGTATGCTTTTTATCATTATATGATGATAGCAACACCTTTTTTACCGGCTGTTGCGGCAGTATGTACCGATTTAAAAAAATACCGGGAAAAAGCCAGGGCATTATTAGCGGCCGTCCTGTTTCTGGTAATAGCATATCAAGCCTTTACGGTTTATCGTGATTCCTGGGCGGTTGCCGGCAGCGAACCGGAATATGCCCAGCTGCTTTCTGAGATTCCGGAAACAGACCGTGATGCCTTTGTGGCATATAATGTCAAAGCAGATATTTATCTGCGCTATGATATCGTGCCTTACTATGCTTATTTTCACCATCAGGATGCCCAGGCATCTGTGAATAAAGACTTGCGCAGGCTCATCATTGAGGAATTTGGCAGTGCCAAAGCCAAATGGATACTGGTTATGAGTACGGAAGAAGATAACTGTGTAGAAGGTATCCTGGAAACATACTATCACATTGTTGCACAAGAAGGTAACTATAGTTTATATTGCAGATTATAACTGACTATGCTATGGTATATGAATAAATATACTGGCAGGAGACATAGGAAAAAGAACATTCAGAATTGTCAGCGATGATTATCATAACGGATTCTGGGGAATGGGGATGCGCGAAATGAAATATAAATTATTTTTAAGTGCTGCGGCCGGCATCTGTACGTTCTTATTGTCTGGCTGTGCCGACATTGCCGTCATGCCGGTAGGTACGCCGGAAACGGCAGAAATAACTCCGGTGACAAGCAGCCGCCTGAGCCGATATGAAATGACCGGCCAGGATTATGACACGGACATGAACGGGAATATGGATACTCCGGTGGTAATGATTGACCTGAGTAACTTACAGGATAATATCCAAGATAGCTATGCTTATGACCAAGAGGTACTGACGATATTGGCGGCCGGGAATTACTATATCAGCGGTAACCTTGAGGAAGGGCGTCTATGCGTCGATGTCTTTGAGGATGAGACGGTTCATTTGTTTTTGGATAACGTGACCATAGAATCCAACGATGGCGCTGCTGTCTATGTGAAAAATGCCGCTAAGGTGATTATTACGGTAATGGACGGAACAAACAATGTGCTGAGCGGGGACTTCCGCGAGGAAGGGCAGAGGCAGGCGAGTGTCTTCAGCAATTGTGATCTGACGATCAACGGCAGCGGAAATCTGTCTGTCTATAGCTATCAGGCTGATGGCGTGCGTTCCAAAGACCAGCTGAAGATCGTTGCGGCCAATCTTTACGTGAAAGCAAAGGAAGATGCGATCAGGGGAAATGACGGCGTTATTATCTATGACAGTGCCGTGGAAGTAGAATGTGAAGGCACGGGGATTATATCCAACAGTGACAAGGATCTGGTGGTAGTACAGGGAGGAAGCCTGAAAGTGATAGCCGGGCAGAATGCGATTGCTGCGGACCAATATGTATCGATCCGGGATTGTCAATGGGATTTATATGCGGTATTGGAACTGGTTCGGTGCGAAGGCATCCGGGAACTGGATGAGGGTTTATAATATGGGTGAAAGAAAGCCGGGAAAATACCGCCATGAATACAAATATACGATCGATCAGATGCAGAATGCCGTGTTAAAATCAACGGTCAGGGGGATTATGAAGACCGATATTCACGCAGGGGATCGGGAATATTACCGGGTGAGAAGCTTGTATTTTGATTCTCCTACGGATAGCTGCTTCTATGAAAATGAGGACGGAACCGGCGGGGAACGGTCGAAATACCGCATCCGTATTTATAATGCCGACGCCAGCCGGATCGTTCTTGAAAAAAAGAGCAAGAACCGACAAATGACGTTAAAGCAGTCATGCCTGATTGAGGAAGCAACCTGCCGGCAGATGATGTCGGGAAGGGGCATTCAGCTATCTTCCGATATGACGGCAGAACAGCGGGCGCTGATTGCGGAGATGCAGCACAAGGCGATGCGTCCGGTGGTCATTGTTGAATATGTCCGCTATCCGTTTATAGAGCGGAATGGCAACGTTCGTATTACTTTTGATGAAAATATCGTTTCATCCAACGACCTGTCCCGGTTCTTTGACGATTACATGATATCCCGGCCGATCTTACCACCGGGCGCATCGGTCATGGAAGTAAAGTGGGACGAGTTTCTGCCGGGTTATATTAAGAATCATATCCACCTTGATTTATTGCAATGGAACAGTTTCTCGAAATACTACCTGTGCCGAAAATACAATACCTATGGAGGGATAAGAATATGAGTTTTATGGATATTTTCAAGCGGTCTTTTTTGGAGGGTTATGCGTCACAGGCATTGTCGGTAAATTCCATTGTGGTCTGCATGCTCATTACGATCCTGTTATCTTCCTATATTTTTATTCTGTACCGGCTGATCAACCGCAAAGCATTCTATAGTAAGAACTTTAATATTTCTCTGCCGGCCATGGCTATTTTAACGGCAGCGATCATCCTGACCATTCAATCCAGCATCATTATTTCACTAGGTATGGTCGGTGCGCTTTCGATTGTGCGTTTCCGTACTGCGATAAAGGATCCGATGGATCTGGTTTTTTTGTTCTGGTCGATCAGCATCGGCATTGTATGCGGTGCCGGCTTTGCCGTAATCGCGGTGGTGGCCTCCATCGTGCTGACATGCGGTGTCCTGGTGGCCGACTGGCTTCCCATTGCCAAAGCCCCGCAGATTTTGCTAGTCAATTCCAGTACTTTTGAAATGGAAGCGGAGATTACGGATGTGATTGAAAAATATTGTTCGCTCTATAAGGTGAAGGCCAGGAACCTGACAAAAGATCACCTTGACATGGCCATTGAGGTTAAGGTGAAGGAGGAAGCCTTGCTGGTATCGGAACTGATGGGTATCGAAAATATTGTTTCCGCATCATTGATTGCTCATGACGGGGAAGTTACATTCTAAGGAAACACTGATGCATCAGCGTTTTCCTGACAATTCCTGAATGCGGGTGTGGGGTATTATCATGATTTATGTTGATAGGATTGTCATGAGATAAAGAAAGGAAAACCGGCAATGATTGACAGTAATAAAAAATATCTGGTTACGGGAGCGGCGGGCTTTATCGGCTATCATTTTTCCCGGAAACTATTGACTGCCGGAGCGACGGTGACAGGCTTAGATAATATGAACGGTTATTATGACGTGTCACTTAAGCAGGAACGGTTAGATCAGTTAAGCGGCTTTGATCATTTTAACTTTGTCTTAGGGGATCTTGCGGATGCCCAGGGCCTTAATGAATTATTTGCCCGATGCCGCCCCGATATTGTGATTAATCTGGCGGCTCAGGCCGGTGTCCGATATAGCATTGACAACCCGCAAGCCTATATACAGTCTAATGTTGTGGGTTTTTTCAACATTTTGGAAGCATGTCGCCAATATCCGGTAGAGCATCTGATTTATGCGTCATCCAGCTCCGTATATGGCGGCAACGAGAAAGTGCCGTTTGCTGCGGATGACCCGACGGATTGCCCGGTCAGCCTATATGCGGCAACGAAAAAATCCAACGAACTGATGGCATATTCATACAGCCGTTTATACCGGATCCCGGTTACCGGCCTGCGTTTTTTCACCGTTTATGGCCCGATGGGAAGACCCGACATGGCATATTTCAGCTTTGCCGAAAAGATCATGTCGGAAAAACCAATCCAGATCTATAATAATGGCGATATGTTCCGGGATTTTACCTATATCGATGACATTGTCCGGGGCATGGAGAAGATTCTGTCAAAGCCGCCGGCAGAAGATTTGCAGGGAGCAAGCTATAAAATATATAATATCGGTAACAATAAACCGGAGAATCTGCAGTATTTCATTGAAGTGCTGGAGAGTGTCCTGGGAAAAAAAGCAGTCAAGGAATATTTGCCGATGCAGCCAGGGGATGTATATCAGACCTATGCAGATATTACCGACCTGCAAAAAGATGTTGGCTTCCGGCCGGAAACGGATATTGAAACGGGGCTGAAATTATTTGCCCGCTGGTTTTTAGATTATTATCGAAAGGAATAGATAACATGAAGGAAAAGTTGTCACAAGCAGCGGCCAAATATATCACGCCAAAGGCAGTTTGCCGGTTATTGACAGTTCTGTATGGAGTCAGCCTGATTCCGCTGCTGATCATAGCCAGATATAATTATCCAAGTGCTGATGATTATTCCATCGGGGAAACGGTTCACCACGCTTTTTCAGAATCGGGAAACCTGTTTGTGACGGTCTGGCAGGCGGCACTGACAGCAGCAGATAAGTATTTTAATTGGATGGGAAATTTTTCGGCGATTTTTTTCATGTCTATCCATCCGGGTGTCTTTGGGGAGGAATGGTATTTCCTGACAACTTGGGTGATGCTGGCAATGCTCAGCCTTTCTACCATCTACCTTTTTCATGCCTGTTTTGTTAAAGTTCTGCAAATAGATAAATATCTCTGTCACAGTATCAGCATGATTACCTTATTCGTCATGGTTCAGTGCATGGTCGGACGAACAGAGGCATTTTACTGGTTCTGCGGGTCAGTGAACTACATCTTCTTAAACAGTGCCGGGATCTTTATGCTGGGCGGGCTGATTTCAGCCGCATGTGAACATAAAAAAAGGAAGCGCACATGGAATTTGGCTATGGCTTCCGTCATGGGTATCTTGGCCGGGGGCGGAAATTATATGACAGCTTTAGTGATCGGGATAATTTTGGTTACGGTAACTGTTCTGGCCGTCTTTGTTAAGAAAGGGAAAATAAAGCGGAGTATGTTTGTTCCGCCGGCTTGTTTTTTCGTTGCATTTATTGCCAGTGTCCTGGCCCCGGGCCATAGCGTGCGCCTAGCCGGCGTGACCGGGATGGGACAGATAAAGGCTATTTTGATTTCTTTTCATTATGCTTTGGAGTATGCCCTGTCCGATTGGACCAACTGGGTGGTATTGCTAATGATCATCGCGTTAATCCCCTTGTTCTGGAAAGCAGCTGGCCAGACCGGTTTTACTTTCCCTTATCCGGTTCTTGTGGCTGTCTATAGTTATTGCCTTTTGTCCGCGACATTGACACCGCCGCTTTATGCGATAGGTAATATCAGTGCCGAAAGGATACAGGCTTTGGCTTATGTAATATACCTTCTTCTTTTGACCTTAAATGTCGGCTATCTGACCGGATGGGTGCGCCGAAGACTAGCACCGGTGACCGCCGAAGAAGGCCGCCGGTTTTCTCCCAATACGATAACGGTCTTGCTGGCCTGCGGGGTTTTTCTGCTGTTCGGCTCTGTTTTAAGCATGATCCCGGAGCCGCATTATTTTGCCTATTCTTCCGCTCTTACCGATCTTGCCAACGGCAGTGCAAGAGAGTACGGGGAAGTGCTTAAGGGGCGTGCCGCGCTTCTTAAGGCGGCGGGCGAAGATGAGGATGTCCGGCTTGAGCCGCTGCCGGTTTTGCCGGAACTGCTTTATTTTGATGATATTACAGCAGACAGCGAGGACTGGCGGAACCAGGCAATGTCTAGATATTATAAAGTAAATTCGGTAACTGTAAAGGAAGAAGAATAAAATGGACAAAATAGTTGCATCATTATAGGCTTCCCTGATACGTGGTAAAAAGTGACATGTTCCATAAATATGTTCTATGTATGAACAGAAAGGAAACGGAATATTATATAGATAAGACAGTTATTAAGATTTGGTTAAGGATAACGGAAGAAAACTTAAGATTCCCGTGAAAGTAACATAGAAATAAATTAATGTGATAGTATATAACAGCAGAGGAAATGGAGTCTTACCTCAGTCCCCGTATTACGGCATAGCCGCCGTTATCCGGATACATAAAAGAAAGGCAGTGGTGAATTAGCAATGAAAGGAAACCTTCATTTCAAAAGAAGAAAATTAATATCGTTACTATTAGTGACCTGCATTTTGATGATGGGTGCATGGGGCTGTGGCAATTTTCCGAATACCCCTGAGAAAGAATTAAGCAAAGGTGACAATGTCATCATCACCGAAACAGGGGAGATATTGGAAAAACCTGAGCCAGACCCAACAACAGCACCGCCCGAAACAGCAGATCCGACACCGACACCAGAGATTATTATGTTGGCGGAACCTTTGGAAGAGCCGGAGCTTGAACCGATTATCGAGGAAGAGTTTGAGGTGGTTGAAGATGATCCCAATGCTCTTCAGATGGTATTTTTAGGGGACAGTATATTTGATGCGAACAGGGACGGAACCGGGGTTCCCTATCTCGTAGGCAAGGCCTGCGGCGCTAATATCTATAATCTTGCAATCGGCGGAACCAGCGCTTCGGTGGAAGCGGGCGAGCCGCAGGAGCATGAAAAGTGGGAGTCCAGGAGTTTTGTAGGGATTGCCCTGATGTTGGCAGGTGAAGTAAGCGACTGGCCGATCGAAGGCGCAAGATCACATGAAGTCATGCAGACTCTGGATGTCAGCAAGACGGATTATTTTATCATAGAATATGGGTTAAATGATTTTTTCCGCGGTGTGCCTTTGGATAATCCGGATAAAAGCATAGACCTGACTACTTATGTCGGAGCGATGCGGGCAGGGATTTCACAACTAAAGAAGCTGGTTCCCACAGCTACGATCATCGTCTGTTCCCCTCATTATTCCCAGTTCTTTGATGACAACAGATATGTCGGTGACAGTAATATGCTCCATAACGGTCAGGGAACCCTGTTTGATTATAAAGGAAGCTGCGAATATGTGGCGAAAGAGTCAGGTTCGGTTTTTGTCGATAATTATCTTTATCTGGGTATAGACAGTTATAACGCTTCTGATTACCTAGAAGACGGGGTGCATCTGAATACTGATGGAAGGGCATTATATGCGGAGTTTCTGGCCCGGCAGATTCTGAAACATGAGGAGACGATCAATAATTAGGGAAACGCAAATGCAGCGTTTCTGAACTAAGGGAGAAATAAATATGATGAAGCACTATGACTACCTGATAGTAGGGGCTGGGTTATTTGGCGCAGTCTTTGCTCACGAGATGAAGGAAAATGGGAAGTCTTGCATGGTAGTCGAAAAGAGAGAGCAGATAGGCGGCAATATTTTCACCTATGATACCAGAGGGATACAGGTTCACAAGTACGGGGCCCATATTTTTCATACCGCCAATCAGCAGGTGTGGGAGTACATAAACCGTTTTGCCGAGTTTAACCATTATATCAATTCCCCGATTGCCATATATCAAGGAAAAGTCTATAACCTGCCATTCAATATGAATACCTTTCATCAGCTGTGGGGTATAAAAACCCCGGCAGAAGCCAGACATAGGATTGCCGATCAGATAAAAGATTTGCATATCGGTGATCCGGCCAATCTGGAGGAGCAGGCATTATCGCTGGCAGGTACCGACATATATGAGAAATTGATAAAAGGCTATACTGAAAAACAATGGGGCAGAGCCTGTCAGGAGCTGCCCGCTTTTATCATCAGGCGATTGCCGTTACGCTTCACCTATGATAACAATTATTTCAATGATCCTTATCAAGGGATACCGAAGCAAGGTTACACTGCCATCATTACGCAGCTGCTTAAAGATATCCCCGTGGTAACCGGTGTTGATTACCACCATTTTATCAAAAACCAGGATTCCTTTACCTTTGGAAAAACCCTTTACACGGGCATGATCGATGAATTTTTTGAGTTCAGGCTGGGACGTCTGGAATACCGGTCCTTACGCTTTGAGACGGAGGACATGCCGGATTGCGATAACTGGCAAGGCAATGCCGTAGTCAATTACACCGAAAAAAAAATCCCGTACACCAGAATCATCGAACACAAGCATTTTTATTACGGTCAGGGGGAAGGAACTGTCATAACCAGGGAATATCCCCAGGATTATCAGGAAGGAAACGAACCCTACTACCCCATAAACGATGATAACAATATGATGCGCTATCATCAGTATAGAGAACTGGCGGACAAACAAAAGAATATTTTGTTTGGCGGCCGTCTTGGCCAGTATCGTTATTACGACATGGACAAAGTGATTGAATCCGCTCTACAGCTTGTTGCCCAAGAAAATAGGGAAACACCGATTGAATCGTATTTCCCTAGCAATAACTGTTAAACATCATTCCACTATACGCGCTTGTGATGTAAGGATTGGCAAAATTGCGCCCGGGGTTCTTGTAAGCCACGATTTTCTTATTGACATAATCCATCGGATTCAGCGAGATCTGATCCGTTTTGCGCAGCAAGGAATTGGTAAAGTCTTTTACCGCTGAAAGCCGTTCGGCACCGCCGTCCAGGAAGGCTTCGGACAGTTTGCTGCTGTCCGCCAGCCGGAGCTGGCCGTCTTCACCCACCTGTAGCCCCAGAGCGGCCATGTCTTTATAGTAGTAACTAGCGATTCCCTTCATCTCGCCCAGTAAACGGTTACCGCCCGAGTATTCCTGCGAATAAGCGGCAGATGAATCCAGAAAGGTATTATAACTGTTTATCAGGTTGTTAATATTCTCATGGATGGATTCCGTGTCTGTTTTGAGACCGATACGGATCGCTTCGTCTTCTTGATCGCTGATCCCGTTCAAGGTAAGTTCATACATTTTCTCAACAGTGAAATGATTGGAGAGGGCGGTCTGTTCGTTTTCGTTTATTGTAAACCGAGCATTGGCGGCCTTTTGTGTAACAGTGTCAATTCCCAGATAAGTAACCGCACCGGAGGTCTTGCTGGTCTTGTCGTCGCTGATATGGAAGATCTCTTCTTTTCCCGGCGACAGGCCGGTAGCATTGGAAACAAGCTGCAGAGCCGAATAACCGTTGTTATCGACTACTTCAGCGGTCAGGCCGATGCCGGCATTGTTAAATAACCTTGCCAGACGGTCCTGAACGTCGCGGTTGCTTTCTCCTTCATGAATATTAAACTGGAACTCGTAGTTTAAATCACCTACATTGATATCAAAAGAATAGGCATCCGGAGGAAGTCCGATATTCTTATCGGCCGGATGGAATGCACCGGTATTGATCTGTTTAGAGGCGAGATTCTTAACCGTAATATCAAAGGCAGGAATATCGCCGCTTTGCGCATCGCCGCCGACAAAAGCCGCCGAGACAATCTTTTCGTCGGAGGAATAGGCAGTTTTCTTATTCAGAATATCTGAGCCTTCCAGGCCTCCCAAGGATGCAATGGTATTGCGCAGCTGCCGGGCATTTTCTTTTAGGCCCAAGGCATATTCATGTGACTCTTTCGTGTTGTCCATAAGAAAGAGAGGGGATTCCTTATTCAGCTTGACAATGGAGTTATATACGTGACGAAGCTCGCTCTTCTTATGCGAGTCGTATTGCGACGGCCGCATAGACGGATACGATGTCAGATAGTGATTATAGACGGTGTTTAATGCCGCACTGTATGCCATATGGCTGCCCCTCCTTTCTTCCATGAATAACTCCAGACAGTGCAATACAGATATTTGTAGTCAGTGTCTGAACCGGAAATCTGCAAGCCCTTCATCCTTGAAGAGTTGAAAACGATTTCCAAAAAGGGCATAATTACCTACTTTTATAACATAATCATAACATGGAACCGGCTGAACTGCAAGGAGAAATTATTGAAAATCATAGAACTACTTGTTATAATGTAGTAATGTTACAATTTCTTCAGATGCATGATAGCAGAGCTATCAGGGAGGGCAGAGGATGAAATTGCTTTTTATCTATAATCCCCGTGCCGGGAAGGCACAGATCCGAAGCAATCTTTTGGATATCATTGATATTTTAACAAAAGCAGGGTATGAGGTGACGGCACATCCGACGCAGGCTCCCGGTGACGCTATCGAAGCCGTCAGGAAGCTGGATTCGGGGAGTTATGATCTTATAGTGTGCAGCGGGGGAGACGGGACTCTTGATGAGGTGGTAAGAGGCATGATGCAGTGCCACCTGCAGATTCCAGTCGGCTATGTACCTGCCGGAAGTACTAATGACTTTGCACGTAGCCTGCAAATTCCCAAAAATATGATCAGGGCAGCAGAAAGGATCGTAAGCGGCCGGTCATTTTCCTGCGACATCGGTATTTTCAACGATGCTACTTTTGTCTATATTGCGGCGTTCGGTTTGTTTACGGATGTTTCTTATGAGACCAAGCAGGATATGAAAAACGTTCTGGGGCATATGGCCTATATCCTGGAAGGCATGAAAAGGCTGCCGGTGATCAAGCCTTGTCACATGCGGATCCGGTCAGAAGAGCTGGAGTTAGAGGGTGATTTTTTGTTCGGGATGGTCACCAATTCCGTATCGGTAGGAGGATTTAAAGGGATTACCGGAGATCATGTTGAGCTTGATGACGGGATGTTTGAGGTCACGATCATTAAAATGCCGCAGAATGCCATAGAACTGAATATGTTAATGGGCGCCTTTATCAATCGTAAAATCAACTCGGATTACATGTATTGCTTTAAAACAGCTCATATCATCATGGAGTCGGATCAAGAACTTCCTTGGACGCTGGATGGGGAATTCGGCGGGAGGCATACAAAGGTAGACATAACCAATGCTCATAAAGCCTTGCGGATACTTGGCGTAGGATCGAAGTAAGCTGTTGCTGTTCACTGGTAGTATTCTGCGCGGCGTTTTGCGCTGTTTTTGCGGGGGGGGGGCTCGGGAACCGGAGGGCTGGGCAGTCGGATTTTCTCTCTGGACGCGGCGTTTATAGCACTCCGAGGAACCCAGAGCATTCAAGTCTCGCCCAGTGGGGCTCCACTTGAATTGGTTTCNNCACTTAATGCGTCCGCCGAGAAATCCGACCGTCCAGTCCTCCGTCCCCCGAGCCCTCCCCCGGTTCTTTAAACTTAGATTTGACATTAAAGTTAGTGTTTCTTTTTTGGCAGGAATAGTTTATAATAAGTAACGACATCCCATTCGGCAACTTTGTAAAACGTATCTATTTTCAGGCTGATGGGGGTTAGAGCGATAAAATAAACGGAGGAAAATAATATGTTAGTTTCAGCAACGGAAATGCTACAAAAAGCCAAAGCAGGCCACTATGCGGTCGGACAGTTCAATATTAATAACCTTGAGTGGACCAAAGCGGTTCTGTTAGCAGCACAGGAAAATAATTCACCCGTCATCCTGGGTGTATCCGAAGGCGCCGGAAAGTATATGGGCGGGTACAATACGGTAGTCGGCATGGTTTCCGGTATGATCAAGGATCAGAATATCACAGTTCCCGTGGCGATTCATCTGGATCACGGCAGCTATGACCACTGCTATAAATGTATTGAAGCTGGATTTTCATCGGTAATGTTTGACGGTTCTCATTATCCCATTGAAGAAAATATCGCCAAGACCAAAGAACTGGTTGCGGCAGCTCATGCCAAAGGGATTTCTATCGAAGCCGAAGTCGGTTCCATCGGTGGCGAAGAAGACGGCGTAATCGGAGCCGGAGAATGTGCTGATCCGGCTGAATGTAAAGCGATAGCCGATCTGGGCATTGATTTTCTGGCCGCTGGTATCGGTAATATCCACGGCAAATATCCGGCGAACTGGGCCGGCCTTTCCTTTGAAACACTGGATGCGATCCAGCAGCTGACAGGGGACATGCCGTTGGTGCTTCATGGCGGAACCGGCATCCCTACCGAAATGATTCAGAAAGCAATTTCCCTGGGAGTAGCGAAGATCAACGTCAATACGGAATGCCAGCTCTCATTTGCCGCCGCAACCCGTAAATATATAGAAGCCGGCAAGGATCTTGAGGGGAAAGGATTTGACCCCCGTAAGCTGCTTGCTCCCGGTTTTGAAGCTATTAAGGCTACCGTTAAGGAAAAGATGGAAATATTCGGGTCGATTGACAAGGCTTAAACCATTACATGAAGGCGGGCTGGCATGAAAATGCCGGCCCGTTCATAATTTGTTCATATTTAATTAAAAAACATTTTACTTACATATCATTCTTTAGACATTTCTCTTGACTATAATAAAAACATGAGATACGTAACATCTGAAAAATACGAATGCCAATACCAGTATTAATACTATTAATAACTTTTTCATAATAATGCCAAGTAAATTCCGATTTACTTGGCATCCTCCCTTTCTGGGGAGATATAAGCGAGTGATACACCAAGCGGGTACTGCTCGTTTTAGTTTCCAAATATTTTTGTCCGGTATTTGTTCAGGGTAAACAGAAGCATCATACCTAAGATACCGCAGCAAATAATCTCTCCGGCCGCAACACAGATAAAAGAAAACCATAATGGCTGAACACCGTAAGCTTCCAAAAGGACAAAGGGGACGATGAGGGTGTTGGCGACAATGGGAGGAAACGGAGCCATCCATTTGGAACGGCGGAGCAGGTATGTGAAGACAGCGCCGATCAAGGTGGCCAGGCTTCCGAAAATGATGTCAAGCAGGGCACAGCCAGTCAGGATGTTGCTCAACAGGCAACCGATGGTCAGGCCGGGAATGGCGGCAGCGGTAAAGAATGGCAGAATGGTAAGGGCTTCAGAAAAGCGGATCTGTACGGCACCGTTGGCAAGGCCGAGAGCATTGGCGACAAAGGTCAAGACGACATAAAGTGCGGCTATCATAGCCGTCTGGGCGATAAAGATGGGTTTTAAATTTTTCATGATAATTCTCCTTAGTTTTTTTTATCGTGTGGATGTTGCGAACACACGTAATAATTTAATCCAGTTTTTGTCCTGCCTTGTATTTTGCGACGGCGCCCTGGATACGGACATAGGGATCCAGCAGGTCGCTGATGGAGGAATCGTGATTCAGGGTATCGATCAGATAGGCAATATATTTGCTCATGTCACAGTTAATGTACCATTCCCGTTCCAGGAGCGCCGGCGACTGATAGATCAGGTTTGTTGTCAGTACCCGGTCGAAAATGCCGTTTTCATAGGCTTTATCAAAGCGTTCCAGTCCGCTGGTAAAGAGCCCGAAAGTGGAAAAGATGAAAATCTTCTTGGCCTTCCGCATCTTCAGTGCCGTAGCGACTTCTAAGACACTTTCTCCGGAGGAGATCATATCATCAATGATGATCATGTCCTTGCCTTCGACATCGGTGCCCAGAAATTCATGGGCGACTACGGGGTTCCGTCCGTTGACTATTTTGGTATAATCCCGGCGCTTGTAGAACATCCCCATGTCCAGTCCTAAGACGTTGGCAATATAGATGGCCCGGCTCATGCCACCTTCATCGGGGCTGATGACCATCATGTGTTCGGAATCAAGCAACAGGTCCGGCACGTTCTTAAGCAGTCCTTTGATAAATTGATAAGCGGCCTGGATCGTCTCGAAGCCGTGAAGCGGAATCGCATTTTGTACTCGGGGATCATGGGCGTCAAAGGTTATGATATTATCTACGCCCATATGAACCATTTCCTGCAGGGCAATGGCACAGTCAAGGGATTCTCTGGCGGTTCGTTTATTCTGGCGGCTTTCATAAAGGTAAGGCATAAAAACTGTGATCCGTCTGGCCTTGCCGCCGACGGCGGCAATAATCCGTTTGAGATCCTGATAGTGATCGTCGGGAGACATGTGGTTTTCATTGCCAAATAAGGAATAAGTCAGGCTATGGTTACATACATCCACCAGCAGGTAGAGGTCGCTGCCCCTTACTGATTCCTGGATGATGCCTTTCGCCTCGCCGGTACCGAACCGAGGCACTTTGGCCTTAAGAATGTAGGAATCGCGCTGATAGCCGGCAAATGCCAAACTGTCTTTATGTTCATTCTTACGCTCCGTTCGCCATTGCACCAGATAGTCGTCTATTTTTGCGCCAAGGGCTCTACAGCCTTCTAAAGGGATGATGCCGAGGGAGCCGGCCGGAATTGTTTCCAGATTTCTTTTGTTTTCACGTGTTGTCATGTTTATGCCTCGCTTTCTGTGCTGTTAAATGACAAGAGCTTGCTCGCTTTTTGACCATCCTGATATCCGGCCCGGTGAGCTTATATAACTGATAATTACTGCTGATCCGGGAAAAAATCCGGTCGGAATAGCGATCTTGCAGCTCCGCCAACGATAGATTGGTGGAAACAATCGTGGATCGTTTGGCCATATGGCGCTCATTCAGGCAGGAGAAAAGCTGAGTGGCCACAAAGCTGTTGGTCATTTCGGTTCCCAGGTCATCTATGATCAGCAGGTCACAGCCATAGAGATCCCCGTACATATCATGAAGGTTTTCTTTATTCTTATTGGTGAACAGATTATGGGACAATGCTTCAAAGAGGCCGGCGGCGCTGAAGTAGATGACGGATTCGCCGTTTTCAATCAAGGCTTGGGCGACACAGCCGGACAGAAAAGATTTTCCCGTTCCAACTGTACCATAAAAGAAAAGATTTTGGTAGTCGTTACGGAAATTTTCTATAAATTCTTTGCAGGCCGAAACCGCATTTTGAAAACGTAGTAGATCTTCTCCTTGATAATAGTCATAAGAAAGGGTAGAAAAATTCTCGCTTCTCATCATTTCGCGGATGCCGGACTGCTCATATAGCAGGGTAATAATTAATTGTTTGAAACAGTGGCATTTTACGCCATCGGCATAGCCAGTGTCTTTGCAGTTCGGGCAGTCATAAAGCGGATCCAGATAATCGGGGCTCAGGCCATGAGCGGTCAGCAGCCTGTTTTTGGCGGCGGACATGTCCTTAAGGATAGCTTTTAACTCGTCCAAAGCGTTTTCGTCACCGTCAAGATATTTCTTCCCTTGAGCTACGGAAACGGAAGCAACGTCAGCATCCAGTTCGCGGTAGCCTTTCACATGATGGTAAACGTAGGCAATACGTTCCTCAAGCAGATGCCGGTTGCGGTCTTGTGCTTCTTCATAACCGCGGATAATAGTATCATATTGCCAATTGCTTAGACCCACGTCACTGTTCTCCTTTAGTTGCTCAGGATTTCACTTTCAAGAGCGTCAAAATCATAATGGTTTTGTTTAAACTGGTTGAATTTACTTGCCGTATTTTTAGCCGGGAAAGAGGCTTCTTTATGGGTTGTCTCCTTATTGTGGACATAGATCGAGTCCAAGTGCTTGATATCGGCTTTATTGCGGACATTTTGCGACTTCCAGCTGACTAAAATGGTATTGCAGTATTCAAACCGATGTTTTTCAGTAGCCATGACAGTCCGCTCACAGGCTTCGAAGATGACATCAGCAGAAAATCCCAGTTCACGGTACCAGCGGAGGATGTAGGCCGCCTCGGCCTTTGTAGGGGTGCCGCTTCTTCCCAGAGCTTTCATAATGTCATAGACAATCTTGTCATATTTACCGGCCGCCTTGGCCGCCTGTTTAGGGGTGGAGATCCCTTCTTCCGCCCAGCTGACAGCGACTTTTTCTATGTAGCGGAAATCTTTTTTGCCGCGTTCTACACAGTACTGGATTAAATAATCGATTAGGTCAATTGAAAAATGTAAAGTATCGGAGAAAAACAGGATCATCTTGATCTCCGAGGCACTTAGGGTTTTGCCTAAGTACTGCTCCACTACAAAAAGAAGCTGTGAAGTTTCTTCCGCTTCCTTAAAAGCCTTTAAGTCATCGAGCGTGTAGGAAGGCTTTTCATAAACAGGTTTATCATAGGAAGGCTTTTCATAAACAGGCTTTTCATAGGCCAGTTTTTCGTTAGGAAGGGGGGTGATGATTTCCCGGGGTGATGTCACCGGAACAGCCATGACCTTCTGGTCAAGGGCGGTTTTGTGACGGATCTGCTGCAGGTGAATAGCTGACAGATTCTTATCGCCATCATAATCTAAAGCAAGGAGCCGGTTTTTTTCCCAGTATTTTAAGGCCCGTAAAATATCTTTTTCGGTGTAGTTAAATTTATCAGCCATGTCAGAGATGCTGGTAACCTTATGAGCGCTCATCATCCGGATGAGATATAAAAATACTTTGAGCTGTGCATCATTGGCATCCTTCATATATTCGTCAATAAAAAGATTGGAGACCACAGTGGCGTCATCATAATCATCCTGATAAATAGCGAGAGGGCTCATTCATATTCACCTGTTTCCCATATTTTCCTATAATTCAAAGTAAAGGAATTATAGCATATTCTTTTCAAAAAAGGAATAGCCAATTTGACCTAAACCATTGAAAATACTGGATTTCCCGAAATCAGTGGATAAGGTGGACAGGGTGGATAAAATACAAAAAGTGTAACCATCCGCGCTTTTTTTCATAAAAAATATCCACCGGAGGTATCGGTTTTACCAGTAACTCCATGTGGATATTGTGGAAAATTATTTTGCCAGAAGATTTTCGCCGATCTTTACGACATCTCCGGCTCCCATAGTTATTAACAGGTCATTTTCTTCACAATTTTTGAGGATATATTTTTCAATCTCACCAAATCCGTTCGGAGTCGGAAAATAAAGACATTCGGTACCAAGATTTCTCAGGGCATCCTGTAGGTCCATGGAACTGATTCCCAGTGTGTCTTTTTCCCGGGCGGCGTAAATATCCGGAAGGAGGACTTTATCTGCCAGAGAAAGAGCCACGGCAAAATCACTTAAGAAGGCTTTTGTGCGGGTATAGGTATGAGGCTGAAAGACACACCAGATCATCCGGTGCGGATAATTCCTCGCAGTTTTTAAAGTTGCAGTAATTTCTGTGGGATGATGTGCATAATCATCTATTATAGTAATACCGTTTTTACAGCCTTTTTCTTCAAATCGCCTTTGGGTTCCGGTGTATAGCTCAAGGGAACGGTGAACGATGCCGGATTCGATGCCAAGCAGGTCGGCCAAGGCAATGGCGGCCAGGGCGTTATATACGTTATGCTCACCTTTTGATCCTAAGGTAAAGGATTCGGCAGAGGGATACTGCTGACTTTTATCGTGATTCCGGTGCAAGGTAAAACTGGCTCTTGCCAGATTGTCAAAAGTAATATCCGATAAACTGTAATCACAGGCTGAGGATGTGCCGTAGGTAATGATGCGGCAGGACAGCCCGTCGGTCACAGAAGCGACATTTTCAATATCATCGTTGATAATCAAGGTTCCATCTTCGGGAAGCAGGGCGGCAAAACGATGAAACGACTGGCGGATGTCTTCGATATCTTTAAAAAAATCCAGATGATCGGCTTCGATATTCAAGACAATGCTGATTTTGGGGAAAAAAGACAAGAAACTGTTGGTATATTCGCATGCTTCGGTTACAAAGATATCGGACTTGCCTATCCGGATGTTTCCGCCGATCTCATTCAGGATACCGCCAATGGAAAGCGTTGGATCTAATCCGGCCTGTAGCAGGATTTCCGAGACCATCCCGGTAGTTGAGGTCTTCCCATGGGTTCCGCTGATGGCGATGGGAAGCCGGTAATTTTTCATGATCTGCCCCAGCAATTCTGCGCGGGAAAGCGAGTTGAGGCCGAGGTTTTTCATGGCTATATATTCGGGATTATCAGGACGGATGGCACTGGTATAGACGACCAAGTCAATATCTTCAGAGAGATTTTCGGCGCACTGCCCATAATAAATGACCGCGCCTTTGGCTGCCAAAGAACGTGTCAGCGGCGATTCTTTGATGTCGGAGCCGGATACGGTAAAATCTTCCGTAAGGAGAATCTCGGCCAGGCCGCTCATGCTGATACCGCCGATGCCCATAAAGTATACATGAATAGGATGATTAAAATTTATCTGATACATAATAGCCTCCAAAATAGTAAAATGTATATTACATAATGGAAATGTGCCGAATGGCCGTCCCGTCCTAATACATAATCATTATACGCATTTCTTGATAAAAAAACCAGTAACAATTTTCAGGGAAACAAGAGTAAGAACTAAATGTATAGCATGAAGAATAAAAAAACACAAAATGTAGTAAGAAAGGATGTTTGAATAAGGGTGTTCTGCCGGGTTTTTGTAGAAATTTCACATAAATAAAGAGGAATTTGGTAAATTTTTAGTAAAAATTATTCACTTTTAAATAAATATATGATATACTATGCGCATAGGAAAAAAATGTTTTCTTTTTTTAAAATTTGACAGGTAAGAGGTGATGACATGATTAAGAAAGAAATGATTGCCATGTTGTTAGCCGGAGGCCAGGGAAGCCGGTTAGGTGTCCTGACTTCCAAGGTTGCCAAACCGGCTGTGGCATTTGGCGGAAAGTACCGGATTATTGATTTTCCCCTGAGTAACTGTATTAATTCAGGAATTGATACGGTGGGGGTCCTGACGCAGTATCAGCCGCTTCGGCTGAATACCCATATCGGCATCGGTATTCCCTGGGATCTGGATAGAAATATCGGCGGCGTTACCGTGCTGCCGCCCTATGAAAAAAGTGTCAACAGCGAATGGTATACCGGCACGGCCAATGCGATCTATCAGAACATGGACTATATGGACAGCTTTAATCCCGAGTACGTTTTGATTCTCGGGGGCGATCATATCTACAAGATGGATTATGAAGTCATGCTGGAGTTCCATAAAGAGAAAGGCGCGGAGGTAACGATAGCGGTTATGCCGGTTCCGATCGAGGAAGCGAAACGTTTCGGTATCATGATTACCGATAATGACAAGCAGATTACTGATTTTGAAGAGAAGCCGGAGAATCCGCGTAGCAACCTGGCTTCTATGGGAATCTATATATTCAGCTGGAAGACTTTAAAAGAAGCGCTGTTAGCGAATGCTGACCAGCCGGGACTGGATTTTGGCAAACACATTATCCCTTATTGCCACCAGCGGCAGGCACCTCTTTTTGCCTATGAGTTCAATGGTTACTGGAAGGATGTCGGAACGCTGGAATCCTACTGGGTAGCCAATATGGAGCTGATTGACATCGTACCGGAGTTTAATCTCTATGAGGAATATTGGAAGATTTACACCAAAAGCGAGATTCTTCCGCCCCAGTACATAGCGGATGATTCCTGGGTCGAGAGAAGCATCGTCGGCGAGGGGACAAGAATCTTCGGAAAGGTTTACAATTCGGTAATCGGCTGCGGTGTTACCATCGGGAAAGATACGGTAGTCCGCGATTCGATTATTATGAATCGTACGGATATCGGCGCCGGCGGTGAACTGAATAAGGCCATCATCGCGGAAAACGTGACGGTCGGAAACGGTGTCAAGATGGGAATCGGAGAAGAGTTACCCAATGAGACAGAACCTCATATCTATAGCCACGGCATCGTGACGATCGGTGAAAAGAGCGTGATTCCCGAAGGTGTCACGATCGGCAAGAATACAGTCGTATTTGGAGTGACCGCAGCGTCGGATTATCCGGAAGCTTATCTGGGTAGCGGGAAAACATTGATTAAGGCAGGTGATGAATCATGAGGGCAATCGGAATAATCTTGGCGGGAGGCAATAATTACAGAATGAGGGAACTTTCCCAGCGGCGGGCCATATGTGCGATGCCGATAGCGGGGAGCTACCGGAGCATTGATTTCGCTCTTAGCAATATGTCCAATTCGCACATTCAGAAAGTAGCGGTATTTACCCAGTACAATGCCATCAGCCTGAATGAACATCTCAGTTCATCCAAATGGTGGGATTTCGGTCGTAAGCAGGGCGGCTTGTTTGTATTTACCCCGGCAGTAACGGCGGAAAGCAACTTCTGGTATCGCGGCACGGCAGATGCCATTGCCCAGAACCTGACGTTTCTCAAAAACAGCCATGAACCTTATGTAGTGATATCTTCCGGAGACTGTATCTACAAGATGGATTTTAACAAAGTCTTGGAATATCATATCGCTAAGAAAGCGGATATTACCGTGGTCTGCAAGGACATGGAGCCGGAAATCAATGTAGATCGGTACGGAATCCTGAAAATGAATGAAGAAAGCCGGATCGAGGAGTTTGAGGAAAAGCCGGTTGTAGCCAGGACGAATACCATTTCCTGCGGCATCTATGTAGTGAGAAGGCGTCAGCTGATCGAAATGATCGAAAAATGCATCGAAGAAGACCGTTATGATTTTGTCAAGGATATTTTAATCCGGCATAAGAACATGAAACGGATCTATGGATATAAATTAAAAGAATACTGGAGCAATATTGCCACGGTAGAGGACTATTTCAACACCAACATGGATTTTCTCCGTCAGGAGACCAGCGACTTCTTTTTCCGCCAATATCCTGATGTTTACTCCAAGGTTGACGACCTGCCGCCGGCCAAATACAATGTGGGTGCCCATATCAAGAACAGCCTGATCTCCAGCGGCTGTATCATTAACGGGACGGTTGAGGATTCGGTTGTTTTTAAGAAATCGTATATCGGTAATAACTGTTATATAAAGAATTCGATTATTTTAAACGATGTCTACATCGGCGATAATACCCATATTGAGAATTGTATCGTGGAAAGCCGGGACACTATTCGGGCGAATTCATATCATAAAGGAGAAGACGGTATTAAGATAGTAGTTGAAAAAAATGACCGTTATGTAATTTAGCTCATAATCTGAAAGGGGGGGGGAAGTATGCAGATTACCGATGTGCGTGTTAGGAAGATCACTAAGGAAGGAAAGATGAGGGCGATCGTTTCCATAACAATTGACGATGTTTTCGTGGTTCATGACATCAAGGTTATTGAAGGAGAAAAAGGGATGTTCATAGCCATGCCCAGTAAACAAGCTGCAGACGGTGAGTATCGGGATATTGCGCATCCGATTAATTCGGAGACACGGGAAAGCATTCAGCGGATTATCTTGGATAGTTATGAGAAGGCTTTGTCAGAGCCAGGAGAATAAGACAAGGAACGGACACCTCAGAGGATGAAGTGTCCGTTTGCTTCGTATTACGTAGCGCCAAATCGCATATTATTAGCGAATCATAGTGAATCATAACGAATCATAGGGAAAGGACGGCATGGGATTTAATTTGTGTAGGTTATTCTTATGCATAGTGTCGATCTTTTCTTTTATGGTTTGATTATCACAGGTTTGGTCGCGGATGTATCGGTCCAGAGTCTCATAGCTGAAGCCGAAGTTGTCTTCGTCAGTTTTTCCGCTCAGGCCGTCGATGGGGGTTTTGTCTACGAACAGGGAGGACAGGCCGAGTTCTCTGCCCAAGGCTTTGAGTTCCGTGACGGTCAGGCGAGACAGAGGGCTGAAATCACCGGCAGTATCGCCGAATTTGGTGGCATAGCCGACCCAGTCTTCGCTTAAGTTACTGGTATTGGCGACACGGCCGCCGACTATGCCGGAGACAGCATAAAGGACGGTCATGCGGATTCGGGCCGGGGTATTAAAGGTGGCGATGGTATTTAAGGTCAGGCCGCTTTTTTGGACTTCCTCGTAGATGCGCTGAACCGGATCCTGGATGTTGATTTCCATATAAGGGATACCGAGGGTCCGGCATAATTCATAGGAGATGTCAATGTCATGCTGGCTTCCCTGCGGCATCAGGACGCCCAGGACGCGGTCAGCTCCTAACGCCTCTTTACATAGTGCGGCAACGATGGAACTGTCTTTTCCGCCGCTGATGCCGATCACGGCCTTGGTCTCAGGGGAGCCGTTACTCAGGAAATAGGTACGGATCCATTGGATCAGATCTTCTTTGACTTTCTTGGCATTAAAGCTGTTCATCAGAAACTCCCTTCGTGCAGTATATTTCTTATTTCATGTAACGTTTGTTCTTTGACCATCTTGCCGTCGCAAAACACTTGGCGGAGCAGGTTTTCCGGTTCGCAGGAGGTGACGGTTTGGCTGTCATAGCCGTCGCGGCAGTCTAAGTTCCCTTCGGTATCACGGTATACTACGCACAGGCCACGCTGGGATTTCTTGAAATTGCCGGTATCGGTCTTGGGGTCTTTGTAAATCGGTATCGGTTTGCCGTTTACTTCACAATAAGTGGCCTTGATGGCAATGCCGTAAGTGTCCCTGGTGTAAGGCTGGAATTCTCCGTCTTGTTCGAGGCATTGCATGGAGAAACTGCCGACACCCAGTAAGACGTTATTGCAGGCAAAGCCCTTGGCGGTTAAGAGCCGGTAGATGTTTTCCGCTCTTTGCGGCGTGATGCTGTCGCCGTAGATTACTTTAATGTGGGAGTCCAGAACCTTGTATCCTTTGGTATTGGTGGTTCCGCCAAAGGTTTCCCACAGGTGGCTTACTGTCTCGGTGGCGATTGCTACCGGGTCGCCGCTGTCGCCCCGGATTCCGATGTATCCGCCGTGCTTTAGGATGTCCTCTTTGAGGGACGGTATGATCTGGTCTACCATGTTCCAGTAGTCATAGCTGTCGGAAACCATGCTGAAACCGTTCTGCGGATAGATGTCATTTAAGAGCCGCTTTACCATGATCGTTTCGTCGCCGTCTACTGCGAAGTTACTGTTCATTACGGAATGTTCCGTAGAAATAGCGCCGAAGGCCACCGGCTCTTTGGTGCAGTCACAGTTATAATAGTCTTCCAAGAACAATATGGTCGGCACGGTTGCGGTGTTTAAAAAGGACAAACAGAAACCGGCACTGGATTTGACGGCACTTTCGCAGCTTTCCTGGCCTCGCATACTGAAGTCGCCAAGAGCGCGGTTTCTGGGAACAGTATCGTCTACTGTGAGATCAAAATAACGGTTGACGATCTGGCGGTAGCGGTAGCCGACATTGGCGGAGACCTGGGTATGCCACAAGGAGCAGCTCAATGCCGTCTCCAGGGTGTTGACCAGCCAGGCATATTCAGGGTGGGTATTGGTAATCTCAAACATGGGGACTTTCACCGGGACTCGGGTTCCTTCTTCCAGAGCCTTGATCGCGATGGGCAGATAACCGAGGTCATGGAGTCTGGCTATTTTTTCGTAGTCTACAATATTATCTCCCAAGGTGCTGTCAATCATTCGCCGGTATTCTTTGAGAACGTCTTCCTTATTGCGGTTAAAGAAGTTCTCTTGAAAGGAATCGATCAGGTACTCTTTGATAAAAGCCTGCAGCCCGAACATTACCAGCATAGTATCGTCCTTAAGGCGGGACATCCGCGGCGTATAGTAGGATGTAATCTTGGTGATTCCGGCCGGGTACTGTTCGTTGTGGGTAGTTTTGTAATAGTCAAGTAATAAGAGCGGATTGATTTTATGCATCGCGCTTTCCTCCGAAATAATTTATAACAATTTTTGATAATAAAAATTATTATAATAAGATGATTATAATAAAATAATAAAAATAATAAAAATGATAAAAACAATATAACTATTAAAACTCCAATACTTCAATCAGTGGATGAACTTCGGTAAAAATACTGTGCGTAGTATAGATTTTATCCAGCAGGCCGCTTTTTATCAGCTCTCCTTTCAGAATGGTGTTCTCGCAGTGCGTGACATACAGGTAAATCTGACCGGCACCCAAGTCTTTCCATTTTGTGGCAGCATGATAAAAGGTTCCTCCGAAGCTGGATATATCATCTATCATCAGGACTTTAAAACCGCTTTTTTCCGGTTGTTTTCCCTGAAAAGTAAGTCCCAGTATCCGGCCGGTGCTCCAGTCCCGCGTTTTAATTCCAAAAGCGCAAGGGAAAGCGATTTTTTCGGCGTATCTCTTACAGCTTCCCTCGTCCGGAAAAAAGATGATGTCCTGTTCGGTATCAAGCAGCCGGTCGGCCAGCTTTCTGATGATTCCGTCAACCGGCTCCGGTTCCACGTTGTTCAGCAGACCGAGCGAAACATAGGAATGGGGATCCCGTACCATGACTTTATCAAAGGCCAGGCTGTTAATAAAGTCACAGAAATATTTCAGGGTAAAGACCTCCGGTCTTTCTTTTACCCGGTCCATTCTGGCGTGAGGGATATAGGGCATCTTAAGGGTCAGTTTTTTGATGCCGTATTTTTCCCGCAGGTGTCTGGCAATAAAGTATAAAATCATTTCTTCATCTTTTTCATAGATCCATTCCAGCATGACTTCCGGACTATCGACAGAGATAATAAGTCTCGGTGTTTCGTCAGGAAAACGTTCCACAGTCACCGGAATATCATTGATTGTAAACATCCTAAGCCTCCCCGTTCAGAATCGTTATCTGGCACATCTTCATGGTTAATAAGGCCGCTTTATGGCTTTCTTCCGTCACCCCGGCGCAGCATAAGGCATCTACGCTTACTTCCGTCTCCGGCAGCTGGGCTTTCAGAATCAAAGCATTGGAAACCACACAGATATCGGTGCACAAGCCACAGAGCTCGATGGCCGCATAATCGGCAGCGGCAATCTTCCGGGCCAGTTCCAGTGAACCGAAGTTGGGTTTATCAAAGACTTCGTGGCCGGCCAGATCCAGTCCTTCGGTGATCAGATGTCCTTCCGTACCGATAATACAGTGTTCTACCGGAAGATAGCGGCCCTCCTGAGTAGAAAGGTAATTTTCATAGTGGGTGTCGCGGGTAAAAAGAATGTCGTTGTTATTGCGCTGATATTCTTCGATCTTTGCCTTTACAGGAGTTACGATCTTTTCTGCCTGGGGGGAGCCTAGCGAACCGGTTATAAAGTCATTCTGCATGTCAATCACAACTAAAAGTTTTTTCATTTTAGACCTCCTTTGGTTGTTGGGGTATGATGAGATAGATTCATATTCATTATTTCTGTCTCCGGGTGTACAGCTTTGCCGGCCGGTGTCCTTTATCACTTGTGGAATGGCCGGTTTCCGCCACCATATCCATGATCTTGCGACGAAAATTGGCGGCCTGTTCTTTTTTCCCTAAGATGGTTTCATAAACATTCTGAAGCTGTGTTAAGGTGAATGCTTCCGGCAGCAGGTGAAAGACGATATTGCTGTACTGTATTTTGGACTGCAGCCGTTCAATTGCCATATGGATGATCTCACAGTGGTCAAATCCGATATCCTCTTCGGACAGCAGAAGGTCGTTATCCTGAAAAAAGAATGGCTGGCCGGAAACATTCTTGACGGTAAACCAGACCGATTCCTTTTTGAAGGCATCCGACGTATCTTCATCCATCAGTCCCAGATAGGATAAGGAAATGACTCTTGCCCGGGGATCACGGTCAACCCGGCAGAACGTATAAAGCTGTTCCAGATAGCAGCGGTTCACATGTGACTTCTCGAATATTTTGCGGCGGATATTATCCTCCGGCATTTCATCAATATTCAAAAAACCTCCCGGCAGACACCAACAATCCTGATAAGGGGACTCTGTCCTTCGATAGAGCAGGATCCGCAGTTCTGTTTCCGGAAGTTTCCGGTAATTATCGGTTTTTTGCTCTTTCAGGGTTAAGACAACCGCATCGGTACAGACAAAAGGATGTTCATATTGAAAAATTGATTTCATAGCGATCACCTCCCTTCTGTTATTACTTATTAGTTATTATCAATATGATAATAACTAATATATCATAAGAATAACCTTTTGTAAACAGTTTTTTAAATATTGTGCAATTAGTCACAATCTTCTTGATAAACAGCGTCACTTTTGTGCATATTAACATTGTAATATTCATTCATAGGTATATAATGAATAAGGGCGCGAGGAATGACAAAAACAGTATTTTTAGTAAAGGTGGATCCCATGAATCAATCGGTAGATAATGTAATAGACCGTCTGTCGGAAATCGAAGCAAGAGCAGTGAAGATCTCGGACGAAACAGAAAATAAAATCAGATACCTTGCTGACCGGATGGAGCAAAAGAAGAAAGCATATGATGAAAAGCTTCTTAAAGAAACTGCCGATAGGCTAAATCGGCTTGGCAACGGGATGAATGAACAAATGGAAAGTGAAATAACCCGATTGCAGCAGGAAGCTGATCAAGCAATGAAGGAGATGCAGGAAAAATTCACGAAGCAGCTTGAGGAAATCACAGATCAGCTTGTCAGATCCATGATAAAGGTGTAGGAGATGCGGGGAATATTGTCATATAGCGGAATGTCGGCCAAGATACGGGCTATGTCCGCAGGACTGGTTAAGAAAGAAGAATATGAAGAAATGTCACAGCTGGAAACCGTTTCAGAAGTTGCCGCCTATTTAAACCGCTTTCCGTCCTATCAAAATCTGTTTATCGTAGGTGCTGACGGCATCCGCAGAAGCAGTATGGAAGACCTCCTTAATTTTTCCGTGTTCAGGGATTTTCATAAGATATACATGTTTGCCGGAACCGCACAGAGAAAGTTTTTGGATGTTTATTATCTGCATCTGGAAAACGCTCGGCTTAAGAGGTATCTGCGGAATATATTTGACGGACGGACACAGGATTCATATGGATATCAGGAGGATATCGCTTTCTTTCAAAAGCACTCGGCTCTTGATATTCAACTGTTAAGTCAGGCCAGAAGTGCGGAAGCATTTCGGGAAGCATTAAAAGATACGGTTTTTTATCCGCTCCTGAAAGCATTAGATGAAGGGGGGAAAACCTCTTTATTTGAATATGAGAATGCCATCAACCTTTATTTTTTAAAGAAGATGTTCATGGAATATAAAAAAATCTTGAAAAATCAGGATCTGGAGGCTATTCATGAGATCTTGGGAATGGAAATGGATCTGCTGAACCTTCAATGGATTTACCGGGCCAAGCGTTATTATCGGCTTAAACCTGACGATATCCGCTCAATCCTGATACCGATATATTATAAGCTGAAAGAGGATGCCGTCCGGCAACTCATTGAAGCACCCGGTGCCGAAGAGATCCTGAGCTTACTGAACCAGACCTATTATGCCCGGTATATCGATGAGGAAATCAACGCCATAGCTATTGAAGGATTGTACCGCAAGGTGATTGGCAAGATCAGAAGCCTGTATATTTTAAAATATCCTTATTCGGCGGCCTGTATGGAAAACTATCTGGCCAGGAAAGAAGAAGAAGTGGATAAGCTGACAACCTTATTGGAAGGGGTAAGATTTGGGATCGGCGCTCAGGAAATAAGGAGTTATATTGGATAAGAGGTGAGAAAAGTGGTTTTAAGAATGCGATTTATCCATCTGATCGGTAATCATGAGTGTCTGGACCATCTGATTGATAAGTTCTTTGACAGGTATGAAATACAGCTGGAAGATTCTTATGTTGAACTGAAAGGTTCCAAGTATGTTATTCCAAATACAGAGTCGGACCCTTATAAAGAAGTTCTGGAGAAAGCGGAGCGTCTGGCCGCGGCGACGCCCGACGGGCAACCGGAACCGGGTATGGGAACCGAAAAAGCGGTTGTGGTCGTGGAGCGGCTGGAGGAGCAATATAACGATTATCTGGTGAAGAAGCAAAGGCTGCTGGACAGGAAGCAGGCGATAGAAAATGCGCTGGCAGATATTCAGCCTTATCGGAACGTCAATCATGATATTCAGGACATCTTGGATTTTCGTTCAGTTAAATATCGGTTTGGGAAGATACCGAGGGAGTATTTTTTAAGTCTCAGTGATTATATCGAACAAGAACTTGCCACGATATTTTATCAGTGCCAGACAACGGCGGATTATATCTATGGCATCTATTTTGTTCCGGCCATGGAATCGGAAAAGGTGGATGCGGTATATACTTCGCTTTATTTTGAACGCTTTTATATGCCGGACGGTTATGAAGGAACCTTGGAAGAGGCCTGTGAACTGTATCTGTCGCAGCAGCTGGAGGTGAAGGCAGAGCTTGAGGAGCTGGCAAAAGAGCAGCATCGCTTTTTGTCGGATGAGAAGGGGAAAATCCTTGCAGCGCGTAATGCCTTAAAAAAGCATGCCTCTCACTATGATATCAAAAAGCTGGCGGCTTACCGAAAGACGGAAGACAGTATGCTGTTTTTATTGTGCGGCTGGATGGCGGAACGGGATGCGGCGCGGTTTGAGAAGGAGATGGAGGCGGAACCGGATATTACTTGTCTGGTGGAAGACGAGTTTTCCGGAAGGCATTCGCGGCCGCCAACCAAGCTTAAAAATCCGAAACTGCTAAAGCCTTTTGAGATGTTTACCCGGATGTATGGGATCCCGGACTATAACGAAATGGATCCTACCGTTTTTATCGGTCTTACTTATTCTATCCTGTTTGGGATGATGTTTGGTGATTTGGGACAAGGATTGGTGCTTTTCTTGGGGGGTGCTTTCCTTTATTACTTAAAGAAGCTTGATCTGGCGGCAATTATTTCCTGCTGCGGTATTTTCTCGGCATTTTTCGGGTTTTTATTCGGCAGTGTTTTCGGCTTTGAGGATAAGATCGCGGCCAGGTGGCTGAGGCCCGTATCGGCGATGGCCGAGCTGCCTTTTATCGGGCGGCTGAATACGGTTTTTGTGCTTTCCATCGGTTTGGGCATGGGCCTTGTTTTACTGACGATGCTGTTTCATATTATTAACGGATTGCGGGCCAGGGATGTCGAAGCGGCGTTTCTGGATGTCAATGGGATGGCCGGCCTGATATTTTATGGCGGCCTGGCCTTGACGACGGTTCTTTTCATGACCGGAAACCGGCTTCCGGCAGGTATCGTGCTGATTCTTATGTTTGGGTTTCCGCTTCTGGTGATCGCTTTAAAGGAACCGGCGCTGGCCTTATTAACCGGAAAGGGCAGTGTCGTGCCCAAAGAAAAGGTGATGTTTGTCGTTCAGGCTTTCTTTGAACTGTTTGAGATGATGTTAAGCTATTTTTCCAATACACTGTCGTTTGTTCGTATCGGTGCTTTTGCCGTCAGCCATGCGGCAATGATGGAAGTTGTTTTGATGCTGGCAGGAGCGGAACACGGCAGCCCGAACTGGCTTGTCATTATCCTGGGCAATTTGTTCGTGTGCGGCATGGAAGGGCTGGTAGTCGGAATCCAGGTATTGCGGCTCCAGTATTATGAGTTTTTCAGCAGGTTTTATAAGGGCAGCGGAAGAGAATTTAAGCCGAGCCGGAAAGCTCTTTCATGATTGTGCTTCTTTATAGCAGCTAAAATCTCTTGCAGTTAAAATATTATATTAATATTCAATAGTAAAATAAAGATCGGAGAAAAGCGATGATTGGCAAAGGATTGGTAATGTGTGCGTTGGTACTTAGTATTGTGATTCCGTTTTTCATTTTTAACCGGGGTGAAAAAACTAAAAAGCGGTATAAGAAATATCTGGCAATGAATGTCTCGTTGTTTTTTGGCATTCTGCTGATGTCGAGCCTGGTTTTATTCGGAACCGGAGTAAGTGCCGCGGAAACGGAAACAGTGGAAACAGTAATAGAAGCGGGGACGGCACCGACAGGCAGCCTTGCGGCCGGCATGGGTTATCTGGCGGCGGCGCTGGTCACGGGCATGTCTTGTATCGGCGGCGGTATTGCCGTGTCCAGTTCGGCATCGGCGGCCTTGGGAGCCATCAGTGAGAACCCCAATTTGCTGGGCAAGTCTTTGATTTTTGTCGGTCTTGCGGAAGGTGTCTGCTTATACGGCCTGATTATTTCCTTTATGATCCTGGGAAAAATATAAAAGTGGGGATGTTTTATGAAAATGTATCTAATCAGTGATAATATTGATACCTGTACCGGGATGCGCCTTGCCGGAGTGGAAGGGGCGGTGGTTCACGATAAGAAGGGATTTCTGGCAGAAACCGAAAAAGTCCTGGCGGATAGATCGATCGCTATCTTACTGCTTACGGAGAATTTTGGGCGGGATTACCCTGAGGAAGTAAATAAGCTTAAGCTGGATGTAAAGATTCCTTTGGTGGTGGAAGTACCTGACCGTCACGGTACTGGGAGAAAACCGGATTTTATCACGGCCTATGTCAGTGAGGCAATCGGGATTAAATTGTGATGTAGCGAGGTACTGGCATTAAGCGGCGCTATCGGCAGCCGGCATCGGTCATAAAGGAGGCGTAGCATGAATACCGGGGAAAAACTGAATCATTTTATGGAAATCGTCGTTAAAGACGCCGATCAAAGGAGCCGGAAGGCGTTGGAAGACTATGAGCGGGGACTTGATGCTATCTTTGAATCGTTCCGCCAGGAGTCTTTGCGGAAGCAGGAAGCGGAAATCAAGGCCGGCCGGGAAAAACTGCAAAAAGAAGTCAACACGGAGCTGGCGGAATGCCAGATCAAAATACGGAAGCGTCTGGGAGAAAAGCAGGAAGAGATGAAGATGCTTCTTTTCGCCAGGGTGGAACAGCGTCTGGCAGAGTTTAAGAAGACGCCGGATTATTATGATTATCTTGCCGGCCATATCAAGAGGGCCCTTCGTTTTGCCAGAAAAGAAGCGATTGAAATCTATCTGGATCCGGAAGATGTTGCTTTGCATAAGCAACTGGAACAGGATACCGGCGCAGCGATCCGAATCAGTGATTATGGCTTTGGGGGAGGGGTGCGGGCGGTGATCCGCTCGAAAAGGGTGCTGATTGACCAGTCTTTTGATACAAAGCTGTACGAAGCGAAAAAAGATTATTTATTTTTTCTTAGCTAGTGCTTAAGTAGTGCTTAGATAGAAAAAGCAGTAAGGAGCTGCCGATGTTAAACAGCGGAGAAATATATGGAATAAACGGGCCCATCATCTACGTGAAGGGGAGCAGTGAATTTAAGATGGCGGAATTGGTCTATGTCGGAAAAGAAAAACTGATCGGCGAGGTAATATCTCTGACCAATGAACTAACCACCATTCAAGTGTTTGAAGAGACTTCCGGCCTAAAGCCGGGAGAAACGGTGGCAGGTACCGGCCACCCCTTATCGGTGACGCTGGCCCCCGGTATTTTAAGCAATATTTTTGACGGGATCCAGAGGCCGCTCAAGGAAATGGCGAAGCGCTCAGGGGCATTTATCAACCGCGGGATCAGTGTGGACAGCCTGGACCGGGGGAAACTCTGGAAGGTGCATGTCATGGTCGCGCCGGGCATGCCGGTGGCCGGTGGGACGGTAATCGCTGAAGTTCCGGAAACATCGGCCATTATTCATAAGATCATGGTTCCTCCGGGTCTTGCCGGGACAATAATCCGTGTCAAAGCGGACGGGGAGTACCGGATCGAAGAAGAAATCGCGGTTTTGAGGCTTCATGACGGCAGCGAGTGCGCTCTGACAATGATTCAGGAATGGCCGATCAGGCGGCCGCGGCCGACACAGAAACGTTATCCCGCCACGCGGCCGCTGATAACCGGACAGCGTATCCTGGATACCCTCTTTCCGATTGCGAAAGGCGGCACTGCGGCGATTCCGGGCGGCTTCGGAACCGGCAAGACGATGACGCAGCATCAGATTGCCAAGTGGGCGGATGCGGATATCATTGTTTATATCGGATGCGGGGAGAGGGGCAATGAAATGACTGACGTGCTAGAGGAATTTTCGCATCTGACCGATCCCAGGAACGGCAATCCGCTGATGGACCGGACCGTTTTAATTGCCAACACCTCCAATATGCCGGTGGCGGCCAGGGAAGCCAGTATCTATACCGGTATCACCTTGGCGGAATACTATCGGGATATGGGTTACCACGTGGCCATCATGGCAGACTCCACATCAAGATGGGCGGAGGCACTGCGGGAACTGTCAGGACGGCTGGAAGAAATGCCGGCGGAGGAAGGATTCCCGGCTTATCTGGCCTCGCGGCTGTCTTTCTTTTATGAACGGGCCGGGATGATGAAGAATCTGAACGGAACGGAAGGAAGCGTAACGATTATCGGCGCGGTGTCGCCGCAGGGAGGCGACTTTTCCGAACCGGTTACCCAGAATACCAAACGTTTTGTCCGCTGTTTCTGGGGTTTGGATAAATCTCTGGCATATGCCAGGCACTTTCCGGCGATTCATTGGCTCAGCAGCTACAGCGAGTATCTGACTGATCTTTCTTCCTGGTATGTCGAGAATACCGGTTCCGGCTTCGGGGACTGCCGGAACCAGCTGGTTGCGATATTGAATCAGGAGTCCGGCTTGATGGAGATTGTCAAACTGATCGGCAGCGACGTACTGCCGGACGACCAGAAACTGACGCTGGAGATTGCCCGGGTTATCCGCCTGGGATTCTTGCAGCAAAATGCCTTCCATAAGGAAGATACCTGCGTGCCGCTGCTGAAGCAGCTTTATATGATGGAAACCATCCTGTATCTGCATACCAGGGCCAAGGTCTTGATTTCCATGGGAATGCCGATGTCGGTACTGAAACAAAGTACTATTTTTGAACGGATTATTGCGATAAAATACGAGGTGGAAAATGACGCCTTTCATAAGTTTGCCGGGTATAAAAAGGAAATCGATGCTTTCTACGATGATGTGATAGCCCGTAACGCTTAGGGAAACGCTGATGCAGCGTTTCCCCGCGCCGGATTTACGGCGCATCAGTGTTTCCTTAGGTATACTACATGCTTTTAGGGCAAGAGAAAGATTTAGGAGAACAGGATGGCTATTGAATATCTGGGATTAAGTGAAATTAAGGGGCCTTTTGTCATTGTGGAAGGAGTTCAGGGCGCGGCTTATGACGAAGTGGTTACGATTACGGTGGATAAGAAGGAGAGTAAGCGGGGCCGTATCGTGGAGATTACTGATGACAGGGCGGTGGTTCAGGTATTTGAGACAACGGAGAACCTGTCTCTTCACAATACCCATACCAGGCTGACCGGTCATCCGATGGACATGAGTCTTTCCTTGGATATTCTGGGACGCACCTTCAACGGGGTCGGAGAACCGCTGGACGGGCTTGGCGACATTGCCGCGGAGTGCAGGCGGGATGTCAATGGAAAGCCGATGAATCCGGTAGCCCGGGTATATCCCCGGAATTATATCCGCACCGGGATATCGGCGATTGACGGATTGACGACGCTGATCAGAGGCCAGAAACTCCCGATTTTCTCGGGGAATGGACTGCCCCATGATCAACTGGCGGTTCAGATCGTCAAGCAGGCTTCTTTGGGGGAAAGCGGGAAAGCGTCTGGTTCTGATGAAAAATTTGCGGTTGTATTTGCAGCAATGGGCATCAAATATGACGTGGCGGAATATTTTCGCCGTGTCTTTGAAGAAAGCGGTGTGGCGGATCATGTGGTTATGTATCTGAACCTGGCCAATGATCCGGTGGTGGAACGCCTGATAACCCCGAAGGTAGCTTTGACGGCAGCGGAATATCTGGCTTTTGAAAAAAATATGCACATTTTGGTGATTCTGACCGATATTACTTCCTATGCGGAGGCATTGCGGGAAATCTCTTCCGGTAAAGGTGAGATTCCGTCCCGGAAGGGATATCCGGGTTATTTATACAGTGATTTCGCAACGATTTATGAACGGGCCGGGATCTTGGAAGGAATCACGGGATCGGTGACGCAGATACCGATTCTGACGATGCCGAACGATGATATAACCCATCCGATCCCTGATCTGACCGGATATATTACCGAGGGTCAGATTGTCTTGGACAGGGGCTTGCATGGGCAGGGGATCTACCCGCCGATCCATATCCTGCCGTCTTTATCGCGTCTGATGAAGGACGGAATCGGGGAAGGCTATACCAGGGCCGACCATCAGGATGTAGCCAACCAGCTATTCTCCTCTTATGCGAAAGTGGGAGAGGCAAGAGCACTGGCATCGGTAATCGGGGAAGACGAGCTGTCCGAGGAAGATAAAAAATATCTGCGCTTTGGGGCGGCGCTGGAACAAGAATTTATCGGCCAGAGACTGGATGAGAACCGTTCGGTTACGGAAACGCTGGAGACCGGATGGCGGCTGTTAAGGATACTGCCCAAAGAAGAACTGGACCGGATTGACAACCGGATCATGAATAAGTATTATGAAGGCCAGTCCTGAAACGAAGACGAATAGGATCGGCTGAAAGCAGTCACTATGACAGTACGGAGGAACAAATGGATCCATATGAATTTCCCACCAAAGGCAATCTGATGCGGGCCAAAAACTCCCTTGGCCTGGTCAGGCAGGGTCAGGAACTGATGGAAAAGAAAAGAAATATTCTGGTTCGGGAGCTGATGGTGCTGATCGATGAGGCAAAAGATATCCAGTCGGAGATTGATGAAACCTTTACCAGAGCCTATCAGGCCTTGCAAAGGGCCACGATTGAGATGGGAATCCGCAATGTGGAAGAACTGGCCCATGCGGCTCCGGTGGAACATTCGATCAGGATCAAAAGCCGGTCTATAATGGGGACAGAGATTCCGCTGGTAGAGCATAGCGCGGAGACGGGTAAGATGATTTATACGTTTCTTTCCACCAGGGAATCGATGGACCGGGCAAAAAGGAATTTTGAGCGTGTTAAGGAATTGACCATCCGGCTTTCCATGGTAGAAAATTCGGCATACCGCCTGGCGGTCAATATCCGCAAGACCCAGAAGCGGGCCAATGCGATGAAGAATATTATGATACCGTTATATGCAGAACGGGTCAGGTCGATTACGAATGCCCTGGAAGAGAAGGACAGGGAGGAGTTTGGAAGGCTGAAACTGGTCAAGAAGGTGTTGGAGTCTGCAAAAACGTGTAAATATACATTGGAATCCCTGAATAAACGTGATATACTGTGAGCGATAATAAGCAAGCTGATTATAGAAAATTATCGAAGCAGGAAGACCAAGGCAGGAGGATCAATATGGAAAAACCAGCTGTTTGCGGGGGGAAGCCGGTTCGTGAAACTAAGATATTTTATGGGCATCAGTATATCGACGAGGCGGATATTGAAGCAGTGGTAAGGGTAATGCGCAGCGATTACTTGACCTGTGGCCCCCAGATCGCGCAATTGGAAGAAAAACTTTGTCAAATCACCGGCGCGCAATATGCGGTAGTATGCTCCAACGGAACAGCGGCTCTTCATATCGCCTGTCTGGCCGCCGGTGTCGGCGAAGGGGATGAGGTCATAACGAGTCCGCTTACCTTTGCGGCATCGGCCAATTGTGCTTTATATTGTGGAGCAAAGCCGGTGTTTGCGGATGTTAACGGCGAAACCTACAATATTGACCCGACAGCGGTGGCCGCCGGTATCACTTCTTATACGAAGGCAGTGGTAGCAGTGGATTTCGGCGGGCAGTCAGTGGAGCTGGATGAATTGCGGAGCATCTGCCGGGAACGGGGCCTGGTGCTGATCGAAGACGGAGCCCATGTGATCGGAACCAGGTATAAGGGCAAGCCTAACGGCTCAATTGCCGATATGACGACATTTAGCTTTCACCCGGTAAAAACGGTCACCAGCGGTGAAGGCGGGGCAGTACTGACGAACAGTAAAGAATATTATCAAAAACTGAAACTGTTTCGGGAACATGGAATTACCAGAGAGGCTGGGCTGATGCAGTATCCGTCTCACGGGAACTGGTATTATGAGCAGATCCTGCTGGGAATGAATTATCGGATGACCGACATACAGGCGGCACTGCTGAACAGCCAGTTGGACAAGCTGCCGCTGTTCAGTGAGCAAAGAAAGGCGATTGCGGCCAGATACGACCAGGCTTTTACGGGATTAAAAGGGATCCGGCTGCAGAAGGAAAACCCAGACTCGGATACCACCCGGCATCTTTATATGATACGGGTTCTGGAAGAAGAACTGACGATTGGCCGGAAGGAGTTTTTTGAGGCGCTGACAGCAGAGAATATCTGCGGCAATGTACATTATATTCCGGTGTATTTCCATCCTTATTATGAACAGCTCGGTTATCGGAAAGGACTATGTCCGATAGCTGAGAAGATTTATGAGGGTATTATTTCGATACCGCTTTACTATGGCATGACAGATCAGGATGTGGATGATGTCATCCGTGGGGTGACTAAGATTGCCGGATATTTTGAAAGATAAGCAAACCGCAAACCGACCTGAGGGGGTAATCATGAAATTGAGCGTAATTGTGCCGGTATATAATATGGCCGCCGCCGGGAAATTGGCATACTGCCTGGACTCATTGGTGAACCAGACCATATCGGATTATGAGATTATCGCTGTGGATGATTGTTCCACGGATTGTTCCTGGGATATTCTGCAGGCTTATGAAAGCCGGTATCCGGAAAAATTCAAAGCGATTCATTCCCCGGTCAATAAAAAACAGGGCGGAGCCAAAAATATCGGCCTTGCAATAGCTCAGGGTGACTGGATCGGCTTTATCGACAGCGATGACTGGGTCACTGCGGATTATTATGAGAAACTGCTGAAAAAAGCGGAAGAAACCGGTGCCGACATGGTGGGCTGTGATTATCACCTGACGCATGAACACAGTATGGCGGTCGGTCAGGTGGTTCCGAATAATAAATTGTCACAGACGGGGAAGCTTGACCAGAAAAAATACCAGTCGCTGATTCTTGACAGCGGAAGCCTGGTGGTGAAAATCTATCGGCGTGAGATCATCTTGGGTTTCCCCAATCGTTTCCCCGAGGATATTTTTTATGAAGACAATGCCATCAGCAATTCCTGGATGCTGCGCGCCAGACATTTTGAATATATACCGGAGCCGCTTTATTATTATTATCAGCATGATACTTCGACGGTTCATACGATCACCGAGCAAAGATGCAAGGATCGGATGGAAGCGGCACGGATCATGATCAAAGAGGCGAAGGAGTTCGGGTTTTTAGAGGAATACCGCCAGGAAATAGAGTTCAGCTTTACGGTACTTTTTTATACGAATACCCTGTTTTCTTATATGACAGGGGTGAAACGTCCTAAGTATGGATTTGTTAAGGCCTTGGGAAAAGAAATGAAAGAAAGCTTCCCGGCATTTATGAACAATGCCTATTATCAGGAACGAATCCATGAAGAAGAAAAAAAGCTGGCGGCCATGCAGATGAAATCCACCCTGTATTTCATGGTGTATTATAAGCTGTTGTGGACATACCGTAACGTAAGAAAAAAGCTCAAAGCTACTTCCAAATAGAAGAGGAAACCATAGAAGAGACACAATAAATGAGACACAGTAAAAGAGGAAACAGTAAAAGAGGAAACAGTCATGAAAGCTGCAGTGATCGGGGCCGGAAGCGAGTCCCTTCATACGATTCATAAAGCACAGGAGCTGGGACAGGAAGTGATAGCTTTGGACGGGAATGCTCAGGCAGTCGGGCTTACCGCTGCGGACAAAGGGATTCATGTGGATATTGCTGATGAGCAGCAGACCATCGCCGTATTACGCCGGGAAAAGATTGACTATCTGCTGACGCCGCCGATCGGAAGAGTACTTACCAGTGTGGGTGCGGCCAATGACGCACTTAAGCTGCCGGGGATCAGCAAAGAGACTGCCCGGCTTTGCACTGATAAGTATGAGTTTCATCAAAGACTCAGCGCCAATCAGCTTCGGGATGGCCGCTGTTATCTGGTGGGAAAAGAAGAAGGCGTTCTAGCTTATCCGGCTATTTTAAAGCCGCGTTTTGGTTCAGGGAGCCGCAGTGTCTTTTATGTGAAAAGCAAAAAGGAGACGGAGCAGGCGCTGCAATCGGTGAATTACAACGGGAATACCAGTGAAGATTATGTGTTGGAAGAAGTGGCGCCAGGAATAGAATATGGGGTCGACGGCGCTGTGGACGGGTATCAGCTTCAGGTGGTCTTATTGCGGCGTAAACTGCTGACACAGCCCCCGGCGAGACAGGCAGTCGGCTATCTGGCAGTGACACCGGACACCGGATCCCGGCTGATCCGCCAAGTCCAGGAATACTTAAGCAAGGTCGGTTCTGTTTTGGGGTTACGGGACTGCCTGTTTCATGCCGACCTGATGATTCAAGCGGACAAGATATTTGTCATCGAACTATCGGCCAGGCCTTCGGGTCATTATCTTCATGATGTTTTCACGCCGCTTGCCGCCGGGATTGACATGGCGGCAGAATATATCAAATGCCGGCTGGGGCGGTTTTATTCCTATCGCCCGGAAAAGATCGGGAAAATGATGATCCGCTATTTTGATCTGTCCGGCCGGATAAAGACCGTGCCCACAGAGAGTATCGTCAGAGAGAGGCTTGAAAAGAGCAGCAACTGCCTGATCCAATGGCAATGTAACATAGCCCCTGGGGATTGCCTTGAACCGGTTACGGCAGGACATTCGCTTATGAAAAGAGGATATTTTGTCCTGAAAGGAAATACAGAAGCGGAGCTGATATCTGGGGGAGAGGCAGTTTTAGGTTTATTTGTAACTGTTCAGTAGGTAGGATTCCGCGAGGTGTTTTGCGCCTTTTTGCATAAATCCTGAGAGTTGGGCTGTCAAAGGACAGCCTTTTTTAGTTTACCAAAACTCGAAGTCATACTACAAAAATAGATTTCCAAGCTATAATATTGCAAGGTCTGGAATAAACATGTTAAAAGAAGTTTGTTATCAGTGTAATTTTATAGATAGGAGATTGGCGAAATGAATGATGTGAATTTCAGGCAAGCAGATACGGTTTATTTAACGGCAACCGAAGCAGAGGAGATGAAAAAAGACCTTTCACGCAGACAGGCACTTGAAAATCCGGCTATCTTTACCTCTTCTATGAAGATTACCGGTGATGTGACGGCGGATGGTTCTTTAACCATGGATGGACAAATGGTCGGCAATATCGATATTCTAGGGCGGTTAAAAATATCCGGAGGACTTAAGGGTGATTCTCAGGCAGAAGAGATCATTACCGACAATGCCAAGATTGAGGGCGAGATAAGAAGTAAAAAAAGTGTTGTGATTGGGCAGAATACGGTTGTTATCGGTAATATTTTTGCGAATAATGCCGTAATCAACGGTGCGGTGAAAGGGAATGTCGATGTTCATGGCCCGGTCATCCTGGATACCACAGCTATCGTAATGGGCAATATCAGGTCAAAAACTGTTCAGATCCATAGCGGAGCAGTGATTGAGGGGATGTGTACGCAGGATTATGCGGACATCAGTCCGACTTCCTTCTTTGCCGACATCAAAAAAAGTTAAGTTAGTTGTAAATTATCGACTTTGGCTTTATAATAAGTTAAGCAGACGGCAAAATACATGAGGTAGCATATGAAGAAAGCGGTGGCAATTATCACGGCAAGGGGCGGCAGCAAGCGCATCCCTCAGAAGAACAGCAAGGAATTTTGCGGACAGCCTATTATCTGCTATTCGATAAGGGCCGCATTGGAAGCCGGGGTTTTTGATGAAGTGATGGTATCTACCGATGATGAAGGAATCGCGAAACTGGCAAGAGCGTCCGGGGCAGCGGTTCCGTTTATGCGTTCCGCCGCAACATCAGGGGACTTTGCTTCTACAGATGAAGTGATTATGGAAGTATTGCGTTCTTATGCCGAAGCGGGTGTGGAATTTGAACGTTTTTGCTGTATCTATCCGACAGCGCCGTTTCTTTCGGCACAGAAATTAAAGCAGGCCATGGGCATGCTGGATGAGGCCGATGCGGTCATGCCGGTGATTCCCTTTGCCTATCCGCCGCAGCGAAGCGTTGTGATCGAAAAGGGGAGGATCAGGAGAAAATATCCAGAATTTGCCAATGCCCGCTCTCAGGACCTGGAAAAGCTGTATCATGACTGCGGCCAGTTCTATGCCTGCCGGACAGCAGCATTTATGGAGGCAGGGACTACGGATGTGGCCGATCTGGTTCCGATGCTTTTCCCGGAAATGGAAGTACAGGATATTGACACCCCGGAAGATTGGGCAATCGCTGAGATGAAATACCGGAGCATGACAGATGGGAGTAAAAGCAACCATGCAGACACCGTTCTTTAAAATAAAGGAAACTGACCTTCAATATGATATCGCCTTGCTGAAGCAGGCACTGGAAGATAATTGGGGCAATGCTATCGCCGGTTATTCGGTAAAGACCAATTCGCTGCCGTGGCTGCTGACTTATCTGAAACAGGAAGGATTCTGGGCCGAAGTGGTTTCCCACACGGAATACGATCTGGTTCGGCGCTTAGGATATGACGACGCGAAGATCATCTATAACGGCCCGATGAAAGAGAAAGAGATCTTTAAACGGATTCTCAGTGCGGGGGGATATCTGAATATGGATTCTTCCGAAGAGCTGGACTGGATCGAAGAGCTGTCCCGGGATGATCCGGACAGGCAGTTCGAGGTCGGGCTTCGGGTTAATTTTGACATTGCCAGCCATTGTCCGGAGGAAGAACTGGCTGAGGAAGAAGGCAGCCGGTTTGGGTATTGCTATGAGAACGGCATCTTAGAGCAGGCCATCCGGCGGGTACAGAGTCTCCCCAATGTCAGTGTGGCCGGCCTGCACCTGCATTCCTCCACACGCTCCCGCTCAGTCGGAGTATATGGTATTATTGCCGGAATGGCGGTAAGAATCGCCAAAGAATATCAGCTGAGCCTCTCCTATGTGGATCTCGGCGGCGGATACTTCGGTGGCCGGGATGACAAGCCGGATTACCGGGACTATTTTAAAGAAATCGGCCGCGTGCTGAGGGAATATTTTGACCCGGCTATCACAAAAATAATTGCCGAGCCGGGGATTTCGCTGATATCCAGAGCGATTGTCTTCGAAACAACAGTGAAGGATGTTAAGTTGATCCGCAATCATAAATATCTTGTCACTGATGGAAGCCGCACCAATCTAAACCCATTGGTGACCCGGCACAGCTATCCTCATCATATTATTTATGACGAGGAAACCTATCCGCTTGATAAACGGCGGACGGAACCCAGCCAATGGGTCTGCGGGTTTACCTGTATGGAGTATGACCGCCTGTTTGAGATACAAAATGACAAGGAACTCAAGCCCGGCGACCGCATCGTATATGATGCTGCGGGAGGATATACCATATGTTTGAATCCACTGTTTATCAATTATTTTCCTGCGGTTTGGATAGAGCGACAGGACGGTGGTTTGTTTCTTGCCAGAGCGGCATGGGGCAATGACGAATATCTGCAAAAGAACGACTGGAAGCAAAGCTAAACAGAACAAAATAGAACGAAAATAGAACGAAAAATTAGAATGTAAAAACGGAGAATCCGATGAACAAGTCAATCACGATCGGTGATTATACAATCAATGCCGCTTCCCCCGCCTTCATCGTAGCGGAGATTTCGGCCAATCACAATCAGGATTACCGCCGTGCCGTGGAAATCCTCCATGCCGCCAAAGAAGCCGGAGCCGATGCCGTTAAGCTACAGACCTATACGGCGGATACGATTACCCTGGACTGCGATAGCGACTGTTTTCAGATCACCCAGGGAACCATATGGGACGGAACAACGTTGTACCGGCTTTATCAGGAAGCCTATACGCCCTGGGAATGGCAGCCTAAGCTGATGGAAGAAGCAAAGAAAGCCGGCCTGGTCTGTTTTTCTTCCCCTTTTGATTTTACCGCGGTGGATTTTATGGAATCGATAGGGATGCCGGCCTACAAAGTGGCTTCCTATGAAATCAATGACATTCCTTTACTCCGCAAGATCGCCCGGCTGCACAAACCGATGATTTTAGCGACCGGCATTGCCTATCCCGAGGATATCGGCAGAGCACTTTCGGTCTGCCGTGAAGAAGGGAATGAAGATGTGCTTTTATTGAAATGTGTTTCTTCTTACCCGGCCCCGTATGAAGATATCCATTTACGTAATATTCCCGCATTAGCCAGAGAATACGGCTGTCTGACCGGGATATCCGATCATACGATGGGGGGGATTGTAGCGGCGGGTGCCGTTGCCCTTGGCGCCAGGATGGTAGAAAAGCATCTGACGCTGCGGCGGGCTGACGGCGGACCGGATGCGGCTTTTTCCATGGAACCGGAAGAGTTTGCGGCCATGGTACGGGATATCCGCCTTATCGAAAAGTCTTTGGGCAATGAAGAATATACACTGACCGCGGCTCAGAAGATCGAGCATGAAGGCTCCCGCTCCCTTTTCGTGGTGGCGGATATTGCCGCCGGTGAAACCCTGACGCCGGAAAATATCCGTTCGATCCGACCGGGCAACGGCCTTCATACCATGCATTATGAAGCGGTCCTTGGAAAAAAGGCCCGGGTGGATTTAAAAAAGGGAACACCATTACAATGGGAACTGATAACATAGACCGGATGGCAGTTTTTACGGTTTACTGGAATTGTGGGATGGAGTATAAGGCATGATCATGTTTCGAGCAGATGCTGACCAGATAATTGCGACCGGCCACCTGATGCGGACCTTGACGATAGCGGAAGAATGTAGCGGCCGGCAGGTGCCGGTTTGTCTGGTGCTGTCGGCCGGGGAAAGTGAACAGGTTTTAAAGGCCCTGTGTCCGGAATGGGAAAAGTATCAGATCCGGACATTGCCGGGAAGCTATCGCCGCCCGGAAGACGAGCTGCCAGCCTTTCAGTCGCTGCTGGAACAGGAGCAACCGCAGGCACTGCTGATCGATTCCTATTATGTGACGGAAGCATATCTCAAGGGGCTGCAGGGATATGCGAGGATATTTTATCTGGATGACTTAAGAGCGTTTGACTATCCGGTGGATACCGTGATTAATTATGATATCATCTCCCAAGAAGAGCTTCCATCATATCAAAGCCGTTACAGCGGTTCTGAAAAGCAGTTATTAGGAGCTGCATATACTCCCTTAAGAAGACAGTTTTGCGGAGTGTCCTATCAGGTCAGAGAAAAAGTGGCTAATATCTTGATCACCACCGGAGGGACTGACGAAGCCAATATAACAAGAAAAATACTGGAGTCAGCCCTGCAGGCAACGGATGATAATGTCGCTGTCCATGTAGTGATGGGAAAGCTGTACAGGTATAAAGATTGGTTGGGTAAAAGAGCAGAAGCGGACAAAAGAGTCCATTTGCATGAAGGCGTCTTACAAATGGCGGATTTGATGCAAAAATGTGATCTGGCGTTTTCGGCAGCAGGTACTACGCTCTATGAACTGTGTGCTGTAGGAGTACCGACAATATGCTTTGCGATGGCCGCCAATCAACTACCCTGTGCCAAAGGATTTGCGGCAGCCGGAGCAGTAATTTTTGAAAAACACCTTAATTTTCAGGAATCTTTTCTGGAAAAAATAAAAACCCTGACAGACGATTATCCGCTACGCTGCCGGATGTCCGCCGTCATGCGGCAGCTGGTAGACGGCAAGGGCGCGGGCCGGATCGTAGATGAATTATTGGAAGGAACAAGGATTTGAAGGAACGGATTTATGTATGCCATACCTATTATCATGTTTATATCACCTGCTTAAAGGAGTTATGGAAGAACCGGCCAAAGAGCGGAAAGGCGACTTTGGTTCTTAGCCTGATGTCTAACAATTTCGGTGATCTGAAAGCACGGGCGGAACGTTCCGGCCTATTTGAGCAAGTGGTGGAATTCGATGAAAAGGAAGCGAAGTTTTTTCCCGAGCTTACGCCCCTTCATACCGATCATGGCAACCTGATCAGTAATATGATCGGCCGGATGCGGTATACAAAGCGTTTCGGAAAACTGCAAAGCCCTTATGTGCCGGTGGATTTCCGTGAATATCAGGATGTCTATGTGTTTTGTGACTCTGATCCGATCGGTTATTATCTAAGTTATCAGAAAATACCTTATCATGCGCTCGAAGACGGCCTTAACTGTATCCAGTATTATGATACGGCCCGCTATGACAACCGCGGGCATTTTCGCCTGAAAGCCTGGATGGCGGCCCGGAATCTGATCTTTATTCAGAACGGCTATGGGAAATACTGTCAGGACATGGAAGTCAATGACATATCAGTACTGCCCTATCCGTGTCCCAAATATATTGAACAAGCAAGGGAAGAGCTGGTAAAGGGGCTTGATGAGGCGGCCAAAGAAACATTGCTGTCGGTTTTTATTGAGGATATGGGAGAATTGCGGCGGAAGCTGGCGGAGGGAGCCGCCTCTGAGCGGAAAGTACTGGTGTTGACTGAACCTTTATGTGATCTGGAAACCAGAGCCGCTATATTTACGGATATCATCAGGGAGTACGGGCAGATTAACGGCAGTCCGGCGCAGATTCTGTTGAAACCCCATCCCAGGGATATCCTGGATTATGAACAGCTGTTTCCCGAGCACATAGTACTGGACAAGATGTTTCCGATGGAAGTGCTTAATTTCATCAAAGGACTGGAATTTGACCGGGTTGTGTCGGTATTTACCGTGCCGTCGTCAATCCGTTTTGCCAAGGAGAAGACCTTCCTGGGGGAAGATTTCATGGATCGCTATGAAGCTCCGGAAATCCACCGCCAGAATGAACAGATCGTGTAAGCACATCACTTATCGGTTGCATAGTATTGATAACGGCAAATATTTCTTGGCGCTTCTTGGTATTTTCCTGGCCCGCTGTACTCAAGAACAAAGCTGCATTTTTCCAAAACCCGGCATGAGGCTTTATTCTCACTAAGGCACAGTCGCCTTTAGCAGTGGATTTTATGAAGAAAGTGTGTTAAAATATTATGATATTTTGACAAAGTTGTAAGGAACTGGCATTTATGGGAAGAATATTAAAAAAATTGAAGGTATTGTTGGACCGCAAGCAGAAAAGAGTTATGGTACTGCTGATCTTCGTGATGCTGATCGGCTCTTTTCTGGAAGTCTTGGGTATCACCTTGATCGTTCCGGTGGTGCAGGCGGTCATGGATCCCGAAGCCGTGATGGAGAGCCGGTATCTGGGGCCGATCTATCGGGTGCTGCATTTTCAGAATGTGACACAGTTTACGGTAGCGGTCATGCTCACACTGATCGGCGTATTTGCTTTTAAGAATGCTTTTTTATTTATACAGAATAAGATGCAGTTTAAATTTGTCTATTCCAATCAGTTTGCCACCTCCCGGAGAATGATGATCAATTTTATGAAGCGGCCTTATGAATATTACCTGAATGCGGACACGGCCATCATCCAGAGAACGATCACTTCTGATGTCAATAACATGTATGGGCTGATCTTAAGCTTGCTGCAGCTTATCAGCGAGAGTATCGTGTTTGCCGGACTGGTGGTGATCTGTCTGATCAGTGATCTGGTACTGTCCATCATATTGACACTTTTACTTCTTATCGTGCTGGGGGTAATCAAGGGCATACTTTCGCCGATCATGAAAAAATCCGGGGAAGATAACCAGAATTATTACAGCGGCTTGTATAAATGGATTGATCAGTCGGTCATGGGTATCAAGGAAATCAAGATTGCCAATAAGGAAAATTATTTTATTAATGAGTATGCCAAGTGTGGATATGGTTATGTCAATGCGGTGCAGAAATATAATTTATACAATGCTACCCCTCGGCTTTTGATTGAAACGGTGGCGATAGCCGGCATGATCATATATATCATGATGCAGGTGTTAAACGGTAACGAACTGGATGCTTTCATGCCGACCTTGTCGGCGATGGCGATAGCCGCTATGAGGCTGATTCCCTGTGCCAACCGGATTAATAATCATCTGACAGCGATTGCTTATTTTGAACCCTTTTTTATGGGGGTAAGCGATAATCTTCAGGAGGATATCCGAGACGACAGTATTATTTATGATGAAGCCGTCTATCGCCGCAAAAAAAATGTGGACAAGCTGGAGATCCGGGACAACATCAGGCTTGAGGATATTACCTATAAATATCCCCATACCGACGTCCTCATCTTTAACCATGCCAGCCTGGAGATTCCGGTCGGCAGCGCCGTCGGGATCGTCGGAACCTCGGGAGCCGGGAAAACCACGGTGGTGGATATCATGCTGGGCTTACTTAAGATGGAAACCGGAACGATACTGGCGGACGGGGTGGATGTTCAGGAGCATTATGAGTCATGGCTGAAAAATGTCGGTTATATTCCGCAGACGATTTTTATGATCGACGACAGTATCCGCAAAAATGTCGCCTTCGGGATTGCTGATGAAGATATCGATGATGAAAAGGTATGGAGGGCCTTGCAGGAAGCCCAGCTGGACGAGTTTGTCAGAGGCCTGCCGGAAGGACTGAATACCGGAATCGGGGAACGCGGCATCCGCATCTCAGGCGGCCAGCGTCAGCGTATCGGCATTGCCAGGGCTTTGTTTGAAGACCCGGAAGTGCTGGTGCTGGATGAAGCCACCTCCGCCTTGGATAATGAGACGGAAGCAGCGATTATGGATTCCATTAACCGGCTTCATGGACGAAAGACCTTGGTCATCATTGCCCACCGGCTACAGACAATCGAAAAATGTGATATGGTGTACCGCATTGAGAACGGTAAAGCGGAACTGGTCAGGGGCTTGGTTTAATTAATATACAGGGAATCAATCTGGATAAGAAAGGACAGCCATGTGGGAGTATATTTGGAAACAATATAAGAAGTATGAAGAGGCCGTCAATTATCTGATTTTTGGTGTTTTGGCTTTTGTTGTGAATACGGTGGTCTACTGGATTGCCGCCCGGGCCATGGGCGCAACGAAGGAGACCCCGTTCCTGATCTCGATGGCGACCATGATAGCCTGGATTGTGGCAGTAATCTTCGCTTATTGGACGAACCGTACCTTTGTATTTAAGTCGCAGACTAGTGATAGGAACGGACAGCTCAAGGAATTTACGGGTTTTATGGGAGCCAGGGTCGCGACCGGAATACTGGACTGGCTGATTATTTTGTTTATGGCCACGAACCTTGGGATCAACGATGTCATTTCCAAGATGGTTTCCAATTTTTTTGTCATTGTTTGTAATTATTTCTTAAGTAAACTGTTTATTTTTAAGAAGGCCGGCACGAGCGATTCTGAAGAGGAAGATAGGCGAAGCGAAAGGAATGGATGATGCAGGTAAAACGTCTGGCAAATTTTGAACTGCTCAGGATCGTGGCAATGCTGATGGTTGTTGCCATGCATTATATTGCGGAAGCCGGGATGTTGCCGGAACCTGAGCTTGCGAGCGTGAGCGGCTCGTTTGGATCCGGTTTGGTGCTGGGAACGGCGGTGGAATCGCTCTCCATCGTTGCGGTAAATGTTTATGTGATGACCAGCGGCTATTTTATGGTGCGTTCGGGATTTAAGGTGAGCCGTATTGTCCGGCTGGTTTGTCAGGTTGCTTTTTATGCCCTATTGATTCCGCTGGTCCTGATGGTGATGGGATTGCCGATTCTGGCCGGTCAGGAAGGCCTTTATGGCTGGATCCAGTATGTATTGCCGATTTCGACCGGTCATTATTGGTTCGCTACCGAGTATGTATTTTTATGCCTGTTCAGTCCTTTTGTGAACGTTGCTTGTGAAAAGATGAGCAAACGTCAGCTGGGTACGGCTATTGCCTTATTGCTCGTTGTATTTTGTGTAATCAAGAGCGTGGTTCCCGTAAAGCTGGCAACGGATCATTTTGGTTATGATTTCGGGTGGTTTCTGTGCCTGTATGCCGTAGGCGGTTATTTTAGGTTACACGGCCTGCCCTTTTTGGAAAAAGATAAGCGGGGCTGGCTGGTTTATGCCGGAAGTTCTTTGGCGATATTTCTGATGACGGTCGGATTATTTTTATTAAATCGGGAAACCGGATGGCTTTCCTATTATTTTACGACGCTGTTTCATTATAATCATGCATTATGCTTTGTGGGTGCGGTCGGATTATTTTATGGCTTCCTGGGAATCCGGATCCGTGAAGGGAAAGCTGCTGACCTGATTCGCTTGATCGGGCCTTTAAGCTTTGGTGTGTATCTGTTGCAGATGCATGTGGATATCCGTGACCGCTGGGTCATCTGGATTGCTTCGCTTTTGCCCGGAATGGGCAGGGCAACGGCACCGGGATTGTTTTTAGACATGATTGTTATGGTAGTAGTGGTTTATGTGACAGGCACCGGGATTGACTATATTCGCAGCCGTCTTTTCGGTCTGGCCGACAAGCTTTTGGCCAGACGCAGGGCAGTTGGAAGTACAGGTGGTTGATAAGCAGGTGAGCTGACAGGAACAGGTAGTGGATGGCAGCAGGTAGTTGACAGGACAGGCAGGATGACAGGAGCAGGTAAATGGAAAGGTTTTATTCGCGAACGGCTGTAAGAATATTATTCCCGCTGATATTGGCGGTATTTCCGCTGGTAAAGATGGCTTATGGAGTGGATCTGGCAGATACGGGATATAGCTTAGGTAACTACCGTTTTTTCCCGGCGGCAGAAGGAACCTGGGTGCTGAATACCTATCTGAGCCAGGTGACGGGATATCTGTTTACGCTCCTGCCTTTTGGCAAGCTGATGCTGGGGATGAAGTTTTATACTTCTTTGTTTGTCAGTCTGATGGCATTGATCGGATATCGTTTCTTTAGGACCAAGATGCCGGCCTGGGTGGCTTTTTTAGGAGAGCTGGCGGCCATCGGGCTTTGCTGGTGTCCTACGGTGATCTTATATAATTATATGACCTACTTCTTTTTCCTCCTCGGGGCGATACTATTGTTCCGTGGTCTGGCGGGAGAGCATGCGGTATGCTTGGTTCTGGCCGGGGTCTGTTTAGGGATAAACGTGCTGGTGCGCAATCCCAATGTCATGGAGGCAGCGTTGATCGTCTGTGTGTGGTATTACGGTTATATCCGCCGCAAAGAGATGCGTGCGGTAGTGCGGGAAACGTTATATTGCATGGCAGGATATGTGGGAGCAGTTGCCGTCATGTTGCTGATCATGGTCATTCATTATGGCATTCAGGCCCCTGTGGACATGATCAGCGGCCTGACCGGTGTCGCCGGCCATGCGGAAGACTATGCACTGTCACAGATGCTGGCGGCGATCATCGATGCTTATCTTCATGGGATGAGGTGGCTGTTATATATGATTCTATGTATTTTGCCGGGGATTCCGTTTTTCATGATCCGCCGCGACAAGTTCCCGCGGATCAGAAAAGCTGTTTACTGCCTTGCCATCCTGTTTTTATTTGCCGTCCTGGAAAGATGGGGCATGTATAATTTCCGGTATTATCAGAAGGAAGCAGCATTACAATGGGCAGTTATTTTTGTCATTCTTTCTTTGGTCAATATGATATGGATGCTCTATACCAAAAAAACCGATGTCCACTGGAAACTGATTGCCATGACCGGCATCGTCATCATTCTTGTCACACCGTTGGGAAGCAACAATCATGTTTGGCCGATTATCAACAATCTGTTTTTTGTGGCTCCGATCACCTTATGGATGATTGTAAAGTTTACTATATGGGGCCAGAAATACATCGGCTCGGAAAGCACGCTGATTCCGCTTTTTCCGCTTAAGGCCATGCAGCTGGCAATTGCGGCGGCATTGCTGGTGCAAAGCATCGGCGTCGGCGGCCTGTATGTTTTTAATGACGGCGAAACCGGCGAGCTAAAGAATACCCGGATAACGCAGAATACCGTGGCCAGAGGCATGGTTACGACCCGCGCCAATGCGGTGCATCTGGAGGAAATCAGTGTATTTCTAGCGGAGCATCCGGAGTGGGCGGAGCGCAAGCTGATCCTGTACGGTGATATTCCGGCACTTTCCTATTATCTGGACCGTGAAACAGCCATCGGCAGCGCATGGCCGGATCTGGATTCGGAAAGTATCGGGAAGCTGGAGGAGAATCTTTCCCGGCTGACGGGTAGGATGACAGAAAACCGGAATGAACGGCCGCTGATTATTTTCAACGTGAAGATGGACGCAGAAAAGCAGGACAGTCCTAAAAAAGCTATGCTGGACGGATTTATCGGCGATAATCAGTATCAGGAAGTGTTTCAGAATGAACAGTTTATCGTCTATGTATAAGAGAATGACGGCCAGGAAGCCAACGAGGAGATCAGCGATGCAATTACCCTATAAAATACGTTTTAATGAGCCGCCGGAAGGAAAAAAAGCGGTTGCATATATGCAGCAAGCTATCAAGGAAAAGCATATCTGCGGTGACGGAGCATTTACCCATAAGTGTCATAAATGGTTGGAGAAGCAGACCGGAACCGCAAAATGCCTGCTTACGACTTCCTGTACACATGCCTTGGAAATGGCCGCATTGCTGTGTGATATCCAAGCAGGGGATGAAGTCATTATGCCGTCTTATACCTTTGTATCTACCGCGGATGCTTTTGTGCTGCGCGGAGCCAAGATCGTTTTTGTGGACATCCGTCCCGATACCATGAATATTGATGAAAGACTGATTGAGGCGGCGATAACGGAACGTACCCGTGCGATCGTGGTGGTACATTATGCCGGGGTCGGCTGTGAAATGGACAAAATCATGGAGCTTGCCCGGCGCTTTCAGCTCCGCGTGGTGGAAGATGCTGCCCAAGGGATTATGAGTACGTATAAAGGGAAACCGCTGGGGACAATCGGGGATTTCGGCTGTCTCAGTTTCCATGAAACGAAGAATTTCAGCATGGGAGAAGGCGGTGCGCTGCTGATCCGCGATCCCGCTCATATCGCGGAGGCGGAGATACTGCGAGAAAAAGGAACCGACCGTAGCCGTTTTTTTCGCGGTCAGGTAGATAAATACACATGGCAGTCGAAGGGTTCTTCTTATCTGCCCAGCGACATCAATGCGGCTTATCTGTATGCCCAGCTGGAGGAAGCCGCCACGATTCAGGCAAAGCGCCTGAGCCGATGGCAGGAATATTACCAACGCCTGACCCCGATCGCGGAGCGGGGCATGATTGAACTGCCGATGGTTCCCGAGTCTTGTGTCCATAATGCCCATATGTTTTATATTAAGGCGAATGACAGGGAAGAGCGAGACCTGCTGATCAAGTATTTAAAGGATAAGGGGATTTTGGCGGTGTTTCATTATATCCCGCTGCACTCATCGCCGGCAGGAAAGGAACACGGAAGATTTCATGGTGTAGACAAGTATACCACGAAAGAAAGCGAAAAACTGCTGCGCCTGCCGATGTTTCATCAGCTGACAGCGGCTCAGGTGAAATATGTAACCGGAACGATAGCGGAATTTTTTGATAATATGTGAGAGCTTGCGTTTTGGCCGCCTCTCCGAAGAAAGGGTTAAGCGAAGAAAGGGTTAAGATTTGCGAAAGGCATTCCATGATCACGAGAATAAAATATTAACGGCTTTATTTTTAGCGGTACTGGGTGTGGCGGTTGCTCTGGGCTATGATTATTACTATGACTTAAATGATGACGTACTAATGAAAGATATCGTAGCCGGAGTCTATACCGGATCCCCTGAGAGCAGAAACATCCAGATGCTATATCTGATCAGTGCCTTTATCAGCCTTTTTTACCGGATGGTTCCCAGCGTGCCTTGGTACGGTCTGTTCCTGTGTATCGGCCAGCTTGGCAGTATCGGCCTGATTGTCAACAGAAGCTTGAGTTTTTGCCGCAACATAAGAGGAAAGATAAGCCTGCTGGTGATAGCGGGGGCTGTTATCATCGGTACGATGCTGGAGCATCTGGTTTTTGTTCAATATACGATTACCTGTACGATGCTGGCGACAGCAGCGGCATTTTTGTTTATTACTACAGATGAGCGGCTAAATAACCAACAGTTACTCTTGAAAAATGTTCCGGTTTTTGTTTTGGCTTTTGTTGCTTTTCTGATCCGGTCGGAGATGTTTCTTCTGGTACTGCCGTTTTATGCGGCTGCCGGGTTATGCAAGTGGAGTAATGAAAAACAGATAGTTAAGAGAGAGAATTTCATCAAGTATTTTTCGGTTCTGGGGTGCATTTTGGCGGGTGTGTTTGTCGGTCAGGTTACCCACATGATTGCTTATGGAAGTGGGGAGTGGCAGCAATTCACGGAGTTTTTTGATAACCGGACACAATTATATGATTATGAGGAAATACCGGCTTATGCGGAACATATGGCTTTTTACGAAGGCATCGGCATGTCGGAAAGTGAAGTAACGCTGTTATTTAACTATAATTTTGGTCTTGATGAAGAGATTGATGAAACGATAATGGGCAAGATCGCCGGCTACGCTGCCGCAAACCGCAAGCAGGCTCAGTCATTTTCCGATGATTTGACAGAAAATGTAAGATTGTATATTTATCAGCTGACCCATGGCAGCGATAGCGGACATTTTCCTTGGAACGGGCTGGTTATCATCGGCTATGCCGGCCTGCTGGGACTGGGAATCATAAGAAGAAAAACCGGCAGGATGACCGGGAAACTGCTGTTGCTTCTGGCAGTCAGAACCGCATTGTGGCTGTATATTCTGATGGGCAACCGGTATCCGCCCCGGATCGTGCATTCCTTGTATTTTATCGAACTGGGTATTTTACTGGCGATGTTTTTGGCGGAGAGCCGCCTGTCCGGCGCAGGGAAATTATCCAGAAAAGAAAGATCGCCTTTGGGGGAAAAATCGCCCTTGGGGGAGGAAATGCTTGGTATCATTAAAATAAAGGCAACCATGGAACGCTGTTTTCCGGCATTAATAGGTGTGTTGATACTGGTTATGGCAGGAGCCAATATTCCGGCTATGGTGAGCGCGGTCGATCGGATGGCGGAAGAAAGAGAAGAAACCAACCGCATATGGCAGGTGATGCAGCAGTATTGCCGCAATCATAGTGATAATTATTATTTTATTGACGTGTATTCTACAGTTGATTATTCGGAAAAAATATTCAAAAATGTTGATAATCATCCGGTTAACTATGATTATATGGGAGGATGGGCCAATAAGAGTCCCTTATATGAAAAAAAGTTAAGGGTGTTTTTGAAAGAAGCGACATCCATGCAAGAGGCGCTGACCGGTCGTGATGAGGTTTATATGATAGCAGAGTCGGAGGAAGGACTTGTTTGGCTGGAAGATTATTATCGTGATCATGGGCAGGGAATTGAAATAAAACCGATTGACAACATAGCAGATAGACTGGAGGTATATCAGATAAGATGAGTAAAGTAAGTAAAGTAAGTACAGCAAGTGCTGAAAGTGCCGAAAGAACAGTAAGTGCCAAAAGTGCTGAAAGTGCAAATAAAAGCGAAATGATAAGCCAAACAGGAAGTGAGAAGGGGCAACCAGGCGACATCATCGGGGAAAAGATCATTCTCCGGCCAATGACGCTGGACGATACCGATTTAATTGTTACATGGCGGAATAAGGATATTGTCAGGAAAAACTTTATTTATCAGAAGCCTTTTACGCCGGAAGGACATCAGCACTGGTTTCATACCATGATAGACACCGGCAAGGCAAAGCAATTTATTGTCTGTGAGAAGATAAACGGCAGCAGCCATGACGTTCGTCCGGTCGGGAGCGCTTACCTGAGGGATATTGATTACGAATTCAGCAAGGTGGAATTCGGGATGTATATCGGCGAGCAAGATGCCCATAACAAGGGATACGGAACCGAAATCACCACCCTTATTACGGAATATGCGTTTAAGGTCCTTAAGCTCCACAAGGTATTCAGCCGTATCTTTGCGGACAATATCCCGTCCATTAAAAGCTGCTTAAAAAATAATTTTATTAAGGAAGCTTATTTAAGGGATGAAGTGAAGCTGGAGGGCCGCTATCGGGACATCGTATTGGTGGCATTGTTTGATGATAGCAACGGATAAGGAGGGGAGACATCAATGAGTCAGTTAATCAGTTTTATTATACCTTGTTACCGGTCCATGCAGACCATTGAAAAGGTGACAGAAGAAATCAAGGATACTATGGCCGGGCCCTATGAAATTATCTTAGTTAACGATGCGTCTCCTGACGATACCTTCGCTGTCATCGAAAAGCTATGCCGTGAAAACGAGAATATTACCGGGATCAACCTGTCCCGTAATTTTGGCCAGCATGCAGCGCTGATGGCCGGACTGCGGCAGGCAGCCGGAGATATTGTGATCTGCCTTGACGATGACGGACAGACTCCAGCCACAGAAGCCGGCAAGCTGCTCAAAGGGATCAGGGAAGGTGCGGATGTGGTTTATGCCAGATATAACCATAAGCAGCACTCAGGACTGCGTAAACTGGGCAGCCGGATCAACGACATGATGACCAGGGTAATGTTGGGCAAGCCAAAGAAACTCTATTTATCCAGCTATTTTGCCGCCAAGAAATTCGTTGTAGACGAGATCAAGCGTTACGAAGGAGCTTACCCCTATGTAGTCGGCCTGATTCTTCGGACAACCAGAAATATCGTAAATGTCGATATCGAGCATAAAGAACGAATCATCGGAACTTCCGGCTATACCTTGGGCAAACTGATGTCGCTATGGTTTAACGGTTTTACGTCATTCAGTATCAAGCCCTTACGGATTGCCATCGTTACCGGTGCAATCAGTGCCGGCGTGGGTTTTCTGTACGGTCTTTATACAATTATCAAAAAACTGTTCATCTATCCGGATATGGTCATGGGTTTCAGTTCACTTATGTCGGCGGTTCTTTTCATGGGCGGAATGCTGATGCTGATGCTGGGGCTGGTGGGGGAATACATTGGCCGGATGTATATCTGCATCAATAACTCTCCCCAATATGTCATCCGGGAGATTATCAACCAAAAGGAAAGGAAGCCATGACCGACAACTCAGGTAAGTCCTATCACCATATATGGCAATGGCTCTTTCCGGTATTGCTTGCTTTGGCCGGTTGTTTCTTCCTGCCGCAGATGCTGCGGCTTGACGGCAGGGAATTGGTGTTTACCAACAGTATCTTTGCGGTGGCAGTTTTCGTTGGTTTGCTGATCCTGATCCGAAAAGCGCTGCTAACGGCCATGCTTTGCCACAGAAGACAATGGGTGATTGCCGGTTGTCTTTCCTTTTTGCTTTGCATCAGCATGGCTTTTGGTTCTTCGCTGGATGAGACCGGCAGTGTTTCCTTTATCCAGGGGAAGATGTGGCTGGCTATTCTTGTATGGAGCATCATTATTTCTTTAGCAGTGCTTCTGTCTTGGAAAGGCTTAGACAACTGTCGAGAAAGGAAATCTGATGCAGCGGCCAAAGGCTGTTTCACCGGTGCCGGTTTTGATAAGCTTACCGATTTCCGGCAGCTGATTCTCATGGCATTGTTTATTCTCTTATGCTGGCTCCCGGTCTTTCTGGCAGTTTATCCGGGATTTTTTGTATATGACGCCCAAGAAGAATACATGCAAGTAGTGACTAGGGAGTTTACGCATCATCATCCTTTGATCCATGTATTGCTTATGGGCGGAATCGTACAGGCAGTATATAAAATTACGGACTCTTATAATTTAGGCATTGCCGCCTACACGATGTTTCAGATGGCGGTTCTGGCGGTCATATTTTCTGGCGCGATACTTTCTATGAGGCGGAGGAAAATTTCTTTTACAGTGAGGCTGATCACCTTGCTTTATATCGGTTTTTTCCCTGTGATTGTGATGTTTTCCTTATGCTCGGCCAAGGATGGACTTTTTACCGGTCTCTTTTTAATCCTCTTCTTAGTGATCAAGGACTTATGTGAAAATCCGAAAGCTTTCTTTTCTTCAAAGAAGAAACAGCTTATGTTTGTCCTCGGAGCAGCAGGAGTGATGCTGTTCCGCCATAACGGAAGGTATGCGCTGGGGGTGTTTATGCTGCTTTTGCTTATCTATAGCCGGGGACAGAGGAAACGAATCCTGCTCCTGACTGCTGCCAGCCTCGGCCTTTATCTCCTGTTTAGCAGCGGGTTAGGCTTGATCCTGGATGCGCAAAAAGGCGGCCGCCAGGAAATTCTTACGGTACCGATCCAGCAGCTGGCGCGGGTGCATGAGTATGACAGGGAAAGTGTTGATAAGCAGGATCTGGAGACGCTGTACCGTTTCCTTCCCCAAGAAGCGCTGGATCGCTATACGCCGAAGCTATCTGACGGGGTTAAGTCATCATTTAATAATGATGTTTTCGCAGAAGAGCCGCTGACATTTCTGAAGCTTTGGCTACGATGGGGCCTCGATCATCCGTTTACCTATCTCAATGCCTGGTTCATGACTTCTTATGGCTTGTGGTATCCGGATACCGTTATTGACGTGTATCGCGGGAATACGGTGTTTACGTACACTTATGAAGACAGCTCATACTTCGGATATGAAGTGGAGCAGCCGGGGATCAGGGAAAGTAAGCTTCCTTGGCTGAATGAATGGTACCGGCGACTTTCTTTGGAAATTACCCAACAGAAAATACCGGTAATATCCATGCTGTTTGCGCCCGGATTTTTGTTTTGGATCCTGATGTTTACCATAGGTTATCTATGGCAGAAGAAAAATGTTCAGCAATTGTTTCCCTATCTGCTGCCCCTGCTGCTTTGGCTGACCGTGACAGTGGGACCGACTTATCTGGTCAGATATGTGGTGTTTATGTGGGTGCTGCTGCCGGAAATGCTGATCTGTCTGTTCGGTGCTCAGCGGTCTTTCCCGCAGCGGCGTCTGACGATATAGCGCGGGCGCGCCTTGATTTCCTCATAGATCCGGGACAGATAGTGTCCGATAATCCCTAAGCTGATCATGACCAGGCTGCCAATAATCAGCTGCAAAAGGATAACTGTGGTAAAGCCTTCCAGAGCGGTACCGCTTACGAAGCGGACAATTGAATGAATACCCAGGATGATCGCAAAAATAAACATAATCCAACCGATAAAAGTAACAAACTGTAATGGCGCACCGGAAAAAGAGGTGATATTCCGAACGGCATATTTGGTAAGGGAGCGGGCAGACCACTTAGAAATCCCCGAGGTACGCTCCTGAACCTCAAACGGAATCGCAACGGTTTTAAATCCGATCCAGGAAGACAGGGCCCGAAAAAACGGTGTCCGTTCCGGCATCTCCAACAGGGCATCAACGGCTCTGCGATCCAGCAGTTTATAATCAGAAGCCTTGGACATATCAATACCGGCCGCATGGCTGATAAACAGATAAAATAATCTGGCACCGGCGGCATAGAAGGGATTCTCGCGGCCGCGTGATGACTTGACGCCTTCAACGACTTCATACCCCTGCTCCCATAGCTGATACATGGAAACCAGTAATTCGGGAGGATGCTGAAGGTCGCAGTCCATGACTGCGGCACAAGCACCGGAAGCGGCAGTCAGTCCGGCAAAAATAGCGGCTTCCTTGCCGAAGTTCTTGGAAAAAGAAAGACCGACAATTTCTTTGTTGTTCTGGGACAGTAATTCAATGATTTGATAGGTGGCATCAGTGGAACCGTCATCCACATAGATGAGTTCGAAAGGGATGCCGGCTTCGTCCAGGATTTTTTTGAGGGTAATGAACGAGGTTTCGATCATTTCCTGTTCATTAAAAGCGGGTATGATCAAGGAAAGTTTGTGATGTTCTGGGTTATGCATACAGTCTCCGGTAGGATATCATTTCAATTGATTTTAGTTGCGGTAGCCTTATCGTTAGTATAGCACTTTTTTTTATTTTATGGTACAATATGTAAAACTTTATTTTTATTTTAGGCCAAATTTGGTTACAGTTCAGATTGTAAGCGCCAAATCGCATGTTTTTAGCGATTTAGTTGTGTTCTTTATAACTTGTGCATAATGTTTGCAGAACGCTGTTACTGTGGAGCAGTGGTTTGTGCACTTCGGCTAGGTCTGCACAGTAACCAAATTAGATGAGATGGAGTATAAGAATGAAAATTGCTGTTGCGGGAACGGGATATGTCGGCTTAGTAGCGGGAGTCTGTTTTGCCGATAAAGGCTATGATGTGACTTGTGTGGATGTGGACGAAAAAAAGATTGCCATGATGAAGCAGGGAATATCACCGATCTATGAAGAAGGACTAGAAGAACTGATACGTAAAAACAATGCTGCCGGCAATTTGCATTTTACCTCTGCTTACCGGCAGGCTTACCGGCAGTCAGATGTTATTTTTATTGGCGTCGGGACACCAGAGCTCGCTGACGGAAGCGCTGACCTGAGTTATATCGCAAGTGTTTCCAGGCAGATTGCCGAAACGGTGGAAAAAGACTGTCTAGTTGTGGTCAAATCAACGGTTCCCGTAGGAACGAATGATAAGGTGGAGCAGTTTATCAAAGATTTTCTCGTCAATGACGTGAAAGTTGAGGTGGCATCCAATCCGGAGTTTCTGGCGCAAGGAACGGCGGTTTATGATACCCTGCATGCTGCCCGTATTATTATCGGAACGGAGAGCAAGGAAGCGGAACAGCTGCTGATGCAGATTTATGAGCCGTTCGGGCTTCCGATCGTATCAGTAAAGCGCCGTTCGGCAGAGATGATCAAATATGCTTGTAATGACTTTTTGGCATTAAAGATTTCCTATATGAACGAGATCGCCAACCTATGTGAACTGGTGGGAGCGGATATTACCGATGTGGCCAGAGGGATGAGTTATGATGAGAGGATTGGCTCCCGGTTTTTAAATGCCGGTATCGGTTATGGCGGAAGCTGTTTTCCGAAGGATACCAAGGCTCTGGAATATCTGGCCAGATATCATGGATACCGGCTGCAGACGATAGAAGCGTGTGTAGCGGTCAATGAGCGGCAAAAAACCCGCATGTTCGAAAAGGCCAGGAAAAGAATGATCACGTTTCGCGATTTAAAAGTCGCAGTACTGGGACTGGCTTTTAAAGCCGGGACAGATGATATGCGGGAAGCCCCCGCGATCGACAACCTGAACCTCTTGCTGAATCAAGGTGCCCATGTCATTGCTTATGACCCTAAGTCGGCAGAACATGCACGGATGAAGTTTCCCGAGGGGAACTTCATGAAGGGGAGCATTACTTATTCGGACAGCCCAAAAGAGGCTCTGGAAAATGCCAACATATGCTTTATATTTACCGAATGGCCGGAAATCAAAGAGATATCACCGGCAGAATTCAAGCGAGTCATGCATACGCCGCTGGTTTACGACGGCAGAAATCTGTACCAGCCGGAAGCAATGAAAGAAGCAGGAGTGGAATACTACAGCATCGGCAGATAAAATTACGGTGAATGTTATGTTAAAGACAGCAATGATACTGGTTCATGCCGGCAGTATATGGATTATCTTTACTATAATCGTTCTGAGCCGGCAGTCAGTCAGTGACAGTAATTTGATCATGACTTTCTTAGCAATATTTATTTATATATTCCAGAATGTTATTAACTATAAGCTTTTTATCACCATAAAAAAGAAAAATGACAGCCTGCAAAAATTTGCCATATACAAACAACAGGCAGAAATGTACCGGATTCAGAGCGAGGAACGGGAAGCCATGTGGCTGGAAAGCAGAAGGCTTTACCATGATTTTAAACAACATCTGATTTGCCTGAAGGGGTACAGCGAAGAGCGTCAGTATCATGCCATGGATGAGTATCTCGATGCCATGATCGGCGGTTATGCGACATCGTATTGGGAAAACAAAAGCGGTAACACGACAGTAGATTCCCTGATTGGATACAAAATGACCAAGGCGCGGGATCTGGATATCAGCCTGCAAACAGATTTTGATATCAGCAACAACTTACCTTTCGAAGATTTTGATCTTACGATTATCATAGGCAACGCCTTTGATAACGCTATCGAAGCAGTTGCCAAATTAACAGCAAAAGAGCGGTCTATTAAGCTCTCAATAAAAATAGCACAAAATATATTAACTATTATGCTTCATAATCCTTATGCCGGCGAAATACGCCGGGGATTGGCAGGGAACCTGCTGTCAGACAAAGAAGACCGAACCATACATGGCTTTGGCCTCAGTTCCATCAAAAAAACAATCCAAAAATACCATGGCCAGATGAAAATTACCAGTGACAATCATTTTTTCCAGCTGCTGATTATCATGTACGGCCAATCAAACCGATCATAATAATCTCCTAATACCGCTCAAGATTTAAACTATGTTTTATAAGTTTCAGTATACCTTGAATACCTTCACAGCCCATCTAATAAAGCGATAAGATAAAGTTTCCAGTTTTCCCGCCGCATTTTTCAGCTCGGCCCGGATCGGGATATTCTGCGGACAATGAGTCTCGCATTTACCGCACTGGATACACTGCGAAATGCTGCTCTGATTCTGGCGCATAGCAGTTGACTGTAAATATTCCCGGCGGACATTATCTTTATTATCGTCAAAAAGGTTGTAGCAATGGAAGGCCATAGGAATATCCACGCCCATGGGGCAGGGCATGCAGTAGCCGCATCCGGTGCAGCCGACTTTCATATGGTGTTTGATTTCCGCTTTAACCTGTTCAATCAGTTCCCTGTCATAATCATCAAATTCGCCTGCCTGAACTTCACAGGCAGTTTTAATATTTTCCTCTACCATCTCCAAGGAATTCATGCCCGAGAGAATACATGTCACTTCCGGTTGGTTCCAGAGCCACCGGAAGGCCAGTTCCGCAGGTGTCCGCCCCTTCTTTTCATTTTGAATGATTTCCATGGCTCTGGCCGGTAAATGGTTTACCAGACGGCCGCCGCGCAGCGGCTCCATAATAATGATCGGCAGTCCCTTGGCAGCGGCATGTTTTAATCCGGTCACACCGGCTTGCGAATATTCATCCAGATAATTATATTGAATCTGACAGAAATCCCAGTCATAGACATCCACCAGTGCGATAAACTGTTCAGAATTTCCATGAAAGGAAAAACCAACATTACGGATCTGACCGGATGTCTTTTTTTCTTCGATCCAAGTCAGGATCCCCGTCTTGACAAGGGTTTCCCAAGTGGCGACATCATTCAGCATATGCATCAGGTAATAATCGATATAATCCGTCTGCAGTCTTTTAAGCTGCGTCTGAAAGATTTTTTCCATGCCGTCCAGTGACTTGATCAGGTAGTGCGGCAGCTTGGTGGCCAGAAGGACTTTGTCGCGGCAGCTGTTTCTTGACAAGATCTCGCCGACGGCAGCTTCGCAGCCGGCATAAATATAGGCGATGTCCAGATAGTTTACGCCGTTGTTAATGGCATGCATCAGTTCTTTTTCGGCCTTGTCAAGATCGATCTTGCTGCCAGATTTGGTGAAGCGCATACAGCCGTAGCCTAAGATGGAGAGGGGGGTTCCGTTTTTGTCGTGTCTGTATTGCATAAAGCCTCCTTTGGGGTTGGGTGTGGTTATCGAAACGTGTAGCCAGGTTTCCGCTTTTGTATTGTTTGAATATGTTTGTTTGACAGTCATTGTCATATTGCCCAAGCATCATCAGCTCCGGTATTAATCCAATTGATAAAACATTTAATTGCTGTCAGTATAGCACAGACTAATTGATGGTTCAAGTGATTATTGCTGTACACAGCCTGATTTCATGATACTGGGGCCATCAAAATCTCTTTGTCACCTGATGGGGCATAACAATAAGACTAATCCACAACGGCCATTCCTAAGATATCTTCCTTAAAATAAAGGTAGGGTCTTCCGGTATCATTCCACAAACTGCTAGTAAAAACAGTTACCATATTCAGTTCAGGTACGACAAAGATATATTGGCCGCCGAAGCCCATAGCGTAATAAAAATCATAAAGAACGTCTTCCGAGGCCGGTTCAATCCACCATAAGTAGCCATACTTACTGGAATAGAAACTACCTTCCGAATGCTCTGCCGTGGCCTCTGTCACCCACTCCTCCGGAACAATCTGCTCCTCGCCCCACTTTCCTTTATTGAGATACAGCTGGCCGAATCTTGCCGCATCTTCTGACGACATCTCAATGCCGAACCCGCCGGTTGAATTGCCCTGAGGATCTTCAGGCCAGCGGACACTGGTGATGCCCAGCGGCTCAAAAAGGTAACGTTCGGCAAACGCACGCTCCGACTCCCCGGTAGCCTTGGTTATGATCGCCGATACCAGCTGGGTATCCCCGGTACTATAATTAAATACCTCCCCGGGTGTGTTCGCCATTTCGCGGTTCAGTACATAATCGACCCAGTTATCGGATATCGTCCAGTCACCGAATCGATAATTCCAGTCAGTCCATTCCGGCCAATCGAATCCTGAGGTCATAGTAAGTATGTGCTCAAACGTAATCGCCTTTTTTCTTTCATCCGCAGCAGCTTCCAATTCGGGAAAATAATCGGAAACCGGCACATCAATGCCTTCAATAAAGCCCTCATCAATCGCAATGCCGACTACAGCAGAAGTAATACTTTTGGTGCAGGAGTTCAATGCAAAGATGCTGTCGGCATCATAGCTGCCTTTATAATATTTCGCTATGATCGAACCGTCTTTGACAATTATCATCGAATTAATCGGCTCATCCGCTATTGAATCAATAAAATCGGCTAGTTTTTCTCCGTCCATGCCATGATTCTCGGGCGTATCCACATGCCACTCCCCAGTAACATAACTGTCATCCTGCCCTGCCGGAACAGAACCATGATCTGCAGCCTCCGATTCATCATTCGATTCAGCGATTTCTATTTCTCTGTCTGGGACAGTCTCGCTTGGCTGTGAAACACACCCGGCCATATAACAGACAAGGCTCATGATGGCAAAGTAAAATTTTGTTTTTTTCATTCTTTGTCTCCTTTTCCGGAAATGAACAGCACCAAAAGTCTGCCGCCCTTCTCCTGTGTGGTGTCAACACTCATATCGCATAATTAACATTTCCCAAGCAATACAAGCAATTATCAGCTATTCTTATATTTTACCAAATACTAATAAAAGCGCAACAAAAAGTTATTTTACTCATACTTTACCTGGATTATAGCTTCCTTTGTCGCATTGCGCAAATCTCTTGTGCTGCTTCATCATTATCTTATTTAATCGGCAGTTCCCAGCTTAATGAATGGCATTGGTACGCACAGCCTAGCCCAAATGCATCAAACCATCCACATTAACTTTATGCAATAATTGTATAACTTAATTCGTTGCAAAAAACTAACTTCAATCACTAAAAAGTGTAATACAATCGCTAAAAAGAGCAATATAATCGCCAAAAAGTGATTTGACTTACAAAACTTGAAATTTGCGTAAAAAAGCCTCGTTAACTAATAACGTTGAATTAACATACCCCTAAAACCAAATAATTTTCAAGATAAGTGAAATACTATATCGAAAGCATAACACATGTAAATATTTGGCAATATGTCCCGCCAGGACATATTGCCCGCGACTACCCAGGCACCAGCAAAAAGCCCGCGACAACCTCCAAAGCAACCTTATCAAGCAACCAGAAGTTAAGCAATAATTAAGACAAAAGAACCAATACGAAAGGAATCGATATGAAAATAGATATGCATTGCCACACTATAGAAGGCTCAGTTGATGGCCATGTTGCAATTATTCAGTATATTGAAAGACTCATCGAACGAGGATTCGGCGGCATGCTGATTACCGACCATGACTCCTACAGTGGCTATAATTATTGGAAGGAGCACATCCAAGGAAAGCGATACCCCGATTTTAAAGTATTAAAAGGTCTGGAATACGACACCTATGACTACGGCCATTTCCTAGTCATCATGCCAGAAGACAGCAACGTCCCGATCTTGGAAAAAAGGGGTCTGACGTTAAGAAAATTAGTCAAGATCGTCCATTTTTATGGCGGCGTCCTTGGGCCGGCCCACCCCTGCGGAGAACCATTCTTAAGTTTTTATAATACCAAATTCCGTCTACGCGGAGAAAAAGTCATGCTCTTAAAAAACTTTGATTTTATTGAAATCTATAATGCCTGTGAATCTACCAAAAGCAATACCGCAGCCAAGCGTCTGGCCGTACAATACCAGATACCGGGAATCGCCGGCAGCGACGCTCACAGCATCGGCTGTGTGGGGATGGGATTTACCAGAATTCCGCAAGAAATCGAGAATGAATCAGAACTGATACAATTCCTAAAAACCAAGCCTCGGATGCGATATGGTGGAGCCAGGTACCGGCATACCACCAAAGACAGGTTGGGAAAATGGAATAAAGGCCTGATTGCCTTCTACTTTTTTTATAATAAGTTAACCGCTTTACTGAATTATCCCAGAAGATTTATGCTGCTGCATAAGATCGCTGGCAGCATAGAAAACCAGGTTACGGTTAAAACGGGATTATAGTTACAGATTGATTGCAATCATAGAACTCTGAATATAGAACTCTGAATAGCTAATAACAACAATCATACTACATTTTATGGTACATTCTTTTGGTTTCATAGACCGGTTCGCAGGTGATCCGGAGCCCTAGTCTTTTGAGGATTTTTTCATCTACCGAGGAAAGAATGACGGTTGAGTGAGCTTCGCATCCGTTCAGCTTGGGCAGCTGTTCCAAGGCAAGCCGTGCGGCCGGGTCGGAAGCGGCACTTGTAGAGAGGGCAATCAGTATCTCATCGGTATGCAGGCGGGGATTGGTACTGCCCAGATAATCGATTTTTAAGGTCTGGATCGGTTCAATCGCCTGAGGGGAAACCAGATGGAGCTTATGATCGATGCCGGCCAGTATTTTCAGCGAATTGAGCAGGGCAGCGGCCATGGCACCGAGCAGGTCTGAGGTTTTTCCGGTTACAAGCTCGCCTGACGGCAGTTCAATGGCGGCGGCAGGATGGCCGGTCACTTCCTGTTTCAGCAAAGCGGCAGAGATCGCCTTCCGTTCATCCGTGGCGATGGCGGCCTGTTTCATCAGCAGTTCCAGTTTATATACCACTTCTTTGCTGCCGGCATCTTTTTTTACATCATAGAGAGACTGGTAATAACGTCTTATGATTTCCTGCCGGGCGGCATCTTGACAGACACTGTCGTCTAGCAGACAGTTGCCGGCCATGTTGACGCCCATGTCGGTAGGGGACTTGTAGGGACTGTAGCCCAATATCTTTTCAAACATGGAACTCAATACGGGAAAAATTTCCACGTCGCGGTTATAATTTACCGTTTTTTCTCCGTAAGCATCCAGATGGAAGGGGTCGATCATATTGATGTCATCCAGGTCGGCGGTCGCCGCTTCATAAGCCAGATTGACCGGATGCCGCAATGGCAGGTTCCAGATCGGAAAGGTTTCGAATTTGGCATATCCCGCCTTGATGCCTCGGAGATGTTCATGATATAATTGGGAAAGACAGGTGGCCATTTTACCGCTGCCGGGGCCGGGAGCGGTAATTACTACCAGCGGCCGGGAGGTTTCTATATAATCGTTCTTGCCATAGCCGGCTTCGCTGACGATATGCTCAATGTTACTCGGATAACCGTCAATGATATAATGCAGATAGGAGCGGATATTTAAATCCGAGAGTTTGCGCCGGAACCGGTCGGCATCGGCCTGACCGCTGTACTGGGTAATCACTACGCTGCCCACATTCAGGTCAAGGCTGTTAAAGGAATCAATCAGCCGCAGCAGATCCTGATCATAGGTAATTCCCAGGTCGCCACGGATTTTGTTTTTTTCTATGGAATTGGCACTGATGACCAGGACGATTTCGACCTGATCCTTGAGCTCAAGCAGCATCTTTAATTTGCTGTCCGGCAGGAAGCCGGGCAGGACGCGGGACGCATGATAGTCATCAAATAGTTTGCCGCCGAATTCCAGATACAGCTTGTTGTCAAATTGGGCAATCCTTTCCAATATATGCTTGGACTGTAAATTAACATACTTTTTATTATCAAAACCGATTTTCAATTTAGTTATCCTCCAGTCCTCCAATATGTAAGTATTATACAAGTACCGTTGAAAAAAAGCTACTTTTTTTTATATATTTGTTTTATTTAGAAAACTTTTATATATCAGGCGTGGATTTCACAATTCTATTATTGCTTTTCAAAAAATCTGAATCTATACTATAATAGACACATGGATTGCCGAAGGGCTTGCCCGTAGGCAATGTTAATGATAAATGGAGGAAATCATGGATAAAGACAATCTCAATGAATATGATGCCGGCGGGTCGGGCGGTAATCGGGGCGGCAACAATAACGGTGGCAGCGGACCGGGGGGCAGCGGCGGTGACAGCCCAAAAAGACAAAGCATCATTTTATTTCTGGTGGCGGCACTGATTACGCTGATCCTGATGAGCAGTTTTATGAGGATGATGACCGGAAGCACCGTCAGGGAAATCGCCTATACGGAGTTTATCCAGATGCTGGAGGACGGCCAGGTCGGTTCGGTGGTAATCGGCAGTGATCGGGTAACGATTTATCCCGTTGAGACGGAAGAAGATAATACATCGCTTTTTTACGGATACAACACCCGGGCGACGGTGACCTATTTTACCGGCAAAGTCGAGGATGACGATAGCCTGACGGCCCGTCTGCTCAAATACGATACGGTGGAAGTCAAAGGCGAGGTAGCGGACAATTCCCAGTGGCTGCTGAGCCTGGTTCTGACCTATGTACTGCCGATTCTGCTGATGTGGGCCTTGTTAAGCTTTCTGTTCCGCAAGATGTCGAAGGGCGGCGGCCCGCTGAATGTTGGGAAAAGCAATGCCAAGGTATATGTGCAAAGGGAGACCGGGGTTACCTTTAAAGATGTTGCCGGTGAAGACGAGGCCAAGGAATCGCTTCAGGAAGTGGTGGATTTTCTGCATAATCCCAGCCGGTATTCCAAGATCGGTGCCCGTCTTCCCAAAGGTGCCTTGCTGGTAGGTCCTCCCGGTACCGGTAAGACGTTATTAGCGAAAGCGGTGGCCGGCGAGGCCCATGTTCCGTTTTTCTCTTTGTCAGGTTCCGATTTTATCGAACTTTATGTCGGTGTCGGCGCATCCCGGGTACGGGATCTATTTAAAGAAGCCACTAAAAATGCCCCATGTATCATTTTTATTGATGAGATCGATGCCATCGGGCGGAGCCGTGACAATAAATATGGCGGCGGCAATGAAGAGCGCGAGCAGACGTTGAACCAGCTGCTTTCGGAGATGGATGGTTTTGATACTTCCAAGGGTATTCTGGTGCTGGGAGCGACCAACCGTCCGGAGATCTTGGATAAGGCGCTGTTGCGGCCGGGCCGTTTTGACCGTCGTATTATCGTGGATAAACCGGATCTCAAAGGCCGGGTGGAAATACTTAAGGTTCATGCCAAGAACGTTCTGATGGATGACAGTGTGGATCTGGATGCGATAGCCTTGGCGACCAGCGGCGCGGTTGGTGCCGACCTGGCCAATATGATCAATGAAGCAGCAATCAATGCCGTCCAGCGGGGCCGGGAGTTTGTCTGTCAGAAAGATTTGTTTGATGCAGTAGAACAGGTTCTGGTCGGAAAAGAAAAGAAGGACCGTATCATGAGCAAGGAAGAGCGCAAGATCGTCTCCTATCATGAGGTCGGCCATGCCCTTGTCAGCGCCCTTCAGAAGAATTCCGAACCGGTACAGAAAATCACCATTGTTCCCCGGACGATGGGGGCTTTGGGTTATGTCATGCACGTGCCGGAGGAAGAAAAATACTTACAGTCTGAAGCGGAACTGCATGACCGGCTGGTTAGCCTGCTGGCTGGCCGTGCTGCCGAGGAACTGATCTTTGATACCGTAACGACTGGTGCGGCCAATGATATTGAACAGGCCACTAATATCGTCCGGAATATGATTACCCGTTTCGGTATGAGCAAACGTTTCGGCCTGATGGGCTTGGCCACTGTGGAAAGCGAATATCTGGGCGGCGGTGCCCGGCTGACCTGCAGTGACGTGACGGCGGCCGATGTAGATACCGAGGTTATGGAAGTCCTGAAAGCCTGCTATGAAGAAGCCAAGGAGCTGCTGTCCGGCAACCGGGAGATCATGGATCAGCTGGCCGGCCACTTGATTGAGAAGGAAACCATCAGCGGTAAAGAGTTTATGAAGATTTACCGGGAAGCGAAAGGGCTGCCGGAGCCGGAACCGAAGGAAGATGAAGGGAAAGCGGAGAAAGCCATGGGAGCGGTTATTGATGCGGTGGTGGACGATCATTTTACAGTAGAGAAGCAAAAGAAAGCGGAAACGATAGAAGCAACGGAACCGGAAGCAATAAATGATGAAGAATTAAAGAGAGAAGAAAAAGAAGAGAAAAAGGAAATAAAAGAAGAAGAAAAGGAAATAAAGAACGAAGAAAAAGAAATAAAGAACGAAGAAAAGGAAGAAGAAAATAATAAAGAAAAAGATGCATCGCAAGCAGAAAAAGAAACGGTCAGCAATGCGCCAAGAGGAAGATTCTCTCGCATGCCGTCTGATTTTGCTGATGCACTGCAAAATCAAATCAATCAAAGAGAAGAAAAAGACAAAGACAAGTAAAAAACAAAGACAGTAAAAGACAAGTAAAATCCCAATAAAACAAAGTAAAATTAGGAGCCTGAAAATCAGGCTCCTTTGTTTTGTAAGAAAGTTTATGAAAACAAGAGCAATTACCCGATCTTAGGCAAGCTGCCGGCAGCAATAGACTGGCCGACACGGCGGCTCTTTTCATCAGGAAGCTGTAAGTTTATCTTAGCAGCAAGGTCGGCATATTCTTCTTTCAAGACACGTTTTGCTGTGTCTACGATCATGTCGCCACCGCGGCCGGAAGTCACGCGACCCATCAGCAGCACGTGCTTGATGTCATAGAAAGTGGTATAATAAGCCAATGTGTGACCCAGATAGACACCGATGGAATCATAGATTTTCTCCACACCGTTTATGTAATTGCCGGAAGCGTCCGTCATTTCCTGGACAACTTTCAGCTTATCGCCGGGAGACAGCCCTTCGTCAAAAGCAATATTACATTTGGGTGCCAGTTTGATAACCGCATCTTGTGAGAAATACTTAACCCCGCAGCCGATATCGCCCGACCATTCGTCAAGGCTTCCGTCCGGCTGTGCGTCACAGGGAGCAAAAGCCAGTTCATTTAACCAGCCGGTTACATTACCGTCTTTATCGACGTAGCCGCCGGCTTCGCTGGTTCCCATTGCGATCCCCAGGATATTCGTGTCCTCAAGGCTCATAGCACCGGCAAGGGCCGTGACGTCGCCATCGTTACAGACTTCAATAGGGATGTCGCCGATTTCCTTGGCAGCCCGAATATAAATATCTTTTACCTGTTTTTCAAAATCTTCCGGAGCAACCTTGATGAATAAAGAAGCGACCATCGTATAGTTATCAATATAGATACCGGCAGAGCTGACTCCGATGGCATCCACGCGGGGCATTTTTGAAGCTGCTGTTTTGAAGGCACTGACAATTTCGTTATAGTGATATTCAGGATCGGATGTGACCTTGGGATACCAGACGACTTCTTCGCTATAAACGCTTTCGCCGTCAATGATGGCGGATACCTTACGGTCACTTCCGCCGGCATCAAAGCCGATACGGCAGCCGTCAAGATTACGGCCAATCGGTTTTGAGCTAAAAACAGGTGCGGGTTTATCCTGATAGGGCGCACTGTGTACTTCCATGGCGCGGTCATACACCTTGGTCATCATAGTATAGTCAAAAGCCCGGGCACCGGACGCGCTATAGGCGCTTTTGATATATGCGGCGATGGTGTCGTCGCCGCAGATGGTTACTTTGTAACCGCCGACGCACCACAGAATGGCTTTGACCATCCGTTCGACATAAAAGTTATTGGCATCGGCATATTCTGCGCCTTCACGCACAAATGTGTCATGCACATAGGTGTAGCCGTTATTACGTTCTACGGCGATAGCCAGAGGTTTCTTGGCTTCGGAGAGAAAGGCTTCGTTAAATTTCTGCATGGGAATAAAACTTTCATCCAGAACCGGTTTGTTTTTCACATCAAATTCGATATTATGCAGTTTCAAGTTGATGCCTCCTTAAATTTTAATATTAGTATATTAGTAGATTAATGAAAAAATTGTAACACACTCTTTTACCATACACAACCGTTTATTTCACACATCATCGCCGGTCATCCTACAAGATCCGCTTCACGGGGTCCTTCTTTTATGTTTCCGTTAACTACAACAGAATGCTCTCTGAACATATTGTCATCATCTAATAAGAATGTAAATTCACCTTCAGCTGTAACATAGATGCCGACAATCGAAATCCGGTCATAAAATTCTTGTTCGCTGATTTTGCTGTTTTGATTCCAGTCGTTTGCCAACACGGTCATATCGGATGCGGCAAATTGGCGGATGCGCTTGTCCCATTCGGCTTGATTGATTACAATCTCCCGGGCGTGGGTAATACAAGCCTGGATGACGGCTTCATTTCCCTCCTTAAAACCAAGGGTCACCTTTTCAGAACACCAATTTATTTCATTTTTATAACCGGATAAGACACTTGTCATGGTAAACCGGCCAAGAACGTCGTCGTTATAATGGTTAGGATTCTTTATCAAAGCCTTATTTTTAGAATCCTGCTCTTTTAGCCATTGTTTTTGTTTTTGTTTCAGCTGCTTCACTTGTTTTTTCTGGATCGCTTTCAGTTCAGGATATTTTGAGGCAGTGGAAAGGATCTCTGCCAAACGAAAATTATCTGCTGATTGGTCTGATTCATCAAGGCTTTTATACACTCTGACGGTTACGATAGAATTTTTCTTTAGGTATTTATAATGCTTGCGTACATTTTGGCCCATTTCGACCAGCATACCATATTTTGCATGGATCTTTCCGGTTGCCAGATCCTGCCAGGCGACAATTGGGCAGTTCAAGATAAGGCCACAGAAGGCATCCTGTGCCCCAACGGCAACGGCGATTTCCATTGGTTCCGACCCATATTTTGCGTCAAATTGATCTTTGTAGGAGGTTTCTCCCATAATTATCTCCTTTTGCGAATTATTATTACTTATTATACCACATGATGATAATGATTCAACTGCATATTTTCCGCCCTTGCTTCCGCCCAGCCAGTAGTTTAAAATAGTAGTATGTTCAATATAAACGACGAGCTGAAAAAGCTTCCCAAATGTTCCGGTGTTTATCTTATGTATGACGAGAATGACACGATTCTTTATGTCGGTAAGGCCAAGAACCTGAATAACCGCGTCAGGTCTTATTTTCGCACCAATATCGGGCGTGGCCCGCAGATTGACAAGCTGGTGACGATGGTCAGCCGCTTCGACTATATTGTCACCGATTCCGAGCTGGAGGCACTGGTCCTGGAAAACAATCTGATCAAGGAGCATGCCCCTCGTTATAATACCTTGCTGAAAGACGATAAGACCTACCCCTACATTAAGATTACCTTAGGAGAAGATTATCCCCGCGTGCTGTTCTCAAGAGAAATGAAAAAAGACCGTTCCCGTTATTTTGGACCTTATTACGGAGCGGCTGCCGTGAAAGAAACCATTGAGCTGATTAACAAGCTGTACCAGCTGCGCAACTGCAGCCGCAGCCTGCCGAAAGAAATCGGCAATGAAAGAGCTTGTTTAAACTATCATATCAAACAGTGCGCCGCCCCTTGCCAAGGTTATATTACCAAAGAAGAATATCAGGGCAACATCCGTAAGGCCATAGACTTCCTAAACGGTGATTATCAGAGCACGTTAAAAGAGTTAAAACAAAAGATGGAAGCGGCTTCTGAAAACATGGAATTTGAAGAAGCCATCCGTTACCGTGATCTGTACAAAAGTGTTCAGGCGGTGGCCAATAAACAGAAAGTCACGGACAGCGACGGGGAAGATAAAGATGTGATCGGACTGGCGACGGATGAAAACGATGCGGTGGTGCAGGTCTTTTTTATCCGTGGCGGCAAGCTGGTCGGCCGGGAGCATTTTTTTATGATGCATGCGGCTGGTGCCGGAACAAAGCAGATCCTGCAGGACTTTATCAAACAGTTTTACGCCGGTACGCCTTTTATTCCCCGGGAACTGGTGCTGCCGGAGGAAGTGGAAGACCGGGAGATATTGGAACAGTGGCTGAGCAAGAAAAGGGGCAGCCGGTTCTATATCAAGGTACCTAAGATCGGCGATAAAGAGAAGATGGTCGAGCTGGCGGTTAAGAACGCCGGCCTGATCTTAAGTCAGGATAAAGAACGGATCCGGCGTGAAGAAGGCCGGACCATCGGCGCTGTCAAGGAGATTGCCGGCTGGCTGAAGCTTTCCCGTATCGACCGGATGGAGGCATATGATATTTCCAATATCAGCGGTTTTGCCAATGTGGGTTCGATGGTGGTGTTTGAAAAAGGGAAGCCCAAGCGGAGTGATTACCGAAAGTTTAAGATAAAGTCGGTCACCGGGCCAGACGATTATGCCTGTATGAAAGAAGTTCTCCAAAGACGTCTGCTTCACGGTCAAACAGAGAGAGAAGAACTGGCTGAAAAAGGGCTGGGAGATGCCTTCGGCAGTTTTACCCGGTTTCCTGATGTGATATTGATGGACGGCGGTAAAGGCCAGGTCAATATTGCCCTTGCAGTTCTTGCGGAGCTTCAAATTGACATTCCCGTCTGCGGCATGGTTAAGGATGACAATCACCGGACCCGGGGGCTCTATTATAATAATACCGAAATCCCCATCGACCGCCATACCGAAGGCTTTAAACTGATAACCCGGATTCAGGATGAAGCGCACCGGTTTGCGATCGAATATCACCGCTCCCTGCGCGGAAAATCTCAGGTTAAATCGGTTCTGGATGAGATTCCCGGCATCGGGCCGGCCCGCCGGAAAGCTTTGATGCGTCATTATAAATCAATAGAAGAAATCAAAGAAGCTTCAATTGAAGAACTGTCCGGCTTGCCGGAAATCAACAAAACAGCAGCGGAAGCTTTATTTCAGTATTTTCATAAACTTTCATGAAGAGTTATCATAAGGCTGATTGTTATTCTCCTTGTTCTATGTTATAATTCTAAAGATGCCACGGACTTTTATAGTGCGCGGCAAGACCAGAGGAACAAAGGAGGCATTGATGTATCAGGCAGTGAGTCAGTCATTTTTTGGTGTAGATGTAGGCGGAACCACGGTCAAACTGGGACTTTTTGATCAGGACGGCCATCTTTTAGAGAAATGGGAAATCCCGACCGACACAGGCGACAGAGGCAGTCATATCCTGCCGGATATTGCGGCGAGCGTGAAAACCAGGATAACCGGCACAGGAGAAGTGGCCGGCGTGGGAATCGGCGTACCGGGTCCGGTAGACCAAGCGGGAACAGTATTTCGAGCCGTCAATCTTGGCTGGGGTGTATTTAATATTTCTGAGGCGCTCGGTGAATTATTAGGAGGGATTCCGGTATTCGCCGGTAACGATGCCAATGTAGCAGCGCTGGGTGAGATGTGGCAAGGCGGCGGAGCGGGATACCGAAACATCGTGCTGGTGACTTTGGGAACAGGGGTCGGCGGCGGGATCATCCGCGACGGCAAGATCCTGACCGGAGCCAGGGGTGCTGCCGGAGAAATCGGCCATACCTATGTTCGGGACGGCGAAACAGAAGTCTGTAACTGCGGGAAAAAGGGTTGCCTGGAACAATATACCTCAGCTACCGGTATTGCCAGGTTAGCCAGACGGAAGCTGACTGGTACGGGCCGGCCCAGCAGCCTTCTGAACCAGAACATTTCTGCCAAAGCGGTTTTTGATGCCGTAAAAGAAAAAGACGAGCTGGCAATGGAAGTGGCGGCAGAGTTTGGAGAGATTTTAGGGAAAGCGCTGGCGGCAACAGCCAATGTGGTCAACCCCGAAGCCTTTGTCATCGGCGGCGGAGTTTCCAAGGCGGGGAATATTTTGTTTGATTATATCGTACCATATTATAATGAGACTGTATTTCATGCCTGCCGGGACGTTGCATTTGAGCTGGCGATCTTAGGCAATGATGCCGGTATTTATGGTGCGGCTAAGCTGGCCTTGGATAATCGGGCAGCGGAATATGGCAAATTGGGGAGTTAAGTAAAATGTTAGACCAAGATATGATAAATCAGGATATTTATGAATATATTCAGCAGATTGTTCCGCCAGAAGATATCATGCGGAACGAGCCGCTGAAAAAACATACGACTTTCCGGGTAGGCGGAGAAGCAGAAGTCCTTATTAAAATCAGTCAGAAGGATCAATTGCTTCGTCTGGTGCCTTTTCTGAAAAAACTCGAAATTGATTGTTTTGTCCTGGGCAATGGCAGTAATGTACTGGCAAGCGATAAGGGCTATCGGGGAGTTGTTCTGCAGATCAGTGACCGGATGAGCGCAGTGAATGTGGCCGGGAACCGGATAACGGCTCAGGCGGGAGCCCTTCTGTCAAGGGTAGCGGCTGTTGCCATCGAGCATAGCCTTACCGGGATCGAATTTGCTTCCGGAATACCGGGAACGGTCGGCGGCGGTATTATGATGAATGCCGGCGCATACGGCGGTGAGATGGCACAGATCACGGAGTCGGTACTGATCATGGATGAAGCAGGCGAACTGATGGAACTGAACCATGATACGATGGAGTTCGGCTACCGCACCAGTGTGGTTAAGAACCGTCCGTATATTGTACTGGAAGCGGCACTGATATTACAGCCAGGAAATGTAGAAGAGATCAGGTACAAGATGAACCGGCTTGCGGCAGAGCGCCGCGAAAAACAGCCGTTAGAATACCCCAGCGCCGGGAGCACCTTTAAGCGCCCTGACGGGCATTATGCCGGGAAACTGATTATGGATGCGGGACTGCGTGGATTTCGGATCGGCGGTGCCTGTGTATCCGAAAAGCATTGCGGCTTTGTGATTAACAGGGGGAATGCTACAGCAGCTGACATCCTGGAAGTCATTAAAGAGGTTCAAGACAGGGTTTATGAACGTTTTGAGGTTACTTTGGAACAGGAAGTGGTCTGTCTGGGAGAGTTTTAAGATTTCCCCTAATTTTAATTTTCCCGAATTATAAAAGCTCTAATAAAAGCTCTAATAAAAGCTCTAAATAGAAGCTCTTAATAAAAGCCCTAACAAAAGGAGGAGCCGGTTTGAGATTTGTCATAGTAACCGGAATGAGCGGGGCAGGCAAGCTGACTGCACATAAGATGCTGGAAGACATCGGTTTTTATTGCGTGGACAATCTGCCCGTGCCGCTGATAGAAAAGTTTATCGAACTGATTGACGAGCCGAACAGTGAAATCACCAAAGCAGCATTAGGACTGGACGTCCGAGCCGATCAGTCTTTCGAAGATGCACAGAAGGTACTGGAACAGCTTAAAGTTAACGGTCATAATTTTGAAATTCTCTTTATGGACTGCAGTGAAAGCGTATTGGTGAAACGTTACAAAGAATCCCGGCGGATGCATCCGCTTGCGCCCGAAGGGCGGGTTGAGGATGGGATCTTAAAGGAAAAGCTGATATTAGAAGATATAAAACGGAAATCCAGCTATGTCATCGACACTTCTAATCTGCTGACCAGAGAGTTAAAGGAAGAAATTGACCGGATTTTTAACCGCAACGGAGAATATAACAGCCTCATCATTAATATCACGTCTTTCGGATATAAACATGGGATTCCGGCTGATGCTGACCTGATTTTTGACGTAAGATTCTTGCCGAATCCGTTTTATATAGATGAATTGAAGCATCAGACGGGGAATGATGCCGGAGTCCAGGATTATGTTATGGGATTTCCAGAAGCGGGTATCTTTTTGGAAAAACTGACCGATATGGTTAATTTCCTGATTCCCGGTTACGTAAAAGAAGGGAAATACCAATTAATCATCGGAATCGGCTGTACCGGCGGGAAACACCGCAGTGTAACGCTTGCCAATGAATTGTACAAGCGGCTGAAGGATAAAGGCAGCTACGGCTTGAAAATATTTCACCGCGACTTGAATCAGGGGAGGTAACAATGTCTTTTTCTTCCAAGGTAAGAGAAGAACTGGCGATGGTTATTCCTTCCGGCAGACATTGCCAGTTAGCCGAGCTGGCGGCCATTATCCGTCTGTGCGCCAAAGTGGAATATCAGGAAAACGGCAAAGCTAAGATTAAGCTCCTGACAGAAAATGAACTGATTCTCAGAAAGTACTTTACTTTATTGAGAAAAGCATTTATTATAAATACGGATGTCAGTAAGGTACTTCAGGCGATCCGGCTGTATCCGGACATAGAATCTGGGTCTGCCCCGGAGGGGACGGTCAGTTCGCTTTTGGTCAGAAACACCTGCTGCAAGCGAGCCTATCTCAGGGGAGTCTTTATTTGTATCGGTTCCATGAGCGATCCGCGAAAAAACTACCACTTGGAATTTGTCTGTAGCAATGCAGAACAAGCGGATCAGCTGCTGGAGATTTTGAAAAGCTTTCATCTGGAAGGAAAAAGCATCCTTCGCAAGAAAAACATTATCGTTTATGTAAAAGAAGGTTCCGGTATCGCCGACCTGCTTAATATTATCGGAGCCCACCATTCCCTGATGGATCTGGAGAACCTGCGGATTGAAAAAGAGGTCCGAAATTCGGTTAACCGCCAGGTTAACTGTGAAACAGCCAATATCGGTAAAACTATTACGGCAGCATCCAGACAGATAGAAGATATCATTTTAATAAAAGAAAGATACGGTTTTGGAAACTTACCGGACAGCTTGCGTGAAATGGCCGAAATCAGACTGGAATGTCCTGATCATTCATTAAAAGAATTGGGGGAGGTACTAAATCCGCCAGTGGGGAAGTCCGGTGTGAATCACCGATTAAGGAAACTGAGTGAATTGGCCGATAAACTGAAAGAGCAGTTCCGCTATAAAAAGGAGGAAGAAAATGGTTGAAAAGTCTATGGTAGTTGGTCTGGAAAGCGGTCAGGAAGCAAGACCTATTGCAGTTTTGGTTCAGATTGCAAGTAAGTATGAAAGCTCCGTCTATTTTGTGTCAGGCAATAAGAAGGTGAATGCCAAGAGCATAATGGGGATGATGGGCATAGGTCTTGTAAGCGGGGAGACCGTATCGGTTGTAACCGAAGGGAGCGACGAAGTAGAAGCAGCCGATGAGATAGAAAAATATTTGCAGGCATGAACCTTTTTGGATGTTATGTTTTGACGTTATGATCATTAGAGTTCAGAGATGGCTGAGGCTGTCTCTGATTTTATTTGGCCAAAAGACCGCAAAACTGCGCGTACAACAGTTTTGCGGTTATCATAGCACCTTTTTCTGCTCAGGTTTTTTGATATTTATTTCCAATCCCTAATATGATCAGGGCAATCAGGAAGAGCAGGATAATGGAAAGGATGGAAAAAGAACTCCGTCCGGAAAGGCTCTTGGTAACGGAATACAGCAAAGGCCCGAGGACGGCGGCGAATTTGCCGAAAATATCAAAGAAGCCGAAGAATTCGCCGGAATTTTCCGGGGGAATCATCTGACAGTAGTAAGAGCGGGAAACAGCTTGGATGCCGCCCTGGACAGTGCCTACCATAAAAGCCAGCAGCCAGAACAAGATACTGGCGGTACCGATGCTGAAAAAGCCTTCTTCAAGCCCAAAACCCATGATAAACCCGACGATGCAGATCAGCAGGTATTCGCAGACGGCAGCCCGGATCATGGTCAGAGAGCCGAAGCGTCTGGTCAGGGAGGAAAACAAGATGGAGCAAGGGAAGGCGACAAGCTGGGTTACGAGCAGAGCCAGGATCATACTTGAAGAGTTCAGGCCCAGCATGGTTCCGTATGCCGTGGACATGGTAATGACAGTACCGACCCCGTCGATATAGAAGAAATAAGCAATGACGTAGAATAGCATCTTCTTGTTGGCAAAAATTTTTTTGGCGGTGCTAATAATTGAAGAAAAGGCGGAACGAATAATATTCTGCGTCTTCTTGATGCCGTGACTCTGATGGACATTCTTTAAGAAAGGAATGGTAAATACCGTCCACCACAGCACGGCGATTATGACCGAGATCTTAACAGCACGGGTAGCATCTATGCCGATATTTTCACCAAATGTAATCAGGGCAATACTGATTAAAAAAGGAATGGTACTCCCGCCGATATATCCGAAGGCGTAACCATAGCCGGATATCTTGTTCATCCGTTCGGGCGTGGTCACTTCGGAGAGAAAACTGTCATAGATCAGGCAGCTTCCCGAAAACCCCACATGTGAGATTACATAGCCGCATAATAAGAAGATCCAGTTGTTGCTTATGGCGCTGAAAAAAGTAAACCCGATACCCAATATCAAGAAGGCAATAAAAAGCTTCTTTCGATATCCGATAAAATCTGATATCGCCCCTACGACAGGAGCGAGCAAGGCGACAATGACCATGGCCACGGAGGTTCCGATCCCCCACCAGGTATCGCCAAACTGTCCGGCACTATTGGCGACATTGGTAAAATAAATAGGAAATACTGCTGCCATCATGATCGTGGCATAAACTGAGTTAGCCCAGTCATACATGATCCAGCTCTTTTCTTCGCGTGTCAGCTTAAAAGCGGTTTTGGTACGCATGGGTTCCTGCGTTTTCGTCTGTTCCATAGTTAGCCTCCTTTAATTAGATGAGTTAATTTAGTGCGGCCGCACAGGCCGTCTATGAAAGCTTGCTGGCTATGTCTGGTTACTGTTCGCAGACTAACCTATTTCTGCCGTCTCAGGCTTTTCAGGCTGGCAGTCACCAGAGGAGCGATGTCTAACAGGCTTCCGCCCTGAGAAATGCTGCCGGGAGTAAAGTTTTTCCCCCTAACCATATAAAAAACCTTATAGTCAGGCATGTCAAGGGGATAGCCGTGGGTGGCTTTTTCATGTGAAGGGGCGGCTTCATAGCAGTAGCCGGTCTCGGCACAAAACCCGAAGGCAATATCTTTGTGGCCGGATACCTGCATTTCTTCGGGCGTCAGGAAGCGCCGGAAGCCGCGGCTCCTGGCAATAGCCTTTCGTACTTCGTCAATTTGTGGAAAGGGAAGCCGACCGGCATGAAAGAATGCCGAACCGCCGCCGCATTCGATGAAACAGCCGTATTTGCCCGGATGGCAGCTACCGCCTTCCTGAGTTAAGAGGTTAAGGGAAACCAGTATTTTATTGGGTTCTATGACCGTGTGCACATTGATCTGGCTGTGGTCGGAAAAGATAAGGATGTCCTCCTCATCTCCGGCGGCCTCAAGCAGAAGAGCCAGGCTGCGGTCCAGTGCTTCCATGGCGATTGCTGTTCCGTCACTGTTTTGCCCATGAAGATGGCAGAGCGTATCATAAGCAGTCAGATGGATCAGGGCAAGTCCGGGCCGGTATTTCCGGAGGATATCCGCCATGCATGAGACAGCAAAACGATCCAGGCCGGGCTGGGCGATCCCGTTCAGCATATTGCGGTAGCGAAGAAACATACTGAGCTGCAGAAGCTTGCTTCCGGCTTTCAAGCTGGTTATAATCTGGCTTTTGCCCGGGCGGGCCAGGACTTCCGGGATGTTATAGCGTATCGTTTTCGAGAATGCGGTTACCGGCCAGAAAACGGCTGCCGTATCGATGCCTGACTCAAAGGCTTCCTGCCAGATGGTTCTGGCATGAATGCCGGTTTCGCGGGAGTTCCAGACCGGGTACGGCGAAGGAAACGGCTCCGTATTGGATGTAATGCCGTGGACATCGGGCATGACACCGGTAGCAACAGAAGTGTGGATCGGGTAGGTATTGCTTAGGAAAACCGTGGAGACGTTACGGAATATTGCTGCCTGACGGGCAAACGATGCAATTGCAGGATATGCGGTCAGACGTTCAAATTCGCTGTCGCCTACGGCATCGAAACTGATGATAAGCATATAATGACTCCCGTTACATTGACCTGTGTCGTTTTGTTTGGAACGAAATGAAGCAAGATAATCATAACATAACTGGTGAAGGGGGACAATAATAAATTTGTAGGTCTGAACAGTAACTACCTGCATTTTCGGCATACCGATGGTAAATTCATTCGCAAATTCGTTATAAAAAGTACTTGCAAATTTAATTTGAATCCGATATAATTACAAAATGTAATGGGCTATCGCCAAACGGTAAGGCAACGGACTCTGACTCCGTCATCTCAAGGTTCGAATCCTTGTAGCCCAGCTGAGATTACCCCTGTGGATTTGCCACAGGGGTTATCTATAAGGTTATGTTAATTATTAGAGGTACATACAGCTTGGATTTTGGTTATAAACACTTCAACGGGCACGGGGAAAATTATGTATACTTTTAAGAGCAGGGTCAGATACAGTGAAATTGACAAGAACGGGAAACTGTCGATAGAAGCATTGCTGAATTATTTTCAGGACTGTTCTACTTTTCACTCGGAAGATATCGGTCTCGGCTTTACTTATCTTACCGAGTGTAACAGAGCATGGGTTCTGTCGGCTTGGCAGATCGTAATCGATCGTTATCCGGACTTATGTGAAAAGATTGTTGTGGGTACGGCACCTTATGATTTCAGGGGGTTTTTAGGATACCGTAATTTTATTTTGCAGACGGAAGAAGGGGAACAGCTGGCCTGTGCCAATTCCATCTGGACGTTACTGGATACGGAAAAAGGATTGCCGGTAAAGCCCTCCCCGGAAATGGTCAACGGATACCGGCTGGCAGAAAAATTGCCAATGGATTATGCTTCCCGAAAGATAGAAATTAACGGGACAGGAACCGGTCTTTTGCCGATTCCAGTAAGGCCGCAGCATCTGGATACCAATAACCATGTGAATAACAGCAGGTATATCGGGATGGCCAAGGAGAGTCTTTTGATGCATGCGCAGAGCGCCGGAAGGCCGGTAGATGATGTGAGTATCAGACAGCTACGGGCGGAATACCGCAAATCTGCTTTGATGGGAGATGTTATTTATCCGGTGATGATAGAAAACGGCAGCAACAGATTGGTCATTTCTCTGCGGGATGGTTCTGGAAACCCTTATTGTAATGTGGAATTGATGAGGTAAAGCAGCTGATGATTCAATTAGGAGAAAAACAGATTTTAAAAGTAGTCAAAGAGGTGGAGTTTGGGATCTATCTTGCACCAGAGGATGCCGCTGATCCTGATGATAAGGTTTTGCTGCCGGTCAGACAGAAACCGTGGGGAATCAGGTTAGATGATCTGATGAAGGTTTTTGTTTACCGTGACTCCAGTGACCGGCTGATAGCCACGACCAAGGATCCGGCGCTTACTTTGGGTAAGGTAGCGCGGCTTCGCGTGGTTCAGGTGGGAAAAATAGGTGCTTTTTTGGATTGGGGCTTGGAAAAAGATCTGTTATTGCCGTTCAAGGAACAGACCAGAACGGTTAAGGAAGGCGAAGCGGTGAATGTTGCGCTTTATATTGATAAAAGCAACCGTCTTTGTGCGACTATGAAGATATATCCCTATCTTGAAACAGACAGTCCCTATCAGCGGGATGACATGGTCACTGGTGAGATTTACGAAATCAGCGCCAATTTCGGTGCTTTTATAGCTGTGGATAACCGTTATTCCGGATTGATTCCGGCCAAGGAAATGTATGGCGATCTTAAGACGGGAGATGTGATTGAAGTCAGGGTAACAGCCGTAAAGCCGGATGGCAAATTGGATCTCAGTAACCGCCAAAAGGCTTATCTGCAGATAGAAACGGACGCGGTGGCTATTATGAGGGTCATCGATGCTTATCAGGGCATTCTGCCTTTTAATGACAAAGCTTCACCAGAGCTGATCCGCGAGGAAATGAAAATGAGCAAAAGTGAATTCAAACGCGCCGTGGGACATTTACTGAAAGAAGGTAAGATTGAGATTACGGAACAAAGTATTAGAAAAATTTCTGATTAGAAAATAATAAAATAATTGATAAAAAAGATATATCAGACTGATATATCTATATTGGAACCGATATTAGGATTTACCGATAGTTCCATGGCTTGGTTCATCATGCCCACTAAGGCGTCGCCGGAGGTTTCGGCGCTATCCATGACCTTGCTGAGAACAGCGGTACCGACTTTGGTGCTTAAGTCTATTTGCGCCATATTCATTGATAAACCGGGAATATCCATAATGTCTCCTTTACCAGTTAATCTACTGATCTTAATCTGCTAACTTAATCTACTGATTCATCATATCTCATACTATCAGTATAGTCAGAAGGGTAATAAAAAGCAAGTTTTCCTAATACTCTTTTTTACTTTTGGGCAAAATACACAAAAAATCTTTAAATTTTCAATTTTTCAGGTAGATTTTTATGTACAATTGTATTAAAATAAAAATAATTGGGCGTAATGATTCCTCAGTGCCCTTATACCTATGACATAAGGAGCGTGAAGCAATGATTTCCAACCAGATTTTGCAAAATACCATAGAAGGACTTAAGGCGATTGCCAGAGTGGATCTCTGTGTTATGGATACAGAGGGGAAAGAAGCAGCATCTACCGGTGCTGCCATGTCACAATGTGCCGGTGAAGCAGTGGAATTTGCCAAATCAATGGCAGATGCGCAGGAGATCCGGGGATTTCAGTATTTTAAGATATTTGACGACCTGCAGCTGGAGTACATCCTGATTGTCGGAGGAGCCGGGGAAAGCGTATATACCATAGGCAAGATGGTTGCCTATCAGATCCAGAATCTGATGGTTGCTTATAAAGAGCGGTTTGATAAAGATAATTTTATCAAGAACCTGTTGCTGGACAATCTGCTGCTCATTGACATATACAGCCGCGCCAAGAAACTGCATGTCCAGACCGAAGTGAAAAGGGTCGTCATGCTGGTTGAGACCGAAGGCAGCCGGGAGAACAATACCTTGGAGATGCTCAGGACGCTCTTTGGCAATAACAGTAAGGATTTTGTCACGGCGGTCGATGAAAACAGTGTAATCATTGTCAAAGACCTGTCGGAAGGTGACGGCAGCAAGGATATTGAAAAGTGTGCCAATGCCGTAGAAAGCTTCTTGCAGAAAGAAGGCCTGACAGGCGTCCATATTTCTTATGGCACGATTGTCAAAGAGATTAAAGAAGTGAGCCGCTCTTATAAAGAAGCCAAGATGGCATTGGATGTCGGTAAGATATTCTTTGATGAACGCAGCATTATCGCTTATAACCAGCTTGGGATAGGCCGGCTGATTTATCAGCTCCCCATGCCCCTGTGTAAGATCTTTATAAAAGAAATATTCGGCGGGAAAAGTCCCGATGATTTTGATGACGAGACCTTGGTTACCATTGCCAAATTCTTTGAAAACAGCCTGAATGTCTCTGAGACCTCCAGACAGTTATTTATCCATCGGAATACGCTGGTCTACCGTCTGGATAAGCTTCAGAAGAGTACCGGTCTGGATCTGCGTATTTTTGAGGATGCCATCACCTTCCGCATTGCCCTGATGGTGGTTAAGTATATGAAGTATATGGAAAGCTTTGAATATTAGAATGGTGGTGAAATACTTTGGAGAGAAGAGAAAGCAGAAGGCACAGCAGGAAAAAGCAGTTGATGGGCAATGAAGAAATCATCACCCTGGAAAATGTCAGCAAGGCGTATGCGACCGGAGCGCCTGCTTTGAACGGCGTGAACCTGCACATCAAGCGCGGCGAATTTGTCTTTGTTGTGGGTGACAGCGGCTCGGGGAAATCCACCCTGATCAAGCTGCTTTTACGTGAGCTGATCCCCACATCGGGCCATATTAACGTCATGGGTTATGATCTTGGCCGGCTTCGCCACAGGAAGATACCTAAGTTCAGGAGAAATATCGGAATCGTATTTCAAGATTTCCGTTTGTTAAAGGAATTGACCGTCTATGACAATGTCGCGTTTGCCCAGCGCGTGATTCAGGTTTCCAATAAAGATATCAAAAGGAATGTCCCGAGTATTCTGGCGACAGTAGGACTTGCCGGAAAATACAAAGCCAAGCCGCGGCAGCTTTCAGGCGGGGAGCAGCAGCGGGTCGCCTTGGCCAGGGCCCTAGTGAACCGCCCCGGCATCCTGCTGGCCGATGAGCCGACCGGTAATCTTGATCCGAAGAATTCCTGGGAGATCATGAAACTGCTGGAGCAGATTAACGAGAACGGCACCACGGTGATCATCGTAACGCATAACCGAGAAATCGTAAATGCCATGCAGAAAAGAGTTGTTACGATGAAAAGGGGCGTCATCGTAAGTGACGAAGAAAAGGGTGGTTACGCAGATGAGGATTAGTACGTTATTTTATACCATAAGACAGGGAATCAGGAATATCGCCAGAAATAAATTATTTTCCCTGGCGTCCATTGCCACTATCGGTGCCTGCTTGTTCTTATTCGGTATTTTTTATGCGGTTCTTTTCAACTTCCAGAACATTGTAAGGACTGCACAGGAAGGGGTATCCGTTACGATATTTTTTGAAAAATATACGACTGATGCCCGCATGCAGGAAATCGGCGATCAGATTTCCAAGATGGATGAAGTATCCAAGATCGTGTTTGTTTCGGCAGATGAGGCCTGGGAAGGCTTCCGAGATGAATATCTGGGAGAATATGCGGACGGCTATACGGACAATCCGTTGATCGATTCAGCGAACTACCAGATCTATCTCAGCGATGTATCGATGCAGCCGGCGCTGGTCACTTATCTGGAATCCATAGAGGAAGTCCGCAAGGTAAACCGTTCAGAGATGGCCGCCGCTACGCTGAGTGGCGTCAATGCCCTGATTGCTTATGCGACGGCAGGCATTATCGGCATCCTGTTTGCCGTATCGATATTTTTGATCAGTAATACGGTGGCCATCGGCATCTCAGTCCGTAAGGAAGAAATCAATATCATGAAATATATCGGGGCAACGGATTTTTTTGTGAGGTCTCCCTTCGTAATTGAAGGAATCCTGATCGGTGTCGTCGGTTCGGCGATTCCTCTGGTGCTGGTTTATATGCTTTATAACCGGGTCATTGAATATATCGTCGGCAATTTTGCGACACTCTCCCAATTGCTGGCCTTTTTGCCGGTGGAAGAATTATTCCGGACATTGGTGCCGGTTTCGATTGCCATGGGTGCCGGTATCGGGTTTTTGGGCAGTATTACGACAGTGAGGAAACATTTACGAGTATGATCGGCATATGGTAGACAAGCCGGCAGGGGAGTCAGTCAGAATGAGACGATGGAAACAGTTTTTCTGCATATTTTTGGTGTTTTCCTTGATTTTCTGCTGGAGCGGAAATAAGGAAACATCCTATGCCAATACGCTTACCAATGACAGCATAAAAGCCAAAGAACAGGAAATAGCCGATGCCAAGAAAGCCAAAGACGAGCTGCAGAATAATCTGACCAGTGTCCAGGAAATAAAGAACAGCCTGGAACAGTCCAAAGCGGATCTGTCGTTATACATAGAAGAGCTGGATGCCAGCCTGGCCGCTCTGGAAACAAAGATTGCCGAGCTGAATCAGATGATCACCGACAAAGAAAATGAAATAGCGGTAAAAAGCGCGGAACTGGAAGAAGCCATTGAAGTGCAGACAGCCCAGTATGAGGCGATGAAAATCCGCATCAAATTCATGTATGAGCAGGGCGGAACCTATTATCTGGAGATGATCTTCGGTTCGGAAGGACTCGGGGACATGCTGAATACGGCAGACTATATTGAAATGCTTTCCGAATACGACAGAAATAAACTTCAGGAATATATCTTACATTCGGAATTTGTCGCCTTAAGCAAGGAAGCCCTGGAAGAAGAGAAAGTGCTGCTGGACGAGGCCAAAGTGGTCGTAGAAGCGGAGCAGGCGGCGGTGAATGAGCTGCTGTTGGAAAAAGAAAATCAGATCATTGCTGTGATGGGGGATATTTCCCAGAAAGAACAGGCTATCGAAGAGTTTGAAGCCGATATCCGGATGCAGAACGATACGATAGCGGCCTTGGAGAAAGCCGTCGCCGAAGAACGTGCCCGGTTAGCGGCAGAGCAGGCCCGGAAATATAACGGCGGTGTATTTGCTTGGCCGGCTCCCGCCTATCGGAGGATATCAGACGAATACGGGGACAGGATTCACCCCATCTTAAACGTACCGCAGTTTCATAACGGGATTGACATGGCGGCACCGGGAGGGTCGGATATTTTAGCGGCTTACGACGGAAAAGTCGTCGCGGCAAGCTATAACGGCAGTATGGGGAATTATATTATGATTGACCACGGCGACACGGTCTATACTATATATATGCATGCATCGGCCCTGTATGTGGCCGAGGGAGCCGAGGTTTCCAAGGGACAGCGGATTGCGGCGGTCGGTTCCACCGGGCGCTCTACCGGCAACCATCTGCATTTTAGCGTCCGCGTCGGAGGTAAATATGTAAATCCGCGGAATTATCTGGGGTGACACGTACTGTGACTCGTATGGCGACTCAATTTAAGTAGGAGAAATAATTTGGAAATTGAAAATAAACCGCAAAGAAATAAAAGTTTTATGTCGGGTTTTCTGTTTGGAGTGTCATCCTGCCTGTTTATCGTAAGTATTGTGTTTTTTGGCCGGATTTTCATTGAATATGTAGCCACCGATTTATTAAACAGAGCGGGCGGGCAAAGAGGATCCTTGTCAGAAGGCGAAGCCAGTATTGTCAATTCTGCGACATTTGAGAAACTGACGGCGATCGAGGAGATTATCGACGAAAACTATTATAAGACGGATATATCCCGGGAACAGCTGGAAACCGGGATATTCAAAGGACTGGTTGCCGCTTTGGATGATCCGTATTCAGAATATTATTCTGCTGAGGAACTGATCCAGGCCCATGCCAGTATTGAGGGAGTGAGCTACGGGATCGGAGCCTATATCGGTTATGACGATGAAAAAGAAATGACATATATCAGCGGGATCATGGCGGGCAGTCCGGCAGAAGAAGCCGGCCTGCGAGAAGGCGACAATATCGTTAAGGTTGACGATGAGGATGTCACGCAATACACGATTTCGGAAGTGGTGACCCTGGTCAGGGGGGAGGAAAATACCCCGGTACACCTTACGATTTACCGTGAAGGCGAGACTGATTTTATTGAACTGGACCTGATCCGTGGGGCGGTATTGGAGCAGGCTACGGTCAGCCATAGCATTATCGAGGGTGACATCGGCTACGTTCAGATCACGGAATTTGATGATATTACTATTGACCAATATGCAGAAGCGATGGCTGTGCTTAAGGAAAATAATGTAAAAGGGATGATACTGGATCTGCGGAGCAATCCCGGCGGGAACATTACGTCATTGACGGAGATCGCCCGGAAGATCTTGCCGGAAGGCCTGATCGTATATACGGAAGATCGGAACGGCGTGCGCGAAGAATACCATTGCGACGGCAAGCAGGAACTGCAGATCCCGTTGGTGGTCCTGGTAAACGAATATTCAGCCAGCGCGTCGGAGATCATGGCAGGAGCCATTCAGGATTATCAGAAAGGGACAGTAGTCGGGACGTCTACTTACGGAAAAGGAGTGGTACAGAAGATCATCAATATTTCGGACGGGACGGCAGTGAAACTGACGGTAAGTTCTTATTACACACCACTGGGAAGAAGCCTTGGCGGGGTCGGGGTAACACCGGATGTAGAGATCGACCTGGACCGGGACCTGCTTTATGATGAAGGTGTTGATAATCAGCTAGAGAAGGCGATTGAGGTGCTGAAGGAGAAGATGTAGAAAAGGAGCTTTGATATTTTAAGATACCCATGTTCATGTTTGAGCATGGGTATTTGTATTGTGAATTATATCGCCCTCGGAAAAAAATACAGATCATTTTTGATTGTTTGGGCGATAGCTATAATTTATATGGCCTATCGCCTTATTAATTCTGAATAAGAATGGGAAGTCCCGTCATCAAGATTGATCCAATATCGCCGCATGGTCATTCCGTTATACACACGTTCGTCTTCAAGGAAGCCACTGTTTGCTTTTATGACCTTTTCACTGGCAAGGTTTCTCTTTTCACAGGTGACCAGCACGCGTTTTAATCCCATTGCCTTGCTTTTTTGTAAGGCAAGCGACAGCAGTTTTTTAGCATAGCCTTTATTTCGCTCGCTAGGCCGTATCCCATAGCCGATGTGCCCGCCATAGTTTTCTAAATAGGTATTCAGGCGGTGCCGGATATTAACGATTCCATACAAGTTTGCCGACTCATCGGCAAGCCACCATGTTGTAGACGGTTCCATATTTTCGGTAACATTTTTTCCGCTTGCATTATCAATGGCTGCCTGCAGGATATCCTGAAAATTATTTTTGCCAAAATGCATAACAAACGGGATAGGTCCTCCCGAGTCTTTAAACTCCTTCAGCATGTCCATAAAAGCTGATTCATAAGCGGAGCTGGGTTCGATTAAAAAAACTTCCATAGTAACCTCGTAATTAAATACCATCATTTATATTCATCGGCCATCTTATCGGCTATTGCCTTTAAAACCATTATACTGCATAAAAATGAAATAATATATACCGAAATGCTGATAGCATATAATATAAAGTCTTAACTGCCGCGCTTATACATAAAGTCTTATTTAACTCTTACTGTACTAGAAAGCATATTCTATCCTCCCCCGTCATACAATGTAAAAAATGTGTTGATGAGGGACTTTTTTGAAGGATTATATTGAAGAGCGAGCAATGAACATCGCTAATTATATTATTGACAATAATGCGACCGTGCGTCAGACTGCAAAGCAGTTTGGGATAAGCAAGAGTACCGTACACAAAGATGTTACAGACCGATTGATGCAGATTAATCCGTCCCTGGCGAAAGAGGCAAGAAAAGTACTTGATGTTAATAAATCAGAGAGGCACATCCGAGGCGGACTTGCGACCAAAGAAAAGTATCTACATAAACAGGAGGCTTTCCTGTAAAAACACAGATCCGGCTGTTGGCATTTTATACCACATGCCAACAGCCGGATTTCAATTGTTTTTCAGTAGAAAACATCCATGACCGGCTTGCCGGTCTCCCCCGCTCTTATAAGCATTTTAAGAAGTAAACAGCTCGGCGGCTTTTGGCATGTTGTTAATTTCTATGTCATCGACTTTGCCGTCTCTGGTTATAATTACGTATGTGCCTTCAATGTTATAGAGATTGTATGATGAATCTTCCCGAACCTCATATTCGGCGCCAGATTGATCCAACACACTCTTTAACTCCGTATCCGACATTCCAAAGGTGATATCGCAGGGGATCGTTATATCGAAGCTGTCACCGCCAGAGAGTGAGTAAACAAAGCAATTGGACGGTATCGTTTCCTTATCCCCATAATTACGGACAAAGGCAGACAAAGACTGATTATCTTTCTCTATGGTGATAAAGCCCGTGTCTTGTGCCACGAAGCTGTCAGGAGCATCGGTAATCTCCCAGCCGTTCTTTTCAAATTCGGCTACCGGTGCCGGAAAGGTGTACAGATCGCCTTCCAGTTCTATGGTAGCGGCATCAAAGTCGTCGCCCAGTTCTGAAGGTGCGACATACTGTCCGACTACCGCTGGCACTTCATTAATATCACCGGCAACATATTCCTGAGCCGTGTCATCGGTTTCAATCATGTTTTCGATATCAATATCGGATACGATACCGGTTTTGACCTCTATCATGAATTCGACATTCTGATCGCTGTTCAGGATATAATCCAGATAATTATAGGATTCACTTTCGATGACTTCGGTCGGTTCGCCATAGGCCGCCCTGAGCTCATCTTCCGTTGATACCGCAAGCTGGATGCCCTGCGGCATAAAAAAGGCGTCCCCGTTTTCCAGATTTCTTTGATGAATAATGATACCGGTCACGACACATTCGGTGATCGGCATCACATCAGGAGCAAAGTTGATGATGCTGGTAAAAACCTGGGTACCGTCGTCTTTCCGCCAGCCGCCGCTGATCAGATATTGGTAGGGTTCCAAGGTCATGCTGGCATCATCCTGAAATACCCATCCCATCTTTTCAAAATCAGCAAATTGTATCGGCAACTGGAAAACATCATTGTTAAACTGGAGCTGAAAACTATACAGATCGTCCGATAAAAGATCACTCGGGCTGTAATCCGTAACAACGGCTTCTTCCTCTTCTTCTTGTTCCTCTTGTTCCGGTTCCTCATCAGGAGCTGCGGTTTCTTCCGGTACCGGTGTTTCTTCCGGCTCGGGCTCCGGTTCGGTCTCTTCCGTGGCCGCGGCTGTTGGGTCGACATAATCCGGCGGTGCTTCGCATGCTACCATGATGATACATAGCAAAATGCATAAAAGAATACTAGACAATTTTTTCTTCATAACTACCTCCGCAAAAATAATATTATTAAGCTATCCATAGTAATGTAACACATTGAAATCAGAAAACAGAGAAAATGACAATAAAAGCCTTATTTCTGTAATATATTACTTAAGTAGTAGTTATCAAATCAGGATCTGGTCAATTTCACTGCCGCTCAAGGATTCTTTTTCCAACAGCGCCGAGGCAAGAAGATGCAGGCTGACCAGGTTCTCCGTCACCTCGGCCTTGGTTTCCTGATAAATAGCGTTAATTTTACTGCGGCAGAGTGTGAGCAGATCCGCGTCAGGGGAGGGCTGGAGATGACGGCTGTTAAAAATACCGAATTCGTCATCCATGCCGTAGGCTGAGATATAATCAACCATGTGGGCGGATACTTTTTCAATATCATTGCCGGCTCCGGTAGTGATCTGGTCGCGGCCGAAAATAACTTCCTCGCTGGCCCGGCCAGCCAGCAGCACCTTCATATTAGCCAGCATTTTCTGCTTGGTCATATACAGGGTATCTTTGGGGATGCTCAGCGAAAAACCGCCGGCCCCGCGGGTACTGGGGATGATAGTCACTTTGGAGATATAAGAATCGGGCAGGAGCAGGCGTGTCAGCAGGGCATGTCCGGCCTCATGGTAGGCGGTGATCTTACGGTCCTGCTCGGATATAAAGCTGGTATCGGATTTTTCAGCGCCGGCAATTACGGTAAAGAAGGCCTTGTCGATGTGCGTCTGGGCGATCCTGTCCTGATTTTCATTCGCAGCAAAAATGGCCGCTTCGTTCAGCAGGTTTTCCAGCATGGCACCGCTGAAGCTGACGGTGGATTTGGCCAGGGCTTCCATGTCTACCGTTTCATCTAAGGGTTTGGAAGCGGCATGCAGTTCCAGGATTTTTTGGCGGGCATTGACATCGGGAAGGGCGATTTCGATCAGACGGTCAAAACGTCCCGGCCGGGTTAGGGCTTCATCTAAGGTATCCAGACGGTTGGTGGCGGCTATGACAACGACACCGTCCCTTTCATGAAAACCGGACATTTCGGTCAGAAGCGCATTCAGGGTCTGGTCCCGTTCGTCATGGCTGGCTCCCGGCTGCTTGCCTCTTTTTTTCCCGATCGCATCGATCTCGTCAATAAAGATAACCGCTTTTTCCGATTTTTTGGCGGTCTGAAAAAGCTCCCGGACACGGCTGGCTCCGACGCCTACATAAGTCTGCATAAAATCAGAACCGCTGCAGGCATAAAAGGGAACACCCGCTTCACCGGCAATCGCTTTGGCCATCAACGTTTTCCCCGTTCCCGGAGGGCCGTAAAAGAGAATGCCCCGGGGCATATGCGCCCCGACATTGACATATTTATCGGGATCCTTGATAAAAGCAATCATGTCTTCTACCATGGCTTTTGCCTCGGTATTGCCAGCGACATCATTGAGCATCAGGGAAACTGCCGACTTATTTTTGGCAGCATTACGGATAAGGGCAGTCTTGGATTTTTTGAGGGTAAAATAAACTGCCATGCCCAGAAGCGGTATCAATATCAGGAGCTGGACAGCAGAACCGCTCTTCGAAGTCTCATAAACCAGCGGAATGTCATGAGCCAGAATCAGATCGTAGATAGCCGGCGACTGTGGATTAGGCACTTTATAAAGGGTATCGGAAGCAGTCAGACGAACCTCCAGGAAACTCACGTTCTCCCCGGCTATGACCTCCGCTACCTGATTTTCGTCCATATAAGCAATAAAGTCATTATAGGATAGGGTTTTTTTAGAATTCGGCGGAAAGTAACTTCCCATAAATAAGTTCACTGTCAAAAGGACAATTACGATAAGCAAGACCGCAATGACATATTTGATATGTTTTCTTTTTATTGGCATTGACACACGCCCCTTCTTTATTCTATGTGTATTCTTTGTGAATGCTATGTGAATGTAATGTGAATGTTATGTGTATACTTTGTGGGATGTTTCACTGAGGGTTGTAATTTCACAACGGGAGCTAAAGATACCATAACATTTTTATGCGTCGATTGCCATGTAAAAAATATGGAAAGAAAGCTGGAAAATCTTGCTGGAACGGTGGAAGGCTGAACTGCTGCAAATATATTAAAATATATGACAAAATATACAAGTAAAACTTGCGGAATACCGGAAGACTGTGATAAAATATTCCCGTTCCGTAATTAACCTTCCGGATCATTACGTCAAAATACAGGAAAAGGAGCCGCAGAAATGAAACATGTATATGAAGGAAAAACGAAAACAGTTTTTCAGCTGGATAATGGTAATTATCTGCTGAAATTTAAAGACGATGTAACCGGAACCGACGGAGTATTTGATCCCGGGGCCAATACGGTCGGCCTGACCATCGAAGGGATGGGACGTGGCGGACTGCGGCTGACTACCCATTTTTTTGAATTGCTGCAGAGCAAGGGAGTGAAAACTCATTTTATCAGTTCCGATATCGAAGAAAAGACCATGGAAGTCCTGCCGGCAGCAACATTTGGCAAGGGTATCGAAGTCATCTGCCGTTTTAAGGCAGTCGGGAGCTTTTTGCGTCGCTACGGCCAATATGCAAAAGAAAATCAAGAGATGGATGCCTTCGTGGAAGTCACGCTGAAGGATGATGAACGGGATGACCCGCCGATTACCAAGGATGCCTTGGCTATTCTCGGCATTCTGACCAATGAGGAATATGAATCCCTGAAAACCCAGACCCAGAATATCAGCAAGATCGTCAAGGAAGAACTGGCCAATTATGGCTGCGAGTTATATGATATTAAGCTGGAGTTCGGAAGCAACAATGGGGAAGTGATTTTAATCGATGAGATTTCCGGCGGAAATATGCGCGTTTATAAGGACGGGGTAATTGTGGAACCGCTAGAGCTCGTCAAAATAGTCTTAGCTGAAAAATAATATATTACCCGTTATTTCTAACCAATTATTTCAGCCAGCCAATTATGAAGGAAACAGTTAAATCGCCCGTTACGGTAAGGCAAAAGCTACGACGGGCGATTATTTTTTAGGTCGTTTATCAGAGTACCGCCAAGGATCAGAATAATTCCCAGTATCTGCAACAGGCTTAACGGCTCCCTTAAAAGCAGCGTAGAAAGAAGGATGGCCGTCAGCGGGTCAATATAGCTGAGTAAAGCGGCCGTCTGGCCTTTCAGGGCATTCAGCCCGGAAAAATATAAAAAATAAGCAAACCCGGTATGTATGATCCCGATGATAAGCAGGATCAGAATACTTTGCGGCGTGACCGGCAAGGCCTCCCAGGAAGAAGTCAGAAGCACATAGGGCAAAAGCGATGCTGTTGAAACCCCAAGCTGAATAATCGTCCGTTCCATATTGGTCACATGGCGGAAAAACTTGTTAAAGAAGATCACCGAGGCATAAAAGAGCGCCGCTCCCAGCCCGCAGATGATGCCGGCCATGTCATTCTCCCCGGAGCGGCCGGTTCCGGTAATCAGGACGATGCCGGTCAGCGCCGCCCCGACACAGATCAGTTTGACCAGACTGAATCTTTCTTTTAAAACAAGCGGCGAAAAAGCCACGACGATCACCGGCGCAAAATAATAGCATACGGTGGCATTGGCAATACTGGTAAACCGATAGGACTGAAAAAGCAGGATCCAGTTAATGCCGATAGCGATACCCGAAAAAACCAGAATCCCAAGATCCGCCCGTATTCGTTTCAGTGACAGCTTTTTGCGGAAGATAAGGACGAGCGCCAACAAAAATCCGCAGCCGGTCATGCCCCGTGCCAAGGCGATCTGCGCCGAAGTAAAAGGAAGCATCCGGACAAAGATCCCGATACTGCCGAAAATCAACATAGAAGAAATATATTTGCCTTTTGCAATATTCATGCCCATATTATAACATCTCTGTCGTTGCCCGCATAGAATTATTTAAAGCCGGTCGGCTGATTTCCAGCAGAGCTTTTACTGTTCACAGCCTAGCCGAAATGCATACGCCGCTACTACCCAGTAACGCAGAGCTTTTTCGTCAGAGAAGATGTCAGAGGAGATATCATTATGAAAGTGAAAGAAAAATTCATAAAACAAGCGACAGAGCTCCACCGCCACAACCCGGTCGTCGATGCCCATCTTGACCTTGCCGGCGAGATTCTGCTTCGTTATCAGGCGGGAGAAAAAGAGGTAATCAGGACCTACTATCTGGATCATTTTAAGAAAGCCGGACTAACCCTCCTGATTTCATCCGTTTACGTAGATGACAGCGTGCTTCCGGAAGGCGGCCTTAGGAATGCTTTGGATCAGATCAGTGTGCTGTATGAAGATATTGCCGCTGCTTCCGACGATGTGATGCTGGTAAAAACCCGCCGTGAGCTGCGATATGCCAGACAGCATGGGAAAATCGGCATCCTCCTGTATATGGAAGGGCTCGACTGTATCGGAACCGACCTGCGGCTGCTGCCGGTTCTCTATGAGCTGGGTATCCGGGGCGCCTCGCTTACCTGGAGCCGGAGAAATCAGCTGGCGACCGGCTGCTGCCGGTCCAATGAAAAGAAGCCGATCCCAGGAGGGCTCTCCGATGTCGGCCTTCAGGCTGTCAGAGAGCTGGAACACCGGTCCTGCTTTGTCGATGTCAGCCACTTGAATGACGACGGTTTTGAGCAGCTGGCGGAGGCAGCAGTACGTCCGTTCCTGGCGACACACTCAAATGCCAGAAGCGTATATGACAGCTATCGTAACCTGACCGACCCACAGATCCTGTCCCTATGTAAAAAAGGCGGAATCATAGGGATTAACGGGCATGCCCGCATAGCCGGTTCTGCGGAAAAGTCCAACCATCTGGAAATGCTATGCCGGCATGTTGAGCACATCGTGAAACTGACAGGCAGCCGCCATGTCGGCTATGGTTTTGACCTATGTGATTCCTACAGCCGTGCCGAGCCCCGGCTCAGTTTTAATGTGGAAAACAATAACTGCCTGGAAAACCACAGCGAAATGATCTTGCTGACGGCGGCGCTTTTGCAGCGCGGGCTGCCGGAAAAGGATGTGACAGCGATAATCGGCGGAAATTTTTATTCTTTTATTGATCGTATCCTCAAGTAAACCAATGAAAATCTGCCAACAAAAAGCATGAAATTCAAAACAATTTGCATCTTGCGCCCGCTGGGTAAAGGTCATATAATAAGGTTAAATGTAGAGAAACAGCCCATAAGGCAATACCACAAAGCAAGGAGCAGACCGACACATGAGAGAAGTTGAAGCAAGGAATAAACTGGCAAAATACAGCCAGCAGCATCTGATGCAATATTATGACAGCCTGGATGAAAACGGACAGGCAGAATTACTGACACAGATTGAAAACACCGATTTTGAAGTATTGAATTCATTGAATCAGCAATCCGTCATGGAAAGCAAGGGAACGATTACCCCTCTGGCAGCCATGGAAATCGATGAGATTGAAGCGAACAAAAACCAGTTTGAGGAAATCGGGCTTCAGGCAATCAAAGCGGGGACAGTCGGGGCGGTTCTGCTGGCCGGCGGCATGGGAACCCGTCTTGGTTCTGACGCGCCCAAAGGCGTTTATGACATCGGCCTCACCAGGCCGGTCTTTATCTTTCAGCGCCTCATAGAAAACCTGCTTGAGGTAGTGAACCGTGCCGGCGCCTGGATCCCCCTATACATAATGACAAGTGATAAAAACCATAAGGCTACCGTGTCCTTCTTTGAACAGAAGGAATATTTTGGCTATCAGAAAGAAAGCGTGACATTTTTCATGCAGGATATGGCACCGGCGTCCGACTACAATGGGAAAGTGTTTCTGGAAGAAAAGGGGAAGATATCCACCTCGCCGAACGGAAACGGCGGCTGGTATTCCTCCATGCATAAATGGGGTGTCGCCCGGAAGGCGGCAGAACAGGGCGTAAAATGGCTGAACGTCTTTGCGGTTGATAATGTCCTGCAGAGAATCGCCGATCCTTGTTTTATCGGCGCAGTTCTTTCCCGGCAGTGTGTTTCGGGAGCCAAGGTGGTGAGGAAAAACGCCCCGGATGAGAAAGTCGGAAGCATCTGCCTGGAGGACGGCAAACCTTCTATTGTAGAATATTATGACCTGACGCCGGAATTAATGGACGCTAAGGACGAGAAAGGCGAAGCGGCATATAACTTCGGTGTAATTCTGAATTATCTTTTTCACACCGAAAGCCTGGATGAGATTATCAAAAAACAGCTGCCCTTGCATGTGGTGGAAAAAAAGATTGCCTGCCTGGACGAAGCAGGGAATCAGATATCTCCGGAAAAGCCCAACGGATATAAATATGAACAGCTGGTTCTGGATATGATCCATGAGCTCGACAGCTGCCTTCCCTTTGAAGTGGTACGTAACCGCGAGTTTGCCCCGATCAAGAACCGGACCGGAATAGACTCGGTGGAAAGCGCAAGAGAACTGTGCAAGGAAAACGGGATTATATTATAATACGGCGTGAAGAACATGACGTGAAGAACATAGCGTGAAGAACATCACGAATAGAGATATAAACAGAGAAGCGGAGGAAACAAGATGAGGATATTAGTGACTGGCGGCGCCGGCTACATCGGCAGCCATACCGTGGCAGAACTGCAAAATGCCGGATATGACGTGGCAGTGCTGGATAATCTCAGCAATTCCAGCGAAAAAAGCCTGGAACGCGTAAAGATGATTACCGGAAAAGATGTGACCTTTTATAAAGCTGATATTTTGGACAAGGAAGCACTGGAAGAAATCTTTTCCCGTGAACAATTTGATGCCTGTATCCACTTTGCCGGCTTAAAGTCGGTAGGGGAATCGGTGGCAAAGCCTTGGGAGTATTATCAGAATAACATTACGGGAACCTTGACGTTGGTAGAGGTCATGAGCAACCATAACGTCAAAAACCTGGTTTTTTCTTCATCGGCAACGGTTTATGGTGATCCCGCGATCATACCGATTACGGAAGAATGCCCCAAGGGACAGTGCACCAATCCCTATGGATGGACCAAATCCATGCTGGAACAGATTCTATCCGATATCCAGAAAGCAGACCCTGAGTGGAACATTATTCTGCTCAGATATTTTAACCCGATCGGAGCACATAAGAGCGGACTGATCGGCGAAGACCCCAATGGGATTCCCAATAATCTGATGCCCTATATTACTCAGGTTGCGGTAGGAAAATTAAAAGAGCTGAGCGTGTTCGGCAATGATTACGACACCCCCGACGGAACCGGTGTCCGAGATTATATCCATGTCGTCGACCTGGCCACAGGACATGTCAAGGCCCTTAATAAAATAATGGAAAATGCCGGGTTGTGCATATATAATCTGGGAACTGGTACCGGTTACAGTGTTTTGGATATCGTCAGCAACTTCGAAAAAGCGACGGGCAAGAATATCCCCTATCGCATCACCGAAAGACGCCCGGGCGACATTGCAACCTGTTATTCCGATGCCGGAAAAGCGAAGAAGGAGCTGAACTGGGAAGCCCAATACGGAATCCGGGAAATGTGTGCGGACTCTTGGAACTGGCAGAGCAAGAATCCGGAAGGATACTGACACTTTTCTCTTTATTACAGCCTAACAATTGTAAAACTTAACGATATTTGAAATAAACTGCTAAAAATGACGAGCCATCAAGCAATATACACAAACATAAAAACAAAGTGACAGACACTTCCGCCGATAACAAACAAATGGAAGATTTCATGCGAACCGAAACGTGCGTGTTTTCGATTAAATACACGCAGCTTTAAAGCATAAATAACGCCCCCGACGGTGTAAATGACCCCGCCGGCCGCAAGCCATAAAAGGGCAGGAACGGAAAGCGTGCGGCAAAGGGGTTCAAAGACGGCGACGCATACCCAGCCCATGGCAATATAGAGAACTGAAGAAAACCATTTCGGGCAATTGACCCAGATCGCCTTTACTACCATTCCGGCGATCGCAATGCCCCATACGACAGCCAGCAGCGGATATCCGATGCGCTCGTCCAGTACGGTAAGGCAAACTGGGGTATAGGAGCCGGCGATCAGAACAAAGATCATCATGTGATCGATCTTTTTAAAGAGCAGGATGATCCGGTTCGAAACAGAAATAGAATGATATGCAGTACTGGCACCGTAAAGCAATACCATGGTAAATGTAAAAATAGAAAGCGCAAGCGGCACCGTAGTGTCGGTTGATCCGGCCGCTTTCACCAGCAGTGGCATGGATGCCAGCATGGCCAATATCATTCCGATAAAATGTGTAATAGCACTTCCTGGCTCGCGTATAGTAATTTGCATAGACACCTCCTAATATAATGCGGACATAATACGTGGTTATCATAACTACATGTTGCATAAAACAATACTACATTATATTATGTACGGTGTCAAGATTATTATTCATACCGTTTCCGCTAAATCTAAGGGAAACCCTGATTAAAATCAGCGTTTCCCTTAATCTTCTTCCAGTATCTGAATTTCCAGATAGTCAAAATCAACAGCTTCGATAAAATTGTCCTGTGAAAAGCGTGTCTTATTATGCCGTTTAAAATCGGCTATTGTGGATTCCAGCCATAACGGCTTACCCAGGTCAAATTCATAACATATACTTTCCAATGCCTGAAATATCTTATGTGTCCTGGTATCATCACAGGAATTGCAGATTACCGTATCTTTAAGTAAGCGGTTTTCTTTAAAAATTTTACCCCATAGCCGAAACATAATCAGATCGTCCTTTTTTATTCAATTATAACGATCGCCCCTGGCATAGTCAAGAAGGCCCCAGTTGGAATACCGAATCGTCATATTGCCCGGGCAATATGACGATGACCGCTTAGCCCATTCAGCTGATAGCAAAGAGCAAATTGGCTTTCCAGTATAATTGATTTAACTTTTATGAAAGCGGATGAATTTTTCGATGGATCAAATCATATATATAGTAATGCGGTGCGTTAAAAACACAAATTACGGCAAATCATACAATAAAAATAAAAAAACAATTAACTTATTGTATAAAGTGTACATTTAAAATGGAAAGTATGATATAATAGTAACGTTCTTATATTAATAATAGTTAACAGGATGGATGATATGGAATTAAGAATTGAAAGAGACAGTGATGTTGATAATTGGAAAGAGGTCATTCTGATTTACAATGCGGCTTTGAAACAGATTTATATGAAATTAGAAATTTTAAATGATGAATTTCAGCATGTACACCGATATAACCCTATCGAACATATTAAATCAAGAATCAAAACTTCCGAAAGCATTGTCAAGAAACTGAAACGAAACGGATATGAGTCTACGATTAAGAATATGGTACAGCACGTAAATGATATTGCCGGAATCAGGGTGATATGCTCTTTTACCTCGGATATTTACCAGATTGCGGAGATGATTAGCCATCAGACCGATATCAGGGTTCTGGGGGTAAAGGATTATATCGTGCAGCCTAAGGAGAGCGGTTATAAAAGCTACCATATGCTGGTTTCCGTGCCGGTATATCTATCAGACCGTATCGTAGATACTAAAGTAGAGATTCAGATCCGGACGGTAGCCATGGACTTCTGGGCAAGCCTGGAACATAAGATCCACTATAAATTCGAAGGCAATGCGCCAGCGCACTTTCAAGAAGAACTTGCCGAATGTGCGAAGATGGTTTCTGAACTCGACAGTAAAATGCTGTCGCTTAATAATGAAATCCTCAAAATTGAAAACGGCGAATGATTATATTCACTGATACAAATTCCCCTAAAACAGAATTCTCCAAAACAGAATTCCCCCAAAATGAGGAGTGCCTCGATGTATTGCTACATCGAGGCCATTATGAAAAAAATATTATGTGTAATAATATCGCGTACCGTAGTTCAGAAGATGCTTTAAGTATAACAACGGATTATGTATAAAATATGAACGTCATGTAAAAATATATTTAATATTCATAAGACAAAATATTAAAAGATTCCTTGCTAATGAGAAGTGACGTGCATTCTAACTTGCATAATTGTGACATACTATATTTATTAGGAGCTACCGGAACATCCCATCCCAGGATATCTTTTTAACCCCTTGCGATATTTGTGCAATATCGTAAAGAAACGTTGAATAATAGGGAAAAAGATGATATTATAAGTATTATTCACAGTGATTGGTATGTTAGGAGCGGCTAAAAATGGTTGGAGGAAAGTTAATGGACAGTTTTGTTGATAAGATTGCACAGAAGATTAATGGCCAGGATGGGATACGAGCGAATTCTGAGGCCGAGGCAGCAGAGATGAAGCGGATCAAGATTCAGGCGGAGCGCATGCAGAAGCAGATGGAGCAATATGAACTTTGCATGCAGGAAATGCGTAACCTTAACGTAAAAAATGAAGAAAGTGCGCAGTTGGTACAGGAACTGTCCAAAGACGCCCGTACAGTTCAGGAAATGATTCAAAATGACTTAACAGAAACAGCAGACCGGATCGACCGCTTAATAGGCGAATGCATTGCCCGAATCAGCGGAATACAGGCATCATCCGGCGGCAATGACGAGATGTTCATCAAGCTGGCGGAGCTTCAGGAGCGGCTCGCTGATTATCAAAGAGAGCAGCAGCAGCTGCAGGGAGCGCTTTTTGATCAGAAGTTTATTATAGAAGAAACGCAGAAAGCGGTAACAGGCAATAAGGATATCATCGAGGAAATCCAGAGAACGGTTACCGGCAGCAGCCAGGCTGTGGAGGAGATCCAGAAGACGTTCACCGAAAGCAGTCAGGCAATGGCAGATATCCAGAAATCTTTTACGGATAACAACGGATCGGTGGAAGAAATCGTCCATAAGGAGAATATAAAGGTTTACCGCAATGTTCAGGCGGCAGTAACAGAGGAACTGGGCAAGCAGACCAAAGAGCTGCTGGCAGAACAAAGTAAATCTTCCAGCATGAACAAATTGTTTTTAGCACTTATTATTGTTTCTCTGGTTGCCGGTATCGGTAATCTGGGATTGACGATCTTACAGGTTGTCGGAGTTCTGTAGGTTTGACTTGCGAAATGCACGGGGTGTAAGATGACGAAAATAAACTGGAAGCCGGGCAATATGCTTTATCCCTTGCCTGTCGTGCTTATATCGGTCTGTGGTACGGAGGGTCCGCCCAATGTATTTACCGTAGCCTGGACCGGAACCATTTGCAGCGATCCGCCCATGGTATCCATTTCGGTGCGGCCGGAGCGGCATTCACACCAGATGCTGGAAGAAACAGGAGAGTTTGTTATTAATCTGACCACAAAGGAACTGGCCTACGCAACCGATTACTGCGGGGTTCGGAGCGGCAAGAATGAAGATAAGTGGAAAGCCATGAATCTCACGGCCAGCCCGGCCGATTTCATTAGGCCGCCCTTAATAGCCGAAAGCCCTGTCAACCTCGAATGTGTAGTGAAGTCGGTACACCGTCTGGGAACCCATGACATGTATATGGCGGAAATCGTGGCAGTCCATGCCGATGAAGCCTATATGGATGAGAAACACCAATTTCATTTAGAAAAGGCCGATCCCATCGTCTATTCCCATGGAACCTATTTTTCCTTGGGAGAAGAGATCGGAACTTTCGGATATAGTGTCAAAAAGTGAAATTAAAAACTAGCAAATAAAAACCAGTCATTTACGTTAAGAACCTAATGACATAACATTGGAGTCTGAACGTCTGAACAGTAACGGTTTATTTGTACATTTTTATTTTACGGCATTTTTATCTTTACAACCATAAAAATTGCTGTTAAAATTAGTTTGTTACGAATTTGTTACAAAATCAGGGCGACGGAGTATCAGGCATCTATGAAATATATAACCCAAAGTTATAAACGGCTAAGAATCAGGGGGATTGAGATTGCCATACTGGCAATTGTCATTCATATTTTCTTTCTGCCGGTCTATACGCCGTTTGAATTGTCGGGCGACAATACCTTTTCAGTTTTTCTGAACGGAATCCATGTCGGCATGGTAGCAACTCAGGAAGAAGTCGCTGGTATCCTGAAAGAAGCCCGGCGGAAGATTGCTGCGGCCAGCACCGAGCTGGTATTTGTGGACAGCGAGATAACGATGGAAGGCAGCGAGGTCTTATGGGGCAAGGTCGATGATCCGGAACTGGTGCTTAACAATATGGTCAATGTACTTGACAGTAGCAGACATCAGACCATGCACCGTTCCTATACAGTTAAAATCAATGAATTCATGGTAAACCTCTCCAGCAAAGAAGAGGTTCTTATTTTACTCCAAGCCGCTATCAACCAATATGATGATGAGAAAAAATATCATGTTGAGCTTTCCCTGGATGCGGAAAGAGAACTTTCGGTCTTGACTTCCGAAGTGTTGGCTCAAGAAGAAATCAATGCAACGGAAACAGAAGCCGTCAGTACTTCCGCCGGAATCGATTACGTAGTGGATGAGATTTTTGCCTCCGTTGAACCGGCGGTGGAAAAAGATTTTGAAGATTATGACAATGGGTTAATTTCCATTAATTTTGGGGATACTGTTGAAGTAGTGGAAGCTTATTTGTCGAAAGATGAGCTTACTGATGTGAATCTGGCGATTGCCGAAATTACCAAAGAAGAAGAAAAAAACGAAATTTATGAAGTGATAGAAGGCGATACCCTGTCCGGGATCTCCCTGAAAACGAATATACCCATGGAAAAAATCATTGAAATGAATGAAACCCTTGAAAATGAAAACTCCATTATCCGCATCGGCGACGGGCTGATCATCACGGTTCCGGAACCCGAAATTACCATTGAGCGACAGGAAGAGCGGTACATTGAGGAAGACTATGAAGAGGAAGTCATTTATATCGATAATGATGACTGGTATACCTACCAGACCGTGACATTGCAGGAACCGTCCGCCGGGCACCGGAAGATCGTGGCGCTTACGTCATACCATAATAATAAGGAAGTAAGCCGGGAAATCATAAAAGAAGAAATCACGTATGAAGCGGTTCCCAAGATCGTCGAGCGGGGAACAAAAATACCGCCTATTTATCTTAAGCCGCTTATGGGCGGGAGGCTTTCCTCCGGCTTTGGCAGCAGGAAGGCCCCTACCAGAGGCGCCAGCACCTATCACCGGGGCGTGGACTGGGCGACGCCGGTGGGAACGGCGATAACGGCATCGGCGGCAGGCACGGTGACCAAGGCCGGCTGGGGAAGCGGCTACGGTTACGTGATTTATGTCAATCATGCCGACGGGCGTCAGACCAGATATGCCCATCTGAGCAAGCTATTGGTTTCCAACGGACAGACCGTGACGCAAGGACAAAAGATTGCCTTAAGCGGCAATACCGGCATCAGTTCCGGCCCGCACCTGCATTTTGAGATACTGATCGGAGGGGGCCAGGTCAACCCCTTGAAATATCTGGACTAAACCGGTAATTGAGCGCAAAACACCTCATGATACACTGCGGCGGGTCTGAACAGTAATGTAATAGTTCATCTGTATATCAGCTCATGGAATAGCTATGGCTGAACTGTTATCAAATCGGCTGATGTTCAGATAGGAAATTGAAGTTTACAAAATTTAAAAATATGTTATAATGAATAAATAGTTTAAAACTGTTAGAGGTACACCATGGAACAATATGCAATTCGAGGTGGCAATCCTTTAGTAGGCGAGGTAGAGATCGGCGGAGCCAAGAACGCGGCACTGGCAATCCTTGCGGCGGCTATTATGACGGATGAGACCGTACTAGTTGAAAATGTACCGGATGTGCGTGATACCAATGTGCTCATGCAGGCGATGGAAAGCATCGGTGTCGTTATTGACCGCATTGACAGACATACGGTAAGAATAAATCCCAAAGGAATCCACGATGTTGTAATAGAAGAGGATTATATCAAGAAAATAAGGGCTTCCTACTATTTGCTGGGAGCACTGACGGGTAAATACAAGAAAGCGGTGGTTGCCCTGCCGGGTGGCTGCAACATCGGGCTGCGCCCCATCGACCAGCATATCAAGGGGTTTCGTGCTTTAGGCGTAAACGTAAAGATTGAACACGCCTTGATCGTGACCGAAGCCGAACAGATCAGAGGGAACCATATTTACATGGACGTGGTTTCCGTCGGAGCCACCATCAACATCATGCTGGCGGCTGTCATGGCGGAAGGGCAGACAACGATAGAAAACGCGGCCAAAGAACCGCATGTGGTCGATCTCGCCAGTTTCTTAAACAGCTGCGGGGCCAATATCAAGGGTGCCGGTACCGATGTCATCAAGATCAAAGGCGTTCCCCGGCTGCACGGAACGGAATATGCCATTATCCCGGATCAGATTGAAGCCGGAACCTTTATGTTTGCGGGTGCCGTGACCAAAGGAGATGTCACCGTAAAGAACGTGATTCCCAAGCATCTGGAATCAATCAGCGCCAAGCTCATGGAGATCGGCTGCGAAGTGGAGGAATCCGACGATGCGGTGCGGGTAGTTTCCTCCAAGCCCCTGCATCATACCCATGTCAAGACTTTGCCCTATCCGGGTTTTCCAACAGATATGCAGCCCCAGATATCCGTAGCCTTGGCTCTGTCCCAGGGAACCAGTATCGTGACGGAAAGCATCTTTGAAAACCGGTTTAAGTACGTGGACGAGTTGATACGGATGGGTGCAAACATCAAAGTAGAAGGAAACACAGCCATTATCGACGGCGTGTCCAAATATACCGGGGCCAGCATCACCGTCCCTGACCTCCGTGCCGGAGCGGCACTGGTGATTGCCGGCCTGGCTGCGGAAGGGACCACTACGGTAGACGACATCAAGTATATCGAGCGGGGATATGAAGATTTTCACCTGAAGCTCCAGCTGCTGGGTGCCCAGATAGAAAAAGTGAATACCGAAAGAGACTTACAGAAATTCAAGTTAAAAACGGGCTGATAGACCAAAACGGGCGAGAGACCAAAACGGGCGACAGCCCGTTTTTCTTTTTAGTTTGAAAGCTCCTTGCAAATTTTGGATTTAAAATGTCTATTTTTGGATAGTTAAAGATTTTTTTGCTTAGATTTGTTATGATATATCACACCAGCGTTTTTCGGGTACTAATGAAAACAACAGCAAAAGGAGGGGATATATGAATATAATATCAATGCACTTGATTGAGGGGATAAATAAGAGGATTCAGGAAATTGACAAATTAAAAAGAAAAGCAGAACTTCAGATCTTGTCATTAAATGTGTCAAGAGACAGTCTGAGAGCTGAAAGGGATACATGGCACAATACCTTTATATCCTGTATGGCCAGCGACATCACATCAGACATCGTTGTTCAGGGGATGTTCCGCGGCAATATTGCGGAGACCCTGCAAGTCGATTTTAAGGAAGAGACCAATCAGATGACCATAATCGGCGGCGGCGCGGCAACTGCCGCTCATGCTGTGAACGGACAGATAAGCAAACTAAATAACTATATAGACAAACTTGAAGAAGACAAATCCAAGCTTCTTGCAACTCTGAGCAGTATGCAACCATAAGGAGGATATATGGCAGACTATATTAATTTAGAAGATAGTGAAATCAATTCGGTATTGGAAAAACTCATCGCAACGCATCAGCTGGAAGTAGAGACCATTGATGATATGTATTATCAGTTTAATGATCTAATGGCTGAAGGTAATTTTTATGCCGAACAAACCTGCGGTTATATATACGAGGTGCTGGATGAATTAGAAATGTATATTATGCCCTGCGTGGAAACACAGTTTGCCCTGATTGAGCAAGAGATTCAGAGCTTTGTCGCAACGGTGAATAATCTGGATACCATATGAATGTCCATGCCGTAAAACGGCATGGTGGAATACGAAAGAAAACAGCAGAGGAGCACGAGAAAAGAATGGGAAATGCAAACTTAGGAATAAATTATACCGCCACACAAAATGCGACCGATCAGATTAGTCAGGTTGCGGAAGTGAGTTTGAAGGATACCGTTGATGCCGCCTATCTGGAGATGCATGCCCTGTTGGCCCTGTCCGCCGGCGATGCCGTCGATAAGCTCAAAGAGCATCTGCTTAAAGATCAGGAACTTGCCACCAAGGTTGCCGATGTCTATCAGCAGCTCGCAGCCTTGGTTCAAAAGGCTACAGATGAATTTGAGAAACTGGATAATAAAAAGTCTACGTCTCAGGTAAGCATCAATAGCCACCACCAAGTAAAGGGAGGATTGAAATGAGTACATTGGATAAAACCCGGGAATTTGAAAAGAATGCCGTCGAAGAGCTGCTGAGAAACGGTATCAAGCTGATGGACACGGCAGTCACGGTTCATGAAAACATACAGGAAGATTTGGATAACCTTAAGTCTACTTACAATGAAATCGCTTCGGAAGCAAGAGATGCGGATTTGCTTGCTGACATCGACGCACTTCAGGCATTGCTCAACGGGCATGGGACAGAGGAATTTGAGGCCATGAAAACAAAACTCAGCCTGGGTCTTAATAAATTTCTTGTTGATCTTCCCTATTACGACACCCAGATGTCCGAAAAGATACAGGAATCTATTGACATCACTCAGACCTGCATCGGGTTGGTCGATGAAATTGCCGGCCTGATCCCGTATGGCTTGAACGGTGATTATGAAGTCATGTCTGCAGAGCTGGAGAAATGCCGGGTCGATATTGAAGCCACCACCTTGGAAACCTATGAGGCCATGGAGAATCTTAAGAACGCCGTGATAGGAATCGAAAGTTTCAGTGCCGCTTTCAGCAAAGACCCGGTAAACCTGACGACCGGCAATTTTATCTACCGAAAAGAGGATATCTGCTTATCAGGCCGCTATCCGCTCTCCTTCCGGCGCTTTTATAATTCGATCGGCAAACGGAAGGGCAGCCTCGGTTCCGGCTGGAACCATAACTATGAGATTTATGTGGAAGAAAACCAGGAACGCGGCCAGGTCCGGGTCATATTGGAGGACGGCCGGGAAGATATTTTTCGGCTCTCCGAAAGCGGTGATTTCATCCCGTTCCGGTTCTGCGGCAGCAAGCTGGAAAAAACTGCCGAGGGGTTCCGCTACATGGCTTATGACCGTTCCGTCTGCCTGTTTGACGGTGCAGGAACTCTGATTCGGCAGGAGAATCAATATGGCAGCGGCCTTACCTTTTATTATGAGAGCCTTGCTCCTCTTTCTTTGACCGAAGACGGTCAAGAACAGCCAGCCGATTCCCGGCGAATTAACCGGATCCTGGAAGACAGCGGCAGCTCTCTGTTTTTTACCTACGACGGCCAAGGCTATCTGGAAACAATAGCCGACCAGACCGGCAGGACTGTCCGTTATGCTTGTAAAGAAGGATTTCTCGGCACCGTCACTTCCTTGTCCGGCGGCGTTACTTCCTATACATACGACCGGCAGGGCAAGCTGGAGCAAGTCACTGACGCGGAAGGCAACGCCGCCGTCATCAACCGCTATGACCGCCGGGGGCGAACTCTCTGCCAGACCTTCCCCGACCAGGGCCGGATGACTTTCCAATACCAGGACCGGGAACAGTCCGTCCTGCTCACCGAGCAGAATGGCAATCAGATCCGCTATCTTCATGACGAACAGAAACGCCTGGTTAAAACCATATATACCAGTCAGGACGGCAGACCCTTATGGGAAGAAGCCGTGTCCTACAATAGCAAGAATCGAAAAACCTTATATACCGACCGCAATGGCAACCGCACTAGCTGCCGCTATGACAGAAGCGGCAATCTTACCGAGCTTTGCGATTCCCTGAACCAGAAAACCCGCTTCACCTATGACAGCCAGGGACATATCATCTCCCGCAGCCAGGCGGACGGAGGCTTGCACCGCTATGAATATGACACAGCCGGGAATCTCATCGGGATATGCGACCCTATGGAACGGCAGCGGAAAATAAGCTATGAGCAGGGGCGACCTTCGGTTCTGTATGATCCGGACGGCCATACCGTTGCCCTGTCTTACGATGAAAAAGGCAACGTCCTTGCCGTTACCGGACCGAGCGGCAGCACTACCTGTTACGAATATGATAGCCTGAACCGTGTGATCCGGACCGTCGATCCGTGCGGGCGCCGGACGCTGTTTGAATACAATAAAAAGGGAGACATCACCCGGACGGTCAATGCCGAAGGAAACAGCCGGGTTTATGAATATGACCTTATGGGCCGTCTGATTCAAGTGAGCGACTATAACGGCGGGGTAACCTTCTACCAATACAATGCTCTGGGAAAACCGGCGGAAATCACGGCTCCCGGGGGCGGAGTTACCCGTCTTGCCTACGACTGCATGTGGAACCTCGCTACCGTCACCGATGCTATGGGGCACAGTCTCCAGTACGGATATGACCGGCATAACCGCCTGAACTCGATTACGGATCAGGAAGGACAGGTTACCCGCTTTGAACATGACCCCAACGGCAATGTCACCGCCATCATCGCCCCGCTCGGGGGCAGGACGGAGATCCGGTACGACAGCCTGAACCGCCGTCAGGAGGTCCATGAGGCTGATGGAGCCGTAACTTACTTTTTCTATGATGCTGTTTCCAATCTGATCAAAGTCATTGACCCTCAGGGCGGCACGACCCATATGACCTACAATCTGTCACGGCAGATGGAGACCTATACCGACCCTATGGGCAATAAAACCGCCTACGATTATGATGCCTGCGGCCGCCTGTCGGCTGTCACGGATCCGGCCGGGCGGAAGCGGACTTACCGCTACCGCCCTGACGGGCAGCTGGACGCGGTCAGCCGGCCTGACGCCGGAACAGAATCTTATCGTTATGACAGCTGCGGCAACCTTACCCATGTCACTGACAGCCAAGGAAATACCACAGAATATACCTATGACGTCATGGACCGGGTCACCGCTGTCACCAACCCGCTGGGTGATATCCGCCGGTTTACTTATGACCCTCTTGGAAATATCCTTTCCGTTACTGATGAAAATGAAGCGGTTACTTCCTATGACTATTCTTCCGCCGGCCATCTGCTTGGGATTACCGACCCGTTGGGCCATTCTGTCCGGTATTCTTATGATCTTGTCGGCCGTCTGACCGGCATGGATCAAGACGGACAGGTCACCACATGGGAACATAACCGCTGCGGCCAGGTGACAAGATACATCCGTCCTACCGGCGAAATTACTTATTTTAAGTATGACGGGGAAGGGAACTGCCGCTCCCGGATCGCTGAAGATGGCTTGGAAACCTGCTATGAATATGATACTGCCGGCGGTCTTTCCCGTGTTCTCTACGCCGACGGCCGCACCGTAGAATTAAGCTACACCCCGTTGCGCCGTCTGCGCGAGCTCCGCGACTGGCTGGGAACCACCGCCATTGAAAGCGACCTTCTGGGCCGTACCCAGGCTGTTACCGACCATGAAGGCCGCACCGTCCGCTATGAGTGGGATGCTCTCTCCCGCCGTATCGCCACTGTCTACCCCGACGGCAGCAGAGTGGATTACCGCTATCACGAAACCGGAAAACTGGCTGAAGTACAGTCGGAGTCCGGGATCACCCGCTATGCCTATGACGAGACAGGAAACCTCCGGGAACGTATCCTTCCGGATCAAACCGTCACCGGCTGGCTCCGGGATCCCCTGGGCCGAATTGCCGAACTGAGTCATCAAAAGGATGGCCAGCTTCTGGACCGCTACCGCTATACCTATGATCCCTCCGGTCGCATCACCGGAATCGACCGGTATCAGAATGCAATACCGGATCCGGCTGTACATTCATGCTTAAGTTCCCGCTATACCTATGACCTTGCCGGTCGCCTGGTCCAGGCCGACCACGGGACAGAGAACGGAATCCGACGCTACGGATACGACAGCCGAAACAACCGTACCTATAGCCTAATAAACGGAAAAGAAACGGCTTACCTCTATGATGCCCGCAACCGGCTGATCCGTACCCAGTCTGGAGCGGATCAGACGGAATACCGCTATGACCCCTGCGGCAACCTGACCCAGATCCTGCAAAACGGCCTGCCGGAGAAACAGTATAGCTTTGACGCTGCCGGATGCCTCGCTCAGGCGCTCGCCGCCGACGGCAGCAGGGTAGAATATACTTATAACGGCTTCCTGAAACGAGTCAAGCAAAAAGAAGCGATGCCCGCTTCCGGGAGCGGCCTGCCAGGAACGGAGCAGGAGACCCGGTTCCTCTTGGATCTGACCAAACCATACCACGACCTGTTAGCTGTCGAAGGGCAAGAAACGAGCCGATATATCTGGGGAGGGGAACTGCTCCTGTCAGAAGGAGCGACCTCCTTCGCTTACCTGACCGATCATCTGGGCTCGCCAATCCGCCTCACCGGCGACGGGCCGGACGAAGTGTTTTCCTATGATGAATTCGGCGTTCCCCTGACGGCGGGAGGGAACGGAGCAGCCACCGTAACCGTACCCTTAGCTGATGGATCGCAGAATTGCCGAAATACCGGCGGCAATACCGGAAAATCAGCACACCATAACCCCTTCGGCTTTACCGGTTACCAGGCCGACAGAGTCAGCGGCCTCTATTATGCCCAGGCAAGATATTACCACAGCCACACAGGCCGTATGATATCCGAAGATCCGGCCCGTGACGGCCGTAACTGGTACACCTACTGTTATAACGACCCTATCCTGCACGTGGATCCCAGTGGCCTTATGCCTGACTGGATAGGTATGGCAGATAAGGCGATTGATTCACTGCGTGGAACAGGAGATAATTCTGATGGATGGATAGACGCAGCTGCTGATGCTGTATGGCAGATTATTGAGGGAGGTTCAGGTGTTATTTCGGATGTTTTGGAAGAGGTGAATCCTTATAGGACGAAAAATTATAATACTAACCAACAATCCGTTACAGGTATGATAAATGGTCAGGGTAGAACTACTCAACCAGCGGCTGGAATGTGGATGGGATATTTTAATGGAGCATACAACGGCTGCGGCTGGATAGCAACCTATAACGCATGTAATATTTTGGGACAGACAGCACTCCCACAGGATATAATCAATTATTATGAGACCAATGGAGGAACATTACTAAACGGAGCAGGAGGAGTCAATCCCAATACAGTCAAAACATACTTTGAAGAAAGTGGTATTGATACAAATATGATCAATTTTCCGGAATATACGGATTTACGTATAAAAAAATCCACGGTAAGTATTATGAAGTATTGGCATGGAACATCATCGCATTACGTGGCTGTAGAATATAAAAACGGGAAATATTATATATATAATGAAACTAATACATCAACTGCAGCAACCCAAGAGGCATCTATAGCTGACTGGCTTAATACTAACGGTTATACAGTTTTTGCGTTAATCACCTTGGATTCCACTAGTAAAGAATGAAGAAGACTTTTGTTTCTATTATTATGGTTAAAGTATAAAAGCTATTCCTTGAAGCCAGCCAGATTTACCATTATCAATTTTCTAAATGTGTCTATGGAAACAATGACTAATCAGTAAGGACAAAGGAAAACCGGAAAGGAATGAGTTTGTGAAAAAATATAAATACATTACATGCATTGCTCTGATCTTGATAATTTTAATCATTAAAATCGGGTGCAGTCCGTCTCCGCCGGAATTTCCCGATGAACCTGTAAATGAACGCGGCAATACTACCGGCAATATCACTAATGGCGGACACGTAGCTATTCAAGGAGGATGGATTTATTACATAGGAAAGATGGGAAAAAATATCTATAAAGTACGTGAAGACGGGGCATATAAAAAGCGGATTCATAAAGCATATGGATTATCGAATATCAATGTTGTCGGTGATTGGATTTATTATGATGACGGATTTGGAGAGGATTGTGGCCTGATAAAGATTCGTACGGACGGTTCAGAAAGAACCGTATTATGTAAGGATCAATGTGTAGATATCAATGTCATAGACGGTTGGATTTATTACCGATCACGTGGTACCTATGTGGGGGAAGGTGAGTATAAGTATGACGATTCTACATATAAAATCCGTACGGATGGAACCGAGAAAACCCTGTTAAACAGCAATGAAAATTATTTTCTCAATGTTGTCGATAATTGGATTTATTGTACATCTCTAGAAAATAGTATCACCGGATCTGACGGATTTCTCTATAAGTTCCAAACTGATGGTTCTGACAAAACACTTCTGACAGAAGACAGATGTATTGACCCTATTGTGGATGGTGATTGGATATATTATGAAAATGTAAATGATAACTATAGACTTTATAAAATCCGTACCGACGGAAGTGAAAGAACCAAGGTGATTGATGAAAAGGTGTATGCATTCAATGTATCAGGCGATTGGATTTACTATTCGGATAAGAGTGATGCGAGTAACGATTATAAAAGCAACTTATATAAAATCCGAACCGATGGAACGGAAAAAACGGTGCTGAGCAATGACAAAGATTGCAGCTATATAAATATCCTTGGCGACTGGATTTATTATAAAATAAGTTATGATTCGAAATTCCATAAAATCCGTACTGACGGCACAGAGCGGCAGGAAGCCAATATTCCTTGAAGCCAGCCAGATTTACTATTATCAATTTTCTGAATGTGTCTATGGAAACAATGATTTAATTCAGTGTTTCACTATATAAGGATAAGGAAAACCGAAAAGGAATGAGTTTGTGAAAAAATATAAATACATTACATGCATTGCTCTGATCTTGATAATTTTAATCATGAAAATCGGGTGCAGTCCGTCTCCGCCGGAATTTCCCGATGAACCTGTAAATGAACGCGGCAATACTACCGGCAATATCACTAATGGCGGACACGTAGCTATTCAAGGAGGATGGATTTATTACATAGGAAAAGGAGGTCAAAATATCTATAAGGTGCGTGAAGACGGGACATATAAAAAGCGGATTCATAAAGCATTTAGATTATCGAGTATCAATGTTGTCGGTGATTGGATTTATTATAATGACGCTTATGGAGAGGATCGTGGCCTGATTAAGATTCGTACGGACGGTTCAGAAAGAACCGTATTATGTAAGGATCGATGTAGATATATCAATGTCATAGACGGTTGGATTTATTACCTATCATATGGTACCTATGCGGAAGGTGAGTATAAGTATGACGGTTCTACATATAAAATCCGTACGGATGGAACCGAGAAAACCCTGTTAAACAGCAATGAAGATTATTTTCTCAATGTTGTCGATAATTGGATTTATTGTATATCTCTAGAAAATAGTATCAACGGATCTGACGGACCTCTCTATAAGTTCCAAACTGATGGTTCTGACAAGACACTTTTAACGGATGATATATGTTTTTGTCCTATCGTGGATGGAGACTGGATTTATTATATTAATTCCAGCGTAGGCAATAACCTCTATAAAATCCGTACCGACGGAAGTGAAAGAACCAAGGTGATTGCTGAATGGGTGTATGCATTCAATGTATCAGGCGATTGGATTTACTATTCGGATAAGGGTGATGAGAGTAACGATTATAAAAGCAACTTATATAAAATCCGAACCGACGGAACGGAAAAAACGGTACTGAGCAATGACAAAGATTGCAGCGATATAAATATCCTTGGCGACTGGATTTATTATCAGATAAGTTATGATACGGAATTCCATAAAATCCGTACTGACGGCACAGAGCGGCAGGAAGCCGATATTCCTTGAAATCATCCGGAATTTGTATTATTTTTCCCGTTATTTATAGGACAAAGAAAAGCTTAAAAGGATTGAAGCTGTGAGAATCAAATTATCTCCTCAATATGAATATCCGGCCGGGAAGAAAGATCAATATACTGATTGCCGCACTTAATGGTGGGAGACGACAGATGATTGCGGTTAATATAGATAATATCGCCCTCGATCCCGTTGCTCAGCCTCACGCGGTTGAGCAGATAGGTATTGACGATATTCTCCAAAAAGGTCATGATGAAATGGGTGTCATATTTTTGCAGGCCTTCGTTTTCAAAAACGGAAATCACTACGAAAGGACACAGGGGCCCGCGGTAAATGCGGGCGGAAGTCATGGCATCATAAACATCGGCGATCGAAACCATCTTGGCATAAGCATCAATACGTTCCCCGGTGAGGCCATAAGGATAACCGGTGCCGTCGCAGCGTTCGTGGTGCATCAGGGCAGAGTTCTTGATGTGGATGTCTAAGGAGGTGGCCCCCAGGATCTTATAGCCTTCCTGGCAGTGCTTTTGCACGGTACGGTATTCCTGCGTAGTCAGCTTGCCGGGTTTTTTGATGATGTCGTCGGGAATCATCAGCTTGCCGATGTCGTGCAAGAGGCCGCACATCGTGGCGGTCTTGATGTCTGCCTCCGACATCCTGAGCCAGCGGGCCAGGACATTGCAGATCAAGGCAACATTTACACAGTGGACATAGGTGCTGTCGTCATATTGACGCATGTTGTGAAGCATGTCGAAGATATTCACATAGCTCGTATTATTGCTGATCAGGTCCATAGTCTGTGACAGAAGCCGGTCGGTATTCAGAGGCGCCCCTTTACTGATCACGTCATTAATGGCAGTTTTAAAGCTATCGATATCGTCCTCGAACACCTTCTTAAAATGTTTGAACTGGGGCGTGGCTTTCAGTTTATCAGAATAAGAAGGGACCGCTTCGGCTTCTTCCGGTATGGCCGAGTCTTCCTCAACACGGATATAAAGAATCGAATAAAATTCCATCCGAGTAATGGCTTTATCGGTCAGAATAAGGCCTTTGGGAAAAATCAGCTGATTGTTGTAAGTATATACATCTTCGGCGACTACCATCCCAGGCGTCAGTGCCGATGTGCTTAATCGTCTCATACGTATGCCCCCGTTTGCCATATATAAAAATTATAGTTTTTTTACGGTTAAATGTCAACAAAGGATTGACAAGCGGCAGGTCAAGTGCTATTGTTTTATCAGATAATGAATTCCATATTGTATTGAGTCTCTTATTCAGAGTGGTGGAGGTACATAGGACCTAAGAAACCACGGCAACCCCAGTATTGGAAGGTGCCTGCCTGAGCGAGTGTGACCCTGTAGGGTCTTCGAGCAATAAGAGGATTTGATTATCGAGTATCAGGTCCGCTTACAGCTAGCGGATTTTTTGCTTAATAGGGTAAATGTAAAAAACCCTATAAAGTAAAAACAAGTTTCAGATATTAGAATTCAAAGGAGGAAAAAGAATGGACAAGTACCTATTTACTTCAGAGTCAGTGACGGAAGGACATCCTGATAAGATGTGCGATGCCATTTCTGATGCCGTACTGGACGCATTGATGGAAAAGGACCCAATGAGCAGAGTGGCTTGTGAAACAGCGACCTGCACCGGCTTTGTAGTGGTGATGGGCGAGATTACCACCAAAGCATATGTGGATATCCAGAAAATCGTCCGCGACACCGTGACGGAAATCGGATATAACAAATCAGAATATGGATTCGACGGCCATACCTGTGCCGTTTTAGTGGCCATCGACGAGCAGTCTTCCGACATCGCCATGGGTGTGGACAAAGCACTGGAAGCCAAAACAGCCGCAATGAGCGAAGAAGAGATAGAAGCAATCGGAGCAGGCGACCAAGGAATGATGTTCGGATATGCGACGAATGAGACCGAGGAATACATGCCGTATCCGATCTCACTGGCACATAAACTGGTACTGCAGCTTACTAAGGTGCGCAAGGACGGGACTTTACCCTACCTGCGTCCAGACGGCAAGAGCCAGGTTTCAGTCGAATATGATGAAAACGGGAAACCGCTCCGCCTGGAGGCGGTGGTGCTCTCTACCCAGCACGACGCAGAGGTAACCCAGGAGCAGATCCATGAAGACATCAAGAAATATGTCTTTGACCCGGTCCTGCCAACGGCCTTACTGGACCAAGATACCAAATATTTCATCAATCCTACCGGCCGCTTTGTCATCGGCGGGCCTCACGGCGATGCCGGCCTGACCGGACGCAAGATTATCGTGGATACCTATGGCGGCTATGCCCGTCATGGCGGCGGCGCTTTTTCCGGAAAAGACTGCACTAAAGTAGACCGTTCCGCTGCCTATGCAGCACGCTACGTGGCGAAGAACATCGTCGCCGCCGGACTGGCGGACAAATGTGAGATCCAGCTGTCCTATGCAATCGGTGTGGCACGTCCGACCTCGGTTATGGTAGAGACATTTGGCACCGGCAAGGTCAGTGACGAGAAACTGGTAGAAATTGTCAGGGAGAACTTTGACCTGCGCCCGGCCGGGATCATCCAGATGCTGAACCTGCGGCGGCCGATTTATAAACAGACAGCTGCTTACGGGCATTTCGGCCGGAATGATCTGAATCTCCCTTGGGAAAAAGTGGATAAGGTGGAAATGTTAAAGAAATACCTGTGATTTATTAGAAGGGTTGTCGTCATCTTGCCTGAGTGCCTGAACAGAAGAATCTTGGGCGAGATGACGATTTATGTGCATAAGCGTTCGCAGGTAACTGTTCAGACTCCCATGTTATGTCATTACAACAAAGTCCTCTTTGTTACAGTGATCGACGGATAGGTTTTATGTTGTATAAATACTATTTTTATGCTATAATTAACTTGTAAGAACAATGAGTTGACGTTTAAACATGTATTAATTACGTGATTTCCTCGGATTTTGTTCATAAAATGTTCATTTATTCTTTACTATGTAGCCCTAAAACGTAGTTTGTGCGCAAATTGTTGACTTATCGATTTGTTTAGAGTATGATTAATAAATACATAAAGACCAAAGTTAAAGAATTTTTTAGTTGGCTATCTTATATATTGTTTAGATAGCTATGTTTATTTAATATATAGCGCGAAAGGAGGAGACGATGCCGATTATGCTAAAAGAAGTGGCTGACGCAATCTTAAAGGGCTGTGTGCCAGTGGAGCCTACAGACAAAGAATTATCGGATATAATTGATGCGATTGATTTTTCAGATTCTGGTGACAAAATAGAAAGGAGAAGCGAACAAAGGCCATTAGTTTCGCTGTAAGAGGGGAATGAATATTGGAATCCTTGAAGATACTTTTGAAAATCAGCTTTTTCGGCCTATTGTAGAAAAAACGATAAATGAGTTTATTGCATTTGACAAAAATCTGAAAATAGTCGGTGATGCAGAACTGATAGCTGCTGAAAAAATAAAGACTAAAGACCGTTTAAATAACCGGATAAGGGACAGATTCTTTTTTTACATAAATCCATTCAACTTATATAACCCACAGAGGCGGGAAGGAGTACGAGATCGCCACATAATCGCATCCAGTATTTGTGGTGCAGTACGTGATATTAAACCGATAAATCACGAAGGGAATATAGATAGCTCGGTCAACTCTTTGTTGGCGTTTAATATCGGTATTGAAACATTGCGGCAACACATGCTCAAAGACTGGCTCACCAGCAAAGATGTAACAGCAGAAAGGGATGGACTGAAAAAAGATTTTATGATAAAAATGCCTGATATATATGACTACGTTGCAATACCTTTTTTTGACCAAGTCATTGGCGACTTGCATCATCAGGAAAAATATGACGTGTCTGGATATGCAAGATTATTTTGTAAAATTGAAATGTATAATAAACAAATAAACATTTAATATCTTAGAGGGTCAGAGGAACGGCCCTCATTTTTGTGTTAAAAAGATAAGTCTGTAAGCTGCCACGGCAGGCTCTTCATCGTTGCTTTGGCTTGGTGACTATGATATAATGTATCGATGAAATTAAGCAGAGAATCGACATCTGAATGAATTAAATGAGCATTGAAAGCATAGAAGCGGTTCCGGGAAGCATTTTGATAGTAAGGAGAATCCCATGGCCTTCGCACACCTTCACGTACATACAGAATACAGCCTGCTCGACGGTTCCAACAAAATCAAAGAATATGTGAAACGGGTAAAAGAACTGGGAATGGACAGCGCTGCCATCACAGATCACGGCGTGATGCACGGTGTCATTGATTTTTATAAGGAAGCTAAAGCCCAGGGAATCAAACCGATCTTAGGCTGCGAAGTCTACGTAGCCCCCAACTCCCGCCACGACAAAGAACTGTCCGGCGGCGAGGACCGCTATTACCATCTGGTCCTGCTGGCCGAAACCAATACCGGTTATGCCAATCTGATGAAGATCGTCAGCAAGGGTTTCACCGAAGGCTATTATTACCGCCCCCGCGTCGATATGGAAGTGCTGCGGGAATATCATGAGGGCATCATTGCCCTGTCGGCCTGTCTTGCCGGAGAAGTCCAGCGTTATATCCAAAAAAACCTGATCGATGCCGCAGAAAAAGCGGCGCTTAAGTATCTTGACTGTTTCGGCGAAGGGAATTATTTTCTGGAACTCCAGGATCACGGCATGCCTGAGCAAAGAATCGTCAACACCGCTTTGCAGACGATGAGCAAAAAGCTGGACATTCCTTTGGTGGCCACCAATGATGTCCATTACACCTATCGGGAAGATGAGAGTGCTCATGACATCCTGCTGTGCATCCAGACAGGTAAGAAGCTGGAAGATGAAGACCGGATGCGCTACGAAGGCGGCCAGTTCTATGTAAAGAGCGAAGCGGAAATGAAAGGGTTGTTTCCCTACGCCTGGGAAGCCGTGGAAAATACCCAGCGGATTGCCGACCGCTGCCAGGTGGAGATTGAGTTTGGCGTAACCAGGCTCCCCAGTTACGAGGTACCGGAAGGCTATGATGCCCCGTCCTATTTAGAAGAACTGTGTTTTACCGGGCTGCGCAAGCGTTACGGCGAGGATATCGACGCGCCTGCCGGCGATACGGGGCTTTCGTTGCGGGAACGTCTGGAGTTTGAGCTGGATGTCATCCGCTCGATGGGGTTCGTGGATTATTTCTTGATCGTCTGGGATTTTATCAAATATGCCAAGGAGAATGATATTATCGTCGGCCCGGGCCGGGGTTCGGCGGCCGGGAGCATCGTATCCTATTGCCTGGATATTACCAATATTGATCCGATTCGCTACAATCTGCTGTTTGAGCGGTTCCTGAACCCGGAACGGATCTCGATGCCGGATATCGACATTGACTTCTGCTTTATCCGCAGGGAAGAAGTGATCGACTATGTCAGCCGGAAATACGGGGCCGACCGGGTGGTACAGATCGCCACCTTCGGCACAATGGCGGCCAAGGGGGTCATCCGTGACGTGGGCAGGGTCATGGACCTGCCTTATGCCTATGTGGATTCCATCGCCAAGATGGTTCCCAACGAATTGAATATTACCCTGGAGCGGGCTTTGGAAATCAACCCGGAGTTCCGCAAATTATATGAGAGCGACGAACAGGTAAAGCATCTGATTACCATGTGCCGGCGGCTGGAAGGCCTGCCCCGGCATACCTCCACCCATGCCGCCGGGGTGGTCATCTGCAGTCGGCCGGCGGATGAGTTCGTTCCGCTTTCCCGCGGCAGTGAAGGGGCGATTACCACGCAGTTCCCCATGACTACGATTGAAGAACTGGGCCTGCTGAAAATGGACTTTCTGGGCCTGCGGACACTTACGGTGCTGCAGAACGCCGTGCAGATGATCGCCAAAAGTACCGGGAAAAACCTGGATATCGATGCCATAGATTTTGATGACAAGGCCGTATTTGCTGCCATCGGCAGCGGACGGACAGAAGGGGTTTTTCAGTTGGAAAGCAGCGGCATGAAAAGCTTTATGAAGGAACTGAAGCCCGAGAACCTGGAGGATGTCATCGCCGGGATTTCCCTGTACCGGCCCGGCCCGATGGATTTTATCCCCAAATATGTCCGCGGCAAAAACAGCCATCAGGCGATTACTTATGCCTGCCCGCAGCTGGAGCCGATACTCAAGCCCACTTACGGCTGCATCGTCTATCAGGAACAGGTCATGCAGATCGTGCGTGATCTGGGCGGCTATACGTTAGGGCGCAGCGATCTGGTCCGCCGCGCCATGAGCAAGAAGAAGCAGGCGGTGATGGAAAAAGAACGCGCCAATTTTGTCTACGGCAATCCGGAGGAAGACGTGCCCGGCTGTATTGCCAAGGGGATTGAGGAGGCGGTGGCGGTTCGCATCTACGACAACATGATGGACTTTGCCAAATATGCTTTTAACAAGTCCCATGCGGCCTGCTATGCCGTGGTTTCTTATCAGACCGCTTATCTGAAACATTATTATCCGGTCGAGTTTATGGCGGCACTGATGACTTCTGTCATCGACCATCCGGGGAAAGTGGCGGAATATATCATGACCTGCCGGAATATGGGGATTTCCATCCTGCCGCCGGACGTGAATGAAGGCGAAGGCGGATTTTCTGTCAACAGATCGTCGATCCGCTATGCCCTGACGGCCATCAAAAATGTCGGCCATCCGGTGATCAGGAGCCTGGTGGAGGAGCGAGGTGCCAGAGGGCCGTTTACCAACCTGAAAGATTTTATCAGCCGCATGGCGGAACGGGACATGAATAAGAAAGCGATTGAAAACTTTATCAAGGCCGGGGCCTTTGACAGCCTGCCGGGAACCCGCAAGCAGTTTATGAGCGCCTATGTGCAGATCGCCGACCATATCCAGCGCGATAAAAAGAGCAATATGGCCGGCCAGCTGAGCCTGTTTGACATCGCTGCGGAGGATCAGAAACAGGATTTTGAGGTAAAACTGCCCGATGTGGGCGAATACAGCCAAGAAATGCAGCTGGCTTTTGAAAAGGAAGTGCTGGGTGTCTATGTCAGCGGCCATCCGCTGGAAGCATACGAAGACATGTGGCGCAGCTGCATCACCAATAAAACGGCGGATTTTTATCTGGATGAAGAAAGCGGCGGGACGGCGGTCCGGGACAGTCAGACGGCAGTGATCGGCGGCATTATTGCCGACAAGAAAATCAAATACACCAGAAATGACAAGATCATGGCCTTTTTACAGGTGGAAGACCTCGTCGGGGCGGTAGAGGTGATTGTTTTTCCCAAGGATTACGAGAGAAACAGCAATGCCCTTGCTGAGGACAACAAAATCTTTGTCAAAGGCCGGGTATCGCTGGAAGAAGACAAGGACGGCAAACTGATCTGCGAGAGAATCGTTGCGTTTGACGAGGTGCCCCGGAAGCTGTGGATCAAATTTCCCGACATGGCATCCTATCAAAAACAAAATGAGCAGCTATTGTCGCTGCTGGCCTTTTCCGACGGCAACGACAGTGTAATCATCTATGTCGAAGAAGGAAAAGCGATCAAAAGGCTTCCGCCCGGCAAAAACGTGTGTGCGGACAAGGAATTGCTGGCCTCACTGTCAGCTCATTTCGGGAAAGACAATATAAAAGTTGTCTGGGACTTCAAATAAAAGTTGTCTGGGATTTCAAATAAAAGTTGTCTGGGATTTCAAAAAGGATTGAAAAACTGATAAAAATGAACTAAAATGAATGGTACATGACCAAAAGGATATTATCGATTAATCATAACAGTTCAGTAGGCAGTATTTCGTAATTACTTAATGACCTTCTGACAATTATGAACAACCATAATTATGAACAACCATAATTATGATTAACCATAGAAAGCAGGAGTAAACATGGCTAATGCAATCAAAAAGATCGGTGTACTGACCAGTGGCGGCGACGCACCGGGCATGAATGCGGCGATCCGTGCGGTTGCCAGGAAAGCAATCGTCAGCGGCATCAAAGTAATGGGTATTAAAAAAGGGTTTCAGGGTCTCTTAAATGAAGAAATATTTGAAATGGAAAGAAATCATGTCTCGGAAATCATTCAGCGGGGCGGTACCGTGCTGGGAACGGCCCGGAGCTCGGAGTTCCGCGAGCTGGAAGGCCAGATAAGAGCCGCTGAAATCTGCCGTAAGCAGGGGATTGACGCCCTCGTGATTATCGGCGGCGACGGCTCCTACCGCGGCGCCCTGGATCTGTCGAAACAAGGCATCAATACCATCGGGATTCCCGGAACGATCGACCTGGACATTGCCTGTAGCGAATATACGATCGGCTTTGACACGGCGGTCAATACCGCGATGCAGGCCATTGACAAGGTCCGCGACACCTCTTCCTCCCATGAACGATGCAGCATCATCGAGGTTATGGGGAGGAATGCCGGCTATATTGCTTTATGGTGCGGTATCGCCAACGGTGCCGAAGACATCCTGATCCCCGGAAAATATAACTATAACGAGCAAGTCATTATAGACAATATCATCAGCAACCGCAAAAAAGGCAAGACCCATCATATTATCATCAATGCCGAAGGAATCGGCCACTCCACCTCCATGGCCAGAAGGATCGAGGCGGCTACCGGCATGGAAACCCGGGCGACGATCCTGGGCTATATGCAGCGAGGCGGCAGCCCCACCTGTAAGGACCGCTATTATGCTTCCATTATGGGCGCGTATGCGACGGACATACTCTGTCAGGGCAAGCAAAACCGCGTCGTGGGTTATCAGCGCGGAGAGTTTGTGGATTTTGACATTGCCGAAGCACTTTCCATGCAGAAAGAGGTCAACAGTTACCAGTTTGAAGTCAGCAGGCTGTTGTCCCAATGATTACCAGTGCGACTAACCCCCGAATAAAAAACCTTGTCCAGCTTCAGGAAAAGGCCCGCGCCCGGAACCAGCAGGCAGTCTTTATCATCGAAGGCAGCCGGATGTTTATCGAAGCGCCCGTAGATATGATCGAGGAAATCTATATCAGCGAGGATTATCTGGTCAAACACCGGCAGCACGAAGCGCAGGACAAGCTAACTTCCTTAAAATATGAAACCGTAAGCAACGAAGTATTCCGCAAAATCTCCGATACCAAGACGCCACAGGGGATCCTTTGTGTAATAAAACAGTATCACCGCGAGCTTTCCGGTTTTTTGGATAACACCCACAAGAAACCGCCGCTTTATATCATCCTTGAGGACATCCGCGATCCCGGCAATCTGGGAACCATATTCCGTACCGGCGAAGGTGCCGGCGTGGACGGCATCTTTATGGGAAGCGGCTGCGTGGATATCTACAACCCCAAAACGGTCCGATCCACCATGGGTTCGATTTTCCGGGTGCCGTTCCTGACAGATACCGATATTCCCGATCTGATCCCCAAATTGCAAGATGCGGGCATCCAGATATTTGCCGCTCAGCTGGAAGGTGCCGTCAATTATGATAACGAGAGCTATATTTACGGCACCTCCTTCCTGATCGGCAATGAAGCAAGCGGACTGCGGCCGGAAACAGCAGAAAAAGCCGATGCAAAAATCCGCATTCCCATGGAAGGGAAAGTAGAATCCCTGAATGCCGCAACAGCAGCAACTGTGTTGATGTATGAAGCCTACCGGCAGCGGCGGCAGTACTGATGTAAAAGGCCTACCGGCAGCGGCGGCAGTACTGATGTATGAGGTATACAAGTGAGGCGATACTGATAAAAGAATCAGCAATCAGGCATATCAAACGGTACTTAGAATAAGCGGAGGGCAATATGAAAGTCGGTTTTATAGGATTGGGAAATATGGGAAGTGCTATGATAGGCGGCATGCTTTCCCAACATATCATCAATAAGAAAGATATTTTAGGTGCTGACAGCTTCCCGCCGGCGTTGGAGAAAGCGGCAAAGCATTTTGACATTCAGACGGTTTCCGATAATCATGCCGTAGCCGCCTTTGCCGATTATTTGATCCTGGCAGTGAAGCCGCAAACGGCAGAACAAATTATAAAAGAAATCCGTGATAATATTTCCCCTGCTAAAGTAATTATCAGCATAATTGCCGGAAAATCAACTGAATGGCTAACAGAACAATTTGCCAAACCGGTAAAACTGGTTCGTGTGATGCCCAATACCCCGGCCCTGGTAGGTGAGGCAATCAGCGGTGTCTGCCGCAATGAACTTGTTACCCCAGAGGAAATGGAACAATGTATCCGCATCCTGCAGAGTTTTGGAAAAGCTGAAGAAGTACCGGAACATCTTATGGATGCAGTAGTAGGGGTCAGCGGCAGTGCGCCGGCATATGTTTACATGTTCATCGAAGCCCTTGCCGACGGAGCCGTAGCAGCCGGAATGCCCAGAAACCAGGCTTACCGCTTTGCGGCACAGGCAGTATATGGAAGCGCCAAAATGGTCCTGGAAACAGGAGAACACCCCGGCGTGCTGAAGGATCAGGTCTGCTCTCCCGGCGGAACCACCATCGAAGCAGTTAAAGTCCTGGAAGACAGGGGACTGCGAGGCACAGTACTAGCCGCCGTGGAAGCCAGCGTCAGGAAATCGAAAGACCTATAAATTGAAAGATCTATAAAATCGAAAGACCTATAAATCGTGTCTATTATTACTAAGAATTAACATGAGTTAACATAAATTTAATAAATTAACATAAATATGAATAAACATGAAAAAGGCAGCCGTCCGAACCAGGGAAAAGGCGGCTTTTTTCATTTAACATCAATTCTTATATAGTTCCTATCGAAAACGTCCCGCCCTCCGGTTCCCGAGCCCCCCGCCCTCGTCCTCGCCCCATGCTTCCGTGAATAGTACCAAAAGTATTCGTGCAATTCACTATTTTTTAGAAAATATGTTGACATTGAAACCAATATTTGGTATATTAGGCTTACTCTCTGTAATAATTTTGTAATAAATATGTATTATATTGCGTAATATTTAATAACCAACGGACCGATATAATCAGCAAGAGCTGGTTGCGGCCAGTTAAGGAGATGGAGGAGATCATGTTGAAAAATAGGCTGATTGCCACAATGCTTTCTCTGATTGTCGGCTTGAGTTGTCTGTTATCACAGAATGTTGTCGCCTATGCCATAGAAAGCGCAGAAGAATCCTTAATCAGCTCGGGAATCGCCCCCATCTTGGATCCCAGTGTCAATAAAGAGATCAAGATGGAAGTGGAAGAGAAAGAAGAGCTGAATATCGACCAGAAGTTTGAGAAGGAACAGCAGCGGATCGGTGAAGAGCTTGCTATGGCTGATGTGCAGAAGGCTCTGAACGTCCGTGCAGAAGCAGATGAGAATTCGGAAAAGGTAGGACTTCTATATAAAGACTGCGGCGGAACGATTCTGGAACGGCAAGGAGATTGGATCAAAATCAAATCAGGAGACGTTGTCGGCTGGGCAAACGAGGAGTACCTGCTGACGGGTGAAGAAGCACAGGCCATGGCAGATGATGTGGGGAACTGGGTGGCATCCATCGAAACGGACGTTGTTCGGGTACGGCAGGAACCCAGCATGGAAGCGGAAGTGTGGGGCTATATTGCCCGGGATGAAGGCCTGGAAATCGTCGAAGTGATGAATGACGACTGGATCAGTGTCGAATTTGAAGATAAAGTGGGTTATGTTTATACCGACTGCATCAATGTAAGATACCACATAGACGAAGGGGAGACCATGGCAGTGATCCGTGCCAGGGAAGAAGCCGAGGCGGAGCGTAAACGGCTGCAGAACAGGGGCCGGGTGGATGCATCCGCAGACGAAACCAGACTGCTGGGGGCACTGATATACTGTGAATCGGGCAACCAGTCCTATGAAGGCATGCTCGGTGTCGGCGCAGTAGTCATGAACCGCGTGAAAAGCGAAGCTTATCCAAATACAATCCATGGAGTTATCTATGCATCGGGACAGTTCACCCCGGCCATGAGCGGAAAGGTCGCCCGGGCTTATGAAGGAAATGTACCGGAAGCATGTCTGCAGGCTGCAGCAGCTGCGATTGCCGGAGAGACTACGGTAGGCGGAGCGACTCATTTCAGGAGAGCCGGCATGCGAGAAGGCTATGTTCTCGGAGATCACGTCTTCTGGTAATGCGAATAGATACGATAAGATATAATTGCCACTTTTTATCTACGCAAAAGGCACACAAAAAGCTTACAAAAAATCTTTTTGCAAAATGTAAAGCAAATCAGCAGGAAGAACGCTCCGCGTTCTTCCGAACGTAATTAGAATATCTTAGACGGCGTACTCTGCCGTCTTAGATATTCTTTACGTTATTTTATTTGAATAATGATGACAAATGTAGTAGAATAGAAAAGAACAGGCGTTTACAGATACATATTAAGAACGCAGAAAGGAGGCCATATAAATATGACTTTTTTCTGGCTCATTTTGTTTATTGTGTTAGTGATTGCTGAACTATCAACAATGGGTCTGACGACGATATGGTTTGCAGGGGGTGCTCTGATTGCTACCCTGGCAGCTATATTCGGCGCGAATGAAGGGGTGCAGATACTTCTGTTTTTGCTGATCTCGATTCTGCTGCTGATTTTTACCCGTCCGATTGCCGTGAAATACTTTAATAAAGACCGGGCGCGGACCAATGTGGAAAGCTATATCGGCAGACAGGTAATCGTAATCAGTGAGATTGACAATCTGCAGGGAATCGGTCAGGTTACTCTAGGGGGGCAGGAATGGACAGCCAGATCCGCTCAGGACGGGATTGTTCTGCCGGTAGGTGCCGTAGGCATAGTAAAATATGTTGACGGCGTAAAACTGATTATTGAAGAAAAAAAGGAGGAGGAAAGTAAGAATGGGTGAATTATTTGGAGGTATTTTGATTTTTCTATTTCTTATATTATTTATTATAATATTATTGTCATCCTGTATCAAAATCGTGCCGCAAGCTTATGCCTTTGTCGTCGAACGGCTGGGAGCTTTTCAGGGAACTTGGCAGGTCGGCCTGCATTTCAAGCTGCCGCTAATAGATAAGATTGCGAGAAGGGTCAATCTGAAAGAACAGGTAGTCGACTTTGCGCCACAGCCGGTTATTACCAAGGACAATGTAACCATGAGAATCGATACGGTGGTGTTTTTCCAGATTACGGACCCCAAGCTGTTTGCTTACGGCGTGGAAAATCCTATTATGGCCATCGAGAACCTGACAGCTACGACGCTCAGGAATATCATCGGTGATCTGGAACTGGATCAGACGCTGACCTCCAGAGAGACGATCAACACCAAGATGCGGGCTTCCCTGGACGTGGCTACCGATCCCTGGGGGATCAAGGTCAACCGGGTAGAGCTGAAAAACATCATGCCTCCCGCCGAGATCCAGAACGCCATGGAAAAACAGATGAAGGCGGAACGTGAACGCCGTGAATCCGTCACCCGTGCCGAAGGTGAAAAGATTGCCAACATAACGGTAGCAGAAGGTAAGAAAGCCTCGGCGATCCTGGAAGCGGAAGCGGAAAAACAGTCGGCGATCCTGCGTGCAGAAGCCGAGAAGGAAAAGATGATCCGCGAAGCAGAAGGTGAAGCGGAAGCCATTATGAAAGTACAGCAGGCCAAGGCCGACGGGATCCGAATGATCCGTGAAGCGGGAGCCGACCGGGCGGTGCTTCAGATCAAGAGCCTGGAAGCATTTGAAAAAGCGGCCGACGGCAAAGCGACCAAGATTATTATTCCTTCAGAGATCCAAGGGCTTGCCGGCTTGGTTGCTTCACTGAAAGAAATAGCTGTTGAAGATAAATAAGAATAACAACTGTAATCAAGAATTACGATAGGCAATTTGAGAAAAAGCATCAACGTATGTCAGCTTACTGGAATGCCGGTAAGCTGACATATCAATTCAATTGGACGACAAGTTAAAGAGGGTAGGTTATGAATCTTCGGGGAAGACATTTTTTAAAGCTGTTAGATTACTCCAAGGAAGAAATTAATTATCTGCTGGAATTGGCGGCAGATTTAAAGGAAAAGAAGAAAGAACGGATTTTTACCGAATATCATAAAGGGAAAAATATCGCCCTGATATTTGAAAAAACCAGCACCCGTACCCGGTGTGCATTTGAAGTGGCCGCTTATGACCTTGGCATGAATGTCACATATCTTGACCCGTCATGTTCTCAGATCGGCAAGAAGGAAAGCACTGCCGATACCGCCAGGGTGCTGAGCAGCATGTATGACGGCATCGAATACCGGGGCTTTGAGCAGGATATTGTGGAGGAACTGGCGCTTTATTCCGGGGTGCCGGTCTGGAACGGCCTTACCAATGAATTTCATCCCACCCAGATGCTGGCGGATCTTTTGACCATCAAAGAACATTTCGGGGAGCTTGCAGGCATTAAGCTGACCTATATGGGTGATGCCCGTTATAATATGGGCAATTCCCTGATGGTGGCCTGTGCCAGGATGGGGATGCATTTTACAGCCTGTACGGCCGCAGAGTATTTTCCGGCTCCGGAGCTGGTGTCAGAGTGTGAGGAAATCGCGGAAGCATCCGGAGGCAGCATAACCTTGACAGAGGATATTGCTGTCGGAACTGCGGGGGCCAAGGTGATTTATACGGATGTATGGGTTTCGATGGGCGAACCTGATGAAATATGGGAAAAAAGAATCCGCGACCTTAAGCCTTATCAAGTGAATGCCAACGTCATGAAGCAAGCCGATCAGGATGCGGTTTTTATGCATTGTTTACCGGCTTTCCATGATATCAAGACGGCTACCGGTAAAGAAATCTACCAAAAATTCGGCATTACTGAGATGGAAGTAACGGATGAGGTATTTGAATCGGCCCGGTCGGTGGTCTTTGAAGAGGCCGAGAACCGGATGCATACGATAAAAGCGATTATGGCGGCAACGTTATGATCGCGAAGCTGATCGAGCTGGACGAAGTCGACTCGACGAATAGCGAAGCCATGAGACAGGCAGAAAGCGGCGCGCCGCACGGGACAGTGGTCAGGGCGGAGCAGCAGCATGCCGGCAAAGGGCGGCGCGGCAGGTACTGGCAGTCTCCTGGCGGGATGAATCTTTATTTTTCGCTTTTGCTCAGACCGTCGTTTATGCCGGAGCATGCTTCGATGCTTACCCTGCTGATGGCCTTGGCGGTTGCCGGGGCGATAGAAGACGTGCGCGATGACCGGAATCCGGGGATCCGGATTAAGTGGCCCAATGATGTCGTACTGAACCACAAGAAAGTATGCGGCATTCTTACGGAACTGAAGGTCCGGCCAAGCGGTGCCGGCCAGCAAAGCGATACATGCCAGCAAAGTGATGTTGGCCAGCTTAGTGCTGTTCAGCCTCAAAATATTATTAATTATGTCGTTGTCGGTGTCGGTGTCAATGTCAACATGGATGAAATCCCGGCGGAATTGGCCGGAAAGGCCACTTCGCTGCGGTGTGAGTTTCATCGTGAAATATCGCGGGACTGGTTGCTTAAGGCCATCATACGGCATTTTAGTGAATTATATCGGGTATTTGAAATAAATCATAATCTGGAATTTATCAGGCAAGAATATAATCAGTATCTGGCAGGGCTGGGAGAAGAAGTGCGGGTTTTGGATCCGCAAGGTGAATATACCGGAATCTCCCATGGGATCACGGCACATGGCGAGCTTTTGGTTCAGAAATCAACTGACAGCCAGGAAGCGGAAATGATCAAGGTTTATGCCGGGGAAGTTTCAGTCAGAGGGAGCGGCGGATATGCTTAAGCGGACAGCGCTGTGCGGGGCCAATGCCTATACGCAGAAATATTATTTCAATGAGCAGTTTGCCGGCCTGCCGAAGGCAGTTAAGGAGGAGCTGAAGATTTTATGTGTCCTTTTTACGGAAGAGGTAGGTGGTATTTTTACCATCTGGTTTGACGAGGACGGCAGCTTGCTGCTGGAAACCGAATGTGAAGAAAGGGACTTTTATTATGATGAAATCAGCAGCGGGCTTATGGTCAGGGAAGTAAGAACCAAGCGGAAAGAACTGTTTGAATCCCTGGAGTTGTATTATCGCAGCGTAAAAGAGGGGTAAGATAAGGTGTGCAAAGCGCACGGATTGGAGTCAAAGTGATTCTGGTAATTGATGTAGGGAATACCAATATATCCTGCGGGGTCTATGAGGGCAAAAATCTGGTTACGACGTTCCGGCTGATGACCAGGCAGCCGCGTACATCCGATGAATATGGGGTGATGTTTTTAGATATGCTGCAGAGGAATAACGTGACTAAGAAGCAGGTTGAAGGCACGGTAATCGCCAGTGTGGTTCCTAATGTCATGCACGCGCTGATCGGGGCGATCGGGCGCTATATCGGGAATACCCCTTTAATCGTCGGACCAGGGGTCAGGACAGGGATCAAGATCGTGACAGAAAACCCCAGAGAAATCGGAGCTGACCGGATCGTCGATGCGGTGGCGGGTTATGAACTTTACGGGGGACCGGTGCTGGTGCTTGACTTTGGGACGGCGACTACGTATGACCTGATATCAGAGGACGGCAGTTTCTGTGCCGGTATCACAGCTCCGGGCATCCGTATTTCAGCAAAGGCTTTATGGGAAGATACAGCCAGGCTGCCGGAAGTGGAAATCAAGAAACCTAAGTCAATCCTCGCTCAGGAGACGATAACCAGTATCCAGGCAGGACTGGTTTATGGACAGATCGGACAGACGGAATATATCGTCAATCAGATAAAGAAAGAAGCCGGCTATACAGACCTGAAAGTAGTGGCGACCGGGGGAATGGGCCGGATCATTGCGGAGGAAACCGATGTTATTCAGGTCTACGATCCGCAGCTGACGCTTCAGGGTCTGCGGATTATATATGAAAAGAATAAATAAATCAATGAATAAGTATACGAACAAGAACGATGTGAATAAGAACGATAAGAATAAGAACGATGCGAATAAGAACGATACAATGACGACAATCAGAGCATTAAAAATAGGCGATGTTACGATAAAGAACAACCTGCTCTTGGCACCGATGGCCGGAGTAACTGATCTGGCCTTCCGCCTGCTTTGCCGGGAACATGGGGCCGGCTTGCTGGGTATGGAAATGGTCAGTGCCAAGGCGGTACTATATGGGAACAAGAATACCGAGACTCTTTTGGAAGTGCATCCGGAGGAACGGCCGGTATCGCTCCAGCTGTTTGGCTCTGACCCGGCTATTATCAGCGAGATCGCTGCGCGGATCGAAGCACGTCCATTTGACATTCTGGATCTCAATATGGGCTGCCCGGTGCCGAAAGTGGTGAATAACGGGGAAGGGTCGGCGCTGATGAAAGATCCCCGTTTAGCCGGAGCGATTATCGAGCAAACAGTGAAAGCGATCCATAAGCCGGTAACGGTGAAAATCAGAAAGGGCTACCACGCAGCGGAGGCCAATGCCGTGGAAATTGCCCGTATCGCCGAACAGTCGGGAGCGGCGGCGATAACCGTCCACGGCCGGACAAGGGAGCAGTTCTATGCCGGCGAGGCCGACTGGGAAATCATCGCAGCGGTTAAAGACGCGGTAAAGATACCGGTGATCGGCAACGGCGACGTGACTGACGGGCTGTCGGCGGCGGCGATGTTGCTTAAGACCCGGTGTGACGGCATCATGATCGGCCGGGCAGCACGAGGGAATCCCTGGATATTTGAGCAGATAGCCACTTATCTGGAAAGCGGGAGGGGGTCTGCCAAGCCATCGCTGCAGGAGATCTGCGCGACGATAATAAAGCATGCGTCAAGGCTTGTACAATATAAAGGCGAATATACCGGCATCCGGGAAATGCGCAAGCATGTTGCGTGGTACACGGCCGGCTATCCTCATTCCGCCGGGCTGCGGAGAAAAGTAAATGAAATAGAGACATTTGCCCAGTTAGAAGCGATGGTCGCAAATTTGTCCCACATATTATAAATACCATAAGCATATTCTCAAATATGAAAGAAAATGTGAAGAGCTTACTTTATTTCGGACTGCAGGATAAAATATGTGCCAAAAGACGGCGGTGGGATATTTACTCCCTCCCGATTTACCGCTGTGCACGCAGAGGAATAACCCCGAACGGCCGGCTCCAATATTACTATGCTCCGGTACCGGAGTTTTATGTGGGGCCGGACGGATATAAAGGCCTCGCCAGCTACAGCCTGCCGGAGAATCAGAACCGGTATCGGGGGCGGCATGAATGGCGGGCGGAGAAACTGAGGGAATATTTGCAAGAGGCCATAGAGCGGCTTAAGCCGGATGATTATTATCTCCACCCCACGGTACGCCGGATACTGGGCGGCGATAATGATGAACTGCCGCCGCTTCCGCTGCTGGAAGCGATGCTTTATGAAAAAAAGGGCTTTCCTTCCCTGGACATCATACTACCTAAGGACAGCCGCACCGGCGTGACGGATACGCTGATCAGCCTGCTCACCCCCTATCTGTCCCGGATCAATACGATTACGGTAGCCGGAGGCGAAGAGGGAGTATATCAAGAGCTGGAAGAATATTTTAATGAAGAATATGGGATTGTCGTTAACAGGACCAAAAGAGCCGGTAAAACTAATTTTGTCCTAAATCTTTGGTCGGGAGCGGAAGAAACACGAAAATTTCTTGACACTATGGTTAAAAATGGGTATAATACGAAAGTTAATTAGCAATCAAAAGTTAATTGGCAGTTGAAATACAGGAATCGATCTGGTTAAATACAATGCAATGGGAAGGCGGAAAATAGTATGGAAGAGAAGAAAAACATATTGACGTACGAAGGATTAAGGAAGTACGAAGACGAACTTCACGAACTGAAAGTAGTCAAAAGAAAAGAAGTGGCCGAGAAGATCAAAGAGGCCAGAGAACAAGGGGATCTGTCTGAAAATGCCGAATATGATGCCGCCAAGGACGAACAGCGTGACATTGAAACCAGAATCGAAGAACTTGAAAAGATCCTAAAAAATGCCGAAGTTGTCGTAGAAGACGAGGTCGATCTGGATAAGATCAACATCGGCTGCGTGGTTAAGATCTGTGACATGGAATTTGAAGAAGAAGTATCCTATAAAATCGTCGGCTCTACTGAAGCCAACAGCTTAAAAGGGCGGATTTCCAATGAGTCGCCCGTGGGGAAAGCCTTGATCGGCCGTAAAGTAGGGGAAACCGTTTCGGTAGAAACCCAGGTCGGCACATTGAAATATAAAGTATTGGAGATTCAGAGATCCAATCAGTCGTGAGGCCGTCTGGCCAAGGCACTAACGGAGGAAATTATGTCAGAACAGATAAATAATCAGGATATTCATCAGCTGCTGAAGGTGAGAAGGGATAAACTGGCCGTTTTGCAGGAAAACGGAAAAGACCCCTATCAGGTGATGAGCTACGAGGTGACTCATCATAGCCGTGAGATCAAGGAGCATTTTGATGAGCTGGAAGGCCAGACGGTGACGATCGCCGGGCGGATCATGGCCAAGCGGATCATGGGCAAGGCTTCTTTTTGCAATATTCAGGACATGCCCGGCAATATTCAGTGCTATGTCGCCCGGGACAGCGTCGGTGAAGATACCTATGCTGATTTTAAGAAATATGATGTCGGCGACATCGTCGGGATCAAGGGCGAAGTATTCCGTACCCAGAAGGGCGAGATGTCCGTTCACGCATACGACATCCTGCTTTTGTCCAAGAGCCTGCAGATCCTCCCGGAAAAATATCATGGCCTGGTCAATACCGACGTGCGCTACCGCCAGCGATATACCGACCTGATCATGAATGAGGAAGTCCGCGATACCTTCGTCAAGCGTTCGCAGATTATCAGTGCCATCCGCCGCTATCTGGATGGGCAAGGCTTCCTGGAAGTAGAGACGCCGATGCTGGTGGCCAATGCCGGCGGCGCGGCGGCGCGGCCGTTTGAAACCCATTTCAACGCACTGGATGAAGATGTCAAGCTGCGGATCTCCTTGGAGCTCTACCTGAAAAGGCTGATCGTCGGCGGCATGGAACGGGTCTATGAGATCGGTCGGGTGTTCCGCAATGAAGGCTTGGACGGCCGTCATAATCCCGAATTTACGCTGATGGAACTCTATCAGGCCTATACCGACTACCACGGGATGATGGAACTGTGCGAAACCCTTTTCCGTCATGTGGCGCAGGAAGTTCTGGGCACCACCTCAGTTATATACGGAGACGATGTAATTGATCTTGGCAAGCCCTTTGAGCGGCTGACGATGGTGGATGCCGTCAAGAAATACGCCGGGATCGACTTTGATCAGATTGAAACCCTGGAAGCTGCCAGAAGCTTAGCCGACGAAAAAAATATCCATTACGAAAAAAGGCATAAGAAGGGCGATATCCTCAGCCTATTCTTTGAAGAATATGTAGAAGACCATTTGGTTCAGCCGACCTTCATCATGGATCATCCGATTGAGATATCCCCGCTCACCAAAAAGAAACCGGACAAGCCGGAATACACCGAGCGGTTTGAGCTGTTCATCACCGGCCGGGAAATGGCCAATGCCTATTCCGAGCTGAACGACCCTCTGGATCAGCGGGAACGCTTCCTGGCCCAGGAAGAGCTGAAAGCCCAGGGTGACGAGGAAGCCAACAGCGTTGACGAAGATTTCCTGAATGCCCTAGAGATCGGCATGCCCCCGACAGGCGGCATCGGCTTCGGCATCGACCGGATGGTCATGCTGCTGACCGACTCACCGGCGATTAGGGATGTGTTGTTGTTTCCGACGATGAAGAGTTTGGATAAGTAAGAAAGTGGATTGTCCGTAATATAAGGGATTCGCACACAGTAATTTGAGCGTGGAAATTAGTAGTCAAGGATAGACGGAGTTCAAACAGTAATAGATAAAAGCAGATATCTTCTGATAAAGAAGAGCATCTGCTTTTTAAAAATAGAAAGAAAATCTTCATTTTTTTAAACGTTTTTATAGATAATAAGACCCCTTTATGCTATACTTAAAACCGTGGTTTCTAAGTAAATTAGTGATTTAAGAAAGGCACTTTTGTGATGGTAGTATCTTATAACGGTTTGTGGAAAAAGATGATCGATAAGAAACTTCAGAAGCAAGATCTGGTAAAGGAGCTAGGATTGAGCTCTGCTACGGTTGCTAAGATGGGGAAAGGAGAGCCGGTATCAAATAAGGTGCTAGAAAAACTTGCAAAGTACTTTGAGTGCAGTGTAAGTGAAATTATGAGCTACGAATAAAACCGGATTAAGTCCGTTTTTGTGGACAGCTTATATGATATTATTTTTAGAACGGAGGTGAGCGGCAGAGTGTGGTGCATAAATTGTAGCATAGAGACAAATGAAAAAATGTGCCCAGTCTGTGGCAAAGCTACGGCAGAAGATATCCCGATAGAGATATATTGGTGTAAGGATTGTAATATTCCTGTCATTCAGAGTATTAACCAGACAGATAAGGGAATTTGCCCAATCTGCGGTGGAAAAACAAAGTATCTAACAACTGACTTACGACCGGTATTTCCTGAGGAACGCCTATTGTTGGAGGTACTTTTGGATAAAGTACCGAATACCTTTGCTGATAAATCGGTATGGTGTGTCAATAACAGATATTATATTGATGGAAAAAGTGTGTCTATTCCTAGTGGTGTGTTTCAGACAGCGAATACTGATGTTATAAGACGGAAAATTGAAAAAAACAAGAATAAACTATCATATGAGAATTTTAATAAGTATATAGATAAGTTTATTAAAGCAAATAAAGATAGACTGAATGAACTCAAGGAGGAGGCATTTAGATTTGTTAGAAAAACCGCTTCTAAATTTGATGAAGAGAGAATAGTGATTTCCTTCTCGGGCGGCAAGGATTCCACTGTAACTTCCGATGTAGTAGTAAAAGCGCTTAGCAATCCAAGCATCGTACACATTTTTGGTGATACAACATTGGAGTTTCCGGCAACAGTGCAGTATGCCGAAAGATTTAGAAGTGAGCATCCACAGTCAATATTCTTATTCGCAAAGAATGAGGATCAGAATTTTATGGATGTATGCGAGGATATAGGACCGCCGGCTAGGATGATGCGATGGTGTTGCTCTATGTTCAAGACGGGACCAATAACACGAGTGATCAACAGCCTTTATAGAAATCAACAGATTCTGACGTTTTATGGAATCAGAAAGTCAGAGTCAGTGAACCGTAGCAAGTACAACAGAGTAGAGGATGATGCTGAGTCTTTAAAGATACAGCAGCAAACAGTGGCATCACCGATATTCTTTTGGCATGATATAGATATTTGGCTTTATTTGTTTGCTGAGAATGTTGATTTTAATGAGGCATATAGGCTCGGATATGACAGAGTGGGTTGCTGGTGTTGCCCTAATAACAACCAGAGAGCTCAGTTTCTGTCCAGAATCTATATGCCGGAAGTGTCAAAGCAATGGCATGAATTTTTGCTTGATTTTGCAAAAAAAATTGGCAAAGAGGATGCTGAAGTGTATGTAGATACTGGCAAGTGGAAAGCACGTCAGGGTGGTAATGGTCTTGTGGCAGCAGGCGATGTTAAGATCAAGTTTACCAATTGTACTACAGAGGATCATGCGAAGATCTATAGCTTAGTAAGACCATATAGCGATGAGTTGATAGGTATGTTGGTGCCGTTAGGACGCATAGTTCCTGAATTAGGCAACAAACTACTTAAGGAGGTAATCGTTCTTGATGTAAGGACAAATGTTCCGATATTATCCATCCAGCCATTTAGTCAGGATGGGTATGAACATTCCGTTAAGATTAGAACGATGAATGTAAAGGATCATGATGCAATGCAGCGTATGGTCGGATACCAGATACGAAAGTATAACGCATGTAGGAAATGCTTAAAGTGTGAATCAATTTGTCGAGCAGGGGCAATAAACATTTCTGGAGATGAGTACCAGATAGATCCTGATAAATGCGTACATTGTAGGATGTGTATGACAGCCAAATATCTGGATGGCGGATGCACCATGGATAAATATCTGAGAACGAAGTGATGGAGGTAACGATCAATGTCGATGAAGTTTCGTGCACATGAGACTTTTTTTATAAGAAAGGGATGGCTTAGCAAGGGCATGGAGCGGGTTGTTGCCAAGAGTGATCTTTTTGTGAGTAAGGTAGAGAATCCGATGGATGTTTTAGGCATAGGGTCCAACATGGTCAAGTCATTGAGATATTGGCTACAAGCAGTAGATTTAACATCGGAGCCCACATCCGGCAAGCGAGTTCAGACACTAACATCATTTGGCGCTATAGTTTACGAAAATGATCGTTACATAGAAGAAATAGGGACACTTTATTTGCTTCAGTACAAACTTGCTAAGAATAAGTCTGACGCAACGGCATGGTATTTCTTTTTTAATGACTTTACTATGTCAGAGTTTTCGAGGGAAGATTTCGTTCAATCAATTCTTAATTATATACTTATGGAAGATAATGTATCATCTGCAGCGATTAGATCCTTAAATGATGATTTAGCATGCATTATTAATACATATTTGCCAAGGTATAAGTCTAGTACGGGGAAGGTATCACCAGAGAATAATATTGACTGTCCTTTTGGAGAGCTTGGATTAGTTGATATAGCCAATAAGAAGCAAAAGACATATAAGAAAACGACACCTTCTCCAAAAACGTTTGATCCTTGGGTGATTCTTGCTGTTATTTCTGATCAGGCTGGAGACAGAGATGAAATAGGGCTTAATGAACTTCTTAAAAGCCCTTGCAACATAGGAAAAGTGTTTAATTTAGATGCAGTGTCTTTACTCGATGTGTTACATGAGGTGGAAAAGATGGGAGCGATTAAGATTATTAGAACAGCGGGCTTGGACATTATTCATTTGAAAGAACATTTTACTTTTGATGAATGCGTGCAGAACTTTTATGAAAATATGAGTGAAGGGATATTAGGGTGATATCAATGAGTAGCAAAATGATCTCAGTTGCTTCTGGATTTCAGTATTCGGTTAATATTGGATATGATCTGAATAGTGACGACAAATTGAAGAATTTTATCCCTACACAATCGGCACTTCGATTACTAGAAGACATACTCTTAAGTACAAACCCTGCATCAACAGATAGGGCAAGAGTTTTGATTGGGGCTTATGGTAAGGGAAAGTCTCATATCATATTGATGATCCTTTCTGCTCTTATGAAGCGTGAAAGGAGTCTTTTCGTAAGAACTATGCCAAAGATTAAAGAGGATCCGAGACTTAATCAAATCGTAAATAATTATTATGATTCAAACAATCGAATACTTCCTGTTATTATTTCAGGTAGTAACACAAGCTTGTCACAGGCTTTTTTGATGGCCTTACAGAGAACTCTTTCGATGAATGGGCTAGATGTTATGCCAGAAACAAATTATAAGGCTGCTGTTCAGGTTATAGCGAAGTGGGAAAAGGAATTTCCTAAAACCTACGATAATTTGAAAAAGATGATTGATATGCCAATAAAGAAGTTTATTGATGAACTTCAAAACTACAATAACAGGGCATATGAAACATTTGAGAAGATTTATCCAAACCTTACTTCAGGAAGTGTCTTTAATCCTTTTATAGGCTTTGATATTGTAGAATTATATGAAGAAGCCGTTAAGGGTTTGAAAGAGAAGGGATATACTGGAATATATGTTATATATGATGAGTTCAGTAAGTTCTTGGAGGCGAATATAAGTGAGGCATCTGTAAGTGACACTAAAATGCTTCAAGACTTTGCTGAGAAGTGTAATCGAAGTGGTGACTTGCAGATGCACCTTATGCTTATTTCGCATAAGGAGATTTCGAATTATATCGACAAGTTACCCAAAAATAAAGTGGACGGATGGAGAGGCATTTCGGAAAGATTTAGTCATATTCATCTAAATAATAATTTTACTCAGACTTACGAAATAATTGGCTCTGCTATTCAAAAAAGTGATAAGCTATGGTATAAATTTATTGAGAAGAATAAAGCCTATTTAAATGATATTATAACAAGATACAAAAAGCATAATCTATTTAGTGATATTGGTGATTCGGAAATAAATAAGACAATTTATGGATGTTATCCACTTCATCCGGTATCAACATTTATTTTGCCACGTCTTTCTGAAAGAGTTGCTCAGAATGAAAGGACGCTATTTACTTTTATTTCGGCACCAGGAAATTCAACATTACCATCATTTTTGAATATGTATAATGATGATCATTTTGAATTGATGACTCCGGATTTGATATACGATTATTTTGAACCACTTTTGAAGAAAGAGGTTTATGATGGCTCAATTCATGAGTATTATTATCTTACTGAGCTCATATTGGAGAAATTAGAGGATGGTACACTTGAAAGCAAAATCGTTAAAACTCTTTCTCTGATATATATACTTGAACAGTTTGAAAAATTGCAGCCATCAAGAGACGAAATAGCAGGTGTTTTCTCCATGAGCTATAAGCCTGAGGAGATTGCATTTGCTATTGACAAACTAATAGAAAAAGAATACGTCATTTATCTGAAACGGAGCAATAACTTCTTGCGTTTGAAACAAGCATCAGGTGTTGATGTGCGTCAGAAGATAAGCGATATGATTGAGCTCCAGCGTAAGAATATAACTGTTAAAGAAACGCTCAATAACTCCAATTTCGATAACTATATGTATTCTTCTCGTTATAATAATGAGCATGATATGATACGCTATTTTTCGTTTAAGTTTATTGATGAAAGTGAAGTAACAGAAGATGTGAACTGGGAGGAAAAAAGTGCTGCTATTGATGCGGATGGAATAATTTACGGAATTATTCCACACAGTAATGAGGGCATTTTAAGAGTAAAAAAAATATTGGAAGAGACTACCACTGAGTTGGCTAGAGTTATTTTTGTTATTCCTAAAGAATATGAAGATATTGAAAATGTAGTCAGAGAGTTTAATGCAGTCTCTGTACTAAGAGACAATGCTAATGATGAAAAGGTTCTATTCGAAGAGTATGAAGTAATCTACGAGGATCTCAGAGAAGTAATTGGATTCTTTATGAGAGGTTATACAAGACCGGAGGATTATAAAGCGAGATTTATATACAGAGGAAACCAACTGGACATCAGTAGAAAATCAGCCCTGTCTGAGAGAATGTCTATTATTTGTGATGAAATATACTCGCATACGCCGGTAATTAATAATGAGGTTATTAACAAGAATGAGATCACGGTTATGGCTGGTAATAGCAGAAAAAAAATAGTGACTGCTCTTCTCAGAAACGAATTAGAACCGAATCTGGGATTAACAGGATCGGGTCAAGAAGTATCTATTATGAGAAGTACTTTAATACGTACTGGAATATGGGAGGAAAAAAATGGTCTTCCAACATTGAATCTCCGACCGAAAACTGTTGATCATATGGATAATCTGCTTCAGACCATTGAAGGTTTTATACTTGAAGCCGGAAAAGAAAAATCTTTTGTAGATTTGTATGAAAGACTCCGCTCCCCGGAAGGTCATATTGGCCTGAGGAATGGGGTTATTCCCATTTACCTTGCGGTAGTAATTCACAATTATAAGAAAGAGGTTATAATATCCGATCAGCATGGCCATGTACCTTTATCTGCTGATGTTTTAATACAAATAAATTCTAAACCAGAAATGTTCACATTATCTTATTTGGATTGGGATTCTGACAAAGAAAAATTTATAAAGAAGCTGGATGAACTTTTCACTGAATACATAGTTGATGTAGAAAGAGGATCAAATTCGTATGATTATATAATTTCTGCGATGCGGCGCTGGTATATGGAGTTGCCTAGGTATGCAAAAGAGAGTCACCTTACGCCGGGTGGAGATAAGATTTGTAAAGAGTATATAGATTATTTGAAGCTCTTGAAGATGAGTGCCAGCGGTAATGAGCTTTTATTTAAGAAACTTCCTCAAATATTTGGGGAGGAAGAAAAAGAGTTGATTGATTGTATAAAAGATGCAAAAGTTTTTTTTGATACATATCTTAACGAAACGATCAAGATCCTTTCAGATGATATTAAGAATGTTTTTGTGCTCAGTGGTAACAGAATGAATGTAAAGAAAATGACCCTTTCTTCTGTTATTAAGGATTGGTGTGAGGAACTTGATCCGGCTATATTTGAACAATTATTTGCTGATGGGACGGATAGGGTAATTGAATTGTTTAAGAATATTACAAATGACGATCATCAAACGATAGCGAGCCTTGCTAAAATTGTCACAGATTTAAGACTGGAAGACTGGGATGAAAAAATTAAGGGATTATTCCTTAAAAATGTGTGTGCATATAAGACAACGGCAGAAACGTTTAAGGTATCAGTAGAAAAACGAAAGGAATCAAATACTGAAACGGTCTATCAGATAGTTTTTACAGATGATGATAGTAATGCTGTGACTAAGCGTTTTAACAGAGTTGAGGATACACGGCAGGGCAAACTGTTGCATAATCAGGTTATCGCCGCCTTGGATGCAATGGGAAGAGCAATATCTGTTCAAGAAAAACGTCAGATACTCATGGAAATACTGTGGGATCTGTGCTAAAGGAGGCGTGCCTGATGGCATATTTTGATAATGCCGCAACAACATATCCGAAACCAGTATGTGTATATGAGTATATGGAAAGATTTTACAGAGAGAGTGGTGGAAGTGCTAATCGAGGACAATATGCTCTTGCACAGACTGCTGGAGGTTTGATATCTGATACCAGAGCAAGAATAAGAGATTTATTGCATTGTCCTGTTAAGCAGGTGGTTTTTACACCCACTGCAACAATTGCGTTAAATATGATTATTCAAGGGATAATCAAGGCTAAAGTAAAGAATATATATATAAGTCCATTTGAACACAACGCAGTTACAAGAACCCTTTATGCGTTTGAATTAGAAAACAGAATAAAAGTTCATCAGTTACATGTTAACAATGATCTAGAATACAATCTGGAAAAGATACGATACCAATTTGATTCAGTCAAGCCGGATGCCGTTATTTTGAGCCATGTAAGTAATACTATTGGACTTATAGCACCCGTGGAAGATATTTTCAGATGTGCAAAGAAATATGATGCATTGACTATAGTTGATATGGCTCAAAGTGCTGGACTTGTAGATTGTAATATTGGAATGGAAAACTTTGATTTTGCGGTGTTCGCGGGACACAAGACATTATATGGACCAACAGGTATATCGGGTTTTGTTATGAAGCCTGAGATTAAATTGCCAGCAGTATTATTTGGAGGAACTGGTTTCGAATCAGCGAACCAAGATATGCCTGAAAGTCTGCCTGAAAAATTTGAGATGGGTACAATAAATATAGCCGGCATTTCTGGTTTGAATGCTTCATTGAAGTGGATCCAAGAAGAAACTATAGAAAAGATATATCAGAAAGAAGAAGCAAATAGAAGAGAGCTTCTTGATCTGCTTAAAGAATATGAATTTATCAAGACGGTTGGATGTGTTAAAGGGAGAAAATATGTAGGCATTGTTTCTTGCCTTATTGATGGCATTAGTAGCGACAGTGCGGGAAGAATATTTAATGAACGAGGTATTTCTGTGAGAACGGGGTTGCATTGCGCCCCATTGGCTCATAAATTCATTAATACGTTCCCGGCAGGGACGATACGCTTTAGCGTAGGTTACTTCACTTCTGAGAAAGATTTTGCTGAGTTGAGGAATACTTTGAAATATATCAGCTCCGAAATGTGCTGAATCTTAGGATAGAACAGAGAAGAAACTGTAAGATAAAAACCATAGAAAAAGTGGAGGTAAGCATGGACAATCAAGGATACATAGCATATCTTAATACATTACATAACTATAATGCGCAGAATCCCAATGCGTATGGAGAGAGTAATGTTGGAAGTGAATATTTTAAGGAGGTTGCAGTTGAGGTTGGATTATGCGGATACATTAAAGAACAATTACAGGAAAATGAACCCCATGTACTAATACTGACAGGACATGCCGGAGATGGGAAAACTAGCATTATGTACCAAGTGCTGAAGGACTTTGGAATACAGTTTAACACGAACGAGAAGATCAGCGATATCACATTGCCAACAGGGAAATTTTGTAGGTGTATTAAGGATTATAGTGAGCTTCGTGATGATGAGAAGAAAAATGTTCTCAAGGAATGTATAGCGCTACCTAAACAAGGGCGGTATGTGTTTATGGTTTCTAATACTGGACCTTTGATTAATACGTTTGAGGAATTGTTCGATGAATCACAAAGAGATAACGAAAAAATGAGACTTATTGATGCCATGGATCAGAATTCTGGCGATATCTGTGATTATAATGGTTACAAGATTAGCGTAATTAATGCTGCTGCCATCGATAATACAAGCTTTGCGTTGAAATTTGTTGAAAACATAATTAAGGATTCTTTATGGGAGAAATGCTCCGAGTGTGAAAAAAAGAGCTATTGCCATATTTACAAAAACAGAATGCTTATTGTGAATAATAAGAAGCATGTTCTTGAATTCATTAAGGATCATTATATTTGGCTTATTGAACATGGAACAAGGCTTACGATTCGAAGCATGACAGAACAACTTGCATACATGATTACTGGGGGTGTGGAATGTGATCAGGTGGTATCAATGGTAAGAAATAAAATGTTGTTTTTCAATTTATTTTTTGGATATATAGGCTTGAAAAACAACGACAGAGCAAATAGTATCCTAGCTGTTAAGGAGGCAAAGAAATGTGGATATGATAAAAAACGACTCAGAGCAGATGAAAAGCTGCTGATAGATTGTGATTACAAGATAATGTTCGGGGAAGACATCAACTCGATTCTCATCGAAACGCATAAAAGAGATGGGAACATAGCTGGATGGGTTGAGTTCCTGAGAAGGGCGTATATATTTACGAATATCATAACGGATAAATCCCAGATGTCGCAAGATAGTGAGGATATTTTTTCGAAACAGTTCGAAAACTATCTGAAAATAAGAAGTGGAGATATAAAACCAGCTAAGCAAGACACAAACCTTGTTATTGATGCTCTTTCTATGATGTATCTAGGAAAGGTTGCTGATAACGCAACAAATTATATTCCTATCACTCTGAGCAAAACTGCAGGTTTAACACAGAATGTCCAACTTGTGACGGGATCAATAAATACGAGAAAGATGACTCTTGTTTCACAAGAAACGAAGGATAGTGTCTTTGAATCAACTAAACGATATGAACCAAGGCTTAAAATAGATAAAAAGGTGCTGAGCAATGTTATTTCGCTTCCGATGTTAGATTATTTCGAAGAACTAAAGAATGGGGTTATTTCAACTAACATTGATCCACAGCTTTCTCAAGGTGTGGAAAGTTTGAAAGCTCAATTGACTGAAGAGTGTAACGATGAAGAAGACGAGTCAGTTGAAATGATTGTTATACAAAATAACAAAAATGTTAATTACCGCTTAGAGATAAGCAATGATCATAAAGTTCAAAGAGTATAGGAGGCATTTTCATGGGAAAAACATATCCAAGTAGTGTAGATGATCTAGAGAATCATATGTCCAACATAGCAAATAGATTATTTGGTAATCGTTTCAAATCAGACCAAACTCTATATGAGTACCTGATAGAGTTCCTTCTAGTATTTGTTTCAGCCAAAGAGCCTGGTTTAATAAATGGTAAAATGAAGTTTCATGACACGTCTAATGGGCGCCTAGATTATTGGTGTGAACCAAGAATGGGACTTCGTAGATTCATTTACTATGACAAAGCGCGAAAAAATGGTGTCGTGTCGATAGATGAGCGGGCTTATCAAGAAATGATTCAAACTCTGAAACAGAATATCGTTGCAGATACTGATATGGAAAAGCAGAACATTATTGATGGAATGCAAGATTTGCTGCATGGTTATGCTGTTGTAATAAGAAAAAGAAATTGGTGTGTCCAGATGCTTCTCCCTGTATGTCCTGAAATGATTTTATGTGATGCTATGCCAGAGGAGAAGACAAGGCGAGGTTATCGTTGGGATAATGATAGAGAGAAGGTTGACAACAGCTTTTCTTTCGATAAAAGAAATTTTATTGCGCGAGGGGGAGAGATTTATTATTTACACATCCTTCAAGCGCTTGAAGGAAAAGAGAATATAAAGATAAAACTTGAGGATTTATTACAGAAGCTTTTAGGGAGTGAGAATAATAAACTTTCTAGAATATGCAATATGATTCAAGAAACTTGGGAAGAGACGATGGGGTTGGATAAGAAAGATGTTTCGCAGCATCTAAATATGTCGTTTATACCTGAGGAAGCCTATAGGGATTGCGGAGCTTACAGCATTGATGAACTTGTGAATTTTCTTTCAAGTGGCTTGCCTTCGATTAACAAGTTAGAGATACTTGCAAAGGGAGTCATGTTTCAGATAATGCGTATGATGTCATGGCGAGTAGATAATTATCTGGGAATAGAAAAAAAAGCATGGATAGTGGATATGTCTAGAGGTTTCATAAATACTGTCAAGAAAATTGCGGCGGATAGTTTTATAAACATAGAAAATGGTTTTTTGACAGCACTTAATAAGTCCGCAAGAGAGATCGGGGATGATAAGATACCGAAAGAGAAATATATGTCCGTGCTAAACAAGGCAAGAAGATCATCGTTGGATATTTTTAGATCCAAAGGGAAAGAATTACAATGTATTATTCCTACGAATGGACAGTACGAGAGGTTTAGCTTATCCGAGGATGTGATAAGGTTTTTGGTGCTTTCGCTTATACCACCGCAAAAGAAAATGACACTTAATATGTTCCTGGATAAACTCTATATCCATTACAGGATTGTAATAGGCCCCGCTGAATATAGGAGGTCGATTGAAGGTGGATCAAAACTGGAACCAGCGCTAGCTAATTCTTTTACTGACAATTTGGGAGCATTCCAAGCATTTCTTAAATCAACTGGTTTTTTACGAGAATTGTCTGACGCAACTTCTATTGTTATTAATCCGTACAGCGACGTATTGGGGGATCAGAGATGAAGTATATAGTGAACAAAACAGCAGAAATGATTAAAAGAAATAGCCCATCCATAGATGGAGAAGCTATGATGAGAGTCGATGGGTTTGAGGATGTACGTTTTTATGACAGCCTTGCGCACAAAATAAAGAATAACTTTTCAAGATCTGGATTATTTGTGGATATCAAGTTGGCAAAAAACAAGTGGGATTATTTTCAGAATAACTCAGAATATACTTCTCATCTTCAATCTTTGCAGCAGAATGGATGGATTGCGGGAAGTGTGAGCATTACTAGATATCGGAATCTTCACGCTTCAAATCTTCTTTTGCTGCTGGGCACAGAATCAGAAGAAGACAAGGGTGGTTTACTAAATTGTTACTGTATAACAACAGATACTATTGTTGCTGAGGTAGACGGCCAATACTCGGAGGTGTTTGAATACCTTACATACTTTAATGAAGCAGAAAAAAGAATTATAGATAAACTCTATAAGGATCTTTTTGCATATGTTCCAGCAGATATCTTTAAACTCAGCAATATTGCAGATGAATGGGAGAACCAGATTGCTAATATCGGGGATTTTGTCGAATTATTCTTTGCTAATTTAAGCAGATGGGGACTTCCAAGCAGAAAATGTAATTTGCCTTCAGGACAGGAATTGAAAGGAAGAAAAAATGTGTTAGAGCTCGAGCACTCATTTATCAGCCGTTCTTTGTTTAAGAAGATGACATTGAACAGGTATAAAGAGTATCAAGACAAACTCACTAAATATAAGGAGATGCAGGGCGAATATGGTCCGAATTGGGAAGGTTGGGCAGATCAAGCAATTCATAGTTATGATCGGTTCGCAGATGTTGTAATGGAGTATGCTAGGGGGGAAAACTCTGACGTTAACAGGATTTTGTTAGTGAATACAGAATTTGATGTTGTTTCTAGCGTGTTAGGAATAAAAAGTGGTATAACTACTAAAGGAACAAAATCCACAATAAAGATAAAAGGTAATCCGCTTACTGTCTTTACAAAGGCTATTCTGTATGCACTGAACGACTGTGTTGGAGAAGATATTGCCCGTATAAAGATTGATATCACGCAGGCAGAGATAGTCGGAATGTATTCAGATGCTGAGGGTGCAGAAGAAGCAGATCAGTTAGTAGAGACATGGAGAATAATCTGTCGTTCTACAAATGGAATTGTTCCGATTATCAATCAGAGATCGTGGAACTTAAACGACACAGGTTTAGACATCGAGATTTCACCACAAGGGATATTTACGCCAAATAATGCAGATGTGTATATGGATTCCGGTATAGTTAAGGCTGCTGGATATAATAAGACCCTTAGCAAGATAGATTTCACTGTCAAGTGTTATGCTGTAGATGGAAGCTATAGAGATAAGCTCAGTCCTAAATATTCATGGGAATTTCAAGAGAATAGTGCATGGATTCATGCTTTTTCGGATATATGTAGACAGGATACGATTTTCGATGAGAATAAAAGTTATATCCCGCTTACTAAAATTACAAAAATAAACTCTATGATTTTTGCAAAGAGTGAGGAAGAATTTTTTGATCTATATGATGAGAGCGATGTTTCTTTTGCATTTAATATTGTCGATCACATACAGCAGAAAGTAGGGGCAAGTGCCAATAAATATAATGCACAATTCATTAAGTTGGGGTATGCTTTTTCAGCGTTTGTTGTTGCTGTCAAACAGGAAGGTTTTTATGCTTCAATAAATAAAGGTTCGGAATCGGAAGCAGTTAAACTAATTACAGAATATATTGAGACCGGTAAATTACTAGCATCTGGTATACTTCCACAAAACTTGATGTGGATACTGGATGCATATATTCATGCATTTAATATTGAAGACAGTACGAATGTATTAACAAATGAAACGGACGCACGGTGCTGTATAGTACCTCCTTGGCATCCGGCGACCGTGCAAAAAATGGTTGATCAGAATAATTTCTTTTTAGATGGTTGCCAGGAATGGTGGAAAAATCTTAAGGGAGGGAAGACCTCAAAAAGTAAAATAGATTTTACGGTTAATAATCTTGAGCATATGAGCCTGATTCAGAGTTCGTTAGACCTTTTCCCTTCGATAGGACAGCAGTATTTTGGCTCGACGGCTTCATTTGGAGAGTTTTCTGTTTATGCGAGAAATGATATTGAAAACAATTACCGTTTGAAGGATATCATTCACAAGGATGCAGTTTTTGATGATGATTTTGACGCAAAAGAATTTGCCCAGATGAATGATAACGCAAAGATGATTTATGGTGTTATACATGATTATGTAAGATCTTTTCAAAACGACAATAATATCAGCATTGTTTTCATCAATCCAATGGAACTTCAGCCGATTGTTGCTTCAATATATAAATATGTGGATTATGCTAGAAACAGTGGCAATACTGGCGATATAAACATCAATCTTAAGATACTAGTAAAACCCGAGAATAAGGGAGGACGCAATTATTTATCCTATTGGATGGATGAATTCTTTTCACAGGATTCCGATGTAAATATCAAGACATATCTTAATGAATGGAGTACTGAACAGGAACTTGATAAGTTTTTGAATGGGAATCATGATATTGTGTTCGTTATGGATCTGCTTACGATGAATAGCCTCATGTTCATCGGGGATACCGGACTAAACGGTATTTCTATAAACGAATGTAGGTTTCCGATTGTTTACAGACCGACTCCGATTTCAGAAACTACGGTTAGAAGGAAAATTGAGCTTTCACAGCCACAGTTTAGTGCGGCTTATGCACATACACAAATTGTTAGATTTAGGAACAATGCGGATATAGTTCCTAGTGGGAATTTTATTGCGGTCAGAGAAGTATGTATCGATCAGAATATTCAGAAGATGGTCTATAAGCTTCATTCAAAAGCATATTGGGTAGTATGTATAGACAGTGGTATGGATGGAGCCCTTTTGAAAAATGATGAGTCTCATAAGGATGATTATTCCATTATTGGTTTCAGTACCGGAAAAGGAGCTTATGGTCAGTACAACCTTACAATTACTGCAAGAAGAAGTATTTTGATATCTATCAGAAAAAGACTATCGACTCGATTGTATCAGCTGTTCAAGTGGGATGAGGTCAAAATACAAAAGGCTGCAAGCGTTTGTATTAATGAAGCTGGAAAACTTGATGGAATAAGCTTATTCTCTGCAGTGAATCCTAAAGATCACAATATTAATGAATTTATGGCCTATGTACTGACATCTCTTCGTGAAAAAAGAAATGGTGCAAGTAGTGCTTTAAAAGTTATGATTCATCTCGACTCATATAAGCATTGGTTTAACAGTGAGATTGAAAAAGATGAGTATAATTCTGCATCAAGACCAGATTTCCTTCTTTTGGAGACTAAGGATACACAGGATGGAAAACTCCATCTGGATGCTACTGTAATCGAATGTAAAATTGCTGGCTTAGCAAATATAGTTGAGCATAAGGAAAAAGCGCTATTACAGGTTGAGCATGGAATTAATAGGTTGTCATCATTATTCGATTCAAATTCCAAATCAATCATGAGAAGGTATTGGTATGCTCAGCTATACAGGGCATTAGCATTTGCTCAAGTGACATTCAGCGATAATACCAGTGAGTTCGCGCTTGTTGCGGCTAAACTAAGGGCTGTATTAGATGGCAACTTTGAAATTTCTTGGACAGGAAAGATTCTAGGATATTGGCTTGATATGGACGGTGATGCAGAGACAGAGCAAGGTGTAGACGGTGGTGTAATATCTATTTTCGATGTGCCTCAAAAAGTGATTCAGGGACTTCTACTTGGAGATGAGTCAGATGTAGAATATGTTCAAGTGCCAGATGAAGTGCTAACAGCGGATGAAGAACAAAAGAAGCAGATAGAGAATAGAGAAAAGGTGCTTTCTAGGGAAATCAAGTCTATTCAGAGAGGTAATATAGATTCTAGTCTCATAGAGCGAGAGGATATTCAAGCGATTGGGGTTTCAGTTAAAGAAGAGTATAGAGACAGTAATGATACGCAGTGTGAAAATACGGATATCCAAGAGGAAACATCTAGTAACGCTGAAAATGATGAGACAGAACCGGATCAAGACGATAACAATGCTGATCAAGTGAGAGAAGAACCAGACGAAGAGTTTCAGATAGAGAACACCAGAGTGCTAATCGGGAAGGATAAGTTTTCTAATGATGTTTTCTGGGAATTTGGTAATCCTTCTCTTGCTAATAGACATATGCTTATTACTGGAACATCTGGCCAAGGAAAAACTTATAGTATACAAACTATGCTTTATGAATTATTAAAGAGCAACGTTTCAGCGGTTGTCTTCGATTATACCGAAGGGTTTAGACCTGATCAGCTTGAGAAAAATTTCTTGGACAAGATGGGCGATAAAGTTAAACAACATATCATTTATTATACTGGAGTGCCTATAAATCCGTTTAAGAGGCAAGAAATAGAGGTTGCTGGAATGTCTATGCCGGAGAAGTCCGCAGATGTTGCCGCCAGAATAGCAAATATCTTCAAGCATGTGTATGGTTTTGGTGATCAACAATTCTCTGCAATCTTTGAGGCTGCGAGAAAAGGTCTCGATAAGTATGGTGAGCAGATGAACATGAAGCTGTTCCAAGATATGCTTGAAGAAGAAAAGGCAAACAATAAAACTGCTCAGTCTGTTCTGTCAAAAATGGCACCATTCCTGTATAGCATTGAATTCAACTCTGAACAGGAATTTGATTGGGGAAATATACTATATACAGATTGTGTCGAACTCAATATCTTCCAATTAACATCTATTGATCGGGAGATACAGGTAATCATTACGGAACTTATGCTGTGGGATGCTTGGTACTACACTAAAAAAGTAGGGAGTAAAGACAAGCCGTTTGTTGCTATTTTAGATGAGGCACAGAATCTGTCGCATAAATCAAATTCGCCAAGTGCTGCGATATTGACAGAAGGACGAAAGTTTGGATGGTCGGCGTGGTTTGCAACACAGTCAATAAAGATTTTGGCTGACGATGAAGTTGTAAGACTTTTACAAGCAGCCAACAAGCTGTATTTTAAGCCGACAGATGACGAGATCATAAAAATGTCGAAACAGTTGGATCCTACTGACGGCAGCTTATGGTTAAATTCCTTGAAAAATCTTAAAAAGGGACAGTGTATCGTTGTTGGCGACAGGATGGGAGCAAATGGCAGATTTGGTGTCACAAAGCCCACGATTACAACTGTTACATCCTTTGAAGAAAGGAAATGATTTATGAGGCAAGTAGCAAGTATTAACTTTCATCAAACATTCAGACCAGAGAAACAGTATATTTCTTCTATTCTTGAGATTGCTGGTGAAAATGTGTATAAATCTGTAAAGGATATCTCATTACAGACTGGAATACCTAATGGAAAAAGTAGCGGCAAGGTTGAACCCCATATAATTTATGCAGCATATATGGGATTGATTAATTATGATAAAAAGGATTCAGAGTATGGATTGCAACGAACCTCACTGGGTGAAACAGTATATATGGAAGATCCTGGACTACAAGAGAAACTGACAGTTTTACTGTGTCACTGTATGTTACAAAGACAAGATTTAGGAGCACCTTTATGGACAGAGGTATTTAGAGCAATATTTCCACGGTATAGGCAGGGTATATCTAAGGATATGCTTCTTAAAGAACTTAATTTGGTATTTGATGGAAAGGTGACTGTGAAGAATATTGCGCCTTTTTACGGTTCGTATGATAGTTTTTTTGATTCTATTGGCGTTCTTGTGGATAATAATGAATCAATTGGATTAAACTCCATACCGTTTAATAGAGAATACATATATCTTTATGCGTTTGTCTTACTAGAGTATTGGAAAGAAGCTTATCTGGATCAAGATGAGATATCATCTGATCGGTTGAATGAATTGCATTATCGAGGTGTTTTCGGTTGGGATACCCAAGAGGAATATGCAGTGTTAGAACACTTAACCGATAAAGGGATTCTAAGGTTAAATAGGCAGTTGACGCCATATACAATTCTGAAAATGTCAGAAAGCCATGATTTAATAGATAAATTATATAGTGAATTATGTTAGGAGGTACGTATGAAGTTTGGAGAACTGCTAGAGTTCAGAAAAGACATATATTTTGAAGGAGCGGTTCAGATTGACTGGTTCTACGATCAGAAACGCGCCGCAAAGGTTGCAGAGAACTTTGTCTTTCATGGCAAGGACTATTTCGGTGTCGAAGAAATAGCATCGGGCGGGAAGAAAAGAATAGATACGATAGGGCTTGTTCAGGAACTGACAGCAAAGATAGGAGATAACACTGTTAAGGTTCCATCGCTGGCCATAGCAGATTATGGTACTGGAAAATCCCACTTGGCTGTTGCATTGGGGCAGCTCTTTTCGGGTCCTGAATACATGCCGGTGACTTATAACAAGATTCTAGCTAATATAAGAGCCATTGATTTCGAGGCGGCTAAGGAAATCGCTGAAAATTGCGATGGGCGTAACTTTGTAATGGTCATAAATGGAATGAGGGATTTTAACCTTCATTCTGAGATATTACGTGCAGCGCAAAAAAGTATGAATTTGTATGGTCTTCCAGATGACAATTTAAGGAAACTCAACCGAGCGCTCGAAACAGCTGAAATGTTTTTCGTTAGGAACGCAAAGAAAGCGATAAGCATGTTTGAAAAAGCAGCTAAGGAATATGGCTGGGATGATAAGGGAGAGGAGCTTGAAAAAAGAATAGAAAATGAGCTTCTTTCCAACGACATAGCTTTTGAAATAGTTAATAAAGTGTATTTTGAAATCAATGGACAGGACATTAGGTGGGACGAAGGATTATCTGCCGCTACAATTCTTGAAATGCTGGTAACTGAGTATTGCGGAATAAACGGTAAGTTTGATCATGTAATAGTTTTTTTTGATGAGTTCGGAAGATATTTGGAATATGCGTCGACTGTCAATGCTGCCAAATCAGGTGATTCCGCATTACAGCAAATATTTGAGTCAGTACAAAATGCAGATGGTTCTCTTCAGGTTATTAACTTTATTCAGTCGGATATCAAAACATATTTGGAACGTGTTGATCAAACAAAGAATGTAAGTAGATATATAGGTAGGTATGATGGGAGCGATAAATACTATATTTCGTCCAACTTAGAGACTGTATTTTCAAATCTGATTCAGCGAAAAGATAAATCGGCATTTAACAATACTATAATCAATTTACAAAAGGAGAATGAAACTGCATGGGAGACTGTGTTTGAACAGTTAAATAGATGGCTTATAACAAAAGGAATATGGAGAGATTATAAGCTATTCAGAAAGGTGGTTATAGAGGGAATATACCCGATGCATCCTCTTTCAACGTTTATGCTGACACAGCTTTCAGACTATCTACAGAACAGATCTTCACTTACATTGATTGGCCAGTATATATATGAACTTGCGAATACAGAAGTAGAAGAAACCCTTGTTTTGATCATGCCAGAATATTTGATGAAAGGCGATCTCTATGTTGAAATGCTTACTTCAGAGCAAGAGGGAAAGCAAAAGTCTCAGCAATGTATCCGATATGACAATATCTTGAGGAAATTTGGTAATAAACTTTCAGAAGCATCCCTTACCGTTTTAAGGGCAAATTTGATTCTTAGAATACTGAGATTTAGAACTACGGATTATGATGATGCTAAAGCAGCGTTGATGTTTGCATCTGGACTTAGTCTCTCTGAAATAGAGGAAGAGTTAAATTGGTTAGAAAATGAATATGCAGTTTTAGGTTTTGATGATCATGCTGGATGTTTTGATTTTATGGAGGAATCAAATGGAGCGCACGATTTCAAAGTAATTAAGAAACGACTTATTGCTTCTGCAGATGTCACATCAGATTATATCAATGATCTGAAGATTCAAGAAATAGCAGAGATATTAGAAATCCAAACCACTAACTTCGGTATAAATCATAAGATTACTACAAATGAGTGGCAGTATAAGCAACAGTTATATCCCATAGAGCAGTTTACTGAGGCGAAGGCCGATTCGTATATTGCTGAATGGAGAGCAGCAACCAGCTCATTAGCACCAAAAGGACAACTGATATGGCTATACCTAAATAAAGATACCGATCCTGAACATATTGGGAAATCTCAGAATTTAGTGAAAAAATTTGAGAATTTGCCTATTGTAGTCATGTTAATCAACGATGATGAGAATAGGCTTTTCAATTATCTCGTTGAATACTATGTGTTTAACACAATGGACGATTTGAATCGGAAGAAATATGAAAGACATTTTCTTGACGGATTAAGACAGGCTGAAAGTAATTTGAAAGATGAGTTTAATGAACTTAAAAAACTCCGTATTAGGGTGTTGCCAGATACCGTAGAAGCGATTAGAAACAGGATTTCACTGTTCTTGACTGAAATTTTTGATGAAATATATCCCAAAGCGGTTCCATTCTGGTTCGACGGTTTTGTTACGAAGGGGAATAATCTGAGCGGAAAGGGCGGAGCATATTATTGCTCGATTATTAAGATGCTTTTGTCAGGATATATTAACTCCGATAGTATACATAATTTCGCAAGTGATGTTAAGAATAGGATTGATGCGACCTTAATGACTACTAGCAATACATCATGGAAGTGCATCAATGAGCAGTATCGTATGATTCCGCCAGAGAATAAAGCGGCAAGACTTGTGTATGATGATATTATCAATGATCTTAATAAAGGTGAGGGTAAGGCTTGTTCTGATATATTTACTAAGTTCAGTAAACCACCTTATGGAATGAGTGATGATATTATTACCCTTATGATAGCGGTGGTTTGCGCTAATCTAAGTTATTGCCTGCGCTTCAAGTACAAAGGCTCATTGACTAATATCAATAACTGGAAAGAGCTTGTTGTTATCAAAGATAAAAAGATTGATTTAGATGTCATCAGGGAATCAGAGTTTATTGTAGTTGATGCTGGAGAGGTAATAGACAAATACAAGAGACTATTTTCGAGAATCCAGGGCAACAGATTAATGTCTGAGATAAACGAATTGGCAAGAAGGCTCGATCAGATGACGGTTGTTGATGAGGTTCCAGAGGAAATTCTGACGGAATATCTTCTTGTCAGGAAATTTCTTGACAATGGACTAACGGCACAAAAGAGCTGGAGAAAAGCTCTTGGAGAGGCAGAGGAACAATATGGAGAAGCTTTGGAGACCATTAATCTATTCAATGCTTTAAAAGCACTAGAATTATTTGAAAAGCTTCCGATCAAGCAATTCTTTGCAGATAGTGGCTTTGATTTCGATGAGGAATCAAAGTCATCATTGAACAATTTCAGAAATGAAATCATTGCTTTTATTGATGGTAATATCGATTCGTATTTAGGGAACATGTATTGCAAAGATGTGGAGCATTTAATTGCATTCCGTAATCATAACAATAGAATACAGACCATGCTTGAGGATCTTGGGTTCCATGAGCATAGTATGCGTGTGGAAATGCAGAAGAATAAGGAACTTGATAACATTACTGAGATAAAATCACGGCAAGAATTGCGAGGAGACTGTAAAAAGTTTATTGTAGAGAGTAAGACGGATCGTTTTACATCTTATGTAGCAATCAAAGATTTTATCAAGAATGGAAAAGAATTGCGGGATAGAGTGAAAAAGTATTCTTCGTCACTCGGAAAAGACGGAGATGCACTTCAATCATCCTTGGATAGTAGAGTTCAGGAACTAGAGAATACAAAGGCACGTATTGAACAGGATATTACTGATATCTGGGATGATTTATATGAGGTTAAATCATCGGAGGATGTTCAAGATTTGATTGAACGTATCAATCTTGTAATGCAAAAAGGAATATCGCCTAACGATCAGTCTGCTTTAAAGGAGATAAAGAGGAATCTTGATGCATTTTTTGTGGATATAGATCGGTTGAATAAGGAGGATTCCTCAAGGTCGGAGTTTGAGAAGATTTCTACAGAACTACGTGAAAATTACAAAGAATCGGAATTCGATTTTGAAGTAAATGAAATTCTTAGTGAAGTAATAAAAGTCGTTGCAGATAAACTAGATTCCAAGGAAAAAGAATGGAGGAAGGCGAATCTGACACTCGGTGATAAGAAACGAGGCGAGGTTCATCGATGGAAAGAAAAGACGGAGTTTCTTCCAGACTACTTGTCTAAGAAGACTCATGAAGATATTAGGCGTTTGGATGCGGAGGCTGATGAAATTATAAAAGAAGGAAAAATAGAAGATGTATTATTCTATTTTGAAAAGCTTTCGGTAGAAGAAAAAAAGGAGTGTATGAAGAAACTCAAAAATATGATTTGATTATGCTAATAGAACAGCTGCGGGAGCCGTCCTATGAACATATCCCCACTCATCCAGTGTCCGCAACCGTGAACTGGCTTGCCTTGTTGCTATTGAGTTGAAGGTTGGTGCTTTCAAGCCTGAGCATCTGGGGCAGCTTGAATTCTACCTTGAAGCCCGACAGCGATGTAAAAAAGAAACCGAAAATCCGAGCGTTGGTTTTATTCTGTGTGCTGATAAAGATGACGTCGTTGTCGAGTATGCTTTGCGCCGAAGTATTTCACCGGCACTTGTAGCCAACGAAGAAGACGAAGCGTATGAGTAGCGCAGATAAAAACTCGCAGACCTCAGCGAGTTTTAAACCTTAATTTCGAAATGCAGGAGGACGCAGGAATTGAATTTAATATTTAAAAAAGCAACAATTGATGACCTTAATTTCTTAGTTGAAACAAGGATTGAAGTTTTGAAGGCCGCTAATAAATTGGATGATTCTGTTGATATGTCCTTAGTAACTGAAAATTCATATGATTATTATGAAAAATCTATAAAAACAGAGAATCATATAGCCTACTTAGTATTTGATAATGATAACTTTGTTGGTACTGGGGGGATAAGCATATATTGTGTTATGCCAACTTATCTTAATCCGTCAGGGATAAAGGGATATATTATGAATATGTATATACGTAGAATTTATAGAAGACAGGGAATTGCATTAAAAATATTAGACTTATTGGTTCATGAAGCCAAATGTCGTGGAATATCATTTATTTCGCTTGAAACAACAGACATGGGGAAATCGCTATATAAAAAATATGGCTTTCAAAAAATGGAGGACGAAATGATTTTGTCCAACTAAGTGCTTTTTCGGTGTCAGAGCAACAGCCTTTTCTTAGCTTAAGGTGTATATCAAGTATTCAAAAATATGAGCTTTTTTTGATCCCGATGTTACTGAATGGGAAGGTGGCGAGAATGCGGTTATTATTCAAACTTTTAACACTACAAATCAAGTGAAAATTTTACTCCAGGCTCTGTCAAATTTAATAATACAAACGAAAACCTTGAATATGTGCTAGTTTGTAAGGAATCGTTTGATACTGATTTTCTTACACAGGAAGAATACATGAAGTTGGATATTGAACAAAAAAATGATTTTTGTACAGGACTACTATATTTGTGGGAACCTGATGACAGTCGTGGCGCGAATTGATATAATAGCGGCATGGAATGATGTTCAATAGCAGGCTTCTTTTTCATATAATTGCATTATTAAACGGGCAACGAAAAGGAGGCATTTTCATGAAAGGTAAAACAGCACTTATCACCGGTTCTTATGGAGGTCTTGGTACCTGTTTTGTAAATATACACGCAGGTGATGGCGGGAATCTGATTCTGGTCGGAAGAAGCCAGAAGAAGCTGGACGAACAGGCAGAAAGCGTCAGCAAGCAATACGGGGTGGAAGTACATGCGATCACGGCAGATATTTCTTCTCCGGATGCAGCGCAGATGATCTATGATACCTGCAAGGAGAACGGCTGGCAGGTGGATTACCTGATCAATAACGCAGGCTTTGGCGGTCAGGGTGATTTTACAAGAGAGCGGACGATGGAACAGGATATGACTATGATCGCGGTGAACATCGAAGCGCCGACAAGGCTCTGCAAGCTGTTCCTTCCTGATTTTATCAACAGGGGAAGCGGCAAGGTGCTGAATGTATCATCGATAGCCGCTATGATGCCGGGTCCGCTTCAGGCTGTGTACTAGTGGATCCTACGAAGGCTGCCCAGGACGGCTATGAGGGAATGCTGAAAGGAAAACGGAATGTTATCTCCGGGCTTCCGGGCTGGCAGACTCCTATGATTAAGCTGGCTCCTTTATTCCCGAAGAAGGCGCTACTGAACTTTGTTTATGATCTGCAGAGTGCCGGAAGCGCAAAGAAGTAAGGAAAACAAATGGACAAATATATTTTAGACGGACAATATAGCAAATATCTGGAAATGATTGGTGTGAAGGTTGGCGAAGCCCTGAAGGAGGCTGGTGTGCCGGAGGATCTGTTCAGCCACAAGAAGCCCGTGCTGGATGAAGCGGATTATTATGCTTTCATGGACGCGGTCGGGAAACAGGTTATAGATCCGAAGCTGCCGATAGCGTTAACTTCCGCTGATAACATCGAGAGCTTTTCCCCGCCTATCTTTGCGGCGTATTGCAGCAGGAACGGCAAGGTCTGCATGGAGCGACTCGGCGTATACAAGCGAATCATCGCTCCAATGCGCTATGAATTATCTGAGGCAGATGGTAAGCTGAAGCTTGTGATCGAGGCAAGCAAGGAAGAACTGACCATGCCACAGTTCCTTGTGGAAACGGAGATGGTGTTCATTATCAACATCATCAGAAAAGCGACAAAAAGTAATGTATCACCGGTTGAGGTTCTGATGCGGCATCCGGTTACAGATAAGGAGTTCAAAGATTTCACGGGCTGCAAAGTAAAGAAGAGCGATGAGAATGCCCTGATCTTTACAGCTGAAGATATGGAGAAGCCTTTTGTCAGCTTCAATGAAGGAATGTGGGGTTTCTTTGAACCGGAGCTTCAGAAGAGACTATATGAAATGGAGAAGGATGATAGCTTTTGCGGCAAAAGTTAGAAGCGCACTGACGGAGCTTCTTCCGGTCGGAGGCGGTGCAGCTGATGATGTGGCCGAGAAGCTTGGGATCAGCAAGCGGACGCTTCAAAGGAAACTGGCCGAAGAGGATACTTCTTTCCAGAAGCAGCTGAACGGTGTGAGAGAATTGTTAGCGAAGCATTATATCAGGAATACGGATATGAGCACGGATGATATCGCATTCCTGCTTGGGTATCAGGAATTAAACTCATTCCTGCGGGCGTTTCGTATCTGGACGGGAATGAGTATCAGCGAGTATAAAAAGAAAAAGTTGAACTGAAAGAAGTTGGTGAAGATGAAAATGAAGTCAGCGAATTTCTCGTTTGATCATACCTGCCACGATGAATATCAGAAGGAAATGAACGAGGCGATAGAGCGTATCAAGGAAACGGAGGTTCATCTTGACCGGATCAGAGGGTGTATGGTCGGCGGAGCCGTTGGCGATGCGCTGGGTTATGCCGTAGAGTTCTGGGGCGAGGATCAGATCTTTGGAACATATGGGGAGAAAGGGATTACTGAATACAAGTTGGATGGCGTGTCAGGAAAGGCGTTGATTTCTGATGACACGCAGATGTCGCTGTTCACAGCGAACGGTATTCTTGTTGGTAACACACGCGGAAACATGCGCGGGATTCAGGGATGGCCGAGGTCATACGTGGCAATGTCTTATCAGGATTGGCTCCGTACCCAGGAAATCTCTTTTGAGGCAAGCAGAAAGCAGACAAGGGGCAGTATGCCGGGACGCACATCCTGGCTGGCAGATGTGACTGAACTCTATTCACTCAGGGCACCCGGACAGAGGACATCTTCAGAGGCGACAAGCACCTGAAGGAGCTTACGGACATCATTGATCTTGCCATAGAGTTATCGGAGAACGACCAGACTGATCTCGAAAACATCAATCGTATCGGCGAGGGCTGGGTAGCTGAAGAGGCGCTTGGGATAGCTCTTTACTGCTCGCTGAGACATCAGCATGATTTTTCTGCCGGTATCATAGCATCGGTTAATCATAAAGGGGATAGTGATTCCACAGGAGCCGTTACCGGAAATATCCTTGGGTCGCTTCTCGGATTCGATGCGATCGAAGAGAAATGGAAGACGAATCTGGAACTGATCGATGTGATCCTAGAGATGGCCGATGATCTCTGTCATGGATGTCAGATGCACGAGTTTGGGCACTATGAAGATCCGGTATGGACGCGGAAATATACCTATATGCAGTGGAAAGACGAAAAGCTCGATACGGCAGAAAAAACGCAGTTTATCACGGTACGCGGCGACATCACGAAAGATCATGATGTTCAGGCCATAGTGAATGCCGCAAACACCAGTCTCTTAGGCGGAGGCGGAGTAGACGGTGCAATTCACAGAGCTGCCGGTCCGGAACTTCTGTCAGAATGTCGGCTGTTGAACGGATGTAAGACAGGCCAGGCGAAGATTACTAAGGCATATAAGCTTCCGTGCGAATACATTATCCATCCATACACCGGGACCGCACTGGAACAGTGGAAAATCCAGCCTAAAGTTATTACAATCATCCCTTCATCAACCTCTTGGTATTAATCGAAATTTTCATCACCTATTCTGAAGATGATATGATTTGCAGATTCTCTTTATCTGATATATCAATTGAAAAAGCTATTTTTTTGAATTGGCTACGATAATATCCATCATCATCAAATTCGCTAACTGAGTGAGGTTTAAAATATCTGTATCCTATTGCAAGTTGTGTTTCCCAATATACATCATCAATAACATATAGAATTTGTGTATGGTCGCTGGAAATCGAAAAATCTAAAATATATAGTTCTGATATCTCGTCAGGACTTCCTATTGTATTCATAAATAACGTGGCTATTTCCAAAACTAATTCAAATTTTTCCTCTGTTGCCTCTCCATAATCCGGTTCTGTTGGAGGGCCAAATGAAATAGTACCTTCTCCTAATTTGTGATACCCTTCCTCTTGTAAGATTACTCTACATTCTTCAATGGTATCTGCATACCATCCGCGATAATCGTCTATATCGTTGCCATTCCAACTATTTTCAGATTTGGCGAGAATATGATATTGTTCAATTACTAGAGGCCCTCCAATCTCTTCTGCCCATGTCGGTACTTTGTGAACTAATAAAACGGCTATGTCATCATAATATCCCTCTGAACTGACACTTCTGTCCAGTACTTCTTTCGTATAATATTCATATCCGATTACCTTATTTAATAAATGAAACTCCCAAGTGCGCTCCGCACGAAACCATGCTTTGGTATTAGCATATTCTTGAAGAGTATCTGAAATTCTTTCCTCAAGTACAATATTATCTCCTGTTATTTCCGTTTCTTCAGGAGATGATCCTTCTTTCATTTCCATATAATCATGATTCAATAAAGCATCATCATTATGATTCGATACTTCCTCTTTATTGATCAATTGAGGGTTGGCACATGCCGAAACAAAAATATAAAAAATAATTATTATTACAATTTTTAACATTTTAATCATAATTATATCATCCAATCTTATACTAATTGTATGCGAAAAAATATTTCCATTAATCGAATTACTTGGAGGATATATTTCAACGCCATCAAAATAATGTTTACCGTCTGCTATTGCTATGATGAACATCGAATGTGCTTTCAGCACTTTCTTGGTATAAGAATTATCATTCTTACCTTTAATCATAATCACCCTTTAATTACTTAACATTTTGCAAGCATGTCAAAACCCTGCACGAGAAGCACAATTTTCTCGTACAGGGTTTAGTACCGTAATTAATAACAATTTCCCTTGCTTCCCCAATTTCATATTTTACCACAATTTAAATATAATGCAACAATAAAAACATATTATTTGAAATAAATATTATGAGGACACCTCTGTCAGACTGGAAAACCGGCCGAAGTTGTCCTAAGTCAGACAAGCTGTATGTGTTAGCCCGTTATTTCGGGGTAGATATTGAATTTTTTTTAGAAGACAAGGAGCGAACAGTGCGTAAGAGGGAAGATTCTGATAAAACCAAGCGCAAGATAGCGCCTGTCGGTGAAGTTACTTCAAATAATTATAAAAGCTGCAGACAAACGGGGACAGGCAATATCCCAAGGAGTAATGACCCGCGCATGATAACGTCCATCTTTGGCAATTAGAAATGATGATGACTCGGGAGGACTGGCCTGGAAATGGAAAGAATACTCAGCAATAATCATGGACTTCCCCGGTATTTCCGAAAAGTCCGCTCTCGACGATGAACATAATAAATTTTATTGATATTACCGATTTGGAAATTGAAGTTAATTAATAAGGTAGTCGAAAGAAGGTGATAAGAATGGTTATTATTGAGCCTTTGTGGAAATTAAGAGAAACGCACCTAAACCCTCTTACATATATATTTTAAATATTGATATTAACATGCACCAATCTTTGATATAATAAGAGTAACGGCACAATTACCGTATCGGTAACAAAGATTTATCTGATTATGATATTACAGATTATGATATTACAGATAGAGCCGATAAAGAAAATACTGAATAGGTGATAAATAAATTTATTAAAATTATAATAGACAGGGTTAGAATCAGGTGAAACTATGAGAGTAATCAACTATTTTGAAAGCGATAGAAAAGAGCACTGGCTTAACGAGATCAAGAAAGGCGACTGGGGAGCAGCCGGATTTCTGCACGAACTACTGAGCAAGGGAACATTCTTTGAAGCCACAGGGGAAAAGTCAAGGGTTCTGTTGCTTACGGATGGCGATGAACTGATATCATTTTGCACATATGCAGAAAAGGATGACATCCAGCCTACAGATATTACTCCGTGGATGGGATTTGTATATACCTTTCCAGTACACAGGGGGCATCATTATGTGAGGCTCTTGCTGGAAGAGATAGAAAGGCTTGCAAGAAAAGAAGGAATATCAGAAGTCTTTATCTCGACAAACCAAATCGGACTCTATGAGAAATATGGTTGTGAGTTCAAAACAGAGATGAAGGACATGAATGGAGAACTATCCAGGGTCTATGTAAAGAAGATTACTTAGAGCACAGAATATCACGCCGTTTTGTGAGAAATGAAATTGCTATTTGATTCTGGGAAGGTTATTATCCGAATGAGGAGATGATGAGATGATAGTGACGATTGGAATTTGCTTCAACTGGAGGGCGTAAATTATTCTGTGTCCGATGAAGATCGAATCCTTCCGATTTGAATCAGATATGTAAAATATATTTTAATTTGTTGCACTAATCTAAAGATTCTTTTAGGAGAATGAAAAAATGACTGCCGAAGAATGGTTTTCCGTTTTTGCTGAAAGATACGGGGATGACTTCAATTGGGAGATAATCCCTTTTTCAAAACATTCTTTCGTTGATGAGTTAAAAAAAGAGTTGGGGGATAAAGCACATAACACATCAATCTGTTCAATAGCAAAATGCTACTCCAAAGATGATGTTCTGTTTTTGTTTGATGGCAAATACAGGATATATCATTTAACATATTCTCATAATAATCTGGAAGGATGGCCACGCTATAAAGAATTTAGTGACCTGTCTTCAGCTATGAAATTTATTGAAAAAGAATATGTTGAAGAATACAAATAGGCAGAAGACAGCAGAGAATAAGTTCAGCATAATCGCTCATAGGAAATGAGCAAACAAATTTACGGAGCAAACAAATTTAATTTGTTTTGGATGGGGATTATGGAAGATGATCGATAAAAGCAAATACGAAGTTATGGGGCCGTCTGATGGGCCCTGGCTTAAAAGATACATTGGCGATGAAGAATGCGTAATCATCCCGGAGGAATTCATAAGAATCAGTCCGCGTGCATTTGCGGGTAAAGGCGGAGTCAAAAAAGTTATTATTCCCGGTACGGTTGCTTGTATTGCGCACGATGCGTTTAACGGAATGCCGGATCTTGAGTATGTTGAACTTAATGAAGGCATCAACGAGATCGAGTTTGGCACATTTCTTAAGTGTGCATCATTAAAGGAAATAAAACTTCCTGATTCATTAAAGAAACTGGAAAACGGTGCTTTCGGTTATTGCAGCAGTCTCGAAAAGATTGAATTCGGAAAAAAGCTAAGGGTTTTGCAAAGAGGGATGTTTTCAAATTGCAGCAGCCTGAAGACCATCACCATTCCGTCAACCATTCATACATTCAGAAGCATGATATTTACACAGATGGATAATCTGGAGAGCATCACGTTTGAAGGGACCCCCAAAACAATGACGCAGCAAATAGCTTTGTGCTGTCCAAAACTTACGAATGTTTCATTTCCGGATTATTTTGAAGACCTGAATAAAGCCCTGTTCTGGGACTGTCCTAATTTGCTATATCTGACTGTTGGAGGCAAAAGATATCCACTGACACCGGATCCGCTGACGCAGGAAAGCGAATGAATATAAAATTATAATTTAGAGGGATAACCATGTTTTATGATGAGTTTGAGGCAATTATTAATGATGTAAGAAACAGCGAGCTGAGCGGCGAAAAATTGGCGGACACTGTGATGTACCTGACAGAAGTGAAAGAACTCATAGAATCAGCCTTCAGGGAGTCAGGGCTGCGGAAACAGATTTCCAAAGCTGCTTTCTGCCACCAGGATATTCATGAAATAGATGCTCTGATGCTTCCTCAGTGAACATGTTCATCAGGTTCTGGAAGAATACTATGCAGCCCACGTGGGATGGTACTTGTCGGAAGAATGCTTTGCTGCTCCGCCGTCGCTGCCGGTTAAATACAATATCGTAACAGACAGTATCTGGACTGAGGGCATGTGGAAGCCGTTGCAGTGGCGTTAGAGTTTAACGAGAAGCAGGTAATTATTAAAATAAATTTAAAGCAATTTCTATTTCATTGTTGCATTATTTAAAAACTGTGGTAAAATATAATAATTGGGGAAGCAAAAGGGAATTGCTAATAATGGTATTAGAACCCTGTGTGAGAGATTAACGCTTCTCATGCAGGGTTTTTCCTATATATTAAGAAATGTTATGTAATAAAAATACGATAACAATTATAATAATAACTATTAAACTTGTAATTTTGCCATGATTGGAGATGAATCAGATAACTGAACCCCGTGAAATAAGCAGCCATGTATGAAAATAAAGCGATGCCGTTAAAGGCAGGACAGTCCGGCACGTCAGTAAGAATACTTAAAGAAAAATGAGGAAAAGATGCTGATGATAAAGAGAAATGATGCAGAAAATGAAAAGAACGGGCCGGAAGAAAGCGGGACATAGGCCCTGTTTTTTGACGAGCTGATGGAAATATGGCCGCCCGAAGCTTGGCAATGATGTTTATGAGGGAATATCCTTATAACCGGGCAATCCCTGTCAGCAGGTTCCGGACCATACAGGGCATCAGCGGGAGCCGGTTTCGGTTCTGCTTCCGGTGATAGACTGCCTATCCGTTCACAGCGAGTTTACCACATATATAAGGCGGGATGCCCTGTCCATCCGGGCAGAGGAGCTGGAAGTGATAAGCCGGGAACGGTAAAAGGCAGATGGCAGGCAAGCAAGATTAACATAAGCGATTCAGAGAAACCGGAAAAGGAGAAGCACATGAGCGTAAAAATAGGGGCCGTAGGCCTGATAGTACTGACAGAGCGCCTGCTGGATATGTCAGCAGAAAAAATGGCACTATATGCGGCAACAACAATGACTGATAAGATCATAGAGGGAGGAGCAGCACCAGACGGCCATTCTTGAACAGAAGACGGTATACCGGATGACCTGTTATTGTCAGTCAGTTCTTTTGTAAACCGTGCTTTTTCAATTGATAATCAGATAAAGAGAATCTACAAATTATATTGTCTCCAGAATAGGGTACTTTTGCGGGGAAGTATGATTGTAATAACTTTAGAGTAGGGCGGAGAGAAATATTTGATACTAGATGTAAACGACAATATAGAAGACGTAGAACCTTATCTGAAGTAGACAAGTGGTAAATTATTAAACAGCAAAGTACAAGATAAACTTTTTATACAATTTTTGGATTTATAATGTCTATTTTTGGCAATATATAGACAAAACCGTAGAATTTATTTATTATTATCCTGAAAGGGGTTTTACTATGCCATCAAGAATTATTGTAGGTATCTGTGATGATGATATAAAAGTATGCGAACTGCTTTCAAATGCATTAGAGCAGTGTGAAAAAATAATGCGGGTAAGAATAGATAGTAAAATATATTATACAGGAGAGAAACTTTTAGAGGATTTATCAAGAGGTGATTATTTTGATATCTTATTCTTGGATGTCCAATTAAAAAGTATTGATGGACTACGAGTTGCTCTCAAAATGCGTTGGAGCTTACATCACAATTTTACGCATATTTATTATATAACTGCTTATCGACAAGATATAAGAAAGGTTTTACGCACAAGGCCGATGGATATAATACCTAAGCCGATCAAGTTTAAGGATATAAATAATGCTTTGCAAATGAGTATAAAACTTATGAGCTTAACGGATTCAAAAGAGAAGTGTTTTGAGTATCAGATTCAAAGTACCCATTATAAAGTTCCGATCAAAGATATACTTTATTTTAAGAAAAGTAACAATAAGATATTGATTGTTACAAAAAATAAAAATCAAGAATTCTATTCTACTATTGAAAAAATACATAAAGAATTGAAAGAATATGATTTCGTCTATACTGACCGATCTTACCTAGTCAATTTTTCTTATATAGAGAGCTTCAGCGGGAACGAATTGAAATTGTACGGTTTGTCGGAATCTTTGCCAGTTGCCAGAGCCAGATACGCAGGGCTGTTTAAAAAGTGGACGTTATGTTTGTCAAAAAGAAATGTAGATAATAAATACTCATCTATCTAAACATATTGCAGGCTGAAATGGAAGAAATATTGAATAGGCTATTATTAGCTTAACGTGCTGGTTAATATAATAGATTTTAAAAATCAAAAAACATGGAGGTAATATCATGAAAACAGTATCATCACAGTTTTATAATGTTGTATCAAAGGCAGCATTTACAGTGACAAAAATCAATGTGAATTCATATAACGTAAGTAAAACACAAAAATTAAGCATAAGTATGATGGAAAAGTTTAAGATTATAATTTTTTAAAATCTAAGGCTTTAGCCTTAATTTTGTGTTTCATATAAAATTATTATTATTGGTAGGATATAAGGAGGTAGTATGAAAAAAGTATCATCACAATTTTATAAGATTTTATCGAAGGCGGCTGTTACAGTCACAAAAGCCAATGTAAACTCATGGTGTTTAGTTTATGGATTTCAGCCCAGACTGCCAGAAGGTTCCGATAAGTTGAAGAAAAATTTATAGGAATCAGTAAAAAAGAAATAAAATGAAGATAAAACAATTGAGGCAAAGTTTGATATCAATCACGTTTACTTGCTATCTAACGGATGCTTTTGTTATGTGTACTCATTTGTGTTCATTTATCTATTATGTATAGTGAATTGAGCCAAGAGGGAGATGAATGGATAATATATTGACTTCCGTTATTTATATTTTAATAGATATTTTAGGTACTTATTTGATTTATTTTTATATACGATTTTTTATTAATAGCTGGGCTATCAATAAAAAAATAGAAATATGCAGTTATGTTATAGTCCACATTATTAATTATATAGTGATACAATCTGTTAAAGACTCGATTCTTGTGTTAATTATTAATTTCAGTTTATTATTTTTAATCACTTTTAATTATAAAACATCAATGATAAGAAAACTTTTTACTGTTTCTATTACAATAGTAATTAATATGTTATCAGAAATAGCTGGATTATTTGTTTTTTCCGACTTTGTCGATCTAGAAGTGGCATCAAATTATATAAGCATATGTAGTAAAATAATAATGTTAGGTATCTTGATCATATTAAGTAAATACTTAGATACATCGATGAAAACTAAGAAGTCTTATATACAATGGTATATTCCTATCGTCTATGCATTGCAGGTATTATTACTTGTTGTGCTAATCGAATTTACTCAATTTGATTTGCTACATAAGATATTAAGTGCGGTACTGATGCTATCTATGTTTATTTCTTTATTTTATATTCATAAATTAGATCAAGAAAAGTTGAAATCAGAGAACCGACTTGCGCAACAAAGGATTGACATCTATGAAATGCAGTATAAACAGCTACACAACTCCTACAGTAAATTCAATTCTTTCCGGCACAAATTAAAGAATCAATTTCTTAATGTAAACGGAATAATCAACGGCAATTATGGAGAAGATAATAAACTTCGGGAGCTTATGGATGATATTCTGATGGAAACGCTTGATATTGAAAGCAATCTGATTGAGACCGACAATCTGGAAATAGACAGCATCATTAATGCTAGAATAAAAGAAATTGAAGAAATCAGTGTAAAAGTAAAGTGCAAGATATTAATTCCTGAGCAGATGGATATTGAAAAAAATGTGTTTAATATAATATTGAACAATGTATTTGATGCAGTAAAGAAAGAACTTATAGAGGGAGAAAATAAGGATTTAAGCTTTATTATGAAATATGACTCTGAATATGTATGTACATATTGGATTTACTCTTATGAAGTTTCAGATGATATATATAAAAGTCAATTTCTGAAAAGGAATAAGAAATTAATTAAAGATGTAAGAATTACACTAAAGCCACATAATGGAAGGCTATATTTTGATATGGAAGATAATAAAATAATTTGGAGCATAATAATGTATGCTGGTCCGATTTAAAAAAAATTGCTAATATATTTTCTTTAAAATAAAAATCACTGAAAGTTATGAAGGTAGATGTTATTTCAGAAATTATCTGAAATCAACATCTATTTTTTATACTATTTGGCATAACTTTAATGCAGTTACCAATAACTAACGCTCAAATATATTTATAATGATAACCCACCATAGCTATCGGATCATACCATGCTTGAATTTATCATACCAAGCATCTATTTCATCACTTGTATCGATTTCCAATACATGAAATATTTCACGGGCAAATTCCAGGGCGGCTGTTTCATTAGCTGTTATATATCCGTTATCAGCGACTAGCTGAGTCGAAACAAAGTTCGTCTGCCCTTTATAATCCTGCCCTTTTAGCTCCTCCATAAAATAATCAAATTCATCACCTGTGTGCTTTGTATGGTCTAAGAAGCCATGCTTGGCAAGGAATACAGTGGCGCCACATATGGCCGCAATCGGAACACTTGCTTCATGGACTTTTGCTACGAAATCAGCAATTTCTTGATACGGGTGCTCTCCCCATGAAAAACCACCCGGCAAGATGAGCATTGCAAGACTAGTAAAGCATTGGTATTGATTGACAGTATAATCAATTTCTGCTCTAAGCCCACCGATGGATATCTTGGGATACCTGTCAACAGATATTGTTTTGACCAAATAGTTTCCGGTGGAATTTATCTCGGCAATTGCATAGCTCGCTTCCCAGTCCGCCCAATGGTCGGTCAGCAGCAACAACACTTCTTTAACCTGCATCTTATACCTCGCTTCAAATGATGACTCTGCTCCCTTTCACGGTGCGCAGGTGACATAGCCGACATGAATAGTATAGCACATAACAGCGGCAATCTCTGCAATATTTTTAAAAAACCGGTTTATTTATACCACAAGTATAATGACAAACTAAGCTAACCATGTTATTATGTCGATAACAAGGAAAGAAAAGCACATTCCAAGGAAAGAAAAGCACATTCCAAGGAAAGAAAAGCACATTCCAAGGAAATGGATCTGAGAAAGGATAAAAGATGTTCACAGCAATTCGGCCAAGATATTTATTTCTGAAAAGTTTTAAAAATACAGAACGCAAACAAGCAAAGCAAAGCATTGGCTATTTTGGATTTAGAGCTTTTGGTATTCAGATTAAGAATAAGCTTGAAGGGGATGCTGTGGTGATGGATGTTAGCCTGTCGTAGGAACAGACAACCGGACACATAGACTTTAAACCGCTTATCTTGTGTGGATGCACATGGTAGGCGGTATTTTTTGTAGCTAGAAACCGAATGCTCCGTTAGCTCAGTTGGTAGAGCATCTGACTTTTAATCAGATGGTCGGGAGTTCGAATCTCCTGCGGGGCACTGCCCAATGGCAATGTCACTGAAATTGGCAAGGAAAGTTGAAAGTAAATCACTTTCAACGATTGATTCTAAATCCGCTGAAGATGCTGAATATCATTCATCGGATAGGGGGTATAAACATGGATATGATAGAAATCAAAGGAAAAGTAAATACAGCCATCTGCTACGCAAGGGTAGTGGAGGAGGAAGCGATAGCGCAGATCAGACGCATGTGCGATTATCCCATGACGGAGGGGTCGCGGATCCGTATCATGCCTGACGTTCATTCCGGTAAAGGCTGCACTATTGGAACCACAATGACAATAATCGATAAGGCGGTTCCCAATGTAGTGGGAGTTGATATCGGATGCGGCATGTATACCGTGAATCTGGGCAAGGCAGATATTGATTTTGAAAAGGTTGATGAGGCGGCACATTTTATTCCGTCAGGAATGAATGTGTGGGAGGGCCGCCAAGAGAGATTCGATTTGACGGGTCTTGCCAGTTACAGAGAGCTGCGGGATACGAAGAGATTAGAGCGTTCACTGGGAACCCTTGGCGGCGGCAATCACTTTATCGAGATAGATGAATCCAAGGATGGAACGAAATACCTTGTCATTCATACAGGATCAAGAAATCTTGGCAAGCAGGTAGCAGAGTTTTATCAGAAACTGGCGATCAATCTTAATTGCGGATATGGAGATTATATCGAGAAGCGTGATGCAATCATCAGGACCTATAAGGAGCAGGGACGCAGAAGTGAAATCCAGACGGCGTTAAAGCAACTCTACTGGCAGGTATATGAGTCTGAGACGAGTATGCCGGAGGACCTTTGCTATTTATCAGGAAAATATCTTGCGGATTATCTTCATGATGTTGAGCTCTGCCAGGCTTTCGCACGCCGGAGCCGCGAGAAAATTGCCGAGATTATTTTGGAGAGAACAGGAATGACTGGAGGCGAAGCCTTCCATACGATTCATAATTATATTGACACAGAGGAAATGATCTTGAGAAAGGGTGCCATAGCGGCCCATAGCGGCGAAAAAGTGCTGATTCCCATCAATATGAGAGATGGAAGTGTATTAGCTGTCGGTAAGGGTAACCCGGAGTGGAATTATTCCGCCCCTCACGGCGCCGGGCGGCTTATGTCCAGAACAAAAGCGAAGGCAAACCTAAGCATGGATGAATACAGAGAGACAATGGGTGGTGTTTATTCCACATCAATTAATGAAAGCACATTGGATGAGGCACCGATGGCATACAAGAGTCTGTCGGACATCATAGATGTAATCAAAGAATCAGTGGATGTTATTGATGTGATGAAACCTATTTATAATTTTAAGGCTTCAGTATAAGGCAGGGGAGATTCTTCCTTCGCCTGCTGAAGCAGAAGCGGAGGAAGAAATGTTACCTATGCCTACTATCAATATGGCAGCTACCGGAAGAAACATTGTGAGACTGAGGGAGACAGCAGGTCTGACCGTCAGAGAGCTGCAGGATATCTTCGGATTTGCAACTCCTCAGGCTATCTACAAGTGGCAGCAAGGAACGGCGATGCCAACCATAGATAATCTGGTTGTGCTGGCAGCAGTGCTGGGGGTTCCGATAGATAGGATTATCATAATCGATGGTAATCGGAAGGCGAAGATCAGCGCATGAAAAGGGAAGGCTATATTTATTATTTTATACCAGTGCTTCGGAATAACCACACCGCTGATTAATAAACATAAGTATCGCTATCTTTCAATAACTGGGACGGCGTTCAACATCGGCTCGTCGTTCAGCGTCGGCTCGGCTTTCAGCGTCGGCTCGGCGTTCGGCATCGGCTTGGCGTTCGGCATCGGCTTGGCGTTCGGCATCGGCTCAGCGCACAGATGCGCCGGTACAGCATCGGCCAGCGCTGTCTGCCAGTCGGCATACATCGCCTCTGCTTCAGCGGTTTTACCGGTGCGGTAAAGCTCTATGATGATGCCTATCTCATGCCGCATGTCATGGCGAAGTATCTCCATATCTTCGCGATGCTTTTTTTCTGCCTCGGTTTGCTCGCGCATGACACCCATTTGCAGGTCAAGTGTTTCCGCATAGTGTTTCTTGGCCGCCTTCTCATGGGTATTGATAACCGTATAGCACAAAACGCTGAAGCTAATGAGGATAAACAGCATCAGGCCAACATACAGCAATGCGCTGACGACCGGCCGCTGCAGTGCCGAAAACAAAAAAAATGAAAAGGCTGCGCCGAAAGAATATAAGGCCCAATCGACAGAGCGCCCATCCACAAACAGCCGCTCAAAAAAGCGTCTCCCAAAGCGCAGTACTAATCCCAGATAGATACCTAAAAAAAGCATGGACAGCCCGAAAAACGCCATTTGGCCTTCAGGCTTATCGGTACTTGTTACCGAACTGACCAGCAGGTTGGCAAATGACACCGTCATTGAGGAGAGCTGCCCTCCCATAAAGAACGCAAATAATTTCTGGAAAAGCTGCCCTTTAAACAGGAATACCATAACCGGTATGATAATAACTCCGCCATAAGGTGCTAAAGCCGTGCGCATGATGAGGGGGTTATAAATGAATTGTATGGCCGCCGCGCTGACGGCAAATACGGCTATGGTAAAAAACAGACCCCGCTTGGGGCGGAAACAAAGGAGCATGGTTACAATATTGACAATCAGAACAAGCGGCCCGATCAGGGTAATGGCAAATTCAAAGTTCATTCCGGTGCACCTCCGCATCATCAAGCCGCATCACCAGCCGCATCGTGAATTTACTGTCGGTGTTGCTGAAATCCAGTATATAATCGTTATCCCGTGCAAACGCCGCGATGGAGCGTACACCTATGCCATGTCCGATTTCATTGGTTACCGGCAGGCCAGCCTCATTGAATTCTACTGGCAGAGTGCAGGGGTTGACAACCTCCAGGCCAATCTGGTTGCCGCTCTGAATCAGCTTGACACGAATGAGCCGTTGCTCCGCCTCCGTGACCTTGTCGGTAGCAGCCAGCGCGTTTTCCAAGGCGTTTGCTACCATGACGGAGAGTTTTATGGTATCTAAGGGAAGCTCGCCAGGAATATTTGAATTCACATAAAGGGCAATATTTCTATCCTTCGCCTTTCGCCCCAAGCGAGTGAGTACCGCATTTAAAACCGGCTCGGCGCATAAAAGCGCCGGTACGGCATCATGAAGTGTAGTCTGCCAATCAGCATACATCGCCTCCGCTTCATCCGCTTTGCCGGTGCGGTACAGCTCCGTTATGGCTCCCATCTCATGACGCATGTCGTGGCGCAGAATCTCCATATCCGCCCGATGCTTTTTCTCAGATTCTGTCTGTTCGCGCATGGCATTCATCTGCAAGGCCATCGTTTCGGTATTGTGCACCTGCGCCGCTTTTTCATGGGCGCTTATAATCATAAAGCAGAGAACTCCAAAACTCCATAGGATAAACAGCATCAGGGCAAAATACAAGACGGCACCCATGGTTGCCCAGTTGACCGATAAGACAAACATAAAGGAGAAAATGGCTCCGAATGAGTATAGTACCCACTGGCCGCGCCTGCCGTCCAGAAACATCCGTTCAAAGAGCTGCCGCCCATACCGCAGGACCAGCGCCATATAGATCGCCAGCAGAACCAGCGAGACCGTTAAGAACATGATAAGGGCGTGCGGACTGTCGTAGCCGATGCTGGCACCGACCAGCGCATCGGCAAGATGAGTCGGCAGGGCAGTGATTTGATATTGCATGAAGAACGCGAACACGATCTGAAAAGGCTGCCCGCGAAACAGGAGCAGATATCCCGGTAAAAAGAAAATCCCGCAGAACCTTACGTAGGACATGTCCACCAGTCCCACCAGCAAGGTAAATAGATGAACGATTAAGGCGTTTAGCACAAGCATGCCGAGAGTAAACAATGTCCCCCGCTTGGGCCGCATGCAAAGGAACATTATGGTGGTATTAGCAACTACTATTACCGGCCCGATATAGGGAATCGCATCGTCAAGAATCATGTCTGTTCACCTCGGAAGAAATGCCTGAGATATCTTTCTTTTATTTCGCTCAGAGCCCGCTGAGCGATAGGAATGCTGCCGCCGATCCTCATAGACAGCGTGTTTCCTTGGATACTTTGCACATAATCCATATTGGCAACGTAGGATGTGTGCGGACGGATGAAACGGCGGTCTTGGATCAGCGGGCTGACCGCTTCTTTAAACGGGATGCGCAAAGTCGTGCTGCGGTGCTTTATATTATCGGCTGTAAGGCAGCTCAGGGTACGGTCTTCCAGCTCGCAGTATACGATTCTGTGAAAGGGTATCGCTTCGGTGCCATCTTTGTGTTTCAGGATAAAGATTCTGGCGTTCCTGTCCTTTATCGAAAGAATCGCGATATCCAGCACATGCCGCAGCGTGTCAAAGCTCACCGGCTTGACGAGATATTGAGACGCAAAAACACGGAAAGCATCCAGAGAGCGGTCATCCCGGCTCGTAAGGTATATGATGACTGCGGTTTCGTCCCACTTCCGTATCAGCTGTGCAAGCTCAATGCCGTCTGGTTTCGGCATCACGACATCCAGCAAATATAAATCAAAAGCCGCGCCGTCCTCAATATCCCAGGCGAGTTCCTGGGAATTCGTATATACTTTTATATCACAATCGTCATAGGCACGGATGAAATTGTCAATTTTTATGGCTTCCGCCGCTTCGTCATCGCAGATCGCAACTTTTATCAATGGCTTACCTCCCATGATCAACATTATATCATGATTTTTTTCGTTTTTCACTAGTTAAGTAACGCCACTAATTTTCATTAGTAAATTCATTATGATTATACTGGTAATATGTTTTAATACATGATATTATGTTTGTAGTAAGATCAGAATAAATGGGGATAGTCTGCGGTTGTTCTTTCTGGAAACAGAAAGGAGGTCTGTATGGATACGATAGAGGTGCTTACGCATTATAAACCGGATTTGTGTTTTTTGCAAGAGGTTTAGGGGTAGGAGGTGCAATCACCTCCTACTTTTGTGTTACTGTTCAGACCCCAATGTCATTAACTTAAGCAAATCAGGGTTCGACGGATTCAGGCTCAATGTCATGAGCATTCCCGGCGGATATGTTTACCGGCAATGAATAGCGTTGATTTACGGGTCCGCTGGCTGTATAATAGTAGAGTCGATCGGAAAAATGATAGGCCTGACAACTAATATTATGGAGTTAAAACATGCCCAGAAAAAAAGAACTCATCAGCGAAAGCTACAGTCAGACAGTATGGCGGAGATTCCGCCGTCACCATCTTGCCAATATCAGCTTGGTAATTTTGATCATATTAGGAGGTGCCGCCGTGCTGGCCCCGCTCATCGCCCCCTATGCGCCGGATGCCATCGTAGGCCCGTTCAGCGGTGCGCCGTCACGCGAATTTTGGCTGGGTACCGACCAGATCGGCAGGGACGTCTTCAGCCGTCTGCTTTATGCCATGCGGATTTCCCTTTTGGTCGGAGTCATGGCGACCCTGATATCGACGGTGATCGGGGTAGTCTTTGGGCTGCTGGCCGGTTATTTTGGCGGGATACTGGACATGGTAATCATGCGTTTTACCGATATGGTCATGTCATTTCCTTATATATTGCTGGTTTTAGTAGCCGCGTCAATTTTTCGGCCTGGTCTGTGGAGCATCATTCTGATTCTCGGCTTTGTAGACTGGCCGGGGATAGCCAGACTGGTGAGGGGCAACGTATTAAGCTTGCGGGAAACTAATTTTGTCAAGGGGAATATTGTGGCGGGAATGTCGCTTCGGCATATTCTCTTCTCGGAGATATTGCCCAATACGGTGGCACCGATCTTGGTTTATGCCACCAGCGTGGTAGCCCTGTCGATGTTGGACGAGGCGGCACTGAGCTTTCTGGGGATGGGTGTTCAGCCGCCGACGGCAAGCCTGGGCAATATGCTGAACGGGGCCCAGTCCCTGACGGTGCTGACCAGACAGCCGTGGCTGTGGATTCCGCCGGGACTGCTGATCGTAGTACTGGTGATTGCGATCAACTTTATCGGCGACGCGCTGCGCGATGCCCTTGACCCAACCAGCATCAACCGGAAGTAGTGTTCAGGGACTGCGTCAGAGTCCCCTTAGAAACGGTTCATCTCATCCAGCAGGCGGATTTTGGTTTCGTAGAGTTTCTGGGACAGATCTACATATACCGTATGGGGATTGACAAACCGTTTGGTTTCATCCCATAAGCTATCCAGTTCTTGCTGGCAATAGGAGCGGATGTCCATGACTTTGGGAGAGGTATAGCAGCATTTTCCGTTCTGGAAAAGCGGTATCATCAGTTCTCTGATCCGATAGCTGCCGCCGGGCAGGCGGGTTTTTTTCCAAGGTTCCCCGGGATCGAAGAGAAGCAGCGGCTCCTTTTCGTCAAATTGCTCTCCGACCAGACAGATCAGATCTGCCTTGATTTTATCGGTTTCCTTGTCATAGATCCGGTATGTAGTCTTATTCCCCGGGTTGGTAACTTTCTCGGTATTTTCTGATAGCTTAATCTTGGGTATGAATTCCCCTTCTTCATTCATGATGGCGGCCAGTTTGTAGACACCGCCGAAGGCCGGATTATCCTTGGCAGTAATCAGGTTGGTACCGACGCCCCAGGAAGTAATCATGGCGCCTTGGGCTTTCAGGCTTTCGATCAGATACTCGTCCAGATCATTGGAAGCGGAGATGACGGCATCGGTATGGCCGGCGGCATCCAGCATGGCACGGGCTTTTTTGGAGAGATAAGCCAGGTCGCCGCTGTCCAGACGGATCCCATAGCTGGTAAGCTTGATGCCGGCGTCGATCATTTCGGAAAAGACGCGGATGGCGTTGGGGATGCCGGATTTGACCGTGTCATAGGTGTCTACGAGCAGGATACAGGCATGGGGATACATTTCGGCGTAGGTCTTGAATGCGGTATATTCATCGGGGAAGCTCATGATCCAGCTATGGGCGTGAGTCCCCCTCACCGGAACGTCGAAAAGCTGGCCGCAGAGGACATTGGAAGTGCCGACACAGCCGCCGATGACGGCGGCCCTGGCGCCGTAGATCCCGGCATCGGGTCCTTGGGCCCGGCGCAGGCCGAATTCCATGATGCCGTCGCCCTTGGCGGCATAGCAGACACGGGCGGCTTTGGTGGCAATCAGGCTTTGATGGTTGATGATGTTGAGAACCGCAGTTTCAATCAGCTGGGCTTCCATGATCGGGGCAATGACTTTGATTAAGGGTTCCCGCGGGAAGATGACCGTGCCTTCCGGAATAGCATAGATGTCGCCGGAAAAACGGAAGTCTTTGAGGTAGGAAAGAAAATCCTCGGCGAAGATCGACAGGCTCCGCAGGTAGATTATGTCTTCGTCGGAAAAATGCAGCTCCTTGATGAGGTGAATCAGCTGTTCCAGGCCGGCCATGATGGCATACCCGCCGTTACAGGGGTTGGTGCGGTAGAAGGCGTCAAAGATAACGGTTTCATTGCGGTCCTTGTGTTTGAAATAGCCCTGCATCATGGTGAGCTCATATAAATCGGTAAGCAGGGTCAGGTTCTGTCTGTCCATGTGTTCTCCTATAGTTGGTAAACTTGCAATGCTGTTGATGGCTGTATGTTTATATTACATTATTATTATGGAATCGTCTAGTGGCGTAAAGGGACGGGTATTTTCGCTTTTGGAATTAATGTTACTTTTCTAATGTAATGTCAACTAAAAGATAGGGGAGCCCTCCGGCCCCCGAGCCTTGCGAACACTACTTTTTCGTTGGGACTTAGTAAGGAACTATCGTCAGCGCTCCATATTTTGATCAGGTGACTTATCAGACCCTGTTGGATGCTGCAATAGAAGTTTTTGGCAGTGAATCGGAAATAGTCGGTGCGTTTGAACACTGGGAAGAGTCGGATTCTTATTCTTATGATGCTTGGACTAATCCTAAGTTTTATGAGCTTATGGTGGGTAATACGATGATAAAAACAGGATAGATTAGAAACTTCAATCGCTGCAGATTCCCATAAAAAGGGAGCTGCAGTTTTTTATTATCTAACTGTCAAAGACGGGATTATGTTATCAATATATGAAAAATCAGTCTAATCAAATCGTAATGAGTTATTTTAATTCAAGAGCACAATAATTTTTCTTGGAATGAATATTTTTTTATTTATATAACGTTATTTAGTTTCTTATTTAAGTCTTTGTCTAAATAACAAAATTATTTAAAAATAATAAACAAAATAATATATTTAAAGTTAAAAAACTACTTTACTATTGTATTGACTAAAACCACTTTATGTTATATATTTATTATAAGTTGATTGGGAATCTTAAAGAGAGGGGGAAATAATGATAGATAAATATAATGCACGGCCACCAAATAATAGACTTTCATGAAAATCTCAAGGGAAAGCCCAAAGTGAAAATCATGAAAGTCCGACTCGAAGCTATTGTACCATATATTTGTTTAAAATGCAATATTTGAGCAAATAAAATAATACAACCTAAAATAATACAACATAATATGCTACAATAATATTTAAAAGAAAGTGAAGTAACTATGATAAAAATAAATTCAAGAAGTAAAATGATTACAATTGCATTGTGCATGATTTTTATTATTAGTAATACGCTTACCGTCATGGCGGCCAGTAAAGATGTCACTTATCAATTTGTTGACAGTAATGAATATGAATATATTGGAACAGTGACAAAGGCCTCAGAGACTGACTATGCCAGTGTCAAGATAACAAAATTTTATAAAGCTAACGGTGATCCGACCACAAGTTACAAAAAGGCATATTTTCAGCTTGGGAGTAGCGGCAATCAAGCCAGCTCTAAATCATGTGAAATTGATAAAACAGTAAAGTTCACCTTGAAGGGCACTTATAATAAAAAAGGTACTGTTTTGACATTTTACGCTATGGGAAATGATGCCAGTCTTGATTGTTATGTTGATGCAACACTTAATGCAGATGTTAATTAGATTTTCTATATGAAATTTGATTAATAATTAATTGCGGCGGATTCAATTATTTGAATCCGCGAGCAATTAATTACCAAGTAGTAGGAGAGGAAAATGTTTTATGCAATTAAGATGCAGATATTGCTGATGATTAATAAATTTAGTTTTAAGTTAGCATTTACTATTATTATGTTATACAATATAGTATCCTATCTTAGTGATTCCGTAAAATATATTGGAAGCGATATTATTAATATTTATTCAGCAAGTTTTATTTTCTCAGGAAATGATTATGCTCCTTACTGGAATATATTTGAAGCATTATTTCCATTTCTTGTAGTTTTCCCATTTGCCTTTTCTTATTTAGACGATTTATATAGCGGAATCATTGCATATCAGTTAAGCCGTTTTGACGTATTTAAGTATTATACCAGTAAATTAATCGCTGGTTTTATAGGTGGTTTTTTTATTATATTAATCCCCTTTTTTGTCAATATTATTTTATGTTATCTTACTTTTCGTGAAAATTATCATACTCCTTGGGGTCCCTATAATCTGGTTTCTTATTTTGAAGAGCTGTCGGGATCCAATGTTTATATAAATACAGATTTTGTCGGGCAACCTTTATTGCGTGTTTATTTATTTAGTCCTTTTTTAAATAATGCATTGTATATATTAATTTTATCTTTTTTTTCTGGAGTATTAAGCATGTTTTCCGTGGCGTGCTCCTTTTTTCTGACGAAACATAAGATGATTTTATTTCTGCCTGTATACACAGTATTTCTATTGGGAACTATTATTGATTTGGTATTTAGGGCAAATATGGATAAAGTACCATACATAAATTTTAGGTGGATGACATATAGCAGTTTTAATAGTAGTGCCGGTAGGTATTATCTAGTATTTACGGTATTGGTTATGATTTTAATACTATTTTGTGCCAGTGCCGTATGGAGATCTACGAGAAAGGATATATTTTAATTAATGACATCGAGAAGACAGATTCTAAAGACACTGTTAATAATTCCCGTTACTTTCATTATGTCTGTTGATAATTTTTTATATGCGGGAACGATCGAGATAACGATTAGTGAATTGTTGATTTTAAAAATGTTTGAGCGGGTTCAAGTTGGAGATGTTCGTGTCTTTGTATTGGTTATCGATAAATTGATATATATGTTTCTGTTCAATATCTTGTATGGTAATCTGATTTCGGAAGAGTTTAGATATAATAGTATTTATGTGTTTTCAAGACTTAAAAGCAGAAAAGTATGGTTTGTCAGCAAGTGCGTCAGATTATTCCTGATATCAATGTTATATAGCTTGATTTTCCTTGCCTGTAACCTTTTAATTTGCACAGTTGCCAGCGTCCATAGAATTTACTGGGGTGATATTAATTTAGTAATGATACTCTTTATTATTATTTCATTCATGTTAATGCTTACTACGTTACTCATTAATATGATATCTATTAGATTTGGAAATGGAACAGGGTTTATTTTAACATATCTGGTAATTGTTATCTTATTATTTATGTCATTGCAAGGGCAATCATTTATGGGAAGCTTTCGCTATCTGTTGCTACTGAATCCAATGTCAAGTATTAACATAGATATTATTGAAAACAAAATATTTTTATTTTTTTATATAATCTACTATTTTATGCTGATTACAGCTACCGTGTTATTGGGAGCAAGATTTGTAAATAAGCAAGATATTGCTTTATATGACGCTGAAGAGAAATAAGGGAGACTTATGCATACAATAAAAACGATACGGCTAACAAAAAATATTAAGGGAAATCTGGTTTTAGATGATATTAATCTCTTTTTTCAAAGCAGCATTGTATATGGACTGATCGGTGAGAACGGTTCAGGAAAAACCATGCTGTTCCGCATCCTGAGCGGTTTAGTAAAACCAAGTAGCGGATGTATTATGATGGATGACGGAGTGGCTTATGAAAAAGGCAGTCCTTTGAAAAAAATAGGGGTGGTAATCGAAAACGCTTCATTATATCCGGAATTTACCGGTTTTAAGAACTTAATGTATTTAGCCGGAATCAACCATGTAATTGGTAAAACGGAGGTTATTGACACCATCAGACGTGTCGGTTTGGATCCAGATGATAAAAGAACCATAAGAAAGTATTCGCTGGGTATGAAACAGCGAATTGCTATTGCCCAGGCAATTATGGAAAAACCTGATTTCCTATTTCTTGATGAACCGACTAACGCCTTAGATCATAATGGGGTTGCTTTAATACGAAAGGTTATCAAAGAAGAAGCTGCACGTGGCGCATTGGTGATAATTGCCAGTCATAGCAGCGAGGACATTGATGAACTATGCCAGAAAAAATACTACATTTCGGATGGGAAAATTACGGATAGTGAGGGTGTGATATGAAAAGATGGATGATATTTCAAATTCTGGCAGTCGTGGTAACAGCTACTATTGGTCAGTTATGTAAGATGCAATTTACGGATGCCGGACTTTTGGATCTAAGGAATATTGACGATACCTATGCGATGAATTGTGGACTGTCTTTTATATATGGTGATAATCCTGCGATGGAGGAAACAGAGGAGGCATTGTACAATAATCTAGTTACTTATGAAGATGATTATGTTAATGAAACAGAGAGTGCGCCTATTGTTATAATTGCTCATGCGACAGGTAACATTAAAAACTATAATAGCAGTTTAGGGCAAGAAATCATAGTGGATGATATCATAAAAGGTGATGGCATGGAAATAAATAAAAGCTATTATATCTATAGTGTTGATTGTTTTGAAATGAATGAAAAGGGTGAAATTACGTATATCGGACTAAAGAATTTAATGAATCAAAAAGACAGTTATCTTGCCTTCTTGGAACCTTCGGTATTAAATGGTATCACAAGTGAAAAGAATTTTACTTATTCAGGTACATTTTTTTTCAACTATCTGAATATTGATAATGATAGCAAGGATTTCATAAAAAAACCGATCGAAGATACCAGCTATAACGATATTAGAGAAATGGAGTTTTTTGCTGGTTCTGAAAGAATGCTGAATCAGCTTAATAGGATTAAACATGAGATTATTAATAAATACTGTAACAGTTCAGCCATAGCTATTCTATGAGCAGATATACAGATGAACTATTACAATGATGCACACAAATCGCCAAGAGAGCGATTTGGCGTTTGCAACTCTCGGGATTTTGAGGAAATACGTCACAAACCCTCGCGGAATGGCGGAAGGCTGAACTGTTCTAAATACTTGCGGTAAGCCTAAGTCATAAATTTATTTTGCTTGACAAAATCAAGATAGTTTAGTAACTTCATTAGTAAGGTAACCATATCAGTAAGATTATTATTGCAAGGGCTCATTCAATAATGTAAGTCAATCGAAAAGACAATGACGAAGACAGTAGGTAATTGCGAACATTGCAGCGAGCCGGTGAGGGTGTAAGACCGGCATCAGTAACAGTTACCGAATATCACTTCCCAGTCGCGAACCGAACCCGCAACTTGTTGCGGCAGTAAGGGAGGCCGGCTTTCCGCCGTTATCGGAAGCCATATAAAGCCGGAGGTTCCGGGGAGTATGTGTAACGGGTGGTACAACGGGAATTAACCTCGTCCTTTTACAGGGACGGGGTTTTGTTTTTATGTGCGCCCGGCGGCGCAC